>DHVE01000091.1 GCA_002412495.1 Betaproteobacteria bacterium UBA5216
GTGTTTTCCGGCGTGGCGGCGGCTGCGGTCGCATTGCAGTTGTCGCCGGGAAAAACCTTGCACGCGCTGGGCATTGCCGGCACGCAGGCGGCGGGCCTGATGGCGGCGCAGTACGGCTCGATGGTCAAGCGCATGCATGCCGGGCGCGGTGCGCAAAGCGGGGTTTACGCGGCCTTTCTGGCGGAGGCGGATTACACCGGCATCGTCACGCTGTTTGAAAGCGAATATGGCGGTTTTTGCACCACCTATTCCGGCACCAGCGCAGGCTCCGGCGAGCGGTTTAACCGCGATGCGTTGACGCAGGGGCTGGGGCAGGATTTCGAAACCTTGCGCACCTCACTGAAATTTTACGCCAGCGCCGCCAGTACCCACACCGCGCTGGATGCACTGTCGCAAATACGCTCGCGCAGGCCGTTCGACGCGGACGCGGTGGAAAAAATCACGGTGCATGCCTGCCACGGTGTGGTGACGCACGTGGGTTGGAAATACGAACCGCGCGGACTGACTTCGGCGCAGATGAACCTGCCGTTTTGCATGGCCACGTTGCTTTTGGAAGGTGATGTGTTCATCGAGCAATTCAACGCGGCCGCAGTTAACGATCCAAGACGCATGGCGCTGGCCGGAAAGGTAGACGTAATCGAAGAACCCGCGATCACGGCGAAGGGGCGGGCATCGCGTTACGAAGTGTTGGTGCAAGTGCGTTTGAAGGATGGAACCCAGTTGCAGGAGACGGCGTACGCCGCGCGGGGCAGCGCCAAACAATTTGCCACCGAGGCGGAGGTGGTGGCGAAATTTGAAAAACTCGCGTCGCGTGTTTTGCCGCTGGCGCAAGTGGCGGAACTTCGCGATGCCGTATTGAACCTTGAAAAACAGCCGGCCTTGTCAAGATTGGCGCAGCTGTTGATCTTGCACTAAGCCATGATGGAGTCGCGATAGATGAATGAAATGGCACCGTATGATGTGATCGTGGTGGGCGGCGGCAACGCGGCATTGTGTGCGGCCCTGTCGGCGCGCGAGGGTGGCGCGCGCGTGGCCGTGCTGGAACGCGCGCCCGAGGCAGAGCGCGGCGGCAACAGCAGCTACACCGGCGGGAGCATGCGCTTTGCCTTCGATAACGCGCAGGTGATCCATGACATCGTGCCCGACCTAAGCCAGGAGGAAATCGCCAACACCGATTTCGGGACGTATCCCGAATCGCGTTTTTTTGACGACCTCTACAAGATCACGCAATTTCGCACGGACCCCGATCTGTCGGAAGTGCTGATCAAAAACAGCCAGCAAGCGGTGCGCTGGATGGCCGGGCAGGGCATACGCTTCGTGCCGTTGTATGGCCGGCATGCGCCCAACGTCAACGGCAAGTTCAAGTTTTCCAATGGTTCCACGCTGGGCGCGGCGGGGGCGGGGCTGGGATTGGTTAATGCGCTCTACGCCGCGGCCGCACGTGCCGGCATCGATGTTTACTACCAGGCGGCGGTTAAGAAATTGCTGCACGATGATGCCGGCGTGCGCGGCGTGGTTGTCAGGATTCAGGGAAAGACCACGGAGCTGAAATCGGCCGCCGTGGTGCTGGCGTGCGGCGGTTTTCAGGCCAACGCGGAATGGCGTGCGAAGTACCTCGGATTTGGCTGGGAGATGGCCAAGGTGCGCGGCACACGTTTTAATACCGGCGACGGCCTGCGCATGGCCTTGGAGATCGGCGCGCAGCCGTACGGCAATTGGTCGTCGGCGCACGCGGTGGGCTGGGATTTGAACGCGCCGCCCTACGGTGATCTTCAAGTCGGTGACGGTTTTGGAAAACACAGCTACAACTATGGCGTGATGGTCAACGCCGAAGGCAAGCGTTTTCTCGATGAGGGCGCGGATTTTCGCAACTTCACCTACGCCAAATACGGCAAGGTTATTCTGGCGCAGACCGGGCAATTCGCCTGGCAGATATTTGATTCAAAGGTGCTGCATTTGCTGCGCGACACGTACCGCATTAAGAAAGTAACCAAGGTACGCGCCGAGACACTGCCGGAACTTGCCGCCAAACTGGAGGGCGTTAATAAAGAAGCCTTTCTCAAGACTATCGAGCAGTTCAATAACGCGGTGAAAAAGGATGTTCCCTTCGACGCCAGCATCAAGGACGGCCGCGGCACCGTGGGTTTGGAAATGCCCAAGTCCAACTGGGCGCAGACCATCAGCGAGGGGCCATTCGAGGCCTATGCGGTGACCTGCGGCATCACGTTCACGTTTGGCGGTCTGAAAATCAATACCCACGCGGAGGTGATCGACATGGAAGAGCAGACCATTCCGGGGTTGTTTGCCGCCGGTGAACTGGTGGGGGGGATTTTCTATTTTAATTATCCGGGCGGCACGGGGTTGACCAACGGCGCCGTGTTCGGGCGCATCGCCGGACAGAGCGCGGCGCACTATGCGCAATCACCGAGGGAGAAATGAGGTTACTGTTTTTTATGCTCAGCATGGCTTGGGCCATGGTCATGGCAGGCGCCGCGGGTCCCGCGTTCGCGCAGAAATTTCCGCAAAAGCCCATACGCCTGTTGACGTCCGCCGCGGGTGGGGGCACGGATTTTGCCGCGCGATTGATCGCGCAAGGTTTGGCCACGAGTTTCGGCATGCAGGTGGTGGTGGACAACCGGCCCAGCGGTTTGGTCATTGGTGAAATCGTGGCCCGCGCCGCGCCGGACGGTTACACGATGTTTCTGAATGGCAGCGCTTTTTGGTTGCAGCCATTTTTGCACGCCAACATGCCATACGATCCGGTGAAGGACTTTTCGCCGCTCATTATGGCGACCAACTCCCCCAATATTCTGGTGGTGAACGCGTCGGTTCCCGTGAGTTCGGTCAAGGAATTAATTGCCGCGGCGAAGGCCAAACCCGGCGAACTGAACTACGGCTCCAGCTCGACGGGCACGCCCACGCATCTGGGCGCGGAATTATTCAAATCGATGACGGGTGTCAATATCGTGCGGGTGTCGTACAAAGGTAATGGCCCGGCCATCAACGCGCTGATCAGCGGCGAGATTCAACTCATGTTTGCGAATGCCGCTGCCGTCACGGTGCATGTGAAATCCGGCAGATTGCGTGCGCTGGCGGTCGCCAGCAGCGAACCCACCAGTCTTGCGCCGGGTTTGCCCACCATGGCCGCCGCGGGTTTGCCGGGTTATGAATCGTCGTCCACGTATGGCATATTCGGCCCGGCACGCATGCCGCGCGCATTGGTTGGGCTGCTCAATCGCGAAATGGTGGAGGTACTGTCCAAGTCGGAAGTTAAGGAGCGGCTTTTCCGGGCGGGCATGGAGCCAGTAGCGAGCACGCCGGAACAGCTTGCGGCAACGATCAAATCCGATATGGCGCATATGGGCAAAGTGATAAGAGATGCGGGTATTCGTCCAGAGTTCTGATGGAGTAGAGTGGGATAGATCAATTTTGCCGGCCGCGATCTGCCGGTTATGGGCATAAGGAGCCATTACATGAGCGTAAACAGCAATTCCCTGGTGTTATTGGGCGTAGGCGATGTGGGGCCGATTCACGAGCCGATGGAGGCTTACAGCGCCTTGGCTCGTCCCGTGCTGGCATCGGCCGACATTCGCTTCGCGCAATGCGAGCGCGTGTACTCCGAGCGCGGCGCACTGCAGGTGCATTCGGCGGGCGGCCACAGCCGGGTCAAGCCGCCGTTGGCGTCGGTGTTTACCGACTGCGGGTTCGACGTGGTGTCGGTGGCGAGCAATCACGCGATGGATTGGGGCGAGGATGCGCTGCTCGATACGATTGCGTTGATGGAAAGCAAGGGCATCAAGACCGCCGGCGGCGGGCGCAATCTCGCCGAGGCGCGGCGTCCGGCGATCATCGAGAAGAAGGGCATTCGCGTTGCGTTTCTTGCATATTGCTCAATACTGAATGAAGGCTATGCCGCCGGACCGAATAAGCCTGGCATCGCGCCGCTGCGCGCGCACACGTACTACCGGTCGGTGGATTACCAGGCAGGCGTGCCACCGAAAGTGGTGACTATTCCGTATGAAGAAGATCTCGCCGACATGGTGAGCGACATCGCCGCGGCCAAGGCAACAGCCGACGCGGTGATTGTGTCACTGCATTGGGGCATCCATTTTGTGCCGCGGCTGATCGCGGATTATCAAACCACCGCGGCCAAGGCGGCTTTTGCCGCCGGCGCGGATATGATCCTGGGGCATCACGCGCATGCGCCCAAAGCCATCGGCGTGCACGGCGGCAAGACCTGCTTTTACAGTCTGAGCAACTTCATGATGTCTTCCACGTCAAAAACGCCGGCGGCGGCCGTCGCGTTTGAAAAGAAATACGGCGTGAAGCTCGATCCTGACTATCCGCACCTCGCGTACGGCGAAGACGGCAAGCGCAGCCTCATCGCCAAGGCGGTAATTACCAAAGCTGGGGTGCAAAAAACCTCATTTCTGCCGGTACTGATCGACAAGCAGTTACGCCCCGAGGTGCTGAAAAAAGGCGATGCGCGATTTGACGACGCGGTACGATTCATGAATTGGGCGTCGGAAGACTTCGACCATCGATTCGTGGTCGAGGGGGATGAAGTCGTGGTATCCGGCGCGGCGCCAGCGTAACGGTCCGCGCGGCGGGTTTACGCCGCGGGCGATAGCACGTGAATCACGCGGCCCGCCAGCATGTCTTTCACCTTGGCGCCATAAGCGGCCATGTGTGGCGCCGCAGCGTGCGCCTTGAGCGCGGCCGTGTCGCGCCATTTTTCGATGAAGACAAACGTATCCGCGCCAAATTGGGTCTGAAAGCTTCCCAGTCCCTCGGCGTCGGTGGCAAGGTTGTACTCGATGCAGCCGTCTTCCGCGCGCACGGCGGCAATATTGGCCCGGGCGATTTCCAGTACTTTTTCCCGCAGGCCGGGCTTGGCAGTGATGATGGCGATAACGTGGATCATGGGTTTTCTCCTGTTTATGCGCGGCAACCCGGTCGATGCGGTTTGCCTTGACTTGCAGGGTGTGGTGCCGGGAGCCGGAATCGAACCGGCACGCTGTTGCCAGCGCGGGATTTTGAGTCCCGTGCGTCTACCAATTCCGCCATCCCGGCAGGGGAAGCCAACTGGAGGCCGCGATTATAGCGCCGTAAGCGCCAATGTGCGAACTGTGCGTCCTGTAATCCGCGCGGATTGTAATATTTCCGCCGCGTATAATCCACGCGATGTTTCTGCAAGACTTTGATTTTGAACTGCCGCCCGAGCTGATTGCGCAGTCGCCGCCGGCCACGCGCGGCGCCAGCCGTCTGCTTGGGCTGGACGGCAATACGGGCGCGCTTTCAGATGGGTATTTTCAGCAGTTTCCCGAACAGGTGGCGCCCGGTGATGTGCTGGTGTTCAACGATACGCGCGTAATCAAGGCGCGGCTTGCCGGCGCCAAGGAAAGCGGCGGAAAAATCGAAGTGCTGGTGGAGCGCGTGCTTGCGGCGGATCGGGCGCTGGCACAGGTGCGCGCGAGCAAGTCGCCGCGCGCCGGCGGTCGGCTGATGCTGGCGGGTGGTGTGGTGGCAACGGTGCTGGGCCGCCAGGGCGAATTCTTTGAATTGCGCTTTGAAGACTGCGGCGATATTTTTGCGTTGCTCGACCGCCACGGCGCCGTGCCGCTACCGCCGTACATCACGCATGCCGCCGATGGGGTGGATGAAGCGCGCTACCAGACGGTTTATGCGCGCACGCCGGGCGCGGTGGCGGCTCCCACGGCGGGGCTGCATTTTGACGCGGCAATGCTGGACGCGCTTAAGGCGCGGGGCGCGGTGCTCGCGCAGATCACGCTGCATGTCGGCGCGGGCACGTTTCAGCCGGTGCGCGTGGCGGATTTACGTGAGCACAACATGCACAGCGAGTGGTATGACGTGCCGCAAGCCACGATAGACGCCATAGCCGCGGCGCGCGCGCGCGGGTCGCGCGTGTTGGCCGTGGGCACGACGAGCCTGCGCGCCCTGGAGTCCGCCGCCGCGGACGGCGAGATCAAGGTGGGCACGGGCGACACGCGCCTCTTTATCACGCCAGGTTACCGATTCAGGGTGGTGGACCGTTTGCTGACCAATTTCCATTTGCCGAAATCGACCTTGCTGATGCTGGTGTCGGCGTTCGCGGGCATGGATAATGTGCGCCATGCCTATCAACACGCCATTGCGCAACGTTACCGTTTTTTCAGCTATGGCGACGCCATGCTGATCGAAAAGCAGCTGGATTACCGGCAGGGCGCGCGCCCCACGCCACCGAAGTGAAATAACACCCATGGAATTTCAGCTCACACACACGGATGGGCGTGCGCGGCGCGGCGTGCTGCGCACCGCGCATGGCGACATCGATACGCCGGCCTTCATGCCGGTGGGTACCTATGGCACGGTGAAGGCGATGAAACCCACCGAATTGCGCGAGATTGGCGCGCAAATCGTGCTTGGCAATACTTTTCATCTCTGGTTGCGTCCCGGTCTGGCGGTGATCGCGGCGCACGGCGGCCTGCACCGCTTCATGGGATGGGATGGTCCGATACTCACCGATTCTGGCGGCTTTCAGGTGTTTAGCCTAGGCGCGCTGCGCAAGATTACCGAGGAAGGCGTCAAGTTCCAGTCGCCGGTAAATGGCGATGCCTGCTTTTTGTCGCCCGAGGAATCGATGCGCATTCAGCGCGTGCTCAACTCGGATATCGTGATGGTGTTCGACGAATGCACGCCGCACCCGGCCACCGAAAGTGAAGCGCGCGCATCGATGGAGTTGTCGCTGCGCTGGGCGGCCCGTTCGAAGGCGGCGCATGCGGACGCGGGCAATCCCAATGCGTTGTTTGGCATCGTGCAGGGCGGCATGTTCGAGCCGCTGCGCGACGCGTCGTTGGCGGTTCTGCAGGGCATCGGCTTTGACGGCTACGCCATCGGCGGCCTGTCAGTGGGCGAGCCCAAGGAAGACATGCTGCGCATCCTCAATCACACCGCGCCGCGTCTGCCCGCCGATAAACCGCGCTATCTCATGGGGGTCGGCACGCCGTCCGACATTGTTAACGCGGTAATGGCGGGTATCGATATGTTCGATTGCGTGATGCCCACGCGCAACGCGCGTAACGGGTGGTTATTCACCAGCGAAGGCGTGATCAAGTTGCGTAACGCGCAATACCGCAACGATTTGCGCCCGCTCGATCCGCACTGCACGTGCTACACCTGCACCCATTTCACGCGCGCCTATCTGCACCACCTGCAAAAAATCAATGAAATCCTTGGCGCGCAGTTGAATACCCTGCATAACCTGCATTTTTACCAGCAATTGATGCGCGGGCTGCGCGTGGCGATTGCCGCCGGTACGCTGACCTCGTTCGCTGCCGGTTTTAGCCCGAATGGTGAGATGGGAAATGAGGAAATGGGTTAAAATACAAGGGTTTCGTGCGTCGGCCTTGAATAGCCGGGCGGGCGTCACCAGCTTATCGAATCAGGCGCAATCAGTTCCAATCAGGCAAAACAGCTAAAACCGGTTTACGGGGAGAGAGTCAGTTATGTTTATCAGTCAGGCGTGGGCCCAATCCAGCGGCTCTCCGCAAGGCGGTGGCATCGAAAGCATGGTGCTCATCGTATTGATGTTCGGTGTGTTGTATTTCATGATGATCCGGCCGCAAATGAAGCGCGCGAAGGAACACAAGGCCATGATCGAGGCGCTGCAAAAAGGCGATGAGGTCATCAGCGGCGGCGGTATTCTCGGCCGCGTCACCAAGATCAACGAAAACTACGTCACGCTTGAAGTGACACAAGGCGTTGAAATGGTGTTGCAGCGCTCGGCGATACAAGTGGTGTTGCCCAAGGGTACGATCAAGAATATTACGTAAGGTGGCGGGCGTGAGGGGCGAGGTGCGGTATTGCGCAAGCCCAACGCGCCACGCCTCACGCCCCATCTCCTCACGCCTCACGAAAAAATGAATCGCTACCCGCTCTGGAAGTACCTCCTGATTCTTGCCGTGCTCGCGCTCGGTTTCCTGTATACGGTGCCGAATTTTTATGGTGAATCGCCCGCCGTGCAGGTGTCGCCGTTGAAGCCCACGATGAAAATCGATTCCGCGATGTTGGGGCGCGTCGAGGAAATTCTCACCAAGGGCGGCATCAAGCCGGAAGGCCTGTTGCAGGATCCTACCAGCGTCAAGGCGCGTTTCGGCAACACCGATACCCAACTCAAGGCGAAGGAACTGCTGCAATCGCAGCTGGGCGAAGATTACGTGGTTGCGTTCAACCTGTTGTCGCGCAGTCCGGAGTGGCTTGCCTCGATAGGCGCGCTGCCGATGTACCTGGGGCTTGATTTGCGCGGTGGCGTGCATTTTCTGTTGCAGGTGGACATGAAGGCCGCGCTCAACAAAAAAATTGACACCACGGTCAACGATATTCGCACTAGTCTGCGTGACAAACGCATTCAGTATGCCGGCGTGTCGCGCGACAAGGACGCGGTCATCGTGCGCTTTCGCGATAAGGCCGCGCGCGACAAGGGTGTCGCCGAAATCGAAAAAAACATGGCGGACCTCGAACTGAAGCTGGAAGACGAAGGCAGCGAGTTCAAGGTGACCGGCAAGCTCAAGGAAGAGGCGATCAAGCGCACGCAGGAAAACGCGTTGCAACAAAACATACTCACGCTGCGTAACCGTGTAAACGAATTGGGCGTGGCCGAGCCGATTATTCAGCAGCAGGGCGCCGACCGCGTGGTGGTGCAGTTGCCCGGCGTGCAGGACACCACGCGCGCGAAGGACATTCTCGGCCGCACGGCCACATTGGAAATCCGCATGGTCGAGGCGCATGCCGGCGATCCTTCAGGACGCAACTATGATCCGCAAAAAATCGAGCAGGCGGTGAAGGGTTCCGTGCCGTTCGGCATGGAATTGCATTACTCGCAGCGCGACAGTGGCAAGGAGCCGTTGCTGCTGAGCAAACAGGTGGTGTTGACTGGCGAACGTCTGACCGACGCATCACCGGGATTTGATTCCACCGATCATCGTCCGATTGTCAGCATCACGGTGGATGCCCAGGGTGCGCGCATTGTCACGCAAGTGACGCGTGAATCGGTCAAGCGCCGCATGGCGATTTTGCTGTTTGATCGAGGCAAGGCCGAGGTGTTGACCGCGCCGGTGATTCAATCCGAACTCGGCGCGCGCTTTCAGATCACCGGGTTCAAGACCACCAGCGAGACCAAGGATTTGTCGTTGCTGTTGCGCGCAGGTGCGCTGGCGGCGCCGATGGAAATTGTTGAAGAGCGCACGGTGGGACCGTCACTGGGCGCCGAAAACATCAAGATCGGTTTTCAGTCGATGTGGTACGGCTTCGCGGCGATTGCCGTGTTCATGATTGCCTACTACATGCTGTTTGGTACTTTTTCGATTATCGCTCTTGCCTGTAACCTGTTGTTTTTAATAGCGTTATTGTCCATGCTGCAAGCGACGCTGACACTGCCCGGCATTGCCGCGATTGCTCTGGCGCTGGGTATGGCGATCGACGCTAACGTGCTGATCAACGAACGTATCCGCGAGGAATTGCGATCCGGCAATACACCGCAGGCGGCCATCTATGCGGGTTATGAGCGCGCGTGGGGCACGATTCTGGATTCGAACGTCACCACGTTGATCGCGGGTATCGCGCTATTTGCTTTCGGCACCGGGCCGGTCAAGGGTTTCGCGGTGGTGCACTGTCTGGGCATTCTGACTTCGATGTTCAGCGCCGTGTTGCTGTCGCGCGCGCTGGTGAATCTGTGGTACGGCACGCGGCGCAAACTGGATAGCGTGTCCATCGGTCAGGTGTGGAAACCCACGGAGGGCAAGGCGTAGCCGGGAAGCGCAAGCAACCCGACGGCCGAGGAAATCATTATGGAATTTTTCAGAATCAAAAAAGACATCCCGTTCATGCGCCATGCGCTGATTTTCAACGTGATTTCGTTAATCACGTTCGTGATCGCGGTCATTGCGTTGTCCACCAAGGGATTGCATCTGGGCGTGGATTTCACCGGCGGCACGGTAATGGAGGTTCACTACAGTCAACCGGCCGACCTGAACAAAATTCGCGACGGCATGGCCAAACTCGGTTTTACCGAGGCGAGTGTGCAGAACTTTGGCTCCACGCAGGATGTGCTGATTCGCCTGCCGGTCAAGCAGGGCGTGACGAGCGCAAAATTGTCGGAACAGGTGCTGGGTGAACTCAAACAGATCGACGGAAGTGTCGTGCTGAAGCGCACCGAGTTCGTCGGCCCGCAAGTCGGCAAGGAGTTGCTCGAAAACGGCGCGATGGCGTTGTTGTTCGTGTCGCTGGGCATCGTAGGATACCTGGCGCTGCGCTTCGAATGGAAGTTCGGCGTATCGGCCATCATCGCCAACCTGCACGACGTGGTGATTATTCTCGGTTTTTTCTCCATTTTTCAGTGGGAATTTTCATTGCCGGTGCTGGCGGCGGTGCTGGCGATCCTCGGTTACTCGGTGAATGAATCGGTGGTGGTGATGGACCGGGTGCGCGAGAATTTTCGCAACCGCAAGTTCCGCAACACGCCGGTGCCGCAGGTGATCGATAACGCGATTACCGCCACCATGTCGCGCACCATCATTACCCACTTCTCCACACAATTGATGGTGTGTTCCATGTTGGTTTTTGGTGGCGAAACGCTGCATTATTTCGCGCTGGCATTGACCATCGGCATCTGCTTCGGTATTTATTCCTCGGTGCTGGTCGGCAGCCCGCTGCTGATGTGGCTGGGATTGCGGCGTGAAGATCTGGCGCGTGCCGAGAAGAAAGCCGTCGAAGACGCCGCCTGATCGCCGCGTAACCACTGCCGTGGAATATCCGTGGAATTCATAGCCGCTTTTATCGATCTCGTACTGCACCTCGATAAACATCTTCAGGTGCTGATCCAGAGCTACGGCGCGTGGATATACGCGATCCTGTTCCTGATTATTTTTTGCGAGACCGGCCTGGTGGTCACGCCTTTTCTGCCCGGCGATTCACTGCTGTTCGTGGCCGGGGCGCTGGCGGCAACCGGCAACATGTACGTGCACAGCTTGTTCATGTTGCTGGTGGCGGCCTCGTTCATGGGCGACAACACCAATTACTGGATCGGGCGGTTTTTCGGGCCTAAAGTGTTTTCACGCGAAGGCTCGTTGTTGCTGAACCCAAAGCACCTCGAACGCACGCAGGGGTTTTACGACCGGCACGGCGGCAAAACCATCGTGATCGCGCGCTTTGTGCCCATCGTGCGCACCTTCGCGCCGTTTGTCGCCGGCATCGGGCGCATGGTGTATCCGCGCTTCATGATGTTCGCGTTTGGCGGCGCGGTGTTGTGGATCGGCTCGCTGGTGTATGCAGGTTATTTCTTCGGCAATATTCCATGGGTAAAGCAGAATCTCTCGCTGGTGATTATCGGCATCATTCTGCTGTCTATTTTGCCGGGCATCATAGAATTCGTGCGTCACCGTCTGGGATCGCGCGCCGCGTAGCCGCATAGTCGCAGCCGTTGCCCGCGCGAACCTGTATTTCAGAGTGTTGTGGTTGTTGTTGCGCATGCCGCGTTTGCCCAGATCGGTTATCTCGACGCGGCGCCGGCGGTGCCCGAAGAACTTCGCTTGTGGGCTGAACTGAGTGACGTCAAGAAACAGCGCGCCACTAAAAAGTAATTAATTAAAACAACAGGTTGCTTCGACTAATTTAACGCGCTGGCGAGTTTTCGTCGATACGCGCTCACCAGTGGATCGTCGCCCAGTACGCTGAACAGCTGCAACAGCGTCTTGCGCGCGGCGTCGTCGTTGAACTTGCGGTCGCGGCGCACGATTTCCAGCAAATGGTCGCAGGCGGGCGCGTATTGATGGCGCGTTATCAGCACGCGCGCGAGCTGCAATCGCGCCTCCAGATCGCCGGCATTGTGCTCGATGCGCGCCGCTAATTCATCGGCATCGACCCCGCCGCCGGCGCTTGTCGAGAGCGCGATGCGAGCCTGCAGGGTTTTCACGCGCTCGTCGAGCTTTGTCAGTTCCGACAGCGACGCCAGTACTTGCGCGGCCTCATCGTGACGGTTCAGCGTAATCAGCAGTTGTGCGCTGTCGAGGCGCACCGCCTCGTTGGCGGGATCGAGTTCGGACGCGTGCGCCAGCATGCGCAGCGCGCGTTCCGCGTCCTGAAGCTCGGCGTATTCGCGCAGGGTTTCCAGGCGCAATTTTTCGGCGGGCGAGGGAATCAGTTTGTCGAGAAACTGGCGCACCTGCGATTCCGGCAGCGCACCGGAAAATTCATCCACCAGTTCGCCATCGACAAACGCCTTGACGTTGGGAATGCCGCGCACGCCGTAACGCTGCGCGAGCGGCTGGTTTTCGTCGGAGTTTATTTTTGCGAGGCGAAACTTGCCGGCGTACTCAACCGCGAGCTTTTCGAGCACCGGCTTTAACGCCCGGCACGGCCCGCACCATTCAGCCCAGAAATCGACCACCACCGGCACCGTTTTCGAGGCCTCGATTACCGCCTGCTCGAAATCGGCGGCGGAGACATCCATGCTAAACGCCGACATCAGATTTTTTTCGCGAGCTCGGCCGCCTTGCCGATGTAATTGGCCGGCGTCAGCGCCAGCAGACGCTTTTTCTCGGCGTCGGGGATGCCGGTAAGGCCGTTAATGAACACGGCCAGGGTATCGCGATTGATGCCGGCCTTGCCGCGGGTCAGTTCCTTTAATTGTTCGTATGCGCCGCTGACGTTATAGCGGCGCATCACGGTTTGTATCGGCTCGGCCAGTACTTCCCAATTGGCGTCGAGGTCTTCCGCGAGCCGTGCGGGATTGGCTTCGAGTTTGTTCAGCCCCTTGAGGCATGAATCGCAGGCGAGTAACGTGTAGCCCAGCGCGACCCCCATGTTGCGCAACACGGTGGAGTCGGTGAGATCGCGCTGCCAGCGCGAGATCGGCAGTTTCTCCGAGAGGTGCCTCAGCACGGCATTCGCAAGGCCGAGATTGCCTTCGGCGTTTTCGAAATCGATTGGGTTCACCTTGTGCGGCATGGTGGATGAACCGATCTCGCCGGCCTTGGTTTTTTGCTTGAAATAGCCCAGCGAGATGTAACCCCAGATATCGCGATTCAGATCGATGAGTATCGTGTTGACACGCGCGAAGGCGTCGAACAGTTCCGCCATCGCATCATGCGGCTCGATCTGGATGGTATAGGGGTTGAACGTAAGCCCAAGATGCTCGACGAAGTTGCGCGCGAAGATTTCCCATTGCACATCCGGGTAGGCCACGACATGCGCGTTGTAATTGCCGACGGCGCCGTTGATCTTGCCCATCAACGACACCTTGGCGATATTGTCGCGGGCGCGCCGCAGTCGATGCACGACATTGGCGAGCTCCTTGCCCAGCGTGGTCGGCGACGCCGGCTGACCGTGCGTGTGCGCGAGCATGGGCATGTCCGCGAGATTGTGCGCGTGCGCCGTGAGCCGCGTGACGACGCCATCCAGCGCCGGCAGCATCACGGTGTCGCGCGCGCCCTTCAGCATCAGCGCATGGCACAGATTATTGATGTCTTCGGAGGTGCAGGCGAAGTGGATGAACTCGGCAACGTTTTCGATTTCGGCGTTGCCGGCGAGTTTTTCCTTGAGAAAGTACTCGACGGCTTTTACATCGTGATTGGTGGTGGCCTCGATGGCCTTGACGCGTTCGCCATCGGCCTCGGAAAAACCGGCCACCAGCGCGTCGAGCGCGGCGACCGTGGCGGCGGAAAACGGCGGCACTTCGACGAGCGTGGGTTCGGCGGCCAGGGCTTTCAGCCACTCGATCTCGACTTGCACGCGAAAGCGGATCAACGCCCATTCGCTGAACAGCGCGCGTAACGGCGCGACTCTGGATTGATAACGGCCGTCGAGCGGCGACAGCGCGGTGAGCGGCGTTAATGGTAAGGCGGGAAGAGTGGTCATGGAAATCTTGTAAAATTGAAGCGTACTTTAACATACGTAACGAACCATCCATGATATTCAGGGGAACCCCATGACCACCGCCAGCCAGACACTTGCCGGTTACGCCGCCGGCCTCAAATACGAACAAATTCCGACCGAGGTCGTCGAGCGCGCGAAGGATTGCCTGATCGACACCGTGGCCGCGTGTGTGCTGGGCGCGCAAATGCCGTGGACGCAAACCGTGATTGAGTATGCGAAGCGCAACAGCGCGCCGGGCGAATCGAACGTGCTGGGCACGCCGATCAAGGTGCGCGCGCCGTTTGCCTGTTTGTGCAACGGCGCCGCGGCGCATGCGTTTGAACTGGATGCCTTGTGCGAGCCCAGCGTG
>DHVE01000089.1 GCA_002412495.1 Betaproteobacteria bacterium UBA5216
CATACCTGGATTGGAAAATACTTGGCCCGTTATTCAGCGGTTACTTCGCAGGAATCACCGGCAACAACACCGCCGCCGCATGCTGCGGCCCAAAATGCAGCGTCACCTTCCCGCCGAAAACGTCCGGCGGGCGATCCACCGGGTCGTCGTGCATGAAGGGGCCGCAGCCGTTCATGGGGTTTTTCATGTTCGACAGCGATGCCGCACTTAAACCGTGATCGTAGTCTTTACCCTTGATCGTTAGCGCAATGCGATAACCCTTGGGCACGACAATACAGGTGGGCCAGATTTCAATATCAAGTTCGTAAATCGCGCCCGGCGTGAGTGGCTGTTTTTCGTCGTGCGTGTGATACGGGCGATAGGGCAGCGAACGCGCTTTGTCCAATTTGCGATGCGAGGCGCGTAGCCAGCCTTGGGCGATGGGTGTCTTTGGATCGAGCGCGCCCTGAAACAGCACTTCTTTTCCGGCGGGGTCGAACACGCGCAGAATCACGAACAAATCCGCGTCGCGGGTGGATGACGACACAAACAGTTTCAGCGCCGACGGGCCGGTGATTTCGGTTTCTCTCTCCAGCGGTGGGGTGGAGAAAGTGATGCCATCGCTCATGGCGTCATAAGTAATTGTTTTTATTGAATTATTCGAGGGGGTATTCAAGCCCATGTTGGCCGGGTCAAGATAAAAATTTGTCCATTGCGTGCGCGCGATTGGCCACTGGTTTTCATGGCGCAAAACAAACTTTTCGCCCGGATAGCGTATCTGCAATTGCACTTTCGGCTGTAGATCCCAGCCGTTTTGCTTGCCCTGCAAAAAATAATCGAAGAATTTTTTCTGCAAGCCCACGCCGTAGTCGGTGTAGAACGGCGCCCAGTGCGAGCCGCCGTGCGCTTCCAGCCATTTGTGTTTCGATGCGGCGAACATAAAACCTTCAAAATTGCCGCGCGGATGCAGGCCCTGTCCGCCCCAGTTGGCGGCGGAAAGCACGGGTACGGTCACTTTCGCCAAATCACCGCTGCGCTCGCGGTAGTACGGGCCGTCCATCGTGTTCTTGATGAGATTCGCCCACATGTCTTCGCGATTTTTGATTAGTTCCGCGTCGGTCAGCGTTTCAGGCCCGCAAGCGAGTTCGCCGGTGAGCGGGCTGCGTTTACCGTGTTCGCCCACGCCGTGCTGCACGGTTTTGACCTGCATCTCCTGCCAGTTTTTCCGGAACACGCAGATGATGCCGCCGTGATGCGTGGAGTCGCGGTAGTTGTCCACCCAGCCTTCCCACACGCAGATGGCGGCCAGATGCGGCGGCTGTGTGGCGGCGGCGCGCCACTGATTCGCCCCGTAATACGAAATACCGTTCAGACCTATCTTGCCGCTGCACCACGGCTGCATGGCGGCCCACTCGATACAGTCGTGAAAATCCTGGTTCTCGCGCGCGTCGTTGTGGCACAGGTAACCGGGCGAACGCCCCGCGCCGCGTGAATCAACGCGCACCACGGCGTAACCATCCGGCACCCATTTTTCGGGATCGACGACTTCCCAGTTCTGATATTTGTTGGAGCTACCCGCCACCGCATCGGGGTTTTCGCGGCACATGATCTCCCACGCGGTTTTGTAGCCTTCCTGAAACGCGAGGCCCTTGCCATAAGGGCCATAACTCATGATCGCGGGGTATTTGCCATCCGCTACCGGACGAAAGATATCGGCGCGCAACACGATGCCGTCGTCCATGGTGATGGGCACATCCCAGTCGATGCGCATGTTGTCGCGGATTTCGGATTTGTGGGTAGTCATATTCACTTTCCTGAATAGCGCGCGAGGCACGCATCAAAAACAAGAGTATTTCTTGGACGCAGATTAACGGGGATACACGCAGACAGCTTCACCATCGGTTTGGAATTTAATCTGCGTAAATCTGTGTCAAAACAATTTTGAATTCAATCCACCTTCGCGCCAATGAGTTTGACGATCTTCGCGTATTTTTCATTTTCTCCGCGGATGTAAGCAGCGAATTCTTCCGGTGTGCCGCCCACCACGTCGTAACCCAGTGTTTCGAATTGCGTCTTCGTTTCGGGTGCGCGCGTCACCTTCACCAGCGCGCCATGCAGACGCGCGATGATGTCCTTGGGTGTGTTTGTCGGCACCAGCATGCCGAACCAGGTGCTTAACTCATAGCCCGGCACACCGGCTTCGCTCAGTGTCGGTACATCGGGCAACTGCGGCGAGCGGCGCGCGCTCGACACGCCAAGCAGGCGCACGCGCCCGGACTTGACGTGTTGTATCACCGGCGGAATCGAGTTGAGCATCATGTGTACGCCGTTGCCGCCAATCACGTCCGTAACGGCCTGCGGCGCGCCTTTGTAGGGCACGTGCGTGATGTTGACGCCGGCCATGTTCTTGAAGAGCTCCATCGCCAGATGATTGATCGCGCCGTTACCCGCCGAGGCGTAATTCCATTTGCCGGGTTGCGATTTGGCGAGCGCGAGCAAGTCTTTCAGCGTTTTCACCGGCATCGACGGATGTGTGATCAGCAAAAACGGCCCGATGCACACCAGGCTTACCGGCACGAAGTCTCGTAGCGTGTTGTACGCCACTTGTTTTTGGAGATGGGGCAGGATGGTGAGCGAGCCGGGGCTGCTGAAAAACAGCGTGTAGCCGTCCGGTGCGGCGCGCGCCGCGAGTTCGGCGCCGATCAAACCGCCCGCGCCACCGCGATTGTCCACCACGAGTTGTTGGCCGAGAATCGCCGAGAGTCCCGGCGTGACCATGCGCGCCACCACATCGGGCGTGCCGCCGGCGGGCACCGGGGTGATGACGCGTATGGGCTTGCTGGGCCACGCCTGCGCCGCGCTCGTTGCGGCGGTCTGCGCCCGCGCCGTGACTGCGAATACGCCGGCAATCGTGGCAAGCGACAAAAGAACGAATGTGGAATTTTTCATGGAACGATGATCGTAACCCAAAACCCCCATTACCATGTATCACGGAGGCGTCCACGCATTGACAAGGCTTCAGGCGGCCAGCGGTGGCCAGCGGCGTGGACGGGCGAGGGTGTTTCGCCGTAAGATTTGCCCCCCGTAATCTTCATCGCTATCTTCAAAACGGGCGACCCACAGGAGCCATCATGAATGCACCGACCGAAATCAATATTTCACGCAGTAAACAGGTTTCCGATTACGCCGCGGGCGCGCTCACGCGTGAATTTCCCGCCGACATTTTGGTCGCCGCCAAGGTCGCGCTGATCGATGTGATGGGCTGCGCCATCGGTGCATGGGACGACGACTGCGTGCGTCCGGTGCGGCGCGTGGTCGAAGGCTGGGGCGCGCGCGGCGAGGCGCAGGTGTTCCTGGGCGGACGCACCGCACCGGCGTTTGCGGCGCTCGCCAACGGCACCATGGCGCACGCCATGGATTACGACGATTCGCATCAGATGGGCGCGGGCCATATCAGTTGCGTGTGCGGCACCGCGGCGCTGGCGGTGGCAGGGCAACTTGGCAGCAACGAAAAAGACATGCTGGCGGCCTACATCACCGGCTTTGAAGTGATGGCGCGATTGGCGGGCGGCGGGCCGCCGGGCGTGGGACGCAGTCTGCACCGGCGCGGTTTGCATCCGACCTCGGTGTTCGGGCGCGTGGGGGCCGCGGTGGTGGCCTCCGTGTTGATGCGTCTTACGCCGCAACAAACGGAATACGCCGTGGGTGTGGCGGCCACCACGGCGGGTGGATTGGTGGGCTCGTTCGGCACGCATGCCAAACCGTTCCACGGCGGCAAGGCCGCGATGGACGGCATACTCGCCGCCGAACTGGCGCGCGAGGGATTTCAATCCTCGACCAAGCTGCTGGAACTCGAAAAGGGCCTGCTCGACGCCTTCATACAGGATCGCAAAGTCGAAGTGCCGCCGATGGATTTTAGCTATTGGGAAATGAAACGCAACGGCTTCAAGCCATACGCGAGTTGCCGCGCCACGCACGCCGCGATTCAAACCTCGCGCAAGCTTGCGGCGGCGGTGGGTGGACGCAAGATTACCAAGGTGCACGCGAAAGTGCATCCCAACGTGGTGGTGGTGGCTAATCAGTTGAATCCGCAGACGGCGCTCGCGCATAAGTTCAGCGTGCGTTATTGCATGGCGATGGGCCTGACGGGGTACCGGCTCGTCGCGTCGGACTTCACCGACAAGCTGACGCAGGACGCGCGGCTTAAGGCCATCGCCGATGTCACGGAAGTCGAAGTCGTGCCCGATCAGCCGCAATACGAGGCGCATCTTGATGTGTACGTGGAGGGCGAAGCCAAGCCTTTGCACGCGGATACAAACATCGTGCTCGGCCACGCCGACAATCCCATGAGCGAAGACGAGGTGTGGGGCAAGTTCGACGGACTGGTGACTCCGGTAATGGGTGATGACAAGGCGCGCGCGTTGTACGATTTATTGAAGCACTTCGAGACGCCGGGAAATCTTAAGAAGATTATTTCGCTGGTAGCCAAGTGATGCGGCGCTCGAGTATCGCGGCGGGGTTGCTGATGCTGGGGACTGTCACGGGCGCACAGGCCGCCTCGACAAGTTCTGGACAGGACTATCCGACCAAACCCATCCGCCTGATTTCCCCGTATGCGGCAGGTGGCGGCAGCGACACACTAGCGCGCATCATCGGCCAAAAGCTGCTGGAAAGCTGGGGACAGCCGGTGGTGGTCGATAACCGTCCCAGTTCCGGCGGCAATCTCGGCGCGGAACTGGTGGCAAAGGCCGCGCCCGACGGTTACACGCTGTTTGTCACGCCGAGCGCGGTGTTGACCATCAATCCGCATTTGTACGCGAAGTTGCGCTACGACACCTTCAAGGATTTCACGCCGGTGATCGCGGCCACCAACTCACCGTATTTTCTGGTGGTGCATCCCAAGATTCCGGCGACCAGTGTCAAGGATCTGATTACTTACGCCAAAGCCAACCCGGGGAAAATGAATTACAGCTCGTCGGGCAACGGCTCGTCCACGCATCTGGCGGGCGTGTTGTTCAATGGCCTGGCGGGCATCGATATCGTGCATATCCCGTACAAGGGCGCGGCGCCGGCGATCGTGGATTTGCTGGCGGGCAATATCCAGATGCGTTTTTCCAGCGTGGTGCCGGTGCTGCCGCACGTGCGTGGTGGCCGGTTGCGTGGGCTGGCCATGAGCAGCGCCAAACGCTACACACCCATGCCCGAGGTGCCCACGATTGGCGAATCGGGCTTGCCCGGTTACGTGGTTGAATCGTTCTACGTGATCGTCGCGCCCGCCGCCACGCCGCGTGGCGTGGTAGCAAAACTCAACAGCGAAATCGCGCGTAAATTAAAAGACCCGGAGATCAACACCCGCATGGCGGCCGACGGTGCCGAAGTGATTGCGGCGTCGCTGGAAGACAGCGCAAAAATGCTGCGGGATGATTTCAATCGCTGGGCGAAGCCGGTGAAGGATTCCGGCGCGCGCGCGGACTAACGAGGTTTTGGATTCCCAAGGAGAACAACATGAGCAAACGCATTGCAATGATGGGCACGGGCGCGCTGGGCGGTTATGTCGGCGGTTATTTTGCGCACCACGGCGAAGACGTCACGCTGATCGATTTCTGGCCGGAACATATCGACACTATCCGTGCCAAGGGGCTCGATCTCGATGGTGTGACCGATCCGGAAAAATTCGTCGTCAAAACGGCGAAGACGCTGCACTACAAAGACCTCGATACGCTGGCCGGGCAGCCGCCGTTTGACATCGTGTTCATTTCGGTCAAATCGTACGACACCGAGCGCGTGACCAGGGCCATCGCGCCGTATCTGGCGAAGGACGGTTTCGCAGTGTCGCTGCAAAACTGTTGGAACGAAGACACCATCGCGGGCGTGCTGGGCGCCGAGCGCGTGGTGGGCACGATTGCTTCTGTGATTTCGGTGGAGCTGTACGCGCCGGGGCGCATCCGCCGCATGGCGGAAAAAGGCGGCGACAAACACACGGTGTTTCGCGTCGGCGAAATTCATGGCCGTATCACGGATCGCGTGACTGAACTGGTGAAAATGTTCTCGCTGATCGACAGTGCCAAGGCCACCACCAATTTGCAGGGCGAACGCTGGACCAAACTTACCCAAAACGGCATGAGCAACGGTATTTGTGCGGCCACGGGTTTGACGGGGCACGCCTGTGATACCAATGACGCGATCCGGCGTTTCGCGATTCAGGTCGCGGGCGAATCCATACGTGTCGGCAAGGCCTTGGGCCTGAAGCTCGAAAAAATGGGCAAGCTGATGCCTGAGCAACTTGAAAAGGCCAGCGCGGGCGATCCGGCCATGCTGGCCGAAGTGGAACAGTTCATGAAAAATCGCAAGGCGGCGAATCCGCGCGCCAATATTCAGCGTCCGTCGATGGCGCAGGACATGGCCAAGGGACGCAAGACCGAAATCGAATTCATGAATGGCCTGATTGTGCGCAAGGGCAAGGAGGTCGGCGTTCCGACGCCGGCGAACGAAAGGCTGGTGGCGGCCGTGTTGAGTGTGGAGAGCGGCAAGGTCAAGCCGGCCGCGTCGGTGCTGGGAGGCTAACCCCAGTTGGGGCGGGGTGGCCCCGCCCTATGAAGTTCTATATTCCCTCGGTGGCCACCAGTTTCGAGCGGGTGGTGCGTTCCCGAATCGCGATCAGCGGTGCATATTCCGGTGACGCGTACCATGTCTTGAGTTGCGCCATGTTCGGAAATTCCAGCACGACACATCGCTTGGGCGACCACGCGCCTTCCAGCGTCTCGGGTGATCCGCCGCGAACCAGGTAACGGCCGCCGTATTGCGCTATCGTTGCGGGCACTTGTTGCTGATACTCGGAAAATCCGGTCGGATCGAGCACGTCAATGTCCGCGATGAGATACGCCGCCATGATGTTTCTCCGTGGTAATCGTTGCGCACGCCGCGACTGAGACAATATTCGCGGGACGGCAGGTATCCGCCCCGCGAAAAACCCTGGGTTGTCTATACCGGCTTTTCCGGCCCCACTGTCAGCCGCCGCATTTCGCGCCGCGTGCCGTGGTAATCGTTAATCGCGTTGTGCATGGTGAGGCGGTTGTCCCAGATTGTCAGTTGGCCGGGCTCCCAGCGCACGCGGCAGGTAAATTCCGGCGTGATGGCATGATCGTTCAGCATGTTGATGATCGGGCGACTTTCACGCTCGGTCATTTCATCGAGCCGCAAGGTGTGCAGCGCGCTGCAATACAGCGCCTTTTTGCCGGTTCGCGGATGCGTGCGCACGATGGGGTGTTTAGACTCGAACGCATCGGCGTTTTCGGAGTTGGTAACAGGCATGTTCACGATGCGTTTATGATGCGCGGCGCGATTGCCGCCCGGCTTGTATTTGAGTCCCGCGCTGAATACGCCTGTCACGCCGGAAATCATTTTCTTGAGGCCGGGTGACAGTTCATCATAAGCCTTCTGCATGTTCGCATAGAGCGTATCGCCGCCCTTGGGCGGCGTCTCGACCGAATACAGCATGGTGATGCTCGGCGGTTCCGCCAGGTATGGCGTGTCAGAGTGCCAGTCATTGCCGAAATTTTCACGCTCACCGGCTTCCTTGACGATGCGTGTCATCTCCGGAAAATCATCCATGCCTTTTGCAAAAGGATAGAAGCATGGATTGCCAAAGCGTTTGCCGACGGCGTACTGATCCGCAGGCGAGAGTTCCTGCCCACGAATGGCGATCACCAGGAATTCATCTAGCGCTTGCTGCAACTCCTTCCACTGGTCTGCATTGTCAAAGTTCTTGAGGTTCGCGCCGTATATTTCCGCGCCCAAGGCGCCGCCTATAGGCCGGGCTTCGAAGGTTTTGTACATCATGTTTTCATTCTCCATCATACCGTTAGCAGGCATAGTATAGTCCGACTCCGGTTCGCGGGCGCTGTTTACCCACTTTGTGGAATAATTTTGTGACGCGTGCACACAATTTGAGGAGGATCAAATGACGGAACGTAATGGAGAACTGGCGGGAAAAGTGGCGTTGATCACGGGCGCTGCGAAAAACATCGGGCGCGCCACCGCGCTGGAACTCGCCAAGGGCGGCGCGGCGGTCGCCATCAACACGCGGCATTCGGTGGATGACGCAAAAAAAGTCGCCGACGAAATCCGCGCGGCGGGCGGGCAGGCCGAAGTGTATGTGGCGGATATCGCCGATGCCAAAGCAGCCAAGGGGATGGTCGAAAGCGTGATGCAGAAATTCGGCCGCGTGGATTTTTTGGTGTTGAACGCCTCGGTACGCACCGAAAAACCGTTTCTCGAATTGAGCTACGACGAATGGTGCACGCCGCTTGCCATCACGCTCGACGGCGCATTTTATCTGGCGCAGGCGTGTATTCCGTCGATGATTGCAAACGGCGGGGGCAGTATCGTCACGTTGGGCGGCATGATGAGTTTGTCAGGCGCAAAAAAACGCATTCATGGTTCGGTGGCGAAGCACGGCCTTGTCGGATTCACGCGCGGCATCGCGCGCGAGTTCGGTGATCGCAATATCCGCGCCAATTGCATCGCGCCGGGACAGATGAACACCGTGCGTGCGGCGGGCCGCACCGCGCCGCTGGGCGATTCGATGATCCCGCTAGGCCGCAAGGGTGATGCCGAAGAGATCGCGACCGTGGTGCGGTTTTTGTGTTCGCCAGCGTCGAGCTACGTTACCGGGCAGTCGCTGCAGATTAATGGCGGGCAGATGATGTTCTAGCGATTGGATTAACCCAAAAACGCATAACACCAAGTTGTCGATCCCGCGCAGGCGGGAACCCATAGCACAGTCTCCGTAGGATGGGTGTAACCCATCGCAACGATAATCGGGCAAAGCACATTATTAGGTGTATGGCGCGAATGGTGGGTTGTGCTGCGCTCCACCCATCCTACGGTTTTTGCAGTTTCGCGTCCCAATCCTTCGGCAACCGCACTTTCTTGCCCGTCGGGAACCCCAAAAAGCCGTTATGCGCAAACACATACATGTTGTTGCGCAGCGGGTCGCCGGTCACGGCGATCATAAAATCTTCGGGCTTCCACACAATCGGTACCAGCCGGTTTTCGTCGTCCGATTCATAAAACACTTTCGGGATGCGGCCGTTGCGCACGTCGTCTTTTAAATCCCACACGCCGCGGATGTTCCACACGCGCAACTGGCGCTCGAATTCCCATGCCGGCAGGCGTGCGTGGTCGTAGAGATATTGCTTTACATCGGCCTTGGTCCAGCCGGCCTTGGCGATGGTTTCGACAATGATCGGACTGAGCACTACCAGCGGGCGCAGCATGCCGTTACCGTGGCTGGTGGTGAACGTGATCTGCCACATGTGGTATTTCAATACCGAATCGGCCACGTACGGCAGTAGTTCTTCCGGCGTGCTGCCGGACACCGACGAGAACGACCCGCCGCCGGTATAGCGCGCGACCGTCACCACGTTGTCGCCGGCGTTGAATCCCATTTCCTCGGCGGTGTTGGCCCAGCCGATTCTTTTCAGCACTTCGTCGTTTTCGGCGAGCACCACGCGCCAGGTGTTGCCATAGGTAGCCTTGTCGGTTTTGTGCGGCAAAAATCCCGCGACGTTGCGCAGATACAAACGCCAAAAGCGCCCGATGGTGGTGTTGGGCATGAAGCCATCGCGCAACGCACCCTGCGTGTAGTTAAAACCGAGTTGCTGGATGATTGGCCCGTTGATGATGATCAGATTTTCGCCGCCGGGTGTATTGCCGCTGTGCTCGACGCCGTACTGCGGATCACACATGCCCTCGATCGCCGCGATCAGAATCGGCATGTATTCCGGTTTGCAGCCTGCCATTACGCCGTTGACCGCGATGCTCCAGATGGTCGCCGCGCGGCTGTCGGGGAGGATCACACCCAGCACTTCATTTGGATCGCGGTCGGTGAATTTCAAAAATTCGTCGATGGCCTCGCGCGTTGGCGGCACGATGGGCAAACCGTCGGACAATTCGTTATCGTAAAAATACTGGTTCACGGCATTGAAGCCGCCCTTGAACACGATATCGCGCGCGCCGGGTTCGCCGCTCTTGCCCTTGACGGCGGGTTGCACGGTCAGGTTTTCAATCACGTGCTTTGCCGTGGTTTCAATCACATCGCGGCGCAATTCCTCGTCGCTCTTGGTGCCGATGTGTCCCGGCACCAGCGCCAGCGGAATATTGGGCATGCCGAGCCCAATCGATGTGGCTGCCGCTTGCCGGCAAAACCCTTCGCAGGTGAGGGAGGACGTTGGATAACCGAGTGCCTCGCACGCTGCACTGGCCCGCAACACGGCGGGCGTGCAGGAGCCTCAACACGCCATGCCGCTGATGACGGCATCGACCCCCATTGCTTTGAACTTTTTCGCGAACTCGGCCAGCGCCTCTTTTTCCTCGCCGCCGTGCGAGCTGCCGAATTCACGCCAGCTCACGAACTTTACGTCCGGGTATTGTTTCTTGATCGCGGTTTCAAGATGCTCAAACACCGCATCACCGCGAAACAGAAAGTCCCAAACCTGCGCGATGACTTTGCCATTCAACGTGTCGAGCCGTTTGGCAAGCGGCTGGATGCCGGTCTGGCGCGGCGAGCGCGGCCAGTAAACTTCGTAGTGTCCGTCGTGAGTCGTCATAAGCTTATGTTTTTATTGATTAAATTAATGGGATGCCATCAGCCGACCGCGTGTGACGCGCGCAGTTTCTGGATTTCGTTTTCTGAATAGCCGAGCGCGCGCAGCACCTCGTCGGTGTGCTCATCAAGACGCGGTGGCGCACGCCGGTTCACGGGCAGAAATTCCGCCGCGAACAACGGCCCCGCGAGGGTGATCGATTTATCGTTTTGTTTATGGTCGTGCTTATTATCGTGCAACGGCAGCTTGTCGAGCACGTGCGCGCGTTCGAGCGTGGCGTCGCTCACGAATTCCGCCACGTTGTTCACCGGCGCACACGGAATGCCTGCCGCGATCAGCACGTCCAGTACATCCTGCCGCTTGCGCCCGGCTACTGCCTCGTCCACGAGCCCGTTCACTGCGTCACGATTGGCAATGCGCAAGGCCAGCATCGGGTAAGGCATGTTCCCGGCGGTGTCGTAGAGCGCGAGCGCTTCGCACAGCTTTGCCCACAACCTGTCGTTGCCGGCGGCGATCAGCACCGCGCCATCGGCGCAATGAAAATTGCCGTAGGGCGCCAGCAACTGATGGCCACTGCCGTAACGTTCCGGTATCACGTTCGCCAGCGAGTAACCGGCAATCTGATAGTTGATGAAATTCGCCGCCGTGCGTAACAGTGCCGGCTCGACCAACTGGCCCTGTCCACTGCGATCCCGCTCGCGCAGGGCCGACAACACGGCGATTACCGATGCCAGACCCGTGCCCAGATCGACGACGCTGACACCGCAGCGCACCGGCTCGCCGTCATGTTCGCCGGTGAGGCTCATCATGCCGGTGCGCGCCTGCATCGAGGCTTCGCAGCCGGGCAATTTTTCGCCCGCCGTGCCCGCCGGGAATGCGCGAATCGCGCAATGTACCAGCCGCAAATTGATGCCACGCAGCACGTCATGGCCGAGACCAAAACGCTCCAGCGTGCCCGGGCGGAAATTTTCGATCAGCACATCGGCGCCGGCGATGAGTTTTTTGAATACGCCCGCACCCTCTGCGTTCGCGAGATCGATTACCATCCCGCGCTTGCTGTGATTCACCGCCGCGAACGCCGCCGACAGGCCATCGACCACGGGTGCCCAGGTGCGCACTTCATCGCGTTGCGTGGGATGCTCGACACGGATCACGTCCGCGCCCAGATCCGCGAGAACCGAGCCGCAGTACGGCCCGGCCAGCACGCGCGACAGATCAATGACGCGTATGCCGGCGAGCGGGCCTTTCTTGTTTTGTGGTTCAGACACGCAATGCACGCATTACGTTTATGCCAGCAACGCCATCAACGGCGCTATCGTATCCAGCCGTTCCAGTCGCGCCACCGCTTCGACAATTTGCATCGCCCGCGGTTTGGCCACCGGTGCCAGCGCGGCGGCCGCACAGTCAAGGAATTTGTTGATGCGCTGCTCGGACGACATCGCATTGTCGGGATGTCCCAACGCGACATCGCAGCGCGCGCTGAAACGTTGGCCGTTGTTCAGGGTGATTTCCACGCGGCTGGCTTCGAAGGTATGACCATCGAGCGTGGCATCGTAGGCCCAGCGCACTTTGGGCATGGCATGGGTAATCACGTCGTCCGCGAGCCGGGTGTCGTGATACAGCGCCAGCGGAATGCCGCGATGGCGTATCGCGGCGGCCACGGCAAAATGCATGTTGCCCGCCAGATCAATGTGATTTTCGGGCACGCTGCCGAGCGCCACCGGGCGGCAGCGATCCACATTCACATGTCCCAGCCCGAGCATCACTTCTTTGATGTCGTCAAAGGCCAGATTTTTTTTCGTCAGCAATTCCAGCACCGCCGTCAGCGCCGTGTGCAAATGCCGTATGCACGGCCACGGTTTCAATGAAATGCGTTCGGTTTCATAACGCTGGCCGAGGCCATCTAGCAGCGCGCCGCGATCATAGTCGCCGCGAAAAAACGCCTGATAAAAGCCATACGGCCCGTCGAACACTTCGCCGTCGCCACGAATGCCGTTCATCGCCAGTTCGGCCGCCAGCACGCCGTTGCGATAGGTTAGCCCATCGCGTATCGAACGTACGCTGGAGCCTTTGTGGTGCAGGCTCGCCCACGTGCCGCTGACCTGCGGCAGCGTGAGGCCCAGCGCATGTACGTGCTGTTGCGCGGTGGCGCCCATGATTTTTGCCGACGCCGCGGTCGCGCCAAAGAGGCCTATCACCGGCGCGCGAAACCACGGGTGATCCCACATGCGGCCGCTGGCCGCGAGACCCACGCGGCTCGACAAATCATTTGCCAGCGCCACGGCGGTGATGATGGATTTGCCATTCACACCACCCAGACTCTCGGCAACCGCCAAAGCGGGCATCAGACTGGCCGACGATGGATGCATCACCGCCTGATCGTGCGTATCGTCAAAATCGAATTGATGAATCGCCGCGCCGTTACCGAGCACGGCACTGGCGGCGGGCAGCTTTACGGGTGCGCTGCCGCTACTACCGATGAGGGTGCTGCAAGGCTGGCCGCCCCAGGCGGTGGCGACTTTGCGAATGGCAATCACGTCATCGCACGGCGTGCCCGCGAGCACGCATCCCAGCGTATCGAGGATGGAAATCTTCGCGGCTTCGATCACGCTGGCGGGTAAATCCTCAAAACGCGTGCGCGCCAGATGCGCGGCGATGGTCTCGGCGGCGTCGGGCTCCCCCGGATTCTTTTTTTGACGATCATGGCTTTGGTGCAGATTGTTGATACTCATCAGGGCTCCTGTCCGGCTTTGATCCCGGCGTCTTTGATCACTTTTCCCCAGCGCGCGGTTTCCAGTCTTATGAATTGATCGAAGGCCGCTGGATCGCTGCCCACGATATCAACGCCCTCGGCATTGAGCCGCCGCTCGATCTCGGGCAACCTTAATATCGACACGGTTTCGCTGTGCAGGCGCGCCACGATCGCCGGCGGCGTGCGGCTCGCGACGGACATGCCGTACCACGACGTGCCGTCAAAATCCTTGTAACCCGCTTCGGCTATTGTGAGCACGTCGGGCGCAATGCGCGTGCGTGCCTTGCTGGTCACCGCCAGCGCGCGCAAGCGTCCCGCCTTGACGTGCGGCCCCAGCGACGAATACGTGCCCAGCGTGAGATGCACGCGTCCGCCCATCACATCCACCATGGCAGGCGCCAGCCCTTTGTAGGGCACATACACGATATCGACCTTGGCGGCGGACTTGAACATTTCAATCATCAGTTGCCCGGCGACTGTCGCGCCGTAGACGAATTGGCCGGGCTTGGCCTTGGCTTGCGCCACCAGTTCGGTGATGGACTTTGCACTGAAATCCGGATGGCAGACGATGACAAACGGCACCGCGCCGATTTGCGTAACGCCCGCAAAATCACGCAGCGCATCGAACGGCACCTTCGCCACCAGATGCGGATTGATGGCGAGCGGCGCCGACGACAGCAGCAGCGTGTAACCGTCCGCGGCGGATTTCGCCACCAGATCACTGCCGAGCATGGTGCCCGCGCCGGGCCGGTTATCGACGACGACGCGCTGTCCGAGCCGCACCCCCAACTGTTCGCCGACCAAACGCGCCAGCAGATCGTTCAGCGCGCCCGGCGTAAACGGCACGACAAAACGAATGGGCTTGCTGGGGTAAGCGTGCGTCTGTGCTTGCACCGCGCCGACCGTACCACCAAGCGGGAACGCCAGTGCGGTAATGCCGGTGATCGCTGCCAACCGCAAGCCGGTCATTCCGCGCGTGCTCCCGATATTTTGACCACGTTGGCCCACTTGCCGATTTCGCGGCGCACGAATTCCGCATATTCATCCGGGCTCATGGTCATCGGATAAGCGCCCATTTCCGCCAGCGTCGGCGTGAGTTCGCGAATGGCTTGCGCGGTTTGAGTATTCAGCCGCGTCACGATGTCGCGCGGCGTGCCCGTGGGCGCGAGCACGCCATTCCACACACTGGCTTCGTAATTGGCGACACCCGCTTCGATCATGGTGGGCAGCGCGGGAAAATCACTCAGACGCTTGCGCGTGGTGACTGCCAGCGCGCGCAGGCGTCCGATTTTGGCGTTGGTCTTGACGTGCTCTGCGTTGAACACGAACAGCACCTGCACATGCCCACCGAGAAAATCCGTCGTGGCGGGGCCGGAACCTTTATACGGCACGTGTACGATGTTGATGCCCGCGATGGACTTAAACAGTTCGGTCGCCAGATGCGTGGCGCTGCCACTGCCCGCCGAGCCGTAGGTAATTTCACCGGGGCGCGATTTCGCCAGCGCGATCAGTTCCTTCACCGATTTCACCGGCAGCGAGCCATGCACCGACAAAAAACTCGGGATGTCCACCACCGGCGTCACCGGCACAAAATCCTTGTTCAGATCGAACGGCAGATTCGGGAACAGGCTGACATTCACGGCCAGCGTGCTCGTCATGTAGAGCAGCGTCAGGCCATCGGCGGGCGCGCGCGCGACCAGTTGCGCGGCAATATTGGAGGATGCGCCCGCGCGATTTTCAATCACAAACGATTGTCCCAGGCTGTCGGTCAGCTTGCGCGACAACAGCCGCGCGACGATATCCGTGCTGCCACCGGGCGCAAAGCCGACGACCATGCGCACCGGTTTGGCGGGATAGGGTTGCGCCAGCGCACCAGTGCTCGCGGTCAGCAGGCTCGCCAGAGAAATTGATGTTAAGTATATGTTTTTAAACATATATTTTTGACTACTGCACCATGCCCAATTCACTCAACACATCTTTCAAGATGCCGTGCTGGCGCCGCAGTTCGCGGCCGAAGTCGGCGCTGTTCATATACTGCTCGACCCACTGGTTTTTTTCCACCGCCTGCTTCCAGTCGTCGGATTTCACCATGCGCGCGAAAATAACGTCCCAATAACGCACCTGATCCGCCGACAGTCCGCGCGGGCCGATAAATCCGCGCGGCACGTCAAACACCGCGTCGATGCCTTGCTCTTTAAACGTGGGCACCGAAGCGGCGTTGCCTTTCAAGCGCGTATTCGAGGCGATGCCGATGATGCGCACCTTGCCGGCCTGCACCAGCGGCATCACCGTGGCGGGTGTGGCCGCCATTACATCCACATGCCCACCGGCAGCGGCGATCACGCCATCGCTCGACGCCGTGAACACCACGATTTTTAATTTCTTGATGTCGGCTTGCACCGAGCGCCCCACCAGCGCGGCAGTGATATGAAACGCATTGCCGCGCGCCGCCGACAGCGCAATGCTCACGGATTCGGGATCCGCTTTCAGTTTGGCCGTCAGATCGCGCGCGGTCTTGATGGGCGAATTCGCCGCCACCACAAATGCAATCGGTTCCGAAATTAGATTCACAATCGGCGTGAATTCAAAGTAGTTGAGCTTCAGTTGCCCTTGAATCGCGGCGGTGAGCGGCGTGGTGGTCTGCACCATCAACTTGTGCGCGTCGCCGTTGTGTTGAGCAAGATAATTCATCGCGATGCCGTAATTGCCGCCCGGCTTGTTGGTGGTGTTGATCGCCTGTTCCACCAGTTTGTTCGACTGGAATATCTGCTGAACCGTGCGCGCCGAGGCATCGACCCCGCTGCCGGGGCCGGTGGGCACGACGAGCTCGATGATCCTGTCGGGTTTCCAGTCGGCGGCGTAAGCAACGTTCATTGCAAGGGCGCACAGCGCCGCGGCGCGCAGCAGGGTCGTAAACAACGTGGACAACATGGTCTGGCCAGCCTTCACAGTGACGGGAAGCGCAGTTTACATGGGCCGCGAGGGGTGTGTTCCCGCGTGTCCACTTTATGGTGGGAACACGGTATTATGAGATATGCCAATAATGCCGTCGTTCCCGTGTGCGCGGGAATGACGGGTGCCGGTTTTATTTCTTGTTTTTTACCGATGGGGTGCAACATGCGTTCGAAAAATGGGGTGTTGAGTATATTTGTGGCGGCGATGGCTTTTTTTGCCGTGGGCAACGCAGCGGCCGCCGACTGGCCCGCGCGCTCGATCCGCTGGATCGTGCCGTATCCGCCCGCGGGCACCACCGACATTCTTGCGCGCATCATAGGGCAGCGTCTGTCGGAAAAACTCGGTCAAACCATCGTGATCGACAATCGTCCCGGCGCCGGCAACAACCTCGGTACCGAAATCGCGATCAAGGCCGCGCCCGACGGCTACACCTGGTTTCTGGTGAACCCCGCCAACGCCATCAACGCCTCACTCTACGAAAAACTGAATTTTAACTTCCTCGCCGATGTGGAGCCGATCGCGGGTTTTATACGCGTGCCCAACGTAATGGTGGTCACCAACAAGAACTTCGCGCCGCGCACCGTGGCCGAGTTCATCGCCCACGGCAAAGCGCCCGGCAGCAAAATCAACTGGGCGTCGTCGGGCAGCGGCACGTCGGTGCATCTGTCGGGCGAGATGTTCAAGATGATGACCGGCGTGAACATGCTGCACGTGCCGTACAAGGGCGCGGGCCCCGCGCTGATCGACATGATTGCCGGGCAGATGCACGTGATCTTCGACAACATGCCGTCCTCCATCGGCTACATCCGCTCGGGCGACCTGCGCGCGCTGGGGGTGACCACCGCGCAGCGCTCACCGGCCTTGCCCAACGTGCCGACCGTTGCCGAAACCGTGCCGGGTTACGAGGCCAGCGCGTGGTTCGGCGTCGGTGCGCCCAAGGGCACGCCCGCGGCTATCGTTAATCGCGTTAACCGCGAGGTGAATGAGCTGCTGCGCGATCCGAAAATGCTGCAACGCCTCGCCGATCTGGGCGGCACGCCGATTGCCGGCAGCCCGTCGGATTTCTGGGCGATACACAAGATGGAGACGGAGAAGTGGGCTAAGGTGGTTAAGGCTTCAGGGGCAAAGGTGCAGTAAAGCAAAAGGATAAAACGTACCGTATTCTTGATTACAAACTGCAGCCCTTATTTAACGTGAGGTGTCTTGCACCATGACCACTATCAATAGTTCTCGCGTTCCCAGCGAACTTCATAAGTTGATCCCGTTTGCGGAAAAGTTCGGTATTCCTGATGACCTCCTCAGAGAGATGCTGATAAAGCGATCTTCGTTGCCTGAACTTCAGGAACTTAAGTCTGCAATTGCTGCAAATGAAGAGGCTCTGGACAGATGGCTTGCTGGAGACGAAGCGCAAGGGGCAACATTTTCAGACGAGTATGTCGCTTTTAGTGCAATGCGCATGGCCGCTGACTACGCTTAATCCGTTGTAATCTGGTAGGTTTGCGCTGACAAAGGAAGCGAGGGTGGGCACGTCCCTTGTGCCCACGCGGGTCATTGGATGGTGGGCGCAGAAACGTGCCCACGAAGTTAGTTCGCCCGCAGCCCCAATGCCCGCACCTGCTTGGTAAACGACTGTATATCCAATCGCAACAAGCGGTCGGTCTCGTCGGGCAGCGTATGCGCGATATGAAAGCCCATTTCCTGCAGTCGATCGCGCACGTCCTTCAGTTCGAGCACACGGCCGACTTCGCGGCTGAGTTGCATCAGCAGGGCGCGCGGCACGGCGGCGGGTGCGTAAAGTCCTTGCGAACCTTGACGCGTAAAGCCGGGCAGCGTTTCGGCGATGGCGGGCACGTCGGGATACAGCGGCGAGCGCGAAGGGCCTACCGCCAGCAACACCAGTTTGCCGTCGTTGATCAGTGACCGCGCGGCACCCAGCACGGCAACGCCAAAGTGGATGCGTCCGGCGGAGATGTCAATCAGAAACTCCGGCAGCCCCTTGAACGGCACATGCACCGCCTTGATGCCGGCTTCGCTGATGAGTTTTTCGTTGGCGAGATGTACGGAGGTGCCGGTGCCCGACGAGCCGAACAGCAGCTTGCCCGGATGCGCGCGGCCGTGCGCAATGAAGTCGCGCAGCGATTTGATGCCGAGTGCCGGCGCCACCACCAGTGCGTCGGTGCTGTAGCCGATGTTGGCGACACCGGACAAGTCCTTCAAGGTGTCGTAAGGCTGTTTGATTTGCATCGCCACATTGATGGCAATGCTCGCGGACGTGGCCAACAGCGTGTAGCCGTCGGGCGTGGCCTTCGCCACGAGGTGCGCGGCAATCGCGCCGCTGGCGCCGGGCCGGTTTTCAATGATCACCGGCTGGCCCCAGTGTTCGCTCATTTTTTGGCCGATGACGCGCGCCAGCGTGTCGGGCGTGCCGCCGGCGGTGAAGGCGACGATAATGCGTATGGGTTTGGCGGGGAACTTTTGTTGCGCGGTGGCGTGGGTTGATATTAGCGCAGTCAACAGGCTAATGGTCACGGCTGCTATCGCCGCCACCGCCGAGGTTTTGTGTAAGCGATTCATGCTGTAACCCTTATCTGGCACGCAGTCCCGCATCACGCACCAGCTTGTTAAACGACGCAATGTCGCCCCGTATCAATCGATCGGTTTCCTCGGGTGAACTGTGCGCGACGTGGAACGCGATGTTCTGCAATCGCTCTTTGACATCGGGCTGGGCCAACGCGCGGGCGAGTTCCTTGCTGATCTGATGCAGAATCGCGCGCGGCGTGCCGGCGGGCGCGAGCCACATGTGCGAACCATCGCGGCCCACGCCGGACAGAAACTCCGACATGGCGGGCACATCGGGAAAAATCGGCGTGCGGTTGGGGTTTACCGCCAGCAGCAGCAAGCGCCCATCCTTGATCAGCGGCAGCGCGGGCCCCAATCCGGCGACGCCAAAATGCACGCGTCCGGCAACAATTTCGATCAGAAATTCCGGTTGGCCCTTAAAACCCACATGCACCGCCTTGATGCCGGCAGCGAGACGAAATCGCTCCGCATTCAGATGCGTCACGCTCCCCGCGCCGGCGGAAGCAAACAGGATTTTTCCGGGGCGTGCGTGGCCCAACGCAATCAGCTCCTTCGCTGACTTGACGCCCACGGAGGGCGCGACGACCAGGGCATTGGTTGAAAAACCGATGCTGGTGACGGCGGAAAAATCCTTGATCGCGTCAAAGGGCAAATTCGGTTGCAAGGCCGAGATCACTGCGAAGCCGGGTGCAACCGCCAGCAGCGTGTAACCATCCGGCGCGGCCTTGGCCAGCATGCTCGCGGCGAGCACGCCGGACGCGCCGGGGCGATTCTCGATCACAATCGGTTGCCCCAACGCTTCACTTAAGTGCGGGCTTATCATGCGCGCCAGCGTATCGGGCGTGCCGCCGGCGGTGTTTCCGACCAGCAGGCGAATGGGTTTGGTTGGGTATTTGGGCTGCGCGTATGCCGTGCGCGGCCAGCCAGCGGCAAGCAGGTTGCCCACCAGCACTACGGCGATCATGATGCGTATTCGATCCATCCGCGCATTATGCCGAATGCCCGCGCGCAACGGATTACAATTCCCGTTAACTCAAAGGAACCCCGACTCATGCCCACCACGCTCGACATCCAATCCCGCGCCACGGTTCTCAACGGTCACGTTTTCGGCGCCACCGGCGCCTACGAAAAAATCGCGGGCACCGTCCGCTTTGCGGTGGACCCGAAACACCCGCTGCATCAACGCATCACCGATATTGATCTCGCGCCGCGCAATGCGCAGGGGCTGGTGGAATTCGCGGGTGATTTTTATGTGCTAAAGCCGGTGGACATGACAAAAGGCAACGGGCGGTTGCTGATGGATGTGGCCAATCGCGGACGCAAGGTGGCGCTGGGCATGTTCAACAGCACGCCACGCGTGCCGGACCCGAGCACACCCGAGGATTTCGGCAACGGGTTTCTGATGCGGCAGGGGTATACCGTGGCGTGGGTGGGTTGGCAGGTGGATGTGCCGCGCCGCGATGGATTGATGGCGCTCGACGTGCCGCGCGTGCCCGGCGTTACCGGCTGGGTGCGTGTCCGGCTGCGCCCCAATCTGCCGGCGGAGGTGTTGCCGCTCGCTGATCGTGCGCATAACCCTATTCAAACCATGGATCTGAGCGATGCCGAGGCCTCGATCACCGTGCGCGAGCATGGCGGCGCTGCGGCGGTGGTACTGCCGCGTCCATCGTGGCGGTTTACCGACGCGGGGCACATAGCGGTCAACGGCGGCTTCAAACCCGGCGCGATTTACGATGTGCGTTATCGCTCGGCGAATCCATTGCTGACAGGGTTGAGTTTTCTTGCAGTGCGCGACACCGCGGCGTTTCTGCGCTGGGGCGCCGCCGCCAGCGCTAACCCATGCGCCGGCGCGATTGAACGCGCGGTTTTGTTTGGCGTGTCGCAGAGCGGGCGTTTTCTACGGCAGATGTTGTATCTGGGTCTCGATCAAGATGAACAGGGGCGCATGGTGTTCGACGCCGTGTTGCCTCATGTGGCGGGCGGACGCCGCGGTGAATTCAATCTGCGCTTTGGCCAGCCATCGCTCAACTCGCAGGATACCGTGGGCAATTTACCGCCGTTTCGCGACGAGGAATTGTTCGCAAAACTGATCGCGCGTGGCGCAGTGCCGAAAATATTCGCCACCAATACCTCGGCCGAATACTGGCGCGGCGATGCATCGTTGATCCACACGGATAACGCTGGCACGCGCGACGTCGAACCGGCGGATTTTGTGCGCACGTATTTGCTTGCCGGCACGCAACACTCGCCCGGCGCGATACCGCCGCCGCCCGCCGATCCCAACACCGCCGGACGCGGCGCGCATCGCTTTAACATCACCGATTACGCGCCGCTGCTGCGCGCTGCGCTGGTGAATCTGGATAAATGGGTGAGCCAAGGCGTCGCGCCGCCCGCGAGCCGCTTTCCGCGTTTGGCGGATCACACGGCGGTGGAAGGCGAATCGGCGTTGGCGTTTTTCAAAAAACTGCCCAAGGTCAGCGTGCCCGATCGTATCGTGCGGCCGGCCGTGCTCGATTTCGGCCCTGACATCGATCGCGGCATCGCGGTGGTGCCGCCCAAGGTGGGGGCGCAGTACCAAGTGTATGTGTCTGCCATCGACGCCGATGGCAACGAAACTGGGGGCATCCGTTTGCCGGACCTCGACGTGCCGCTGGCGACCGTCACCGGCTGGAATCCGCGTCACCCCGAGCAGGGCGCGCCCGGTGATTTGATGCAGATGATGGGTTCAACGTTGCCGTTCGCGCGCACGCGCGCCGAGCGCGAGCAAAGCGGCGATCCGCGCTTATCCATCGCCGAGCGGTATGCCTCGCGCGCGGCGTATCTGGATGCCGTGCGCGCCGCGGCGCAGAAGTTGGTGGCTGATCGTTATCTGCTGGCGGAAGACATCGAGCCAATAGTCGAGCGCGCCGGCAAACGCTGGGATTGGATTCATGCGCTGGGGTGAACTGGCGACGCTGCTCGCGTGTGCCGGCGGGTTCGCGGCCGGTGCCAGCGAGGCGCAGACGTACCCTGCAAAAACCGTGCGGCTGGTCGCGCCTTATCCGCCCGGTGGCCCCAATGATTTGATCGCGCGCATCGTCGCGCAGCGCATGACGCAAACCCTCGGCCAGCAATGGATCGTCGATAACCGGCCGGGGCGCGGCGGTAATATCGGCACGGAAATCGTGGCGAGGTCGCCTGCCGATGGTTACACGCTGGTGCATGGCGGCATGGGCACGCTCACCCTCGCGCCGTTTCTCGGGAAAATCCCCTACGATGCGCTGCGTGATTTTGCGCCGATCACCGTGACCGCGCGCGTGCCGAATGCGCTGGTGGTGCATCCGTCACTGCCGGTGAAAACACTCAAGGATCTGATTGCGCTGGCGCGCGCGCGGCCGGGCACGCTGGATTACGCCACCAGCGGCGTCGGCAGCACGCCGCACCTGGCAGCCGCGTTGTTTGTGTCGCTGGCGAAACTCAATATGATGCATATTCCGTACAAAGGCAGCGCGCCCGCCGCGGTCGATCTGGTGGCGGGTCAGGTGCCGATTGCGTTCTTGCCGGTGTCGCCGCTGCTGCCGCACATCGAGGCCGGGAAAATCCGCGCGCTCGGCGTCAGCAGCCTGCAACGCTCGGACATGCTGCGCTCGGTGCCCACCATCGCAGAATCCGGCCTCGCGGGCTTTGAAATGAATCCGTGGTTCGGCATGCTGGCGCCGGCGGGCACGCCCGCCACCGTCATTGCGCGGCTGAATGCCGAAATCGTGAAGTTCCTGAACACGCCCGAAGCGGCGAAGCAACTCGCGGCCCAGGGCGCCGACGTGGGTGCCAACAGCGCGGAGGAATTTCTCGCGCTGATTAAATCCGACCTCGCGAAGTGGGGCAAGGTGATTCAGGATAACGGGATACGCGGGGAGTGACGCGCACTATTTTTATTTCTTTGCCACCACATTGGGATTCAACACATTAATCGGCTTGCCCGCCGCGTAAGCGAGCAATTGCTCGACGCCGCTTTCATAAATGTGTTCGTAGCTGCCGTGTTCGCTATATCCCAGGTGCGGGGCACAGAGGGCGTTTTTCAATTTCAGCAGCGGGTGGTTGCCGCCGATTACCGGCTCTTCTTCATACACATCGACGGCGGCGAAGCCGGGCCGGCCTTTTTTCAGCGCATCGACCAGCGCGCCGTCTTCGATGATGGGCGCACGGCTGGTGTTGACCAGCAGTGCTGTGGGTTTCATGCGCGCGAGGTCGGCGGCGGTGATGATGCCGCGCGTGGCGTCGTTCGATTTGATGTGCAGGCTGATCACGTCGCATTGCTCGAAGAAGGCTTCACGGCTGGCGGCGACTTCGTAGCCCTCGGCCTTCGCTTTGGCGAGCGATCCTTCGCGGCCCCAGCACACGACCTTCATGCCAAACGCCTTGCCCACACGTGCGACACCGCTACCGATATGTCCAAAGGCGTAGATGCCGAGCGTGTGACCATAGAGCCGCGTGCCGATGGTGGAATGCCAGTGGCCTGCCTTGAAGCGTTCGACTTCGTAGGGCAGATGGCGCAGCGAAGCTAGGATCAGCGTCCACGCGAGTTCGCCGGTGGTGGTGTAGGGACTCGCGCCATCGTGACCGCCGGCCGATACCAGGATGCCCAAGTCAGTGCAGGCGGCGACATCGAGGTGGCTCACGTTGCGGCCGGTCTGGCTGATGAATTTGAGCTGCGGCAGTTGCTCAAGCATCCTGCGCGTGACGGTGACGCGCTGTTGCGTCAGCAATAACGCGTCGCAACCGTTCACTTGCTCGACCATGCGGGCAGGGTCGGTGTAAGCATCGTTATGGATTTTTACCTCGTGACCTTGCAATTTCGGATAAGCCTGCGTCTTGCGCAGGGCGTCGGCGTAGTCGTGGATGACGGCGATTTTCATGGTGTGTGGCCTGTAAATTATTGTTTATAAACAATTACTTGAGGTGGTATTGTTATTTCAGGCGCTGATCGAAATACTGCATGAACAAGTCAAACGCCGCCTGCTGGGCCGGATTCGGACTGAATGAACCGTCCGCGCCGCGCTCGATAAACGGATAACCATGCGCCGGGTGATCGAAGCTCGCCCAGGTGGAATCCTTGCCGGCCTCGACCATCCACTCGTGTGCGAGTTTGAAAATGCCTTGCAAATGATCCGGATCGCGGCCGATATGCAGGATCGGCGTATTGATGCGGCGAATGCGTTCCATCGCGCGCGCCTTGTTGGCGTTTTTGCGAGCGACGTTGATATCGTTGTACTGCACTTCGCTTCCAATGCGTGGCGCGTTGGGGCCGGTGTCCACGGTTAAAAACTCATGCGATGCGCCTTCGATGGCGACGCCGCAGGTGAAATCCATTTCAGCGGCGGCTTTTAAAATGGTTTCGCCGCCGTGGCTCACACCCACGCATCCGACTTTGCCGTCCTTCACGAACGGCAGCGCGCGCACGTATTTGATGACAGTCTGCAAATCATCGTGATCGACAATCGCGGTGGATTTCAGCGTGCGACCCTCGTTGGCAATGTCGTCGGCGACATTATGCGCGGCCCGGCGCGTTTCGTAGTGATACGGGATCTCATTGCGGTAATTGACATACACCACCACGTAACCGCGCGCGATCATCTTGTCCTGCAAGGTGCTGTAGAGCGCGACTTTCTGCTCGACCAGCGGGAGGCCGCCACGTCCGTTACCGCGCCCCATGATGATCGCCGGCCATGGACCGTTCCCCATGGGTTTACGTACGGCAATCGGCACATAAATTTCGTCGCGCGTGAGCACGAAGGTGTAATCGGCGGAGATGTCCGAACCCGGCACGGGTTTGGTGATGATGTAACCGTGCGGCGGCAGTTCGGCGGCGACGGGATGCTCAGTGCTCATGGGGTTCCTTGTAGGCCGCGAAGCGGATTGCGGGAGTGCGGCAAGACCGTGCATGGTAGTCAATGCTCGCGGAAATTCCAAGGGCGCGGTAAGCTATTGCCGGAAACAACTGCATAAACCAATTCCGTCGTTCCCGCGCAGGCGGGAACCCATAACGCAGTGCCACTTGCGGCGGCTTATGGATACCCGCGCGCGCGGGAATGACGGGGAAACAGCGAGGTTGCCGAACCATGATCAGAGTCATACAGGTGTTGTTGTGCATGCTGATGGTTACGCCCGCCGTCGCACAGGACTATCCCTATCGCCCTATCCGCATCATCGCGCCCAACCCGCCCGGCGGCGGCTTTGATCTGATCGCGCGCGTGGTGTCGCAAAAATTGTCGGAGCAGATGAACCAGCAGGTGGTGGTCGAAAATCGCACCGGCGCTGGCACGCTGGTGGGCACCGAGGTTGCCGCCAAATCCACGCCGGATGGTTATACGCTGCTGGTTGGCGGCTTGAGTAACATCGCTGCCAACGTGGGCCTTTACAAAAAGCTGCCCTATGACCCACTGACGGATTTTGTGCCGGTGGGCATGGTGGCCAGTTACAGTTACTCGCTGGTGTCGCGCAAGGATTTGCCGCAACAGAATTTGAAAGAGCTGATCGATTTCGCGCGCGCCAACCCCGGCAAACTCACCTACGCTTCGGGCGGCGTGGGCACGGGGCAGCACATCGCCGCTGCCGCGCTGGCGCAAATTACCGGCGTAAAAATGGTGCATGTCCCGTATCGCGGCGCGCAGGCTGCACACCTGGATCTGCAAAGCGGGCGCGTGGATTTGTTTTTTGACAACGCGGGCACGGCAAAACCGTACGTCGATGATGGCCGTGTGAAAGCCTACGCGGTGTCGAGCGCGCAACGCTTCGCTGGCATGCCCAATGTGCCGACGGTCAATGAAACCGGCGTCGCACAAATGGACATGGAAGCATGGTTCGGCATCTTTGCGCGCAGTGGCACGCCGCCTGCGGTGCTGAAGCGGCTGCAAAGTGAAATGGCCAAAGCGATTCAAGCGCCGGACGTGGCGAAACGTTTTGAAGGCGGGGGCGGGCGCGTGTTGCGCATGAGCGCGGCGGACACCGATGCCTTTGTGAAGTCTGAAATCAAGAAGTGGAGCACCTTGATACGCGCGGCGGGCATCTCCGCCGAGTGATGAATTTCGGTGTTACCGGCTCACTTGTTCACCCATCCGCCTGTTCACTAAAGTTATGCGCGATTACCACCTAAGCAAATTATTTTTCGACCTGCAAACACCCGCGGCGGCCGCGGAATATTGCGCCCACCGCGATGCCGTTCTGGCGCGCTACCCGCTAAAACCAGAAGTTCGTGCCGCGATAGAAAGCAACGACGTGGCGGCACTGGCGCCGCTGGTCAACGCTTACCTGTTGCGGTTTTATTTTTTGGTGAGCGGCATGCCCGAAGAGGAGTTTTTGCGTCGTATTCGAGCCAGCGGGGTAAAATCGTATGGCTGAACTCGTCGGCATTTTTGCTGCCAGCCACGGCCCGATGATTGTGCGCAAGTGGGATGCGCTGACGCCCACTTGCAAAGGCGCGATCACAACCGGGTTTGACGAACTCGGTCGTCGCATCAACGCCGCGCGCGCTGATGTGCTCGTCGTGATTTCGCCCGATCACTGGGTGAACTTTTTCATGAATAACTTGCCGGCGATTTGTGTTGGCGTGGGCGAAATGCACGCCGGCCCGCCCGAGCCGTGGCTGGCCGCGTATCCACACAAGGAAATGCCCGGACATGCGCCGCTGGCGCAACACATCGCCGCGCATGCGTTCACGCGCGGCTTCGAGCCCAGTGTTTCGTACCAGCTTGCGCTTGATCACGGCTTTTGCATTCCGCTGTGGAAGGCGGGCGTCGATCCGCTGCCGGCGATCGTGCCGGTGGTGATTAACACCGTGGAGCCTCCGCTGCCGAGCGTGCGACGTTGTTGTGATTGGGGAGCAGTGCTGGCCGAAGCAGTCGCAAGTTTTCCTGACCATTTGCGCGTGGCAATTCTCGCCACCGGCGGCCTGAGTCATTCCATCGGCGAACCCACCATGGGCGCCATTGACGAAGCGTTCGACCGCGAATGCCTGCAACACTTTGCGTCAAGGAATCGCGAGGCGCTGTTTCAGTTTCTCGATCAACGCATGGAAGCTGCGGGCAACGGCACGGCCGAAGTGCGTAACTGGTTGGTGGCCCACGGTGCCGCTGACGCGCGTGGTTTTGATCTGATCCACTACAGCGCCTTACCCGAGATTTATGTGGGCTGCGGCTTCGCGTCGTGGAAATAAAAATCTTTAAAACTAATAGACAGGAATTGCCTCGTGTCACTGCTCAATCTCTCCATCGCCACCACCGACTACGACCATTTTCGTGATATGCGCATGGGGCTGGTCAAAGCCGAGGGCATCGAACTCAACTGGCTCACCATGGGCCACCATGATTGTTTCGCACGGTTTACCGCCAATCGAGAATTTGATTTGTCGGAATTGTCGTTCGCCAAATTCGCCACGCAGGTCACGCGCAAGGATAGCGACATCATCGGCCTACCGGTGGTGTGCTCGCGTTTGTTTCGTTTCAGCTCGTTTTACGTCAACAAAAAAAGCAAAATCAAATCGATCAAGGATCTGAAGGGCAAAAAAGTTGGCTCGCCGGAGTGGGCGCATTCGGCGGCGGTGTACATGCGCGGCTGGATGCACAACGACATGGGCGTGAAATTGACGGACGTGCATTGGGTGCAGGCGGGCGCGAACAGCGCGGGCCGCGAGGAAAAGGTGGAACTCAATCTGCCCAAGGGCGTGAAACTCACGCGCATCAAGGATAAATCGCTATCCCAATTGCTGGCGGCGGGTGAAATAGACTGTGCCATCATCGCGCGCCCGCCGACGTGTTTTCTGGAAAATCACCCCGACGTGGTACGCCTGTTTACGGACTATCTCGAAATGGAAGAGAAATACTGGGAAAAAACCAAGGTGTGGCCGATCATGCACATCATCGCCATGCGCAAGCAAATCCTGGAGCAGCACCCATGGGCCGCGCGCAACCTTTACAACGCGTTCCTTGAATCGAAGCGCCGCAGCATCGAGCGCCTGCTAGATCCGGCGGTGTCGCGCTACCCGCTTGCGTGGCTGCCGACCTACGCGCGCAAGATGCGCGACCTTTTCGGTGGCGACCCGTACCCCTACGGCATTGATGAGAACCGCGCGACGTGGGAACAGATGGCGCTGTATACCTACCAGCAGGGTATTTCGCACCGGCAGTTCAAACCCGAGGAGATTTTCCCCAAGGGCTTGATGACCAAAGTGATTATTTAAGCCATTTGGCGCTACTGCACGGCTAATTGACCTTCGCGCCCGATGCCCTGACCAGGTTGCCCTTGGACACAATTTCAGCCTTGATTTGTGCCGCGAATTCCGCCGGCGTGTTGCCTACGATGATTCCGCCATTCTCGGTATATTTGCTACGCACATCCGGCATGGCGATTACGCGTGCGGAATCCTGCTGAAGCTTGGTGAGTATCGCCGCGGGCGTGCCGACCGGCGCCAGCAGGCCAAACCACGCGACCGCCTGAAAGGCCGGATAGCCGGATTCCGCGATGGTGGGTAGTTCCGGTACCACGGGTATGCGCTTTAACGAACTCACCGCAATCGCGCGCACCTTGCCCGCGCGCACCTGCGGCATCGCAAACAGCGTGTTGCCGAAAAACATCGTCACACGCCCGCCAATGACATCCGACATCGCAACGGCCGCGTCCTTGTAGGGAATGTGACTCAGATCGACGCCCGCCCGGTTCGCCAGCAGCGCGCCGCCGAGATGCTGCGACGTGCCCGCGCCGGACGAGGCATAGGTGATCTCGCCTGGACGCGACTTCGCCAACGCCACCAGATCCGTCACGGTCTTGACCGGCAGGGAAGGATGAACAATCAGAACGTTGGGCGTCTCGACAAAATTCATGATGGGCGCAAAGTCACGCAAGGGATCGTAGCCGAGCTTGGAGTAGAGGCTCACGTTGGTTGTCATCGCCGCATCACCACTGAACAATAACGTGTAGCCATCGGCCGCGGACTTCGCCACGCGTTCGGCACCCACGCTGCCGGCGGCGCCGGGCACATTTTCAACCACCACCGGCCTGGCCCACAATTCGCTGAGTTTCTGCGTAACAACGCGCGCACTGATATCCGCCCCCGAGCCTGCGGGAAACGGGGCCACGACGCGTACCGGTTTTTCCGGGTAGCCAGTCTGGGCCGCTGCGTTAAGCGGGACTCCAAGCGTGACTAATAACATCGCCACCGGGCCAATAATATGTAGGGAATTTTTCATTTTTATCCTTTTAATCCGTAATTTGTAAAAATTTCTGCTGCCATGACCGAGCGCTCATCGCATCACATAAAAGCAACTACGGAGTGTATATCGTAAGAAGTTCAAACTTTGAATTCGATAGGAATTTAATTGTCACTGTGCCAATATGAGACTCACACAGCCCCGGGATTTTCTGGCGTTGGTGGAATGCAGTTGCGTGCGGCCACGCGCAAGCCCGGCGTCGCTCAGCCGACGATCTCAAAAAGCGTACGCAAACTGTAAACCGAATTGCAGGTGCAGCTCCTTAACAGCAGCTCGCTTGGCGTGGTGCTGACCCCAGCCGGACCGTACGTTTCATGCGCGTGCGCAACGAAACGATTGACTTTGCTTTCGTCCAAAAGTCCAACAAGCCCCTGGATGCCTCGATCCAGCTTCGCCCGCTCTTTCGCAGCGCGCTGGCGATCTGTGCCCGTAAAGGGCTCACCCTGAATCATGCACGCTCACTGGTGGAGCTCTCCGGCGCTGATTGGCTTGCCACTGGAAACCTGTGGGTGCCGGGCGCGACCGCGGAGGTTTTGTTCCGCGTGGCGGGACTCGTGCCACCTCGCATCATCATCCACTCCAGGTCGCACATTGCCGCGATATCACCGCTCGCGAATCGCGATATGTCGTTTCTGACACAGCCGCATATTCTTGACCGGCTGTCCACGATTGAAATTTTGCAGGAAATCGTGGTGGCTGAAGTGATGCCGTCGGTGACCGTGGGCTTGTACCCGCGCACCGACACGCCGCCGCGTGTGGCCGCTGCGATGGCGCGGCACGTGATCACGGTTGCACGGGAATTGGCGCGCGCGTAAATCATGCGCACTGGCCACGCCCAATGCACGCAATGTGCTGCCGGCCTGAGTTATGGCCGATAACCGAGCCCGAGGGGCCGCGCCGAAAGGCAAATCCGTTATCATCAACGCCTCGCAAGTAAGATTCGCATCCCGAAAGGAATTCATGTCTACCATTGATTCGCCAAAATCCGGCGGGCCGGTCGATGCGGCGTTAATGGCCGACCTCGCGGCGGCTGCCCGCATTCTCGCCGCGCAGGGCGTGGTGGATGGCTTCGGTCATGTGTCGCTGCGTCATCCGCAGGCGCCCAATCGCTACTTCATGTCGCGCTCCATTGCGCCGGCGCTGGTTACACCCGCCGACATCATCGAATACGATCTCGACAGCAATCCGTGCAACGCCAACGGGCGCGGCAGTTTTCTGGAGCGCTTCATTCACGGCGAGATTTACAAGGCGCGGCCCGACATCAATGCGGTGGTGCACAGCCATTCGCCATCGGTGATTCCGTTCGGGCTGGTGAACGTGCCGATGCAGGCAATGTTTCATAACGCCGCGTTCATCGCGGCGGGCGTGCCGGTGTTCGACATCAGCCGAAAATTCGGCGCGACAGACATGCTGGTGAGCGACGGTGTAAAAGGCGTGGCGCTCGCCAAGGTGCTGGGCAAAAACGATATCGCGCTGATGCGCGCACATGGCAGCGTGGCATGCGGACCCACGTTGCAAACGGCGGTGTTCCGTGCGGTGTATACCGAAGTCAACGCGCGCGTGCAGCACTGGACGCACGCGCTCGCCGGCGGCGCGCCGATGGCCGTGCTGGACGCCGAAGAAGGCAAACTCGCCGACGGGCCGAATCAAACCGCCGGCATGCGCGCGTGGGATTTGTGGCGCAGCCAGGTGCGGGCGTCGGTGGGATGGTGAACTTCAAGTATGAAGGTGGAAGGATGAGGGATGAGAACAAGCCAAACCAGTTTTCATCCTTCCGCCTACATCCCGCATCCTTTGGTTCGCAGGCTCCGAAAAATCGATAGGAAGATCAAATGACTGACCCCAGCCAACTTAAGCAACAACTCGTCGACTGCATCCGCATGCTCGAGAAGTCCGACATCATTGACTACAACGGCCACGCCAGCATTCGTGTGGGCAGTGACCGCATGGTTATCAACATCGGCACTTGCCAGCGCAGCAAACTAACGGTGGCCGATATCTGCACCATTGATCTCGACGGCAACGTGATCGAAGGCAATGGCAAGCCGCCGCTGGAGTTTCACCTGCACGCCGGCATTTACAAGGCGCGGTCCGATGTGCAGGCCATCGTGCATGCGCATCCCAAGTGGTCCACCTTTCTCACCATGACCGGCCACGAGTACCTGCCGGTGTACGCGCAGGGTTCGCTGGTGTATCCGCTGCCGCTGCTGGATTCGCCGAACTCGATCAACAACCCGGTGATGGCGGGTCGTCTGGCGGAAGCGCTGGGTAATCGCCCGGCGGCGCTGATGAAAGCGCATGGCGCGGTGACGGTGGGCAAAACCATTGTTGAAGCCTTCGTGCTTGCCAATTACATGGAAGAAAACGCCTACCGCCAATACATGGCACTGCAAATCGGCAAGCCCTATGTGTTCAGCGAAAAAGAAATCGCGGCGTGCCGTGAAAAGCTGTGGACCGAGGTCCTGTTCAATCGCACGTGGGATCATTTCAGCGCGAAGCTCGGCGGCTGATGCATGGCTGAAGCAACGCCGCCACGCTTTGCGCTCGCCGGCGTCATGGGCTGGCCCATCGCGCACTCGCGCTCGCCAATGCTGCACAACTACTGGATGCGCGAGCACGCGTTGAATGGTGTTTACGTGCCGCTGGCCATCAAACCCGAAGGTCTTGCCGCGGCGCTGCGGGCGCTGCCTCCGCTGGGGTTTTCGGGGTGCAATCTGACGCTGCCGCACAAACAAAAGGCCATGTCCATCGTGGATACCGTGGATGATGTTGCCAAAAGGATAGGCGCGATCAGTTGCGTCACGGTGCGCGCCGATGGTTCGCTCGCGGGCACCAACAACGATTGCTACGGCTTCATTCAAAACCTGAAGCAGGAGCACCCATACTGGCGCGCAAACGCAGGCCCGGCGGTGGTACTGGGCGCTGGCGGCGGCGCGCGCGCCGTGTGTTACGCGCTGATGCGGGAAGGCGCAACGGAAATACGCGTCGTCAATCGCTCGCACGAACGCGCGCAACAACTCGCGGCTGAATTCGGCGGTCCGTTGCAAGCGATGCGCTGGGAACAACGTCACGATGCGCTCGACGGCGCGGCGATGGCCGTTAACACCACCAGTCAGGGCATGGCAGGCCAGTCCGCGCTCGACATACGCCTTGATGCGCTGCCGCGCACCGCGCTGGTGGCTGACATTATCTACACTCCGCTGGAAACGCCGTTTCTAGCGGCTGCGCGGCAGCGTGGCAACGCGACCTCTAATGGCCTCGGCATGTTGCTGCATCAAGGACGACCCGCGTGGAAATTGTGGTTTGGTATCGAGCCTGCCGTCACGCCGGAACTGCGCGACGAGATTGAACGTAGTTGTAGAAAATAATGTTTAAATACAATAAATTACGTTATGCCATGAAGCGGGGGACTTAGACCATGCAGGGCGCACGCGTCATCAAACTCGCGGAAACCGAAGTGGTTCAACTCGGCGCGGGCAGCAATTACCGTCTCATTGTCGGCGATGACGCGGGCACCACGCCCGTGCGCACCGGCATACAGACGTGCGAAGCCGGTTATGTCGTGCCGGTGCATTGCCATCCGTACATGGAGATTATTCACGTGCTCGATGGCGCGCTGGAAATCTGGATGGAGGTCGCGCCGGATGAAACGGTAGTGCTGCGCCGTGGCGACACCATCGAGATTCAGCCGGAGGCCTGGCACGGATTCCGGGTGCATGGTGATGAAACCGCGCGGCTGCTGGGCACGCATGTGTCGCCGCGCCGCATCGTGACGTACAAGTCGGGCGTGAAGGTCGATGCGCGGGGGTTCCGCACGTAGCGCGAATTGGATCTAGTCCACCTGCACGTTCGCCGCCTTGATAACCTTGGCCCACTTCTCGATATCCGCGCGGATAAACGCGGCGAATTTTCC
>DHVE01000088.1 GCA_002412495.1 Betaproteobacteria bacterium UBA5216
CGGGACGACCCACAGCGGAGGTGTTGTGCGCGTGGGGGGGGGGGTTGCTCGTTTTTTGTGGGCGGGGGGAGCCGGTACGGCCCGGCGCCATGGGCGCGATTGGTTATTGCATGGGCGGGCGGCATGTGTTCCGCGTGATGGGGGCTTATCCGGATCGCTTTCGCGCGAGCGCGAGCCTGCATGGCTCGTTGATCGTGACCGACGGTGCGGATTCGCCGCATTTCTCGGCGCTGAAAGGCGCGGGCGAGTTGTATTGTGGTCTGGCGGAAAAAGACCGGCACGCGCAGCCGGCGAAATTGAAGGTGCTGCGTGAAGCGCCCTGGCAGCTCAAGTTCCATCACGAGCTGCACAACGGCGCGGATCACGGTTATGCCTTGCCCGACCGCGATGTGCATGACAAGCAGGCCGCCAATCGCGATTGGGAAGTGATCTTCGGCATGTTCCGGCGTCAGATGCCGCTGTAGCCGCCATAGAAAAGGGTGGCCATGTTACTGAAAAACAAAATCGCGGTGATTGCTGGCGATGCTTACGGCGTGGGCCATGCCGCGGCGGCGTTGTTTGCGCGCGAAGGCGCCAGCGTGGTGTGCATCGACGACAACGCCGGCTTCGAGAACGCGAAAACGCTGCGGCTGGGTGAACGGGAGGTGCCGTATTTTCATGCGGACGTAACCGACAGCAACCAGGTGCAGGCGGTGGCAAGTGCCTGTGAGAAAATGCTGGCGCGGGTGGACATCCTGTTCAATATCGCCGGGCGCGGCGCGATCAGGCAGGCATTTGAAGCGACTACCGAAGAGACCTGGGCAACCATGATCGGTCGCAACCTGACCGGCGGCTTTCTGTGCGGCAAATATTTTTTGCCGCTGATGAAAAACGCGGAGTCGGGTTCGATCATCAATCACGGGTCAATCGACGGTTTTCTGGGCAATCCTTCCATTGCGGCGTATTCGGCGGCGAAGGGCGGCGTGATGCCGTTGAGTCATGTGATGGCGCACGATCTTTCGAAATACCGCATCCGTGTGAACAGCATTTCCACCGGCGGCATCCGGCCCACGCCGGCGCCGGGGTCGGTGCGGGACGAAGCACGCATAGCCGTGACCCCGTCGCAACGCATGGGCACGGCGGAAGATGTCGCAAAGGTGGCGTTGTTTCTGGCGTCTGATCTGGCGTCGTACGTGAACGGCGCCAATATCGTGTGCGACGGCGGCCGCACCACCATCACGCACGGTTGTTACGACGATTGATAAAGCGTGCCGCATCCCTTGGTGACGCGCATCAAGGCGGATCGCGTTCGCGCACTGGGGCAGGGGGCAAGGGTTAAGGGTTAAGGCAGGCAGGGATCAAGCTGGAGTAGCGTTACCCGGCGCGGAGCTACAACCCGACGCGGCAGCCGATTACGGTGCGATTTTCTTGTGCCGCGGCAATGTGAGCGCGAGCGGCAGTCCGATGCATCCGATCAGCAGCGAGGCCAGCAGCGACCACGTGTAGTTGCCGCTCATGTCGAACAAGCCGCCGCCGAGCCACCCGCCGATCGCCATGCCGGTGCTGGCCCCGACCATCTCGAAGGAATAGATCGAGCCCAACGGCGCCTTGGCGCCGAATAACTGCCGGTTGATGATGGGGAAACCCACCATTTCGCCGCCATAGCACAGACCGAAAATGACGGCGAACAGGTAAAAGGCCCAGGCCTCGGTGGCAAAAAATAGAATGATCACGGGCAGCGCCTGGCCGAGCAGCGATATGGTGAGTACCGTGCGCCCGCCCAGCCGTTCAGCGAGCACGGAGAATACAAATCGGCTTATTACCGAGGTGCCGGCGATGGTCGCAAGCACACCGGCGGCTTCCACGCCGGGTATGCCCTTGAAGGTGGCCATTGATACAACATGGGCGAGAATAATCGCGTGCCCCATGCAACCGATGTGGTGAATACTCATGAGTTGCCATACGACGCGCTGGCGGAGGATCTCGCGTAGCCGAACCGGCACGGGCGCGACGGCGCCGGCCGCGAGTGGTTTTTCCGGGGGCGCGTCCTCCGCGCCATAGGCCGTCAGGCCCTTGTCGGACGGACGGTTGTAAATAAACAGCGAAAAAAATGCGAGGATGAAGCCCACTGTAATGCCGATGACCATGAAGGTATTTTGCCAGCCGCGGTTTTCGAGCATCCAGCGAAACAGCGGCGCGAAGATGACCGGGCCCAATCCTTGGGATGCCCAATAGACGCCGACGGCGATGCCCATGTGGCGATAAAACCAGCGGGTCATGATCACCGGGAGCAACACGCTGAATGCGGCGTGTCCCAGCGAGCCGACGAAAAAACCGTAGAACAAATAAAAGTGCCACAACTCCGTGATGGTGCCGAGCAGAACCGTGCCGGTGCCGATCAGGATCGAAGCGCCCAGCATCAGCATGCGGGCGCCGTAGCGGTCGCCCAGCCAGCCCATGAGCATCACGGCCGGCAGGCCGACGATAAATGCGAGCGAATAGGCGAACGATATGTCGCCGCGCTTCCAGCCGAAGGTGGTGACCAGCGGGTCGATGAAAACACCGAACGACGCGGAATCCGCACGGCTGACGATATTGAGTATGCATGCCGCGCCGAGCACGACCCATGCATAGTGAAAAGCGTTTTTCTTGACGTGTGCCACGGACGAACCGCTCCCGATTATGTTCGCCGGGCAATTTTCAGTGCCGGCGCGGTATAGTAGCATTCAACCTTGACGGGGATGGCCAGGGTTCCATGCGGTGGTCGCCGATGAGGCGGCGGAATTTTACAGAGAGCGGTCAGGCGCGATGTTGAAAACGCTGTTGATAATTGTGTTGTTGACCGGGTTGGCTGGATTGGCCGGCGTGGAATACTTTCATCACCGCGCCGATGGCCACGCCGCCGATGACTTGGTGTGCGCCGCACCGCATGTACGGATGGAGGGCGCGCGCGAGGTGCTGCGCGAGCACCTGCGGAGCCATCACTGACTGTGGATTGCCGCCGTCTGTGGCGCGAAATCGTTCGGTGCGTTCAGCGTTTCCCCGGTGTCAAGGCCGAGCGCTGCTCGATCAAGGTAAAAATCACGCTGGTGTCCTTTTCGCCCAGCCCGGCGGCCAGTGCTGCCTGCTGATAATGTTGCGCCATGTTCGAGAAGCTCACGGGGACATGAAGTTCCTTTGCCATGGCGTGAAACGTGTCGAGGTCTTTGTTCATCAGCGCGACCTTGAAGCCGGGCTCGAAGTTGCGCGGAATCAGCGCCCGGTCAACGCGCGGCAACGCATTGCTGTTACCGCTGCTTGATTTAACGATATCGGCCATGGTCTTCAGGTCGAGGCCGGCCTTGAGGCCAACGGCGAATCCTTCCATCATCGCGCAGGCGTTGACCGTGGACATCATGTTGTTGATCGCCTTGATGGTATTGCCCGCGCCGGCCGGACCCACGTGGTAAATGTTGGCGCCGATGGCGTTGAGGATCGGGCGCGCTTGTTCGAGTACTGCCGCGTCTCCGCCGGTCATGACCGCAAGCGTTGCCGCCGCGGCGCCGGTGACGCCACCGCTGACGGGCGCCTCCAGAAATTTCAAGCCGCGCGCCTTGGCGGCGGCCTCGATCTTGCGTGCAGTCGAAGGCAATACACTGCTTAGATCGATGAGCACCGCGCCCTTTTTGGCCGTCTCGATGGCGCCGCCGGCCGCGAGGTAAAACGGCTCGACCTCCGGCGAGCCCGGCAGGCTGGTCAGGACCATGTCCGCGTTCCTCATGGCATCGGCGGCCGACGACGCACCCCTGGCGCCAGCGGCGACGAGGTTTTCCATGGTCTTCGGGTTCATGTCGAACACCGTCATTGCATGGCCCTTTTTGAGGATATTCATTGCCATGGGGTTGCCCATGTTGCCGAGACCGATGAAGCCGATGGAAAGAGTCATGATGTGCCTTGTATGTGATTGCCAGCGGGCGCCGCGGGGACGCAGGAATAGGGCTCGCTGATTCATGGTAAATTTTGCGTCGCAAGCCTGTCAAGCCGAAACCCGGGAGCGGGACGAAGATGAACATGACGACGAAGCGGCCCATGCAGCGGATTTTTTACATGGCGCAAAGGCGTGTGGGTGCGACCGGACGTCCTGTCGTGTTGTTCACGGCGCTGATGCTGATGTCGCACGCGGCCAATGTTTCAGCGCAAGTCTATCCGTCAAAACCGGTGCGCGTGGTCGTGGGTTTCGCGGGTGGCGGATCCACCGACATCATTGCGCGCCTGATGGCGCAGCGCTTCACCGAAAATCTCGGCCAGCCGTTCGTGGTGGAAAACCGCACGGGCGCCACCGGCGCGATTGCCGATGAACATGTGGCGCGAAGCGCGCCCGACGGCTACACGCTGCTGGTGAACGCCGGTTCCGCCGCCGTCATTCCAGCATTGCGCAAATTGCCGTACGAACTGCTGCGCGATCTGGCGCCGGTGTCACTGTTGGCCACCGTTCCCTTTATCGTGGTGGTACATCCGTCGTTGCCGGCGCGCACGATCACCGAACTGATAACGCTGGCGCGCAAGCAGCCGGGGAAGCTGAGTTACGGTTCGTCCGGTATCGCGGGCACGCATCATCTGGCGGGAGAGTTGTTCAATCAGATGGCGAAGGTGGACATCGTTCACGTGCCCTTCAAGGGAGCGGCCGAAAACGTGGTCGCGACGGCCGCCGGTCAGATCGAGATGAGTTACGCCACGCCGCCGGCGGCACTGCCGCTGTTGCGCACGGGGCGGCTGCGCGCGCTGGCGATCACGGCGATGAAACGCTCGTCGCTGTTGCCGGAGTTGCCGACGCTGCATGAAGCGGGACTGGCCGGTTATGATCGTCCGAACTGGAACGGATTGCTTACCACGGCGGCAACGCCGCGAGACATCATTGCAAGGCTGAACGCCGCTGCCAAATCCGCATTAAACTCGCAAGCGATACAGGATGGCTTCGCGGCGCAAGGCCTTGAAGTGGCGCCGTCGTCATCCGAAGAATTCGTGGCATTTATCAAGAAACAACTCAGTGAAAACGCCAAGCTCGTCCGGTTGGCCGGCATCAAGGCGGATTAGTGCGCGGCAGGGTGACGTGACGTTGGCGAAGGTGTTCTCTTAATTATCTTTTAAAAACAAAATGTTACGTTATTTGTGGGCAGGCGTTACCGTGGCTGCAGCGCTACGTTAATACGCCGCTCACGAGAACGCCCCTGAAAAGCGAAATGGCAATGTGTTTTAATCTTGTGATGTTGGCGAAAATTTATTGCCGCGCTGCCCGCCGGTTCTTGATTGCTGTGCCGCTTGGATTGTCCATGCCTGCGGTGGCGCAATCGCCCTCGCCGGTCTCCGGCGCGACCACCGGCGCACCTTATCCCGCCAAGGCGATACGTTTTGTCGTGGGTTTCGCACCGGGCGGTCCCAACGACACGCTCGCGCGGCTTATTGGTGCGCGGCTCACCGAAACGCTGGCCGTGCCGGTGACCGTTGATAACCGCCCCGGCGCGGACAGCATCATCGGTACTGAAATCGTCGCGCGCGCGCCCGCGGACGGCTACACCATCGGCATGTTGAGTTCGGGCGGCACGATACACCCCAACGTCTACACCAACATGCCCTATAACATCGGGAAGGACTTTTCGCCGGTTACCGTGCTGGCGGCAAGTACTTTTGTTGTGGTGGTGAATTCACGCGTGCCCGCGCAGACGATCAAGGAGCTGATCGCGCTGGCGAAGGCGAAGCCGGGCCAGTTGAATTTTGCCGGTTCCGGCGTGGGTGACACCATCCATCTCGCGGGCGAGCTGTTTAAATCGATGGCCGGTATCGACATGCACCTCATTGCCTACAAGGGCGGCGCGCCCGCGATGACCGAAGTGCTTGGCGGGCAGGTCGAGATGATGTTCAGTCCCATGGGACTCGCGGTGCCGCACGTCAAGTCGGGCCGGCTGCGGCTGTTGGCGGTAACCAGCGCCACGCGCTGGCCCACGTTGCCGGATATACCCACCGTCGCGGAGGCCGGGGTGCCGGGTTACGAGGTCACCGGCTGGTATGGCGTACTCGCGCCGGGCGGCACGCCGCGTGCCCCTGTCGACCGGTTGAGTGGCGAGATTGCAAAATATCTCAAGCTGCCGGACACCCGGTCGAAGCTGCTCGCCATGGGCATGGATCCGATTGGCAACTCGCCGGATCAGATGGCGGCGCACATCCATGCGGAACTGGTCAAATGGGCCAAAGTCGCGAAGCTGGCGAAACTCTCGACCCGGTCGGTGTTTTAGCGGGGCTTGCCGTATCGCGGCTGCGACTTGCGTTACTGGTGCGAATTACGTGCGCAGGAAACGCTGCATGACGTCGATGAACTCCAGCGGATTATCGAGCGTGACGTGATGATCCGACGCGCGCACTTCAGCCACCTGCGTCTGCGGCGCCCGGGCGTGTATCCCCGTCATTACCTCCGGCGTGAATCGCGGGCTGTGTTCGCCGCCGCGGACCACCAGCGCGGGGATTTTGATTTTGTCCCATAGCGGCATGCCGTCTATGCGCTGGAAGTTCGCATAGACGCCACGGTCGGCCTTATGGTGCCAACGCCCGTCTGCATTACGCCGGCTGCTGAACGTGGCCATGCGCTCCAGCACTTCAGGCGCGGCGATCTGTTTTTCGCCACCTTCGAGACGATAGCGCGCGATGAGTTCCTCGCGCGTCTCGTAACCCTTACTTGGCTTTTCGCCAAAGGCGCGCATGCGGGTGACGCGCTCCATCGGCATCAGCATGACGCTGTCGATAACGACCAGTGCGCCGACGCGGCCCGGATGCGTCGCGGCGTGTACCAGCGATACCATGCCGCCCATCGAATGGCCGACCAGCACGTAGTCGCGCAGATCGAGTTTTTCCACCAGGGCGTTGATGTCGTCGCTAAAGGATTTCCAGCAATAGCTGGCGGGCTCTGCCCACGCGCTGTCGCCGTGTCCGCGCAAATCCACGGAATAGACATGATGGTCCGGCGTCAATCCCGGTGCGACATAATCGAACCAGTGCGCGTGCGCCGCGCCGCCATGCACGCAAAGCATCGGTCGTTTTCCTGACGTGCCGTAATCGAGATAGTGAAGCTTGACGCCGTTGACGTCGGCAAAATGGCTGGTGCTGGCTGCGGCATTAAGATCGGTCATGGGTGTTTCGCGCAAAGCGTGATAAAGGAAACGGCGGATTCTACGAGAAAATTCACCTTGCCGGCGCGCGCATCAATCGGGTTTGATATTCGCCGCCACCAGCACCTGCCGCCAGCGCTCGACTTCGGCACGCAGCCATGCGCCGAGTTCTTCGGGGCTGGAGCCCACTGGAACCGCGCCTTGCGCCGCGAGACCTTGCTGAACTTCGGCGAGTTTCAACACGGCGCGAAAATCTTCCGCCAGTTTATTGATGATGGGGCGCGGGGTTTTGGCCGGCGCGAAAACAGCGAACCAGCCGCTCGCATCAAATTTCGGATAGCCCGACTCGGCGATGGTGGGCGTGTCGGGCAAGGCGGTGGATCGCTTGCTGCTGGTGACCGCCAGCGCGCGCATGCGATTTGCCCTGATCTGCGGCAGCGCAGCGATGAGATTGGTGATCGACGTTTCCACTTCGCCTGCGACCAGTGCCGTGACCGCCGGTCCCGCGCCTTTGTAGGGAATATGTGTGATGCTCACGCCCGCCTGCTGCTTGAACATCTCCATCGCGAGGTGGCCGGTGCCGCCGTTGCCGCTCGATGAATAATTGATGGCGCCGGGTCGCGATTTGGCGAGCGAGACAAACTCGCGCACGGTCTTCGCCGGTATCGACGGGTGAACCAGCAGTACGTTGGCCGCGGTACCCAGCAGTGTCACGGGATCAAAGCTGCGCACCGGGTCGAACGGCAGTTTCGCGATCAACGAGGCGTTGACCGCATGCGTGCCGGTGGTAATCAGCAGCGTGTAACCGTCGACGGGCGCGCGCGCCACCACATCGGTACCGATGACCGTGCCACCGCCGGCGCGATTGTCGATCACCAGCGCGTGGCCCCAGCGCTCGAACAACCGCGCCGCGATCTGGCGCGCAATAATATCCGTGCCGCCGCCGGGCGGGTATGGCACCACCGCGCGTACGGCCGCATTGGGAAACGCCGCGGGTGATTCCGCCGCACGGGTGATGCCGGACGTGGCGCAACTGGTGAGCAGCGCGGCCAGCAGCAGCGTGTGCAGCGGCTTGTTACGCATGGGTGGTTGCGGCACACACCGCCGTGATTAGCGGGCGCACGTTCGGCGCCGCTTCGATGTGCGCGACGGCATCCACCAGTGTTTGCGCGATGGGGCGAGGCACGCCCACTTCCGCGCAGAGCTGGTGCGTCATGTCAGTGGCTGCCGCCCAGGTGACGCGATAATTGGAGTCGCCCGCTTGTTCGGTCCACTCCAGTGTGCGCCCGTCGGCCAGTTGCACCGCAATATGCGGTTCGTAGAGTTTGCGCCCGCTGTCGGTAATGATGCGTATGCGCGGCACCAGTGCATTGACGGCGGCGTCGTCGAAGCGGCGCAAGCCATCGAAGCTGGCGGTGCCGGTGCTCCAAGCCAACGCGGCACAAAACGGCGCGCTCATTACCGTTTGTGCAGCACTGGTGAACGGGCCCGCAAAACGCACGCCAATGAAATCGGCCTCGTACGGGTTCATGCGTATTTCCATCGATTGCACGGCCGCGCCGGCGGCTTGTTCACGCAGCGCGGCCAGCCCGCGGATAATGCCGCGCAAGAACTGGCATGCCGGATACTGTTTGTAGGTCACTGCCGTGAATTCAAAATCGACGCCCAGTTTTTCAAGCAGACGCCGGCCGTAATCCACGTTCTTTTTGCCGAAGGCGCGGTAAAACCCCGCTTTGCCGTGCAGCGCATTTTGCGTGGCCTGTATGCCGCACGAGGCAAGATCGGCGACATAGACGCCATTGCGCGCGGCGAACCCGGCCTGAAAAGGTGATTCTTCGGTGCCGAGATCGACGTATTCGCGCAGACCCCCGGCGAAATTGGCGGCGAGTCCGATGGCGTTGCGCAGGGCCGGGCCGTCAAAGCCGCGAATGCGTCCATGGGCAACGGTCGCGCCGAACACGCCATAGGCCGGAGTGGTTCTGAAGCCGCGCAGACTCAGATCGGCGGAGTGATCGCGTCCGATGCGCAGTGCGGATTCGTAACCCGCAACCAGGCCCGACAGCAGCGTTTCGCCACTGGCGCGGGCGGACTCGGCGGCCGCTACGGCGGACGGGATCACCACGCCGCCGATATGCCCGCACGGGTGCGAGTCACCCTGCACCCGGCCGGAAAGCAGCACCGCGTTGGCGAATGCCGCGCTGCCTTGCGACGTGCGCGCGCCATCGATCAGGCGTGTGGTGTCGCCCGATTCGCGTTGCCGTTCCGCCGCGTTCAGCGCCAGGATCGCGGGCCGTGCACGCCGCGTGCCGATGCCGACCGCGAGCCCGTAGAGCAGACAGGCTTTTGCGTTTTCCAGCGTTGGGGCGGCAAGCGTGCGCGCGTTGAACGTGGATAGAAATTCCGCCAGGGTTGTCAGGTCGTCGCGGCCGCTCACGGGTTGTGCCTTATGGGAAATGACTGCATTATGGAATGCGGAATTGTAGCGAGAAAATCATGTGGTAGTCTTCAACGCAGCATATCAAATCACGCTGCCAAGGCGTTCCGAATTTTCGCAATCGCGTAATCAATACGTAATCATCACGTAATCACCACGACAGTCACTCGCTGGATTCCCGACCCATGGACTTTAAATCAAAGCGCGGCGTGCCATCACGCGCGCGCAGCCGCAAGATTGATCCCGTATCGCTTGAAATATTGTGGAGCCGTCTGATCGCCATCTCGGAGGAACAGGCGGCGATGGTGTTGCGCACGGCGTTTTCCAGCATCGTGCGCGAATCGTATGACTTTACCTGTGTGCTGCTGACGCCTTCGGGCGATCTGCTGGCGCAGCCGTTTCAGTCGCTGCCGGGATTTACGCGCTGCGCGTCCACCGTGATGAAACATTTTTTGTCGCGTTGGCCAATGCGCACGAGTTGGCATCCGGACGACGTGGCGATGACCAATGATCCGTGGCTGGCGGCGGGGCATTTGAACGATGTGGCCATCGCGGTGCCGGTGTTTCATCGCGGCAAGATCGTGGCATTCTCCGCCAACATCGCGCATCAGGCGGACATCGGCGGGCGCGGTTATTCGGCGGACGGGGCAAGCATTTTCGAGGAAGGCCTGGCGTTGCCGCCGATGAAACTCTACCAGGCGGGCAAGGTGGTGCCGGAGGTGTTGCAAATACTTGCCGAGAACGTGCGCCTGCCCGATCAGGTGCTTGGCGACATCCACGCGCAAGTGGGCGCGGCGCGGCTGGGTGCGCGGCGCGTGAGCGAGTTGCTCGACGAAGCCGGCCTCGATAATCTGGATGACATTGCGGTGGAAGTGTTGTCGCGGTCGGAGTCGGCAATGCGTTCGGCGCTGCGCCGGGTGCGCGATGGGGTTTACACCAACGTCGGCATCATGGATGGTTTCGATGAACCGCTGACCATTGCCTTGAAGCTCACCATCAAGGGCGACAAGCTCGAATTTGATTTCACCGGCACCTCGGCGCAGATCAACAAGGGTATCAACAGTTGCTATAACTATACCTATGGCTATGCGGCATTCGCGGCGAAAGCGGTGCTGGAACCACTGATACCGAACAACGAGGGTGCTTACAAGCCGATCACGCTCAAGGTGCCCGAAGGCACACTGCTGAATTCAACGCGTCCGGCGCCGGGCAACAGCCGTGGACGCGTTGGCCACATGATCGTGCCGGTGGTGTTCGGCGCGCTGGCCAAGGCGTTGCCCGATGTGGTGCCCGCCGAATCGGGCAGCCCCGCGCCGCGCGTTAATTTTTTCGGCAACGGCGAAGACGGCAGTGCGTTTCAGTGCATGCTGATCACCAGCGGGGGCCTGGGCGCGGGACGCGATCGCGATGGCCTCGCGGGGAAATCGTTTCCCACGAATACCAAAATGACCTCGCTGGAAATCATGGAAAGCCAGTCGCCGATCCGTTTTCTCAGGCGCGAGCTGGTGTGCGACTCGGGCGGGCCCGGTCGTCATCGCGGCGGACTGGCGCAGGAGATCGTGGCGAAAGTGCTCGGCCGCAAGAGCGTGTATGTATCGACCAGTTCGGAACGCATCAAGAACCCGCCGCGCGGTTATCGCGGCGGATTGCATGGCGCGGGCGCGTTGCTGAGCCGCAATAACGGCGAATACCTCGCGCCGAAAGGGCGCACCCTGCTTAAGGCCGGCGACATCGTGACGGTCAGAACGCCGGGCGGCGGTGGATTTGGGCCGCCGCGGGCGCGTGACAAGGCGGCGCTGGCGTATGACCTCCAGCAAGGCTATGTCAGCAAGGCGGGCGCGCAAAAGGCGTATGCGAAGGCGCGCACGCCCAAGGAGCGCGCATGATAGTGAAGAAAACGAAAACAGCGCGTTTCAGACTGGGCGTGGATGTCGGTGGCACGTTTACCGATTTCGTGCTGATCAATGAGGCGACCGGAGAACTGTTCCGCGAAAAATGCCTCACCACGCCCGATGATCCCGTGGTGGGCATTATGAATGGCGTTGCGCGCCTGCAAGCTGCGGGCGTGGTTAAACCGGAAGACATTAAGGGTGTCGCGCATGCCACCACGCTGGTAACCAACACGCTGATTGAGCGCAAGGGCGCGAAGACCGGACTGCTGGCCACCGAGGGCTTTCGCGACATCATCGAACTCGGCAGCGACATGCGTTACGACATGTACGATCTCGCGATTGAATTTCCCGAGCCGCTGGTGGAACGCGCGTTGCGCCTGGGCATCCACGAGCGCATGGCGGCGACCGGCGAATCGCTCGCAGCACCCTCGGCCACCGAGGTACGCAAGCAGGTACGCGCGTTGCTGAAGCAGGGTGTGACGTCCATCGCCGTGAGTTTTTTGCACAGCTATCGCAGTCCGGCGCACGAACGTCAGGTGTTGAAGCTGATGCGCAAGGAATTCCCCGGCGTCGCGGTATCGATCTCGTCGGTGGTGGCGCCCGAGATTCGCGAGTTCGAGCGCACGGTGACCGTGATCGCAAACGCGTATGTGCAGCCGGTGGTGCGTTCTTACTTGCAGCGCTTTGAAAAGACCATGGCGGCGGCGCGTATCAAGGCGCCGATACTGGTGATGCTGTCGAATGGCGGCATGACCACACCGAAGGTTTCGGCGGAAGTGCCGATACGCCTGATCGAATCCGGCCCGGCGGCGGGCGTTTTGTCGGCGTGCCATGCGGGTGCGCGCATTAACGAGCCGAATCTGCTGGCCTTCGACATGGGCGGCACCACCGCCAAGGCGTGTTTTATCGAGGACGGCAAGCCCGCGTTTACTGGTCAATTCGAGGCGGCGCGCGTGAAACGCCAGTTTCGGGGGTCGGGCATGCCGCTGAAAGTGCCGTCGGTCGAGATGATCGAAATCGGCGCGGGTGGCGGTTCCATCGCGCGGCTGGATGGCACGGGTCTACTCAAGGTGGGACCCGATTCATCCGGCGCCGATCCGGGGCCGGCGTGTTATGGACGCGGTGGCCAGTCCCCCGCGGTGACGGATGCGGATTTGCTGCTGGGTTATCTCGATCCGGGTTATTTTCTGGGCGGCGACATGGCGCTCGATCTTGACGGCGCCACGGCGGCATTGCGCGCCTTGGGCAAGCGGTGCGGTCTGGATGTGACCGCAACCGCGGCCGGCATTGCGCAAGTGGTGAATCAAAACATGGCGACCGCGATACGCATTCACGCGGCGGAGCGCGGCAAAGATTACCGCCGATCCAGTCTGTTCGCGTTCGGCGGCGCGGGGCCAGTGCATGCTTATGAGATCGCGCGCATTTTGCGCATGGCGCGCATCATTTGCCCGCTGGGCGCGGGTACCAACTCCGCGTATGGTTTGCTGGCGGCGCCGGTGGCGGTGGATTTGTCGCGCTCCTACAATGTCTCGCTCGACAGGATCGACTGGCCGCGGCTGAATGCGTTGTATGCCGATATGGAGGCCGAGGCGCGCCGCATGTTGTCGGATGCGGGGGTGAAGGCGCCGAAGCTGGTGCGCTCGGCGGATGTGCGTTTTGTCGGACAGGGATTTGAGCTGCACGCCGCCGTACCCGGCGGCAAGCTTGCGGCGCGCGCCACGAGCGCCATCGAGGCGTCGTTTCACGAGGTTTACAAGTCGGTGTACGAGGAAGTGCCTGGCACCCTGCCGGTGGAGGCGATCACCTGGCGTCTGCGCGCGTCGGGGCCGGATCCGGTGGTGTCCGCCACCTTCGGCGTGGCACCGGCCAAGCGCAAGTCACGGCCCGCCCGGCGCGCGTTTTTTCCGGAGTTGCGAAAATTTGTCGTGACGCCGGTTTATGATCGCTACGCATTGAAGGCGTCCGATACCATTCAAGGGCCGGCGATCGTGGAAGAACGCGAATCGACCGCGGTGATCGGCCCGCGCGGGCGGGCGCGCATCGACAAGGATTTGAATCTGGTGATCGATATTCAGCCGTAGGCTGACAACCCACTATTTCGAGAAGCGAGGCGCGACAACATGGAAATGTCCAAGAGATTGCGGCAACTGATGAATGCACCCGGGCCGATACTGGCGCCCGGTATTTACGATTGCATTTCTGCCAAGGTGGTTGAGCGTGCCGGATTTGATGCAGCGTTTGTCAGCGGTGCGGCGGTGACGGCCAGCGTGCTGGGTTACCCCGATGTCGGCCTGCAAACCATGCCGGAAATCCTTGCGCAGGTGCGCAACATGGCGCGCGCGGTGGAGATTCCGCTGATTGTCGATATCGACACCGGCTACGGCAACGCGCTGAACATGATGCGCGCGATTCGCGAGTTCGAAGCGGCGGGCGCGGCGGGTGTGTTTTTCGAGGATCAGGGCTTCCCCAAGCGCTGCGGACACTTTGAAGGCAAGAAGCTGATCACCGATCAGGAAATGGCGGTCAAGGTGCGCGCGGCTTGCGAGGCGCGGCGTTCGGCGGATTTTTTGATCATCGCACGCACGGACGCGCGCGCCGTTGAAGGCATGGATCGCGCCATCGAGCGCGCACAGGCCTACGTGGAAGCCGGCGCGGACGCGATTTTTGTCGAGGCGCTGCTTTCCGAAGCGGAAATGCGCAAGGCCGCCGCGGCCATCAAGGCGCCGTTGCAGGCGAACATGAGCGAGGGCGGCGGCAAGACGCCCGGCCTTCACTATGACAAGCTGCATGAGATCGGCTTCAAGATTATTTCCTACAGTGGATTATTACAGCGCACGGCGGTGAAGGGCATGCAGAACGCGCTGGACGTGCTGCGCAAGGAAGGCAGCGCGGAATCGTTGTATCCCGATAAACTGTGCAGCCTGGTGGATCGTAGCGCGCTGCTGGGGCTGGACAAGTTTTACAAACTGGAAGAGCGCCTTTACGGGCCGCTGCTCGACACGGAAAAAAGTTGGCGCGCGGAGCTGGATGCGCAGGCCAAGCCGGGTGGCGCTGACAACAAGTTGCCGTTTTAACGGATGATCGGTGTGATGGCGATGATGCGGATTGGGCAAATGATTGCAGCGTCTTTGATGCTGGGTATCGGGGCGGTTTCGTCGGGCGTCGCGCAGACTGAAAAATTTCCGGTGCGTCCGTTGCGCATCGTGGTGCCCTCCACGCCAGGCGGCGGACTGGATGTGATGGCGCGCATCATGGCGCCGCGTCTCACTGAAAAATGGGGAACGCAGGTCGTCATCGATAACCGCGCGGGCGCGGGCGGCATCATAGGTACCGACATCGTTTCGAAGGCTGCGCCGGATGGTTACACGATGCTGCTGGTGACTACTGGATTTTCGACAAATCCCTTTTTAATCAAACAGTTGCCGTATAAAACGCCACAGGATTTCGAGCCTATTACCATTGTGGGTTCAACACCCGTGGTGCTGGTCGCGCACCCGACGCTGAATGTGCGCACGATCAAAGAGATGCTGGCGGTGGCCAAGGAGCGGCCGGGGAAACTCACTTTTGGATCGTCGGGGCAGGGTAGCGGCGGACATCTGTCGATGGTGCTGATGCAACGCGTCGCCGATGTGAAATTCATTCACGTGCCGTACAAAGGCGCGGGCGCGGCGACGGCGGCGATTGTCGGTGGCGAGGTGCAGCTGTTGTTCACCGCGCCGGGTGCTGCGTTGTCGCAAGTGAAAGCGGGCCGCTTGCGCGCGCTGGCGGTGACCAGCGCGAAACGTGTGGGCGTGATGCCGGATGTGCCGAGCGTTACCGAGGTGGGCTTGGCTGGCTGCGTGGTGGATGGCTGGTATGGTTTGCTCGCGCCGGCGGGAACCCCCAAGGCGCTGATCGACCGCATTTACAACGATGTGCTGGCGGTAATGAAACTGCCGGATGTATCGGCGAAGCTGCAAGGCGCGGGCTTTGAACTCGATGGCCGCCAGCCCGCGCAGTTCAAACAGTATTTGCAGGAAGAGATGAAGAAGTGGGGCGCGGTCATCGGGGAAGCAGGTCTACGAGGAGAGCCATAAGCATGGATACGCAAGCCAACACACCAGCAACAGAAAAGGTCGCAACAATTTCCAGCGAACTGGCGAAATTTGTCACGGGCTTTGACGGCGCGTGCGTGCCCGCCGAGGTGCGGCGCCGGGCGAAACTGCTGATGCTCGACGCCATCGGCATCGCGTTTGCCTCGACCCGGTTTTCGTTCTCAAATGGCGCGCTGGATGCCTTGCGCGAGTTCGGCGGCGGCGATTGCGAAGTGATTGGCGTAGCCGACAAACTGGCATTGCGAGATGCAGTGCTGATGAACGCGATATTGGTGCATGGTCTCGATTACGATGACACCTATTTGCCGGGTTCGGTGCATCTGACGGCCAGTTGCGTGCCGGTGGCCTTGGGCGTGGGCGGCCAGCGCGGCGTGACCGGCGCGGAATTACTCACGGCGTGTACGCTCGGATTGGAAGTCGATTCGCGGCTGGGCGTTGCCGGCAACGGCGGGTTCCTGCGCGCGGGATTCCACGCCACCAGCGTGCTGGGCACTTTTGCCTGCACGATGATTGCGGGCCGGCTGATGGGCCTGAACGCACAGCAACTCACCATGGCGCAGGGTATCGCGCTCAGCACGGCGTCCGGCAACATGCAGCCGATGCAGGATGGCTCGTGGACCAAGCGTATGCATCCCGGCTGGGCGGGTGTCGCCGCGATAACGTCGACCATGCTGGCGAAGCACGGCTTCATCGGCCCGTCGGAAACCTACGAGGGGCGCTTCGGATTATTTCCGCACTTTCTTGGTGAACATTTCAAGCAGGCCGATCTCGGCGCGATCCTGCGCAATGTCGGTGAGAAGTGGGAGTTTCCGCGTGCATCAATCAAGTTGTATCCGGCGTGCCATCAGTCACATGCCTTCATGATCGCGACGCGCAAGCTGGTGCAGGAACACCCGGTCAAGGCCGACGATATCGATTCGATACTGACTTTGGTGACGGCGCCCGCGGTGCCGCTGATCTGCGAACCGGCCGATGTGAAGCGCGCGCCCGACAGCAGTTACGGCGCGCAGTTCAGCCTGCCGTATGCGGTGGCCTGCTGCATCATGCGTAATCGTTTTGGACTGGATGAACTGGAGGAGCCGTCATATACCGATCCGGCGCTTCGCGCGCTGGCCGCCAAGGTGAGTTACCAGATCGATCCGAATTCCGGATTTCCGAAGTTTCGCTCGGGTGAAGTGATCGTGCGCATGAAAAACGGTACCGTCTATTCGCAGCGGGAAAGCGTGCTGCCCGACGAGCCGGCGAGTGAAAGCGAGATTGTCGATAAGTTCATGATCAACGTCGAGCCGGTGATGAACAAGGCGCGCGCGGAAAAAATCCGCGACACGCTGCTCGATCTTGAAAAACTCGGCGACGCGCGGACCTTGATGGCCTTGCTGAGCGGAAAAGGCCAGTAGCCATGAACGCGCGTCTTGTGCCGGCGATTGTCCTGCTGGCATGCACCGCGAGCGCGGTGCATGTTTCGGCGCAGGTGTATCCGGAACGCCCGGTGCGCTTTGTAGTGCCGTATCCGCCTGGCGGCGCGACCGACATTATTTCGCGCACGCTCGGGCAAAAACTGTCGGACGCATTCAAGCAGCAATTCGTGGTGGACAATCGCGGTGGCGCGGGGCAGGTCATCGGTACCGACATCGTGGCGAAATCGGCGCCCAACGGCTATACGATATTGCTCGCATCGGTGACGCACTCGATCAATCCCGCGCTGTTGCGCAAGCTGCCGTACGACAGTGTGAAGGATTTTTCCGCGATCACGCTGGTGGCGAGCGGGCCCAACGTGCTGGTGGTGCATCCTTCGCTGCCCGCGCGCTCGGTGGCGGAGCTCGTCAAGCTGACAAAGGCGGCGCCCGGCAAATACAACTATGCCTCGTCGGGTAATGGATCCGGTGGGCACCTCGCCACCGAGTTATTCAAGAGCATGGCGGGCATCGACATCAATCATATTCCGTACAAGGGCAACGGGCCCGCCACGGTGGACCTGCTCGCGGGGCAGGTGCCGATCATGTTTACCAGCACCGCGCCGATGCTGCCGCATATACGCAGCGGCAAGCTGCGCGGCCTGGCGACTACTGGCGCGTCGCGTTCCTCTGCAACGCCGGACATACCCACGATCGCCGAGCTGGGTTTTCCCGGTTACGAAGCCAGTTTGTGGTACGCCATACTGGCCGCCGCGGGAACGCCGGGCACGATCATCCGGGATCTCAATGCGCAATTTGTCGCCGCGCTGAAGGCGCCGGATGTGCGCGAACGTTTTACCGGATTGGGCATCGACGTGGCCGGCAGCGCGCCGGAGGAACTCGACCGGCATCTGCGCACCGAATTGACGAAGTGGGAGAAGGTCATCAGGAATGCGAAAATTCGCCCGGAGTAGGAGACGAATATCTCATCCATGTGTGGAAAATTTCAAATGAGATGCGCGGCAGCGGTGATGGCGGCCTGCGGCTTCGGCGCGTTCATCGGCGCATCGGTGCAGGCGCAAACCTACCCGACGCGCCCTGTGCGTATTATCGTGGGTTATCCGGCGGGCGGTCCCATCGACATACTCGCGCGCCTGCTGACGCCGGGATTCAGTGAATCGTTTGGGCAGCAGTTCATCGTGGACAACCGGCCGGGCGCCAGCGGCATGATCGGCACGGAGCAAGTCGCGAAATCCGCGCCGGATGGGCACACGCTGCTGATGACGGCGGCCACGTTTGCCATCAATCCGAGTGTGTATGTGAAAGTGCCGTACGATCCGCAGCGAGATTTTGCTGCCGTCGCGCTGGTGGCGCGTTCGCCGTATCTGCTGGTGGCGCATCCGAGTTTTCCGGCGCGCGGTGTCAGGGAGCTGATCGCCGTGGCGAAGGGCAGTCCGGGTCAGGTGAATTTTGCGTCCTCGGGCAGCGCCAGTCTGCCGCATCTGGCGGGCGAGTTGTTTCAGTTGATGGCGGGCGTGAAGATGAATCACATCCCGTACAAGGGCGGCACGCCCGCGACGATAGATACCCTCGCGGGACAGGTGCCGATTATCTTCAACAACATGCTCAACGCCGTGCCGCACGTGAAAAGCGGCAAGATGCGCGCGCTGGGCGTTACCGGCGCGCAGCGCACCGCCATCCTGCCGCAAGTGCCGACGATTTCCGAATCGGGGCTGAAGGGTTATGAAGTCAATGGCTGGTATGGCTTGCTTGGCCCGGCGGCAATGCCGCGCGAGATCATCGCTCGGCTGAACGCCGAGGCGGGAAAGGTGATGAAACTGCCCGCTTCGTCGGCACGTCTCGCGGATGATGGCGTGGTGACGCATGCCGATGCGCCGGATACCTTTGCGGCATTGATTCGCGACGAGCAGGCGAAATGGGCGAAGGTGGTGCGGCAATCGGGCATCCGGCCGGAATAGATCCGATGGCGGATGAACAGCGCGGGCAGCACGAACAGCGGGTGGAAGTGGAGCCCGGCATTTGGTTGCACGTGGTCACCGACGATTTCACCGACCCGTGGCGCCGCGCCGAAACCGTACTGATGATACACAGCATGGGCCAAAATCTTGATGCGTGGCGCGGCTGGGTGCCGCATTTGGCGCGGCACTTTCGCGTGGTGCGTTTTGATGTGCGCGGCTTTGGAAAATCAACGCCCATCGCGGAGAACGCGCGCTGGTCATTGGAGCGCTTGCACGCGGATGTCGAAGCGGTGATGGATTGCGTGGGTTGTGCCTCGGCGCATTTGATCGGTTCGCAAAGCGGCGGTTCGGTGGCGCTGACGCTCGCAGCGCGCAACCCCGCGCGGGTGCGATCGGTGGTGGCCGTCGCGCCGATGATCACTGGCACGCCCGATGTATCGCAATGGCTGAAACAGATCGAATCGGAAGGCGTGCTGGCGTGGGCGCGTTCGACGATGGCGGGGCGGCTGGGGCTTAATGCCCCGGCCGAGCAGGTTGAATACTGGGCGCGGCATATTCAGGGCAACACGCCGGTGTCCACCTTGCGCGGTTATTTGCCGTGGGTGCCGGGCGTGGATATACGGCCCGAGCTGCGGCGTGTGCAGAGCCGCACGCTGGTGATGACGACCACCGGCAGTCATCTGCGTCCGGTGGAGAGCGTCAGGGCATGGCAGGAGAAAATGTACAACGCCAAGCTGATGATCGTCGATGGTGATGCATGGCATCCAGCGGGCGCCTACCCTGATGTGTGCGGGCCGGTCGCGGCGAATTTCATGCGGGATGCGCGGTAACATGGGTATGAAAATAGACGGATTGCCGCAGCGCCTTTTTATAATCGCAGTCACCCCGGTTACATTTATCGGTTTGAAATAGTGTCATGGCAAAAAACAAAGCACTGATCGCGGGCGCCACCGGCGTTGTCGGTCGCAATCTGCTGCGACACCTGCTGGCCACCGGCGACTGGGAGATCACGGCCTTGTCGCGCCGCAAGCCCGATGTGGATGGCGGGTACGAACATATCGCGGTTGATTTGCTGGATGCCGTGCAGTGCGAGGTAAAGCTTGGGCACCTGACGGACATCACGCATGTGTTTTTTGCCGCGGTGACCACGAGTCCGGACGCGGCGCTGCTGGTCAGCCAGAACGTGACGTTGCTGCGTAATCTGGTCGAAACCATCGAGCCGCTAAACCGGCAACTGAAGCACATTCATTTCATGCAGGGGACCAAGTGGTATGGTTCCCATCTCGGGCCGTTCAAGACGCCAGCGCGCGAAGATGATCCACGGCATTTGCCGCCCAATTTCTATTATGACCAGTGGGATTACATGGTCGAACGGCAGAAAGGTAAATCATGGACGTACTCGTCGGCCAGGCCGCACGCGGTCAGTGGTTTTGCGATCGGCAATCCGAGTAATCTGACCATGGTGCTGGCGATCTACGCGACGATTTGCAAGGCGCTCGGCGTGCCGTTGTGCCATCCCGGCACGGCGGGCAATTACAGCGCGTTATACCAATGCACCGATTCGGGCCTGCTGGCGCGCGCCATGGTGTGGATGGCCACTACGCCGCAATGCGCGAACGAGGCGTTTAATATCACCAATGGCGATCTGATCCGCTGGGAGCATACTTGGCCCCGCATCGCGCGCTACTTCAACATGGAGGCGGGTCCGCGCCGCCGGATCAGTATCGCGAATGCCATGGCCGACAAAGGCCCAGTCTGGGATCGTATCGTCCAGAAGTACGGCTTGCGTCCCATCGGCTTTCAGGACATCGTGCGATGGCCGTACGGTGATTTTGTTTTTACGCCGGAATACGACATCGTTTCCCATTTGGGTAAATTGCGGCGGTTTGGTTTTCACGAGACCGTGGACACCGAGGAAATGTTTTTTCGTTTGTGGGATGAAATGCGCGCCCATAAAATCATTCCGCCAGCGGATTAGGCAACACGGCTTGCCGCAAGACATCGCGCATGTCGTGCGAGGAAACTTAAGTTATCTTTTAAAAACATATGGTTACGAAAATTTTCTCAAAGGGATGCCCATGAATGCGCGTGCCCTGCTCGGCATCCTGCTGTGCGTCGCCACATCCATCGCCGGCGCCGCGGGCGATCACTACCCCAGCAAGCCGATACGCCTGGTGGTGCCGTTTACCCCGGGCGGGTCGAACGATCTCGTCGGACGCGTGATTTCGCAGAAATTGTTCGAGGCTTGGGGACAGCCGGTGATCATTGACAATCGGCCCGGCGGCGGTTCGACCATCGGTATCGATGTCGTGGTGCGCGCGCCACCGGACGGCTATACGCTGCTGACGACTTCCGCGGGCATTTCGATCAACGGCTCGCTTTACAAGCTGCCATTTAATCCGATCACGGATCTCGCGCCGGTGATTTTGCTCGCGCAGATGCCGTATCTGCTGGCGGTGAATCCGGCGTTGCCGCTGAAGTCCGCGCGCGACGTGGTGACGCAAGCCAAGGCGCAACCGGGCAAGCTGATTTTTGCATCGTCGGGAGCGGGAACTTCATCGCATCTGGCGATGGAGTTGTTTCGCACCATGGCCGGCATCGATTTGCTGCATGTGCCGTTCAAGGGCGGCGGGCCGGCGGTTACTTCCGTGATGGGGGGCGAGGTGCATGGCATTTTTAACGTGATCACCGGCACGCTGCCGTACGCGCGCAGCGGAAAATTGCGGGCGCTGGCAGTGAGCAGCGCGAAACGCGCGGAGGTGGCGCTGGACATTCCCACCATCGCTGAATCTGGCGTGACGGGTTACGACATGATCTCGTGGTACAACGTGTTTGCACCGGCGCGCACGCCGCGCCCGATCATTGACCGGCTGAACGGCGAGATTAATCGCATGCTGCAATTACCTGAGGTGCGCGAGCGGTTTCAGGCCTTGGGCGTGACGCCGCTGGGCAGCACCCCCGAGGCACTGGGCAAATATCTGGCCTTTGAAACGGCACGCTGGGCGAAGCTGATCAAGGACGCCGGAATTCAAATCAAATAAGCAACGAAGAGGCAATCGATGACTGCGGCAAAAACCTTGCGTACATTACTGGCCGGCAATCGTGCGCTGATCGCGCCGGCGGTATTCAATCCCTTGAGCGCAAAGCTCGCCGAGGGCGCCGGTTTCGAGGTGCTGTATCTCGGCGGCGGCACGGTGGGGTATCTCAATTGTTGCCTTGAAGCGAATCTGAATATCACGCAGTTGTGTCAGGCCGGCATCGACATACGCGCGGTATGCAATCTGCCGCTGATACTCGACGGCGCGGCAGGTTTTGGCGACCCGATGCACATGCACCACACCATCGGCATGGCCGAAGCCGCGGGTTTTGCGGCGATAGAAATTGAAGATCAAATTCTGCCCAAGCGCGCGCATCATCACGTTGGTATCGAGCACATGGTGCCGCTGGAACTGATGGTGGCCAAAGTGCGCGAGGCAGCCAATGCGCGTCGGGACGCCGATTTTGTCATTATTGCACGCACCAACGGCATACGCGGTCCCGGCGGCATGGAAGATGCGATTAAACGCGCGCGCGCCTACCGCGAGGCGGGCGCCGACATGCTGTACTTGAGCGTGCGCAACGCCGAAGAAGCGAAAATCGTTGCGCGCGAGTTACCGGCACCTTTAATGTTTGGCTTGGGCGGGCATGGCGCGCAAGGCGCCGGCTTGCCGCTCGCGGAACTGGGCGCGCTCGGCTATCGTATTCTCGCGAGTTCCATTTCGGCGTGGGCGTTTCACCGCGCCTTGAAGCAGAGTTATGAGTGTCTTGCGCGAGGTGAACCCGATCCGCTGCTGGCCGGCACCACGCACAAGGACGAGCAGCATGCCTTGCATGACAGCATCGACATGGAACGGCTGCTGCGGGTGGAGCGCGAAACCGTCGAAAAATAAGCCGACGGTTGTTGCGGGCGCGACAGGGTGCCGCCGGTGCCGCTGCTACAGTTTGATATTCGCCGCGCGGATGATTTTTGCCGAGGCGGCGATTTCTTCGCGTATTTCGCGTGCAAACCCTTGCGGCGTATTGCCGACGGGCACACCGCCGTCGCGCGCGAAGGCGGCAAGGATGTCGGGCTCCTTCAGCACTTTGATACTTTCATCGTATAGCCGGTTGATGATGGCGGGCGGCGTATTGGCGGGTGCGACCAAACCGTACCAAGAGCCGTGGATGTAGCCGGGGAAACCCATTTCGGCATAAGTCGGAATATCCGGCAGTATCGCGATGCGCTGCGCGCTCGACACCGCAACGGGCCGCAGGCGTCCCGCCTTGATGTGCGGCATGAACACACCGGGATTTGCCGACATGATGTCGATCTCGTTGCTTAACAGGGCGAGGGTGCCGGGGCCGGCGCCTTTGTAGATCACCCGCGTGACGTCAATGCCCTGTTCCATGCGAAAGCGTTCCATGCCCAGATGGCCCGCCGAACCGATGCCCGAAATGCCCCAAATAAGCTTGCCCGGCGCGGCTTTGGCGTATTCGACCATTTCCTTCAACGTGCGTGGCGCGAGGCCGGGGCGCGCGCCCAGCAGGCTCGATACATCCGCGACCTTGGTGATCGGCGCGAAATCCTTGGCGGGATCAAACGGAATCTTCACCAGGTTTCCGGTGACGGTCATTACGGAGACCGCGCCCGCCAGCAGCGTGTAACCGTCCGGCGCGGCGCGCGCCACCGTTTCACCAGCCAGCACGCCGCCCGCACCGCCACGGTTTTCGTAAACGATGGATTGTCCCAGGCGCTCGGTCAGCCGTTGCACGAAAGGGCGCATGACCACATCCGCGCCGCCGCCGGTGGCAAACGGCACCAGCAGGCGGATGGGTTTGTTCGGATAGGCCGGCGCATTGTTTTGTGCAAAGACGGCGTTGGACGCAAGCGCAATAAGTACAACAATCAGTGCAACGCGCTCTGGTAACCGTGGCGGGAAACCGTTCATGGCACTCTCCGAATCTGCTTGATGATGAGCAATTTTGCTAGTGTAGTATACGCGGCACATTTGCATCGCAATTACATCGCTATCGTCATGAAATCCGAAACACCCTCGCCGCGCGCCGCGGAAGCGCTTTACAACCTGCCGCTCGAACAACGCGACATCGGCCGCTTTCTGCGGCTGCGCGCGGCCGAGGAGGGCGACCGTCCCTATCTCACGTTCGGGGCGCGCACGTACAGCTTCGGCGAAACCGAGCAACGCTGCCGTGATCTCGCGCGCGGGCTGGCGGCGCGCGGCATCCACGAGGGCAGCCGCGTGCTGTTGTTGCTGCCCAACTGCGCGGAATTTATTTTCACCTGGTATGCATGCAGCTTGCTGGGCGCGGCGATCGTGCCGCTGAATACCAATCTCAAGGGCATGGCGCTCGAAGCGCAGCTTGCGGACGCGCAAGCCGATGCCGTGATGGTTTCGCGGGAGTTATTGCCCGCGCTGGATTCGATAGGCCCCGCCTTCAGGCAACGGATTCCGTGGCTGGCCGTGGTGGTGGCGGTGCGAAGTGAGGTGGCAAGTGCGGTCACTGGCGCTGCCGCGATTGTGGATCAAAGCCGCATCGTGCCGTTTGAGTCGCTCTATGAAAGCACGGGCGCTGATCCGGAAATCGCCGGCGATTTCCGGCGCATCCAGTTTATTTCGTACACCTCGGGGACCACCGGCCCGGCGAAAGGCGTGATGCTGCCGAACGCATTGGCGTTTTCGTCAGCCTGCACCTTCATGCGGCTGTCGGGCATGACGCGCGACGACGTGCTGTATTCGCCGTTGCCGCTTTTTCATGGCTTGTCGAGCCGCATGTGCGCGCTGCCCGCGCTGGTGCTTGGCGCGCATGCCGTGATCGGAGCACGCTTCAGTGCCTCGCGATACTGGCAACAGGCCGCGCAGTGCAAGGCGACGCTGGCTTATATCGTACATGCGGTGGTGGCGCTGGTGAAGGCGCAGCCGCCCGGCCCGTATGATCGCGCGCACCGCGTGCGGGCGATTTTTAATGCCGCGCATGACCTGGAATTCGAGGCTCGCTTCGGTGTGCGTACGCTGGAGGCCTTTTCCATGACGGAAACCAGCTACCTGCTGTACACGCCCTATCCGGAACGCACGCTGGGTTCAACGGGCCGTGCGCATGAAGACTGGGATCTCGAACTGGTGGATGGCAACGATGTGCCGGTGCCGCCGGGCGAACCGGGCGAACTCGTCGGCCGTCCGCGCAGGCCGTATATCGTGATGCAGGGGTATCTGAACAAGCCACAAGAGACACTCGACGCCTGGCGCAACTTGTGGTTTCACACCGGCGACATACTGCGGCGCGACGCGGACGGTAATTATTTTTATATCGACCGCAAGAAAGAACGCATCCGGCGGCGCGGCGAAAATGTATCGTCTTCCGAAGTCGAGCGCGGCGTGGAGGCGCATCCCGCGATTGCGGAGTGCGTGGTGATCGCGCATCCCGCGCCGTCGGGCGAAGACGATATCCGGCTGGTGGCGGTGCTGAAGCCTGACGCGGTACTTGCGCCGGCTGCTCTGCATGCGTGGCTTAACGAGCGCCTGCCGAAGTTCATGTTGCCGCGTTATATCGAATTCAAAGACGTTTTGCCGCGCACCGGAACGAACAAGGTGGAGAAAATCGCGCTGGTGCGGGCGGGCTTAAGCGCCAGCGCGTGGGATGCCGAAAGCGAGACGGGCCGATGAAAGCCGTGGTCTGTACGGCGCTGGGTGAGCCGCCGCAACTGCAAGTGAGGGAATGGCCCTCGCGCCCGCCTGGCCCCGGTGAAATACGGGTTGCTTTACATGCGGGCGGCGTTAATTTTGGCGATCTGCTGGTTACAGCAGGCCGCTATCAGGTGAAACTCGCGCCGCCGTTTGTACTGGGCACCGAGGGCGCGGGTGTGGTGGCCGAATGCGGCGCGGGTGTCAGGCGTTTTGTGGAAGGCGACCGCGTGCTGGTGCAGAACAACGATGTGCGCGGCTGTTTCGCCGACGAAGTGACGTTGCCCGCCGCGCGCGCCGTGCTCGTGCCTGCTGGTATACGTCTTGTTGATATTGCAGGGTTTCCACTCAATTTCGGCACCAGCTATTACGCACTCTTGCATCGCGCGCGACTCGTGAAGGGCGAAGTGCTTGCCGTGCATGGCGCATCGGGCGGGGTAGGGCTGGCCGCGGTCAAGCTTGGCAAGATGATGGGTGCAACCGTGATCGCCACCGGAAGCGACGATGTAAAACTGCGCGCAGTCAAGGCAGAGGGCGCTGATTACGTGGTAAATGCGCGTACTGAATTACTCGCCGAACGAATACGCGAATTGACGGATGGGCGCGGCGCGGATGTGTCATTTGATCCGGTGGGCGGCGATGTGTTCGATGCGGCGATGCGCTCGACTGCCATCGATGGCCGTCTTCTGGTGGTGGGGTTTGCCGGCGGGCGCATACCCGCCGCGCCCGCGAACAAGGTGCTGTTCGGCGCGTTGTCGGTGGTGGGCGCGCCGTACGGCGGATTCACCCAGCGCAATCCCGAACGCTGGGCTGAATTAATGACAACGCTGCTGGAGCACGTCCGCAGCGGTGTGTTGAAGCCGCTGATTCACCGGCGATTTACGTTCGAGCAGGCGTCGGACGCATTGACGATGGTGCGCGAGCGTCAGGTAATCGGCAAGTGTATTTTGATGAGTGCGCGCGGCGTGGCTGAAACGTAAGTCGCACCCTACGTGATAGAAAATAAAATCAAATAAAAACAAATATTTACAATACTTTCTCGGGCTCCGGCATTTTCGGCGGCCGGGCCATCAGGAAGAACAACGATCCTGACGCCGCCAGCATGGCCAGCACGGTAAATCCCATGCGGTAATTGCCGTTCCAGTCGGCAAAGGCGCCGGCCAACAAGGGGCCTACGATGTGGCCGAACACGGTGATCATGGCCGACAGCCCCATGATCGTGCCAATCGAGCGCCGGCCGAAGTAATCGGCGCGGATCGCCTGCATGAAGGGGCCGCGCAGTCCCCAGGCAGTGCCGTGGATCAGCACCGCGAGCACCAGCATTATCGGGCCGATGGCATAGGTGAGCATCAGCATGCCGGTGGCGTGCATCAGCATGCAACTGGCGGCGACTTTGCGTTTTTCGAATTTTTCGCCGATCACCCAGCCCAACATCACGCCGAAAAATTGCCCCACCGTCACCAGCGTGAAGATCAGCGTAGCCTGCGACAGGGTATAGCCGAGACCGACCTTGATATGCGTGATGGCATGCACGTTGATGGCGATGACCACCAGCAGCGAAAACGCGTGGCCCAGCGAGATCAGCCAGAACGCACTGGTGCGCAACGCCTGGCGCGCGGTGAAGGCCGGTGCGGCCGGCGCTTCGGGCTCGCCGCTGACCTTGGGGGCGGGCGGGAGTCCGTCGATGGTTTCGCCGTGATCCTCGGGACGGCTGCGGATTACGCAGGCGAGCGGCCAGCCCACCAGAATGGCAATGACGCCCGAGCCGAACGCCGTTACGCGCCAGCCGAATTGCTGCATCGACAAGGCCACCACGAAGACAAACAGGCCGCCGATGGCGCCGCCCATCTGTAGCGCCGACAGCGCGCGCGTGCGGCGCTTCTCGAACCACTGAATAATCGATACGCTCATCAGAAAATTGCTGAACATGCTTGATCCGAGCGCGAGAATCACGAATGCGCCGTAAAAGCCGGCCAGCGTATCAATCTGGCTCAACAGCATGAAGCCGAGGCCGAACAACAGGACACCCGCGCGCACCATGCCCTGGGAGCCGAAGCGATCCACCATCCAGCCGAGCACCGGACCGAGCAGCGCCACCTCGGTTGATTTCAGTCCGGCGGCGGCCGACAGGGCGGTTTTGCTCCAGCCGCGTTCCTCGACGAGTACCGCGACGTAGACACCGAATGCCTGATTCAGCAGCATGCCTTGCAAAAATTGCAGGGCGCCGCCCGCAAATACAATGCGCCAGCCGTAAAATATTTTCTTCATGGGATGCCCCGAGGATAACGCAGCCGCGTTCGCTGCGCACCATCCTTGGAAAATTCACAAACATCCAAGTCGTGGGCATAATGCAAACAACGTTAAATTGGGCTGTGCCTGTGCCGCGCGAGGTGGCAGTCGTGTTCCTTGGTGGTTCTTTCTCAATTGCGAAAGGGAATTCATGATTTTCCGTCAATTGTTCGACCCGCAGTCGTCCACCTACAGTTATTTGCTGGCCGACGAGCGCAGCGGCGAAGCGGTACTGATTGATCCGGTGTTTGAACAGGCGCGGCGCGACCGCGCGCTGATCGCCGAATTAGGCTTGAGACTGACGCATACGCTGGAGACGCACGTGCATGCCGATCATGTCACCGGTGCGTGGTTGCTCAAGCAATGGCTGGGCAGCCGTATTGCGCTATCAGGCGCGAGCGGTGCGTCGGACGCCGATGTGGCGCTTGCGCACGGCGCCCGCGTGGAGTTTGGCGAGCGTTATCTGGAAGCGCGCGAAACGCCGGGACACACCAACGGGTGCATGACCTATGTGCTGGATGACGAATCGATGGCGTTCACGGGCGACGCACTGCTGATCCGCGGCTGTGGACGCACGGATTTTCAGCAGGGCAGCGCGCGCACCCTGTATCGTTCGGTGCACAGCCAGATATTCACCTTGCCGCCGTCGTGTCTTTTGTATCCGGGGCACGATTATCGCGGATTGACCGTGACCAGCGTGGACGAGGAACGGCGGCTCAATCCGCGGCTCGGCAGCGGCATCGGCGAGATGGATTTCACGGGGTATATGAATAATCTCGGTTTGCCGCATCCCAGGCAGATTGACGTGGCGGTGCCGGCCAATCTCAAGTGCGGTCTTATTGTCGATGCCCCGGCGCAGACCGCTGAACCCGCGTGGGCGCCGCTGACGTTTACGTTTGCCGGCATCTGGGAAATTTATCCGCAGGCGCTGGAGGAGCTATCCACGCAAGTTCAACTGGTCGATGTGCGCGAGACGAACGAATTCACCGGCCCGCTGGGGCATATCAAGGGTGCGGTATTGATTCCATTAGGGGATTTGGCGGCGCGCACCAGCGAGCTTGTGCGTGAACGGCCAGTGGTCGCGGTGTGCCGGTCAGGTGCGCGTTCTGCGCAGGCTTGCGTGATTTTGCAACGCGCGGGCTTCAGCGCAGTGGCTAACCTGGCCGGCGGCATGTTGCGCTGGCGCGCGGAAGGTTTTCCAGTGGAGGGTGGCAGGCAGTAACACCCGCGGGTTGCATCAATAGGTGTGTTCGCCCTTGACCGTGATCCGGTGCATCACCCGGCGATACCCGTAGTAATCGTTTACCGGATAATGGAGCGCGCGCCGGTTATCCCACACGGCCATGGATCCGACTTCCCAGCGAAAGCGGCAGGTGAATTCCGGTTGCGTGGCGTGGTTCATCAAAAACAACAGCAGCGGCCGGCTTTCTTCGGGTGTCATGCCGACGATCTGATAGGTGATGCCGATGTGGCACAGGTAGAGCGCCTTGCGCCCCGTCTCGGGGTGGTGCCGCACCAGTGGGTGCTCGTAGGGTTCGGGGTCGATCTCCGGTGCCGTGGGTGTCATCGCCGCCGGCCGTTTTTTCTTTTTGTCGTAGATGCTCAGGGTGCGCAAGTCAGCGATCATCGTCTTCATGCCGTCCGACAGCGCGTCGTATGCCTTGGTAAGATTGGCGAACAGCGTGTCGCCGCCAACGGGCGGCACTTGTTTGGCGTAAAGCATTGTCACGCGCGCGGGGGTCGGCGTAAACATCTGATCGGTGTGCCAGTTCGCGCCGAACACCGTGGTGTCGTCTTCTTTTTTAAGGATCTCGATCACGCCGGGGTGATCCGGCAGGCAGCGCATGTGCGGATGCAGATGGATTTCGCCCCAATGCCTGGCAAACGCCAATTGCTGCGTCGGGGTGATGTTCTGGCCACGGAAAAAAATCACGCCGTGATCCAGCAGCACCTGGTTAATCGCGCCAAACGTTGCGTCATCCATTTTTAGCGAAAGGTCAACGCCGTGGATTTCCGCGCCCATGCCGCCGGTGAGCGGGCGGATGTCGAGCGCGGCAGGTTGTGGCTTGAGGACGGTGGACATGTTGACCTCTTGAATAACGAATCACGAACTGGCACTGTAGTCTCGCGTCCGGCACCGGTCAACCATACTGCCGTACATTCGACGGGGCAAGGCGTGAGTTATTGGTTAGAATCCCAGTCGCCCGGTGGGCCTGGTGTTCACTGCCGGATGCCGCTGAAAATGGGGGAGGCCATGATGTCGCGATTCATTCGGTTATTGCTGGGGAGCGTGATGTTCATGACTATGCTGTCGCTGATGGCCGTACTTGCGCAGGCCGCGCCGAATCGCCCGGCGTATCCCGACAAGTCTGTCCGCATGGTCGTGCCGTTCGTGCCGGGCGGCCCGTCGGATATTCTGGCGCGCGCGCTCGGTCAAAGCGCGGCAGAGCGGCTTGTGCAGCCGGTGGTGATCGACAATCGCGGCGGCGCGGGTGGCAACATCGGCGCCGAGATCGTGGCGCGTTCCGTGCCCGACGGTTACACGATACTGCTGGCCACCCCCGGCATTCTCATTGCCAACCCCGCGATGGGCAAGGTGTCGTTCGATACGCTGCGCGATTTTGCGCCGGTGACGCTGGCCGCCAATATGACCAGCATCATGGTGCTGCATCCCTCGGTGCCGGCGCGCACGCTGAAGGAGTTTATCGATTACGCGCGTGCGCGGCCGAAGCTACTTACCTATGGCACGTCGGGCAATGGCTCGGCCAGCCATTTGGGCACTGAACTGTTCAAGCAGGCCGCGCGCGTGGATATCATGCACGTGCCGTACAAGGGCGCCGCGCCCGCGGTGACCGATTTGCTGGGCGGCCACCTGACCGTGATGCTGATAGGCGTGCCGGTGTCTCTGCCGCATGTCCGCACCGGCAGGCTCATTGCGTTGGGCATTGCCAGTTCGCAGCGTTACCCCGCCGCGATGGATCTGCCGACACTTGCCGAATCCGGGCTTCCTGGATTTGAAGTGGCCAACTGGTTTGCCATGCTCGCGCCCGCCGGAACGCCGTCTGCGATCGTTACGCGACTCAACGCCGAGTTCAACGCGGCACTGAAGCCTGCGGAGATGCGCGAGCGTTTGCTGAAGCAGGGCTTCGAAAGCGCCGGCGGCACGCCCGAGCAGTTCACCGTTTACCTGCGTGCCGAGATGGAAAAGTGGACGAAGGTGGTGCGCGAGGCGCGTATACGGCCGGGGTAACCGGGACGGAAGGTCTGTATGCGAGTGGGGAAGCGGTGCCACGATTATTTCCTAAAGGTTTGCACATGAAATATCAAATCTTCCGGAGCGCGCTTTGCATGGTCGCGCTCGCCGTTGCGCAACTGAATGCGCACGCACAAGCCTGGAAGCCCGAAAAAAACATCGAGATGCTGATCGGCCTTTCCGCTGGCAGTTCGCAGGATCGCACTGGACGCATGTTGCAGAAAGTGTGGCAGGACACCAAGGCCGTGAACGCGTCGGTGAACGTGGTGAACCGGCCCGGCGGCAGCGGACAAGTGGCGTTGACGGTGCTGGCGCAGCGCGCGGGCGATGCGCACACGCTGTATGTGGTTTCCCCCACGTTCCTGACGAGCTATATCAACGGGCTGGGCACGTTCCAGTTCACTGACTTTACGCCGCTTGCGTTGCTGGGTCGGCAGTATCTTGCGGTGGCGGTGCGTCCGGAGTCGGCGGTGAAATCCGCGCGCGATCTGATGGAGCATTTAAAGCGCGACCCGCATACATTTAGCATGGGCATCAACGGTGCGGGCGGCACGCTGCATATCGTGGCGGGATTGCTGGTGAAGGCCGTGGGCGGTGATCCGAAGAAGGCGCGCATCACCGCGTTTAACGGCGGGGAATTGATGACAGCGGGCATCGGCGGTCACGTCGATGCCATCGTGACAGTGGCCTCTAACATTCAGCCGCACGTGGAGTCCGGCAAGCTCGCCATGCTGGCGGTGACGGCGCCGAAGCGGCTCGCGGGGGCGCTGGTATCGGTGCCCACGTTCAAGGAGCAAGGCGTCGATTTGATCCTGCAAAACTGGGCTGGCCTCTTCGGTACCAAAGGCATCACGCGACAGCAGATCGCGTTCTGGGATGGCGCGATTGCGGCGAGCGTGGCCACACCCGCGTGGCAGGCATTCATGGAATCCAATCAATGGGAACCGGCCTATATGAACAGCGTGGATTACCGGCGGTTCTTGCAGGGCGAAGACAAACGCCTGCGCGCGGCGCTGGTGGATTTGGGGATGGCAAAGCAGTAGCGACATATTGCTCAATGCAAGACGCCTTTCCCATTAAAGCGGGAATAGTTGCGTGACAGGATGCTTGTTACCGCATTGCTTCAGACGATGCGGTTCCTTCGTCACCGTCGTCCGACGATCCCGCGCCGAACGCGTAATCAGTCGACGCGTATGCCGGCGGTTTTAACCACTTGCGTCCAGGTCGCGATCTCTTTGCGTATCATTTCGCCAAATAATTCGGGATTGCTGTTGGCGATGTCGATGTCGATGGCGATGGCGGCAAGGCGGTCGCGCACGGCTTTGTCTTTCAGCACGCGCGACACATCGCGGTGCCACTGGTGCACAATGGCTTGCGGCGTGGCGGCCGGCGCGAGCAGCCCCCACCATGCCGATATGGCGTAACCGGCGAGGCCCGATTCGGCAATGGCGGGTGCGAATCGCTTTGGCGGGGTAAGGCGTATTCACCTGTGCGTGGACCTCGCCGCAGGTGAGTGCCAGGGCCATACTGAAGCCGGTGCGTGTAGGTGATGTCATGTCGCTTCGTGCGGTGGCAGGGATGCAAGGAAGACTGTAGTACGATAAAAAGGCTTGCGATTGACCGGGCATGGGGCCGACACAACGGATGTGGTGGCGCGCTTTATTTTTCAGAATGGAGGCGAGCAGACTAACCAGCGATTTCCGACTGTTAACTGCGTGGCGGCGGGCGGTAAGATGGCTTCTGATCTCGTGGCGAAGAGTCCGCCCGACGGCTGTGCCGTCATGTTGTATTCTCAAACGCTCATTGCTTATGTGCGCTGCGGCTATTTTTCGTTTCCCTGTAGTTCCGTCGCCTGGGAGCCAAACGCGAGATCAAGGGGGGAGTGACTCGACTAGAGCTTTGGCGCCGGCTATGTCTGCCTCTTGTCGTCTGTCGAGAGGATGCCAAAGTTTAGAAGAACCGGCACGATGGCGCGCCGACGATCAGGCCGGTTTATGCCTTTCGGGTCTGGGTCCGGTTGGTAGTCCCGCGTCTTTCCACGCCCGGAATCCGCCCTCGATATGCGCCACGCGCGGCAGCCCCATGTCCTCGAGCGCCGCGCACGCCAAAGCGGAACGCCAGCCCGACTGGCAATAGAGTAAAAAACGTTTGCCCGATCCGAAGACATTTTTGTAATAAGGGCTTTCGGGATCTACCCAGAATTCGAGCATGCCACGTGGCGCATGAAATGCACCTGGAATCATGCCTTCACGTTCCAATTCACGTGGGTCGCGCAGATCCACGAATACCGTGTCCTGCTCGCCGTAGAATTCGCGTGCCTCACCGGGCGACAAGGTGGTAATTCTACCTGCAGCTTCTGCAAGCAATTGTTTGTAGCCTTTCTTGAGGGGCACGATGATTTTCGTTCCGTTTCGCGTGTGCGTGTGAAGTGTAATCTAGCACAAGTTCCGGCGCAGAACCGCTTAGTAGCCGCGTTTTGGGCGCGACGGCTGGTTTGAGTTGGTGGGGATTTTCGATCCCGACCAAACGAGCGGTATGACGGAAGCCAACAAGGGATTGTCGTCAAAGGGAGGGCGATTCGCGCTAAAATTTGGAATCTGCTTCACGCAGTATTTATTAGGAGCAATAATGTCACGCAGCAGCATGCTCGTCTACGAACCGGCCGCGCCCTGCCTTACACCGCCGCAAAAATCACGCCAGTCGCTGAATAAGCTGGCAGGCAAAACCATCGGCTTCATTGACAATTCCAAGCCGAATTTCAATTATCTGGTCGAAGACTTGTCGCAACTGCTGATAGAAAAGCACGGCGTGAAGGCCGTTATCAAGCAGCGTAAGCGCAGCGCGTCGCAGGGGTTGTCCGAGGCAGCGATGAACGAACTTGTCGCTCAGACAGACGCGATTATTACCGGATCGGGTGACTGAGGCTCCTGCACGTCGTG
>DHVE01000058.1 GCA_002412495.1 Betaproteobacteria bacterium UBA5216
GCTCATCTGCGTAAATCCGCGTCGAATAGACTTTGACTTTTCGAGTAAACAAACCCATGACCACCCCACACGACCCTACCACCCACGACGGTGCCACTGTCATCGCCGACTACCTGATCCGCGAAAAAGTCCCTTACGTATTCGGCCTGTGCGGCCACGGCAACATTGGCTTTCTGGATGCGCTGCACGCGCGGCAGGATGAAATCAAAACCATTTCCGTGCATCACGAGTCCGTCGCGGGTTTCATGGCCGACGTGTATTACCGCGTGTCGGGCCAGCCAACGGCGACCATTACCTCGTGCGGGCCGGGTTCGGCCAATATGCCGATCGCGCTGGCCAACGCATTTTTTGACTCGGTGCCGTTTTATGCCATCACCGGCAACGTGCCGACCAGCCAGTTTAATCGCGGTGCGTTTCAGGAAACCTATCGTCACTTTCAGGCGGATTTCCCGTCCACCGTCAAAGCCTATTGCAAGCGCGTGTTTCAACCCACTACTGCGACGCAGTTGCCCATCGCCGTGCGTCAGGCGTGGAAAACCATGGTCACCGGACGCCCCGGCCCGGTGGTGCTGGACGTACCGTTTGATATTTTTAACGAGCCGATTCCCGAACCCACGCCGCGCCCCGAGGAGTGGAACTCAAACATCTCATGCCGCTGCGGCGCCGACCCCGAAGGCGTGCGTAAAGCCGCCGACATGCTGATGTCGGCCACGCGTCCCGCCATTCTGGTTGGGCAAGGCGTACGCTACGGCGGCGCCACCCAGGAGTTGTTGGCGCTCGCGGAAAAACTGCGCATTCCCGTGGCGATGTCCGCCAGCGGCATCGGCGCGATTCCAGCGGATCATCCGCTGGCGTTGGGACTTGTCGCGCGCAACGGCCCGTATCACGCCAATCACACCACCCGGCAGGCTGATGTGCTGTTGGCACTCGGCGTGCGATTTGACGACCGCACCTCAAGCTCGTGGATACCCGGCTTCTCGTTCACCATTCCGCCGACGAAACTGATTCACGTGGACATCGATCCCGACGAAATCGGCCGCAATTACCCGGTGGCGCTTGGCCTGATGGCCGATGTGCGCACCTTTTTGCGGCAACTGCTGACGGAAATCGACTCGCGCATGAGCCGGGGCCAAATGCCCGCCGAACGTAGCGCGTGGCTTGATGCCATCGCGGGTTACCGAAAAGAGTGGAACGACTTCGTCGCGCCCGGCTTCAAGGCCGATACCACACCGATTGCGCCACAGCGCGCCGCGCACGAAATCGATAACGCACTGACCGAGGACACCATCCTCGTCAGCGACATCGGTGTGCATCACAACTGGCTGATTCAGTTCTGTAAACCCAAACGTCCGGATTCCCTGATCGGCTCAATGGGCTTCGGCCCCATGGGCTTTGGCGTTGCGGGCGCGCTGGGCGCGAAGCTCGCCGCACCGCATCGCCCGTGTGTTGCGGTCGTCGGCGACGGTGCGTTCTTGATGCACGCTAACGTGCTCGCCACCGCCTACGAATATCAAATCCCCGTGGTGTACGTGATCTGGAACAACTACGCCTACGGCTCGATCCGCGGCCTGCAACGCGGTTACCTCGGCGGACGCGAACTCATCACCGATTTCAAACACCCCGGCACCGACAAACCCTACAACCCCGACTTCGCCGCCATGGCGCGCTCGGCGGGCATCGAGGGCGTGAGCGTGGACCGCGCAGCGGATTTGAACGAAGCCATCCGCAAAGCCATCGCCGCCAACAAACCCTGCGTGATCGACGCCAATATCAATGGCGATTTGAATCCCGCCGGCGCGGGCATCTGGGAATTGCCGGGCATGGGGCGCAGCAAGCCGGGGATCGGCCAGCAATACGTGCCGGAGTAACCGGTTTATGCGGAACCGTTACCTTTGCATCGCCTCGAGCCTGTTGGTTGCCGCCACGCTGGTGGCGCCGGCCGTATTTGCGCAGGCGCTTGCCCAGGCCTACCCGACCAAGCCGATACGGCTGATCGTGCCCTTTCCGCCCGCCGGCACCGCCGATGTGCTGGCGCGCATCATCGGCCAGAAAATGGGCGAGTCGCTGGGCCAGCAAATCGTGGTTGATCTGCGTCCCGGCGCGTCGGGCAGTCTTGGCGCCCTACTCACCGCCAAGGCGCCGCCGGATGGCTACACGGCCATGCTGACGTCGCTGTCGCCGCTGGTCATCAATGTGCATATGTTTTCGGGCAAACCGCAGTACGACCCGCAAAAAGATCTCGCGCCGATATCGCTGATTACCAAGGTTCCCTCGGTCATCACCGTGCACAACACGTCCGCGCTGCGTTCCATGAAGGATGTCGTGGCCGCCGCCAAGGCCAATCCGGGCAAGCTCACGTACGGATCGTCGGGCGCGGGCGGCGTCAACCATCTGATCACCGAGCTGTTCCGTTCCGCCGCCGGCATCGAGCTGATCCATGTGCCGTACAAAGGCGCAGGCCCCGCGATGATCGCACTGCTATCGAAAGAGATCGACATCAGCGTCGCATCTCCGGTGGCGATCATGTCGCAGGTGCGCGCGGGCCAGGTGCGCGCGCTGGCGGTATCGGGCGCGGCACGCTCGCCCACGCTGCCCGACGTGCCGACCATCGCGGAAACCGCCGTGCCTGGATTCGACTCAACTGCCTGGTACGCCATGCTGGCGCCGGCAGGCACGCCACGCGCCTACATCGACAAGTTGCAGGGCGCGGTGGTGGTGGCCATGCGGACCCCGTTGATCATAGAGCGCCTCAATGCCGAAGGCGCAGCCCCGGAGCCCACCACACCCGAGGCATTGCGCAAGTTGATCGAGGTGGATTCGCAGCGCTGGGCCAAGGCCGTCAAAATTTCCGGCGCCAAACTCGACTAGACGACAGAAAGCATACGCATGCTGATACAGCAACCTGGCAAGCTGGGCCCGCTCACGTTAAAAAACCGCATCACGCTCGCACCGATGGGTACGAATTTCAGCACCAGTGACGGCATCGTCACCGACCGTGACAAGGCCTACTACGCGGAGCGCGCGCGGGGCGGCGTTTCGATGATCATGACGGCGGCCATGGGCGTCACTGGACAAGCGCGCGCGCATCGCTACACGCCGGTGTGCTACCACGACCGTTTTATTCCAGGCCTGGGCAAGCTGGTCGATGCGATCAAGGCGCATGACTGCCACGTGTTCGGGCAATTGAATCACCATGGCGCGCTACTGCACGAGCCGGGCATGCCGCCGGTCGGGCCGTCGTCGTGGATCAATCCCAAGACCGGCGATCAGGTCAAGCCGATGACGGTGGCCGAGATCATCGAGGTGCAAAAACATTTCGCCAGTGCGGCGCGGCGCCTTTGGACCGCCGGCTACGACGGCGTCGAAATCCACGCGGCCAACGGCTATCTTTTCCAGCAATTTTTTACGCCGCGTATCAACAAGCGCAGCGATGCCTATGGCGGCTCGGTGGAAAACCGCATGCGCTTCCTGCTGGAAACCGTCAAGCGCATGCAGGACGCGGCGCCGGACCTTCTGGTGATGGTGCGGTTTTGCGTCAGCGAATTCATCGACAACGGGTACACGCAGGACGAAGCGATTGCACTCGCGCAAGGACTTGAACGCACCGGTGTGGCGGCGCTTGATCTGTCGGGCGGCAGCAACGAAACGCCGCAGACCTCCAAGTACTGTATCCAGACGCCTTCGTTTCCGCGCGGCTGCCTTGCGCAATATGCAAAACCCATCAAGCAGGCGGTCGCGATACCAGTGTTCGTGGCCGGGCGTATCGTCGAGCCGGCGGATGCGGAAAACGTGATCGCCAGCGGCAGCGCCGACTTTATTTCGCTGGGGCGCGCGCTCTATGCCGATGCGCATTGGTGTTTGAAAGCCTTCGGGCAAGTCAAGGCGCCCATCCGGCGTTGTATCGCATGCAACGTGTGCCATGACCGCCTCTCCGGCGAAAAAGACGTGTCATGCGTGCAGAACCCGATGATGGGCACCGAGTTCGAACAATTGCCGATGTCGGAACCGCACCTCTACGGCACACGCAGCGCGACACCCAAACGCGTGTTGATTCTGGGGGCAGGCGTTAGCGGCGTCACCGCCGCGCGGATCGCCGCGGGCCATGGTCACCACGTCGAGATATGGGAAAAACGCGACCGCCTGGGCGGACAAATACACCTGTCCGTCGCGGCGCCCGACAAAAAAGAAGTGGAAGGCGCATGGCTCTATCCGTGGACGGAGGTGCAGCAGCTTAACGTGCCCGTGCGCACGGGCGTGACCGCCACAGTGCAATCGATACGCGACTTCAAAGCCGATCTCGTCATCATGGCCACGGGCGCGCATCCCAAGCCCGCACCCTTCGATGTATCCGCCGTCGACAAGACCATTGCGGTGCATCAGGCATGGGACATCTTGAGTAACCCCCAGTGTATTCCGAAGGGCGCGCGTGTCACCATACTGGGCGGCGGCACGGTCGGCCTCGAAACCGCCGACCTGCTGATCAAGATGCTGGCGTGCAAGGTAACGCTGATTGAACCCAAGGCCGCGCTGGCCGAGGGCATTTCCAAGAGCAACCGCAATGAAGTCATCGACCGCGTGCGCGCGGCCGGCACGGTCATTTTGCTCAAGACGCAGGTACTCGGCGCGAACGACGCCGCGCTGCAACTTAAAGGCGCGGATGGCAATGAATCATCACACGCCATCGGCGATTGCCTTGTCATCGCGGTGGGCGCGCAGCCCGACACCCGCGTAGCCGCCATGCTCGAAGCAGCCGGCGTGCCATTTATTGCCATCGGCGACTGTTATCAGGTTGGCGACTTCATGACCTGCCAGCGCGATGCGTGGATGGTCGGCGCCGCCATTGATCGCTACGCCGTGCGCGCGCCGCGTCGTGGCGGTGAATCGGTGCGATTAAGCTAAGAGACAACCCTTAAACCTCATTTAAAAACAATAAGTTACACAATACCGCAATTCAGTCCACTATTGTCCCAGACACTTTCACCACCTTCGCCCACTTCGCAATCTCGGCAATCACGAACTGCGTGAACTCTTCCGGTGTGTTGCCGATGAAATTGGCGCCTTCCACCGCCAGAAGTTGCGCCACTTCTGGCCACTTGGTGATGAGCCGCATCACCGCCGAGCATAATTTATTTAGTCGCCGGTTGCTTCGCGCCCACATATACGGTGGCATCGGCAGGGCCCTTACATTGCCCCCCCCAAAAGCACCAGCGCAATGCCTTCGTGAAGAGGATTTCGTTTCCGCTGGCGATATTTAAGTCATTGCTTTTATTGAAGAAATTACATTTTCACAGTATTTTCCTGACACTCGGCGCCGACGCACAGTGTTACAACATTGTATTTACACAACCCTACTGACCGTATAACATTGTCGTTACTTCACGGAGGCGCAACATGAAAACACTGATCCGCAAAATGGGTAACTCAAAGGGCGTGCTGATTCCCAAGCCGTTTCTGGCTCAAACAGGCATGGATAGCGAAGAGGGCGAAGTGGAAATTGAAATCGAAAACGACACTATTGTGATCCGCAGACCCGAAAAGAAAGCACGCCAAGGCTGGGCCGATGCCAGCAAAGCAGTCGCCGCCGCCGGTGATGATGCGCTCGTCTGGCCAGAGTTCGCCAATGCGGACGACAAGGACTTGACGTGGTAGCGCGTGGGGAAATTTGGCTTGCCGCGCTTGATCCGACGATCGGCAGCGAAATCCAAAAAACGCGCCCCTGCGTGATCATCTCGCCGCCGGAGATGCACAATTACCTGAGAACCGTGATCGCCGCACCCATGACCACGGGCAGCAAGGCCGCGCCGTACCGGATACCGGTGACGTTCCGGCGAAAGACGGGTTTTATTCTGCTAGATCAGATGCGCACGCTCGACAAAACGCGTCTTGTCAAAAGAGTGGGCTTAACCTCCGACAAGACGTTGGCTGAAGTGTTGCGTACACTGCAGGAAGTGTTTGCAGAATAGCGACGCCGACCCACTCAAAACCGTTCATCCGACCGCAAATACCGCCACTGCCCCTCCGGCAATTTTCCCAGCATCACGCTGCCGATGCGCACGCGCTTCAGGCCCGTGACTTTCAGGCCAACCAGTTCGCACATGCGCCGGATTTGCCGTTTTTTTCCTTCACGCAGGGCAAAGCGCAGTTGATCCTCGTTCTGCCAACTCACCTTGGCAGGCTTTAAAGGCTTGTCGTCGAGACTCAAACCGAAATTCAGTTTCGTCAATCCGTCGGCCGACAGCTTGCCCTCGACACGCACGAGGTATTCTTTTTCGATTTGCGAATCCTGGCCGATCAGTTTTTTGGCGATGCGGCCATCCTGCGTGAACACAATTAAACCCACCGAATCGATATCCAGTCGCCCGGCCGGCGCCAACCCGCGCAAATGCGTGGCGCTGAAGCGCAGCGGCATCTTGTCGCCCTCGAAACGATTTTCCGGTTTGATCAATTCCATCGCGGGTCGATAGCCGAGTTCCGGCAGATTCGAAACGTAGCCAATGGGTTTGTTGAGCAAAATGGTGACGCTGGCTTCCTGCTTCGATTGCGCCTGCCGCGCGAGCGTGATGACCTGATTGGGAAACGCACGCGTGCCCAGCTCGGTAACCGGCACGCCATCGACCAGCACCCAGCCTTGCTCGATGTAGCTGTCGGCCTCGCGGCGCGAGCAGATACCTTGCTCGGACATCAGTTTGGAAACGCGGACTTTTTCCATTTTTCTTTACAACCTTTTTTGACGCGGATTAACGCGGATTTGCACAGATTAAAAACCTGTCCACTGTCGTTCCCGCGCACGCGGGAACCCATAACACACGCGCCACCGGCAACACAGCGCCCCCAACCCACCTTCCTCCAAGGGAAGGAGATACCCGCCTGCGCGGGAATGACGGTGGTGGGGTGACAACGTTTTCGATTCTACGCGTTAGCGGGCCTTCACCATACTCAACGCCACTGCCTCCGCTACTTCAATCCCATCCACCGCCGCCGAAAGAATACCCCCCGCGTAACCCGCGCCCTCGCCCGCCGGGTACAGCCCGCGCGTGTTCATGCTCTCATACACAGCATTGCGCTTGATGCGTATCGGTGACGACGTTCGCGTTTCCACGCCAGTGAGCACGGCATCGTGCATCGCAAAACCCTTGATTTGTTTGTCAAACGCGGGCAACGCCTCGCGTATTGCCGTGATCGCGTAGTCGGGGATGCACGTGCTCAAGTCGGTCATCCGTACGCCCGGCTTATACGACGGCACCACTTCACCCAGCGCTGTCGATGCACGCCCCGCCAGAAAATCACCAACGCGCTGCGCGGGCGCGTTGTAGTTTTCGCCGCCGAGTTTAAACGCGCGCGATTCCCAATGTCGTTGAAATTCCACGCCGGCCAGCACGTTGTGGGGATAATCTTGCGGTGTGATGCCAACCACGATGCCCGCATTCGCGTTGCGCTCGTTGCGCGAATACTGGCTCATGCCGTTGGTGACCACGCGCCCTTCTTCCGAGGTGGCAGCCACCACGGTGCCGCCGGGGCACATGCAAAAGCTGTAGACCGAGCGGCCGTTCTTGCAATGGTGCACCAGCTTGTAGTCGGCGGCGCCCAGCAGCTTGTGTCCAGCGAATTTCCCCCAGCGCACACGGTCGATCAGCGATTGCGGATGCTCGATGCGAAAACCGATGGAAAACGGCTTCGCTTCCAGATACACCCCGCGCGCGTGCAGCATTTGAAACGTGTCGCGCGCGCTGTGGCCGACCGCGAGCACTACGTGTTCACTGGCGATGTGTTCGCCGCTGCCCAGCACCACGCCGCGCGTTTGTCCGTTTTCAATTTCGATATCCGTTATCCGGCTCTGAAAGCGAAACTCGCCACCCAGCGATTCAATGGTGGCGCGCATCGTCTCGACCATGCCCACCAATCTGAACGTGCCGATGTGCGGCTTGCTGACATACAAAATTTCGTCCGGCGCGCCGGCCTTCACAAATTCGGTGAGCACTTTGCGGCCCAAAAACCGCGGGTCTTTGATCTGGCTGTAGAGCTTGCCATCCGAAAACGTGCCCGCGCCGCCTTCGCCGAACTGCACATTCGATTCTGGATTCAGCACCGATCTGCGCCAAAGGCCCCACGTATCCTGCGTGCGCTCACGGACAACTTTGCCGCGCTCCAGAATGATCGGACGAAAACCCATTTGCGCCAGTAACAAGCCCGCAAACAACCCGCACGGCCCGGTGCCGATCACCACTGGCCGCGACACCAACTTGCCGGGCGCGCGCGCCACGAACTGATAGCCCGTATCGGGGGATTCTTTTAAGTTATTGTTTTTATTGTTTTTTTGCAACACCGCCGCAGCATCGATCACCTCTGCATCCACGGTATAAATCAAATGGATGGCCGAACGTTTTCGCGCATCCACCGCGCGGCGAAAAACGGTGTAACGCAGCAGCGCGCCCTCGTCGATGGCCAACCGTTCAATGATCGCGGCACGCAATTGCGCATCGGTGTGATCGAGCGGGAGTTTGATTTCGGTGAGTCGCAGCATGGTGTGGCGTACTTTAACTGCATTCGCGCAGGAGTAGAATGTTTACTCTCATTCCATCCCCCACCAGAGAAAAACCATGGATCAAGCGCCCGCCAAACTCGCCCATAACGTCACCCGCCTCGGCCATCTCGATTTGCAGGGCGCGGGACAAGTCACCGTGCAGGGCAATTACGCCTACATCGGCCACATCACCAACAAGGAACAGCTCGGCACCAGCATTCTGGATATCGCCGATCCGAAAAATCCGAAGGTGTTGTGCCAGATGCCGGTCGGCGACAACGTGTCGCACAGCCACAAGGCGCGCGTGGCGGGCGACATCATGATCACCAACATGGAGCAGAACATGACCGCCATCGGCCGCAAGGCCGATGAACTGCCCAAGCTGCGCGCGCGGCTGAACGCGGAGCTCGGACGCGACGCCACTGATGCGGAACTCGCTGCCAAGCTGGGTGTGAGCGCGGCGGATATTCCCGAAGTGGATGCGCTGGCCAAGCGGCCTTATAACGAAGGCGGCTTCAAGGTGTGGGATATTTCCGATAAATCCAAGCCGAAGCTCATCACGCATCACCGCACGCACGGGCGCGGCGTGCATCGTTTCGACATGGATGAAAACTACGCCTACATCTCGACCGAAATGCCAGGCTACATCGGCAACATCCTCGTTATCTATGATCTGAAAAACCCCGCCAAGCCCGAAGAAATTTCGCGCTGGCACCTGCCCGGCCAACACCTCGCCGGCGGTGAAAAGCCGACCTGGCCGGGGCGTCAGCATCGTTTGCATCACACCGTGCGCGTGGGCAACCGGCTCTACGCGGGCTGCTGGCATGGCGGCGTGTACATGGTGGATGTCACCGATATCCGCAAGCCCACCACGCTCGGCGGCTATAACTACCACCCGCCGTTTCCGGAGCCTTCGCATACGTTCATGGCGCTGCCCCGCAAGATCAATGGCCGCGACATCGCCGTCGCCATTGACGAAGAAGATCACGCGCACACCGCCGAGGAGATGGCCAAGCGCAAGGGCCGCCCGCACGGCGCGTTGTGGACATTCGACATTACCGATCCCGCCAATATCAAGCCGCTGTCGATTTTTGAGGTGAGCGAACTCGAATCGCCGTGGGCACGCACCGCGCCGGGCCGCTTCGGCGCGCACCAGTTCCAGGAAAACTGGAAAGGCGGCGACACGCTGGTCTATTGCGCGTGGTTCGCCGGCGGCCTGCGCATCGTTGACGTGGCTGATCCTTCCGCGCCGGAAGAAGTGGGCTGGTTCGTGCCGCAACCGTGCGGCGGCAAGAACTGTCCGCAAACCAACGACATTGATGTTGATGAACGCAAATTGATTTACGTCGCGGATCGTTACTGCGGGCTGGATATTGTGGAGTTCAAGCGCTAGTCGCTTACATCGTGCGCGCGTGGTTTTGGTTTGCGGGTGTGTGCGCGGCCGCTTGCGCGCACGCGCAACCCGCGCCCGCCGCCTATCCCACCAAGCCCATCCGCGTCATCGTCACCATCTCGGCGGGCGGCGGCCCCGACACCGTGGTGCGCATGGTGTCGCAAATCGTCAATGAAAAAATGGGGCAGCCGTTCGTGGTGGACAACCGTCCCGGCGGCGGTACGGTGCTCGCAACCGACCTCGTGGCAAATGCCGCGCCGGACGGCTACACGCTGTTGAACAGCACCGACACCCTGCTGTTGCTGGGCGCGATGAAGCGCGTGACCTACGATGTGCGCAAGGCATTCGAGCCGGTGGTGCAGCTCACCGCGCAACACTATGTGCTGGTGACAAGTCCCGCGCTGCCCATCAAATCGCTTAAGGACTTGATCGCTTACGCCAAGGCGCGGCCCGATGCGCTGAGCTACGGCTCGCAGGGCGTGGGCACTACCGGTCATTTGAGTACCGAGCGCTTCAAAACGCTGACCGGCATCAACATGGTGCACGTGCCATACAAAGGCGCCGCGCCAGCGCTACTCGATATCATTGGCGGGCAAATACAGTTCATGCTGGCAAGCCCCGTATCGGCCACGCCGCACATCCACAGCGGCAAACTGCGTGCGCTCGGTGTCGCCGGCCCGAGACGGCTGGCACACCTACCCGATCTGCCAACGGTGGAAGAATCCGGCGTGACGGGCTTTCGCGCGTCGAACACCTACAACCTGGTCGCACCGGCGGGTACACCGCGCGCGATCGTGCAGGCGTTGAACAGCGTGATCAGCGCGGGGCTTAACGCACCCGCCATGGTGAAACGCTTTGCCGCCGACGGCACCGAGCCCGCGCCACCCGCGACACCGGATGAATTCAAGGCGATGATGCTGCGCGAGTACGGGCAGGTTGAAAAGCAGGTAAAGGGACTGAGCCTTAAAGACCTGTAGCGTGCATTGATCAGACGCCTGAGTTGGAAAGCCCGCCGTTGATATGCAGCGTCTGCCCGGTCATGTAGGCGCCCGCCGGACCGCACAGGCTGCGCACCATGCCGGCGATCTCGAACGGCTCGCCTCTGCGACCCAGTGGTATGTCCTTAGACCGATCCGGCTTGTCGTTCCCCGACTCGCGCGACGTTTCGATTTGTCCGGGGGAAATGCAGTTCACACGGATGCCGAACTCCGCCAAATCCTGCGCAAGCGCCTTGGTCAGCCCGACGATGCCGTGTTTGGAAGCCGCCACATGCACGCGATCCTTGAGGCCCAGCAGCGCGGTGACGCCTGCAAAAGTGACGATGCGGCCATCGCCCGCGTGTTTCAGCGCGGGCAGGCAGGCCTTGGTGAAAACAAACGCACTGTCCAGATTGGTGGCGAGTATGCGCCGCCAGTCGTCATAGCTGATTTCATCAAAATGCACGTGCTCGCGCACCGCCGCGTTGAGCACCAGAATGTCGAGACGGCCAAATCGTTTCAACACCGCATCGATCATGGCCTGCACTTGCGCCGGCTCGGCGACATCGGCGGCGTAGGCTTCGCCATCCGCGCCCAGCGCCTTGATCTCATCGACCACGCCGCGCGCCTCGGCAATTTTCGAGCGCGTATTCACCGCCACCGTGGCGCCGCCCGCGGCCAGCGACAGCGCAATCGCACGTCCGATATTGCGCGCGGCACCGGTGACCAGCGCCACCTTGCCCGCAAACTCGTTGCCTTTGTGCATGCCTGCTTGGGTCATGATCCTGTTCCTTTACGTTAGCGTTTAGGGGGCATCTGTTGTTGGCGCTGCGACCGCCACCGCCGCCGGATAATCCGCGATGTATTCGGCAACGATGTCATCCATCGACGCCGGGCCGCGTAAACCCAGCGCACCTGCGCGCACCGGATCAAACCGCCATGGCCAGCCGCCGACTATGGTTGAAATCGTTTCATCCTGTTGCACACGCACGCGCGCGGCAACGGCTGCACCCCCGCCCCCAGCGCAGCGCTCCAGCGCGGCGATCATCTCCGCCACGCGCACCGACAGCCCCGGCAGATTCATCGCGGTTCTGCCGCCCCATTGCTCGCGGGGCGTGTTGAACGCGGCTATCAAACCCGCCACCGCAAAACGCGGCGATGTAATCCAAACGCCGGTTTGCGGATCCACCGGGCACACCGTATCCACCCCCGCCAACGGCTCGCGAATAATGCCGCTCATGAATCCGGAGGCCGCCTTGTTGGGTTTGCCGGGGCGAACCGTCACCGTTGGCAGCCGCACGCTGCGCCCGTCAAGAAACCCCTTGCGGGTGTAATCCGCGATCAATTGTTCGCAAATGAATTTTTGCGTGCCGTACGAATTTTGCGGCATCGGCAACGTATTGTCGGCGATCACTTCTGGCATGTTGCCGCCGTACACCGCGAGCGAACTGGAGAACACCAGGCGCGGCGGTTGCATTAATGAGCGGCACGCATCCAGCAAGGCGCGCGTGGTATCGAGATTGGTATGCAAGCCGACATCGATGTCCGCCTCGCACTCGCCACTCACCGCCGCCGCGAGGTGAAACACGCCTTCGATACCGCTCATAACGCCATCGGCAAGCAACTGCCGCAGATCACCTGTCACGCTGCGCACACGGGGATCAGCCAACAAAACGGCATCGCGCAACGGCGCAATATCCGCCAACACCAATTCCGTAATTATTTGTTTTTGTTGAGTTTTTAACAACTCGCGCGCTAGCCGCTGACCGAGAAATCCGGCGCCGCCGGTAATCAATATTTTCATGGTCGAATCACGTCTTAATCGATGCCGGTCGCGGCGAATATTTTCTTGGCGGCATCGGATGTCAACGCGCTTACAAGCGCAGCCGCGGCGTCGGGCATTGCACTGGTGGCGGCCGCGGCCGCGTAGTACGTCGAAACATTCTGAATCGCATCGGGCAGCGGCGCGACGAATTTCGCGGCCACGCCTTTATCGATCATCACGCGAATCTCGGAAATTTGGCCCATACCGATTGCGCCCGGCCCGCGCTCGGCCACCGTGGTGATGATGGCCGCGCCGCTGTTGACAACGATCACTCTGTCGCCGAGCCACGCTTTCAATCCCAGCTTCTCCAACAATGACGCGATGTACACCCCGCTCGATGCATCGTTATGCACCACGGCGGTGGCGGCGAGCAATGCGCGCTTGAACGCCTCGGTATCCGACACATCGGGTACTACCGCATCCTTGTGCACCACCACGCCCACGCGCGAGCGGCCCAGCAGCGCGCGCGTGGGCGGAACAATTTTTCCGCTGGCGGCGAATTCATCCATGGCACCGCCGGTCACCACCAGCACATCGGCGATTTCGCCTGCGGCAATGCGCTTTTTCATCTTCGGCACTTGGGTGAATTCGACCTCGACCTTACAACCCGACGAACGCTCATACGCCGCGCACAATTGCGCCACGCCGCCCTTGACCGCGCCCGCCGACAGTATCTTAAGTACCATGCGATTCCCCCGATTCAATCAATGCCCGTCGATGCCAGCAGCTTGCGGCCCGCGTCCGACGCCAGCGCGCGCACAAACTCGGCAGCCGGGTTTTGCGAGCCGCTGGCGATGGCCACGGCCGCTTCGTATGAGGTCTCGCTCTGAATGGCGTCGGGCAATGCAGCCGCCAGCACAATCGCCACGCCCTTGTCGGCCAGTTCGCTGATCTCGGCAAGCTGCCCGACGCCATAGGCGTTGCGCGCGGAAACGGCCACATGATCCATCACCTTCACCGTATCGCCGAGCTTAACCACCCTGTCCGCACTCACGCCCAACTTGCCCACCAACTCGGTCACATAGTTACCGCTGTTGGCCACGTTGCAGACAATCTCATCGGCGTTCAGCATCGCTTCTTTGAATGCATCGACCGTGGACATGTCCGGCGCCTTGACGCCTTTGCGCACCACCATGCCGATACGCGAGCGCCCCAGCAAACCGCGGGCACTGGCGAGGGTCTTGCCCGCCTTTTCAAAATCGTTCATGGTGCCGCTTGGCACCACGGTCACGTCAACCACCTCGCCCGACAGAATGCGCTCTTTCACGCCTGGCGCGCCGGCAAATTCGACCACGATTTTGTGGCCGGTACGCGCTTCAAAATCCGCCGCCACCAGCGTTACGCCACGTTTTACCGGGCCTGCGCCTAAAACTTTAAGCGTTGTCATATTGCTTGATCCTTGATTGAAGATTCCGGAATTATCGATGAGTCGACTCTATGGTATTCTCGATTGTAATCGACGATGCGGCAATGGCTAAACACCGCCGTTGACACCCGCTCCGCGCGCCGAGGCATTATCCAATCTTTGAATCGAGGAATTTGTCATGAAAACCATCCAACGCATCAAAGGCGTGCTCGCCCCCGTCTGCACGCCATTCAAGGCCGACTACAGCCCCGATCACAACCGTTTTGTCGCGCAATGCAAATGGATGCTGGGACAGGGTTCCGGTCTTGCGGTGTTCGGCACCAACAGCGAGGCCAATTCGCTCTCGACCAATGAGCGCATCGCGCTGCTCGATTCGCTGTTGCAGGCGGGCGTGGATCCGGCGCGCATGATGCCCGGCACCGGCTGCTGCGCGTTCACCGACACCGTACGTCTCACTGAACACGCGGTAAAAGCGGGTTGCGCGGGCGTGCTGATGCTGCCGCCGTTTTATTACAAAGACGTTCCCGAAGAAGGGCTATTCCGCCACTTTTCCGAAGTGATCGAGCGTGTCGGCGATGCGCGGCTGCAAATTTATCTGTATCACATCCCGCCGGTGGCCGTGGTGCCCATCACCACCAAGCTGGTGGAGCGGCTGTTGAAGCGCTACCCCAAGGCCATTGCCGGCATGAAAGACAGCTCGGGCGACTGGAAAAACACCAAGACCTTCCTCGATGCGTTCGCCAAGCAGGGTTTCGATGTTTTCGTCGGCAGTGAATCGTTTTTGTTGGCGAACATGCGCAATCACGGCGCGGGCTGTATCTCCGCGACCGCCAACGTCAATCCGGCGGCCATCGACAAACTGTATCGTGAATGGCAAAACGCCGACGCCGATGCGCAGCAGGCGCAACTCGACGTGATCCGCAAAACCACCGGCCAGTACATCATGATCCCGGCGCTGAAAGCCGTGATCGCCCATTACGCGCGTGATCCCGAATGGGCCACCGTGCGCCCGCCGTTGGTCGAGCTCACCACTACCCAGGCGCAAACGGTGGTCGATGGCCTCTTGAAGCTCGGTTTTGACATGCCGGGGCTTGCGAAGGCCGAAACCGCAAACGCCTGATTTTAATCACCCTTGATTTAATCACCCTTGATAACCGGAGGAACGATGAAACGCACATTACTGTTCGCCGCCACGCTCACCCTGATGTCCGGCGCGGCATTCGCCATCAACAAAATCGAAAACGTCAGAGTGGAACCGGCCAGCATCAAGGCGGGGGCATCCGTGACCATCACCGTGAACGGCGATGAAACGCAAGGCAACAACTGCGGCTTGCGCATCAACTATGGCGACGGCAGCGGACTCGATGTCAAGGTCGTGGACAAGGAGCAGTTCCCGCGTACCTTCACCAAGACTTACGCCAGTCCTGGCACGTATACCGTGAGCGTGGAAGGCAAAAAAGTTACCACCCACTTTGGATGTATGGGCGGCGCAAGAGCCACCCTGGTTGTCGAAGCCGCAGCGCCTGCCGCGTCACCGGCGCCAGCGCCTGCGGCGACTACTCCCCCACCTGCGCCGGCCGCGCCGGCAGCCAAGGCAGGCGCCAAGCCCATCGGCAACTGCCCCGCCGGTTATCAAGCGAGCTACGTCGCCGCCGACGGCAGCTTTGCCTGCAAGCCGCCCGTGGGCGCCGTTGCGAGCGCACCGAACCTCGTGTGTCCCGCGGGCTATGCGGGCACCCGCGTGGCGGATGGCAGCGTGCAATGCAAACCCATCCCCAAGCCAGCCCCCAAACCCAAGACGCAATGCCCGCCCGATTTGATTTATTTCGAAAATCCGGATGGCGCGTTTGGCTGCAGGAAGCCGGCGGGGAAATAGTTAGCAGTCATCGATTGCATGAACAAAAAAAAACGCGCCGATGGCGCGCTTTTTTGTTGCCTGATTTCGCACTACTTCACCAACCCCGCCTCGCGCATGTATTTCAACACCCCCGGATGGATCAACTCGCGGCTCGGCGCCGCCGCCAGCGTGTTGGCCAGTGTGGATTCCACCGCCTGTTCCAGTCGCTTACCGAAAGCGCCTTCACTTTTGTGCAGCGCGCGTGCGAGTTTGTAGGCCACGTCATCCGGCAATGACGCACGCGCCAGAACAAACGGCCACGAGCCAACGGAGTTGACCGGCGCGGTCTGGCCGGGATAACTGTTCGCGGCCATCGTCGCGGCTTTCAAAAACGAATGCTTCGCCATGATGCGCTTGTTTTCATCGACGCTCGGGCCGATAAATCGCGCGCCCGCCGGCCCCTTGGCAATTTCCGCAAACGGCGGCCAGCCCAGGCCGCCGCCCCACATCGCTGCCGCGCGTCCGTCCAGCACCATCGGCGGGCCTTCGCCGGCGCTTTTCAGCAATATCGGCTGAAAGTCCTTCTGGAAATCGAGGCCCATGCCATCCATCACATAGCGCGCAAGCACGATGAATCCCGACGTGGCCGCGCCCCACACGATGGGCTTGCCCTTTAGGTCGTCGATGGTTTTATACGGACTGTCGCCGCGCACGATGAACATGCCCGCCTGCGAATAGGTGGCATTGATGATGCGGATGTTTTTCGCGGGTGCGCCGCCGATGCCCTTGATGGCCTCGTAAGTGACTTCGCCCGTCACCAGACCCAGATCCATTTTATCTTGCTCGAGCGACACGATATTTTCCGTGCTGCCCTTGGTATTGATCGGCTCGATGCCAAGCGTGGCATCGGCGGCGTTCAATACCTCGGCGTACGGCCAGCCATAGGCGGGAAATCCGCCGCCGGGGGTGGCAGTGCCAAATACGAGTCTGGATTTTTCCTGTGCGATCGCCATTCGATTTGCTCCTGTTCCCATAATGATTATCGGCATCAAGGCGGATGCCGTTAATAACCTTCGTCTGGTGTTGATTGGATTCATATCGATTCCTTGTCGATTTCTTCGATAGCCGCGTTACGCCGTTGCTAGGCCATTATTACGCCATTGACTTGTTCCCACAGTTTAACCACTTCGGTCTGATCGAGCTGCCCGCCGAATTTTTCCACCGCCTCCGCCCATAGCGCGTGCGTCTTTTCGGCCAGCGGCGCATGGGCGCCAATGGCGTGCGCGGTATCGACGGCAATTTTCAGATCCTTGGTGATAAAACCCATCGCCATGCCGGTGCTGAATTTTCGCGTGAGAATTTGCGGAATGACTTTTTTTTCTAGCGGATGCTGCCGGCCGTTGATCATGGGCAGCAACGCTTCGGCCATGAATGTTGCATCCAATCCGAACTTTTTGCCGATACCCATCGCCTCGATGACGTTGATCATGGCGCACGCGTTGATATAGTTGCCGAGTGCTTTCAGCGCATGCGCGTTGCCCGCCGCGCCGCATTCGATCAAACTGCGTCCCATGGTCTTCAGCAACGGCGTGACGCGCGCCACCGCCGCTGCGTCGCCCGCCACCATGATATCCAGCGTGGCATCACGCGCGAACACCACGCCGCCCATCACCGGCGCGTCCACCACCGCGATGCCGCGCGGTTGCAACGCCGCCGCCAGCGACTGTGTCGCCACGGGATCGCAGGTGCTCATATCGATCACCACGCTGCCGCGAGCCAGCGTGCTTGCAATGCCGTGTTCGCCGAGTATTACCGCATTGACGATTTTGTCGTTGGGCAACATGGTAATCACCGCATCGGCGCCGCTCGCCATTTCCTCAAGACTCGATGCGATGTTGCCGCCATACCGCGCAACGAATTTTTCGCATGCCTCGGGGTTCAGGTCGTACACGGTCAGATCAAACCCCGCCTTGACCACGTGCGCCGCCATCGCGCTGCCCATGTTGCCGATGCCTATGAATCCGACGCGCCGAATCTCGCTCATAACAGCCTGTTTATAAGATTTATATTAAAAACAACGAGTTACAATAACGCACCGCGTGCCGCGATCGGCCATAGCGCCTCGACCTTGCCGTGCCGCACGCACACAAAATGATCGTAGAGATTCACCGTCGGATCGCAATGCCCCGGCACGATCTTGAGTTTGTGGCCCAGCGGCAACGCCACGCCATCCGACAATTTCAGCACGCCATGTTCATCGGATGCCTTGATGTATTCCACGCCCGGCGTATCAAACACGCGCGGCATGCCCGAATCCACGCTCGATGCTTTAAGACCCGCATCAACAATCGCGCGATCGGGCGCGGGGCAACTCATCACCGTGGCCCACACAAACAAGCTGTGCTCAAAGCGCGGCATGCCGCTTTCGGTCCAGTCATTTTTCGCGTAATCCACGTCCATGAAAATATACGAGCCCGTTTGCAACTCGTGATAAACGCCGCTCAAGGCCTCGAACATATAGGTGCCGGTACCCGCGCCGGTAACACGCTCGCACGGTATGCCGGCTGCCGTCAGCAACGCGGTAGTGCGATTGACTTTCTCGCAAGCGGCCTCGATGGCGGCGCGGCGCTCTTCGGTTTTGCGCAGGTGCTGCGCGCCGCCCTGATACGCCTGTAAGCCCGCGAAATGCAGATTTTTGCAAGCGTGAATCTGTTGCGCGAGTTGCAACGCGGGCGCCCCTGGTTCGACGCCGCAGCGGTTGGCGCCAACATTGACTTCAACCAGCACATTCAGCGTAACGTCCGCCGCGCGCGCGGCCGCGTCGAGCGCCATCACGTTGTCCGGATGGTCGGCGCACACGGCAATCTTTGCGCGCATCGCCAACGCCGCGAGCCGCGCCAGTTTTGCCGCGCCCACCACTTCGTTGGCGATCAACACATCGCTCACGCCGCCATCGACCATGGCCTCGGCCTCGCTGACCTTCTGGCAGCACACGCCAACGGCGCCGAGCGCCATCTGCCGCAAGGCGATCTCTGGGCACTTATGGCTCTTCGCATGCGGACGCAGCTGGACGCCTCGGCCCGCCAGTGAATCATTCAGCCGTTTGAGGTTTTGCTCAAACGCCTCCAGATCCAGAATCAGCGCGGGGGTGTCAACGTCGGCGAGCGGCATGCCTATCCGGGCGGGGGTGTAATAGGGCACGGGCGTATCCAGAGTGAAAAACAGTAAGTGATGCGCCGGGCAAGCTTAGTGACCCAACGCGGGAGCGTCAATCATACCGCCGGCCATCGTGACAGCGGCGAAATTCGGCGATACGATGCCGCCAAGGACTTTACCGCGCCATACAACAACATCCGGAGGAACGCATGCGTGTAATTCACTGGTTAGCAGCACTCTCCCTGGCCTGCGGCGCCGGAATCGCGCACGCGCAGGCCTGGAAACCCAGCCGCACCGTAGAGCTCGTCGTTGGCTCCGCGCCCGGCGGCTCGCCCGACGTAATGGCGCGCGTGGTACAGAATATTTTTCAGAGTACGGGGCTGGTGCCGAGCTCGGCGGTGGTCAACAAGCCTGGCGCAGCCAACACCATCGGTTGGGCGTATCTGAACCAGCATCGCGGCGACGCGCATTACATCGCCACCATTTCGCCCGCCTTGATCGGCAACAAACTGATGGGCACTTCGCCGCTCACGTATACGCACTTCACGCCGCTGAACATACTCGCGCGTGAATTCGTGGTGATCTCGGTGAAGGCCGATTCGCCGATCAAGTCACTCGCCGATCTCACGGCGCGCATGAAAAAAGATTCCCAGTCGCTGAGCTGGGCCTTCGCCACCGCGCGCGGCAATCACAATCACATCGTGATGAGCATGTATCTGAAATCCATCGGCGTCGATCCGGCGAAAGTCAAAACCGTGGTGTATCCCGGTGGCGGCCCGGCGATGACCGCGCTGCTCGGCGGACACATTGATGTCTACGTCGCCAGCCCGCGCAGCATGGTGCCGCTGCACAAGGAAGGACGCGCGCGCGTGCTTGGCATCTCCGCGGCGACACGCCAGACCGGCGCGCTGGCGGAATTTCCCACGCTCAAGGAGCAGGGCAGCAACGCGGTATTTTTCACCTGGCGCGGATTCATGGGGCCCAAGGACATGAAGCCCGCCGAGGTGGCCTATTGGGATGCCACTTTCGAAAAGCTCGCAAAAACACCCGAGTGGCGCAAGGACACCGAACAACAATTCTGGGATCCGAGTTACCTGTTGAGCGCGGCATTTCTCAAGCAACTGGAGGTTGAAGAAACCCAGACACGCGCGATCCTGACGGATTTGGGATTGATCGCGCCGGGACGGTAATCCGCAGGGCGGAAGGCGCTGCGCTTCTCTACCCTGCAAGAACTTTTGGAGCATGAATATGACCGACTTACACTACCTCACCCTCGCCGAAACGGCGGAATTGATACGCACCAAAAAACTCTCCCCGTTGGAATTAACCGATGTGCTGCTGAAACGCATTGCCACCTATCAGCCACAGCTCTCGGCGTTCATCACCGTCACCGCCGATCTTGCGCGCTCGCAAGCAAAGCAGGCCGAACGGGACATCGCGCAAGGCAAGTATCGCGGCCCGCTGCACGGCATGCCGTTTGCGCTGAAAGATATTTACAACACCGCCGGCATTTTGACATCCGGCGGCTCCAAGGTTTGCATCGACAATATTCCCGCGACCAACGCCACCACCACGCAGAAGTTGCTCGACGCCGGCGCAATTTTGCTCGGCAAACTGCAAACGCATGAATTCGCCCACGGCGGCCCGTCGTTTGATTTGCCGTGGCCGCCCGCGCGCAATCCGTGGAATCTCGCGCATTTTTCCGGCGGCTCTTCGAGCGGCTCCGGCGTCGCGCTGGCGGCCGGACTCACCCCCGCGGCACTCGGCTCCGACACCGGCGGTTCGATACGCGGCCCGGCGTCGCATTGCGGCATCACCGGCCTGATGCCGACCTACGGCCTGGTGAGCCGTGCCGGCGTGATTCCGAACTCGTTTACCTTTGATCATTGCGGGCCGATGGCGCGCACCGCCGAGGACTGCGCGATCCTGCTGCAAACGCTCGCGGGCTACGATCCCAAGGATGCGGGCAGCACCGAACAACACATCCCCGACTACCGCGCGGCACTTCAAGGCCACATCAAGGGCCTGAAAATCGGCGTGCTGCGCCACTACTGGGAAGAAGATCTGCCTGCGCACGAAGACCTGCGGCACGCCATGGAAGAAGCCATCAAGACCTTCAGGCAACTAGGCGCGACTCTCGAAGACTGCCGCGCGCGCCCGATGATGGACGGTTTGGATGTCAAAGTGCTCATCGGTGAATGTGAAATTTATTCGGTCAATCAAAAAGACCTGATCTCGCGGCCCGGCGATTTTGGCCGTGATTTTCTCGGCCGCGCGTTGCCGGCGTGCCTGTTTCAGGCGAGTGACTACGTGCAGGCACTGCGCGAACACCGGCGTTACATCGCCGACATGCAACCATTGCTCAAAAAATACGACCTGCTGCTGACGGCGGGATTTGGGCCGGCGCCACGTTTCGAGGATTACCGCGTCACCAATTTCTGGCGCAAGTCGAATGCGTTCACACCATCGAATTCCGCGCGCACGCCCGCGCTGGTGATGTGCGGCGGCTTGTCAAAAAACGGCTTGCCATTGGGCCTGCAGCTCATCACACGGCCGTTCAACGACGCACAACTGCTCGCCGCTGGACACGCCTATCAACAAGCCACCGACTGGCACCTGCGCCACCCGCCGCTCGATCCCAACGCACAGGCGCCGGTGGTGGATATCAGTGTATTCGAACCCAAACCGGATGCGGATGCCACGACGCGCGGCATCGCGGAAACCATGGCCAAACGTGCCGGATTAAAACTCACCGAACGCCAAATGGCGATCCTGATCGAAAACGCGCCTGCGGCGCTGGAGATGGCCAATCGCATACGCAAGCCGCGCGACCGTATGGATGAGCCTTCGTCTACGTTCAGGTTTTCGAGTTAAGTGGCGATGGTACTTTGCGGCCCCGCCATTAACCGGCGCGCGCGGTCAGAATAAATTGCTCTTGGGGCGTTGCGACGCCGCCCTCTACCGCGTACGGACGGAACGCCTCGTCCATCTCCAGCGAAAATTCGGCGCGTTGCTCCGGCGGCAACTTCGATAGCGCATGACGCGTCGCGACCGCGCCGGCGGCCAAGGCATCGACAAAATGCCCCGCAGCCGGAAACCGCACGCGATCATGCATGGCACGAACACTGATCTCCTTAAAGCCCGCATTGCCCGCCAATGTCTCGAGCTTGTTTGCGTCGCCCAGCACAAAAGCCTTGAGCATGGGCGTTGGATCCACCCCGCGCCGCTCAAGGCCGCGCAGCACCAGCGTATGCCCCACGCAACGATCCACCGCACTCAACACAGTAACGATCAGGCGACCACCGGGCTTCAATACGCGGCGCATTTCCGCGAGGCCCGCCAGCGGATCGGGCAGGAACTGCAATCCGTTCAGGCAAAACGCCAGGTCAAACGCGCGGTCATCGAAAGGCATCGACAGGGCACTGGCACAATGCCAGCTCATCGTGACCCCAGGCGGACTTGCGACAAGCCCGCGTGCCACCGCGATCATCGCGGGATCAAAGTCCAGATTACTGATCGCGCCGCCCGGCGCAACCAGTGGCGCGACAAGGCGCGCGACCAATCCGGTTCCGCATGCAATGTCCAGCACCTGCTCGCCGGGCCGCGGGGCGGTGGCGGCGATGACACCTTTCACCAGCGGCATCATGAACGCCGGCACGATGTGCTTCTCGTATCCCTCGGCTGCCGTGGTATCCAACTTCTTCTCTGGCTCCATGTCCCGCCCTCCCCTCAAAATGTATGTGTTCTTAGGCACATACCAGCACGGAATAATTTACCATGCAGGCGACCATTTCCCGGCCCTACACGTCCCGGTAACTCACATGTGCCGCCACGATGCGCCAACCCTCGGGCATGCGTATCCACGATTGGCTTTGCCGGCCGTTGCGCCCCGCGCGCGTGAACTCGATATTGGTCGTCGCGGCATCAAGCCCATAACTGGTAACCACCGTTTTGCCGACCATGCGTGCCACGCTTTTCGGATCGCGCGCGCCGCGGAACGACGCGATCTCGGCATGCCCGTACAGATTCTCGCCGGTACCGTAGCGTATCGTCAGTTCGTGGTTCCAGAATAATTCGTTCAGCACCGCGATATCGTTGTCGATAATTGCTTGCTGGTAACGGTCAAACGCGCGGGTGACTTCGGCGAGTGTTTGCGGGTGATTGATTTGCATCAGTACGTTTCCTCAAGGTGTTACGGTTAACGGTTGAAAGACATCAGCCATGCCGCCATCGCGCACAGCCGCCCATCTTCCTGCGGCTTGCCGATGAGTTGCACGCCGAGCGGCAAGCCTTCTACTTCAAGCAGCGGCAGACTGAATGCTGGCAGGCCCAGAAACGTGGCGTGCGTCAGAAACGTACGGCTACCGGTGTGCTGCAAACCCAACGGTGCCGGCCCGGAAGCAGACAAGTTCAGGAAACCATCACAGTCTGCCGATAAATCCATAACCTTTTGTTTTAAAACATATTTTTCTAACAGCAATGAAGCATAGCGATCAGCCGTCATGGCGCGCGCCTGTGCCATACGGTCGTGCACGCGCGGCTCAATCAGCTTGCCGTGACGCGCGGCGTATTGTTCATACGGCCAGCGCATTTCGTACGCGGTGATTTCGAGCGAGCGATCCGAAAACGCGTCATCCAGTAGAGCCTCGACTTGCGCAATACGCGGATCGTGTTCGCGAGCGATGATTTCTACGCCGCCCGATGCCAGCCCCTGCACGAATGTTTCAAACGCATCGCGCGTTGCGGCATCCGCCTCATTTTCCCAGCCGCGCGTGTAAAGGCGCATTAATCGCCGTGGCTGCACGGGTTCGGGAAAGTCCGCCGACGCACCATCCAAAAATCGCTGCCCGGGATTGCCCTGCCACAGTGACAAATGCGACGCAATGCGCCACGCGTCGGCCAGTGTGCCCGCCAGCACGCCCAGGTGATCGTGTGTTACTGAAATCGGATGCACGCCGCGCATATCGAGCACGCCGTGCGTCGGCTTGAATCCCACCGTGCCGCAATAACTGGCCGGTCGCAATGTCGAGCCCTGTGTTTGTGTGCCCAGCGCCACCGGCAACATGCCCGCCCCCACGGCGGCGCCGGAGCCGCTGGACGATCCGCCGGGCGTGCGCCGCGCGTCAAACGGATTGGTGGTGACGGTGGGGCCGCCACAGGCAAACGCCGTGGTCGCGGTTTTTCCTACAACGACCGCGCCACCAGCGCGCAATGCCTGCACGCAAGCGGCGTCGTAAGCGGGCTGCCAACCCGCAAACGCGGGGCTGCCCATTTCGGTAGGCAGGTCGCAGGTGTCCATGATGTCCTTGATGCCAATGGGGCAACCGTCCACCGGCGACAACGGCGCGCCACGGCGGTAACGTTCACCGGCAGCGTCCGCGGCCTCGCGCGCGGCCGGGTTCAGGCGCACAAAGGCTTTCAGTTCCGCGTCGCGCGCCGCGATGCGTGACAGACAGTCTTCGAGCAGATCACGCGGCGATCGGCGCCCCGCCACAAAATCCGCAACGGTCGAGGAGTAGCTGATCGCATGCGGATTGCACCAGGGTCGATATTGACTCATGCCGCGCTCACGTCATTCCGCCGCGATGCGCGCGGCCTTGACCACCTTGGCCCACTTGGCGATTTCGGCATCGATATAACGCGCGCTTGCATCCAGCCCTTCACCCACCGGCTCCAGCCCGAGGTCGGCCAGCCGCTGACGCAGTTCAGGGGCGTGCAACACGCGCGCCACATCGGCGTTGAGCGTTGACAGTATCGCGCGCGGCGTCGCGGAAGGCGCCAGCATGGCATACCACACATCGACCGCGTAACCCGCCACGCCGGCTTCGGCAATCGTCGGCGTATCCGGCAGCGACATGGCGCGCCGGCTGCCCGTCGCGCCCAGCAGACGCAGCTTGCCGGTCTTTACGTGCGGGATTGAAGACAAAATACTGCCGAAGGTAAACGACACGCGTCCGCCAATCACATCGGTCATAGCCGACGCGGTGCCCTTGTACGGCACATGCACGAAATTCGCGCCTGACAGCAGCTTGAACAATTCGCCGGCCAAATGCGCTGGACTGCCATTGCCCGATGACGCGTATTGAATCTCCGCCTGCCGCGACTTCGCCAGCGACACCAACTCCTTGACGGATTTTGCCGGCAACGACGGATGTACCACCAGCACATTGGGCGCGTTCACCAGCACCGTCACCGGCGCCAGATCGCGAACTGGATCATAATTAAGATTGCGGTGTGATGCCGGAATCACGGCGTGCGCAATCGAGATCGTCAGCAGCGTGTAACCATCTGGCGCGGACTTGGCCACAAACTCGCTGCCGACCGCACCACCCGCGCCCGCGCGGTTTTCCACCACCACCTGCTGCGACCAGCGTTCGGTCAAACGCTGCCCGACAATGCGACTGATGGTATCCACGCCGCCGCCCGCGGCCGTGCCTACGATGAAACGCACCGGCTTGGCGGGAAACGGCTGAGCCGTTGCCGCGAAACCGGGGGCAGCGCAAACGATACCGATAGCGGTGATGCGGACATTGTTCATAAAGCATTGTTCATAAAGTCACGGCGGGCCGATGCGACGTTTTCGATGTTGCCGAAGTTTCCAATGTTGTCGATGTTGTCCATGGTCACACAGTCCCGGGCACATTGTCCGCAATCGTCTACTGCGCCACCGGCGCAATCTTCGCCTGCCGAATAATGCGCCGCCACTTTTCCACTTCGGAGCGCACCAGCGCGCCGAATTGCGCGGGCGTGCCGCCGGCGGGCATGGTGCCTTCGACAGTCATGCGCTCGCGCACGTCGGGCATTTTCAGAATGCGGTTGATCTCGGCATTGAGCCGGTCCACGATGGCCGCTGGCGTGCCCGCTGCGGCAACCACGCCATACCAACCGTTCACTTCATAAGGCCCCGTAACGCCCGACTCCTGCACGGTCGGCAGTTCCAGCCCCGGCACGCGTTCGGACGATGTCACGGCCAGCGCGCGCACCCTGCCGGACGCAAGAAACGGCTGCGCCGACATGCGCGTGGAGAACTGCACCATGAGATGTCCGCCCGCCACATCGGCCAGCGCGGGCGCGGCGCCCTTGTAGGGAACGTGCGTCATGCGCACGTTGGTTTGCACCGCGAGCAGTTCACCACCAAGATGCAGCACACTGCCGATGCCCGATGAACCGTAGGTCAGCGCGCCCGGTTGCGCCTTGGCCAGCGCGATCAAATCCTTCACCGAGCGCGCCGGCAAGCTGGGATTGACCACGATCAAATACGGCTGCGACACCACTTGCGTCACAGGTGCGAAGTCGCGCACCAAGTCCACCGCCAACTTGCCGCCGCCCTGCAGCGCGGCGGTGGTGGCATGCGACACGATCATCATGCCGAGCATGTGCCCATCCGCAGGCGCGCGCGCCACGGCCGCCAAGCCGATCATGCCGCTCGCGCCGGGGCGGTTTTCCACCACCGCCGTTTGCCCCCACGCCTCGGTGAGTTTTTGCGCGATCACGCGCGCGACGATGTCGGTGCTCGCACCGGGCGAAAATGGATTGATCAGGCTGATGACGCGGGTGGGGTAGGTGGCGGATTGTGCGGCGGCGGACAGCGGGTGAGTTGCCCAGAGTGCCACCGTGATGATCCCCCACCCCCAACCCAACCGTCTGCTTCGCTTCAAGTGTGCCATTGCCCCCTCAAGAGGGAAGGGGCTTCTTTGCAAGGCAGGGATGCCCGTGCCCGGTATGAACAAGTGTGCTTTTGGCAATTTCAAACGCCACATGATTAACCCTGCACCACCGTCGCCGGCGTATCGCTGCGCTCGGCACGTCCGCCGCGATTGGCGCGCACCAGTTCGATCAACTCCGGCACATCGCGCAGCCGCGCGCCGCTTTCGATCATCATGCGCACCGGATCCTGATGCCGTTCTTCCGGCGTCCAGGTTTCGGGCGGCTTGGTGGCCTGCGCGCCCAGATGCGCACCGACGCGGCGGGCACGCGCTATCACCCGCGTACCGAACAACTGCTGGCGTTCACTAAACCGCGCGAGCGCTGTATCGATGTCCTTGCACTGCTGCAAGGCATCGGCAAGACTCTCCGCGTCGAGCGCGGCCTTGGTGACGCCCATGCCCACGTGCGGACGCGCCACGAAGGCGGCATCGCCAAGGATCGCCGCGTGCTTGACATAGAGGCGCGGCGACTCCAGATCGAAAATCGCCTGAAAAAACGGCTGCGCGGTAAAGTCAATCACCTGCACGCACTGCGGCGCAATCACGCGGCGTGCCGTGGCGCGCATGTCTGTAATCACTTCCGGCCGGATCAGCGCGGGCGCGATCGCCATGCCGTGACACACACCGGTGGCGTCGGTACACAGCGCCGCCAGTTGCTCGGGCGTCACCGGGTGATACCACACCCAGTTATAGGCGCGGTGGCCCGGACGCACGTCGTTATCCGGCCCCGGCACGGCATACATGGTCATCGCGTCGCCATCGGGATAACACACCATGTTGTGCGAAAAAATCTCCGCATGCAAATCCGCAGGCAACACCGATTCGGGTATAAGTCCGCGCCACGCGATGTATCCCGCGTACAACGGCTGCGCATCGGGCAGTATCTGCGCACGCACCGTGGAACGAATGCCGTCGGCGCCGATGATCAGATCGCCGTGCGCGGTCGTACCATCGGAAAACGTCGCCGTCACGCCCGACGCATCATCCGTGAACGAAACCAGCGATTTGTCAAAATAATAGTCCGCCACCGGAAACGCATCCTTCAGAGCCCGGTAAAGCCGCCCCCACGAACTCAAAATACGTGGACGCGGCATCTTGTGCTGCACCTTGCCCGCACGATCCAGACAGGTGCGCGATTCCGGATGCACGCCGATCGACGCATCGACATTGATGCCGATGCGATCCATCACGTCGAGCAGCTCCTCGTGCGTGCCAATACCCGCCCCGCGGCTCGCCAGATCGTTGCCGACGCGCTCGAACACCTGCACCTGCCAGCCGATGGATCGCAACAGATTCGCGGCCAACAAGCCGCCCAGCGATCCCCCTATGACTAACGCCTTGCGCATTCCACTGACTCCCCGTAATGACATTTTCGAATTTCATTGCCTGCAACCGGCGTGCCGATTGTAGTCAACTTTTGAGGTTGCCCGCCGCCGCTTGTGTTTTACCCAATTTACCAACATACCGCAGCGAACCATAACCCGATGGCCACGCCGTTTTGGCATAATGCCCATCTCTCGGGAGAAATCAAATGAACCATCATTACAATTGGGTTGCCGGCCGGCGGGTTGCGTCCGCGGGCGTTCTGGCTTTGTGCGCCTTGGCGTCCAGCGTGTCGGCGCAAACATTCCCCTCGAAACCCATACGCCTGGTGGTCGGGTTCCCGCCCGGCGGCCCCGCCGATTACACCGCGCGCGTGATCGGCGACAAGCTGCCGTCGCTGCTGGGCGGCAACGTGATCGTTGAAAACCGCGTTGGCGCCAACGCCACCATCGGCGCCGATCATGTGGCGAAATCCGCGCCCGACGGCCACACGCTTTTCGTCACCACCTGCGGCGCCATGGCCATCAGTCCGCACATCGGGGCGAAGCTGCCCTATGACCCGGTGCGCGATTTCACGCCCATCGCGCAAGTCGTCACCGCCTACAGCACGCTCGTCGTGCATCCCTCCCTGCCGGTTAAAAACGCCAAGGAGTTCGTCGCGTTGGCGCGCGCGCGCAAAGGTCAAATCACCATGGCTTCCACCGGCATCGGCAGCATTCCGCATCTGGCGCAAGAGTTGCTCAAGACTGCGGCCAAAATCGATCTGGTTCACGTACCCTATAAAGGCGCGGGGCCGGTGATCACCGACGCCATCGGCGGGCAAATCAGCTCGCTGGTGCTCGACGTAACGCCGCTTTTGCCGCATATCAAGGCTGGCAAATTGCGCGCCATTGGCATTGCCGGCGACAAGCGCGTGCCGCTGCTGCCTGACGTGGCAACGCTCGAAGAACAAGGCTTCAAAAACGTGGAAGCGCCGAACTGGTACGCGATGTTCGGACCGGCAAAAATCCCGCGCGCCATCGTTGACCGGCTCAATGACGCCGTGCGCAAGGTGTTGACCATGCCTGACGTGCGCGAGCGCCTGGTCAGCACCGGCGCGGATCCCGTGTTGTCAACGCCGGAGCAACTCGCCGATCTGCTGAATCGCGATCTCGCCAAATGGGGCAAGTTGATACGCGATAACAACATCACGGAGTAGGGGCATTCGTAGGGCGAGAGCCATCCCGCCTTCGGTTGCCACCACAAAAGGCGGGACGGCTCCCGCCCGCGATACCAACCCTTATCAGCATTAAACATTCGGAGCTTCAACATGGAATTTGGCGTCAGCGTCGGTCACATCTCGGCAGTCGATTTTGCACAGCACGGCGAACGGCTCGGCTTCACGCGCTGCTGGGTCACCGACAGCCCGCTGCTGCGCTCAAACCTGTTCGCGACCATGGCGGCGGTGGCGCTGCAAACCAAAACCATCCACATCGGCACCGGCGTGGCGGTGTGCGGCATGCGCCTGGCGCCCGAAGCCGCCAGCGGCATCGCCACCATCAATGCGTTGGCCCCCGGCCGCACCTACGCCATCTTCGGCGCGGGCAACACGGCGATGCGCATGCTCGGCATGAAACCTACCGGTGCCAAGGCGCTGCGTGAGTACGTGCGCGTGGTGCGCGGGCTGCTGCACGGCGAGGAAATCGCCTATTCCACTGGCGCGCCGGGCAGCGCCGGTGGTGAGCCGCATCCGATACGCTTCACGTCGCTTGAACAAAAACACATCCGGCTCGATCCGCCGCCGCCGATACACGTGGCCGCCAACGGCCCGCTGTCACAGGCGGTGGCCGGTGAAATCGCAGACGGGCTATGCACGAGCTTCCCGCGCGGCGGCACCATGGCCGAGGCGATGGGGCACGTGCAGCGCGGCGCAGCACGCGTGGGGCGCACGCTGCCGGCGGATTTTCATACGGCTGCCCTGGTCAATGTGCTGATGCTGGAGCCGGGCGAATCGCTCACCTCCAAGCGCGTGATCGACGAAATCGGCCCTGCGGTAATGACCAATTTTCATTACCTCGTAGATTGGGTGCGCGAAACCGGCAAGGAGCCGCCCGCGTACGTGCGCCCGGTGTGGAATGAATACACCGCGTACTTACGCGCCCGCGCCGCCGCTGATTCACACCTCACCATGCACGCCAGCCACTACGCCACCATCGAACCCGACGAAGCGCAGTTCCTAACGCCAGAAATCATTCGCAACTTCTGCATCATCGGCGAACCGGCTGATCTGGTGGAGCAATTGCGCGAGCTTGAGCGTCAGGGGCTGAAGCAGATCACGTTTCATCCGCCGTTTGCGCAGCGTTATGAGGTGATGGAGCGGTTTTCGCAGGCGGTGATGGAGAAAATGTAGGCTGGGCACGTCTTTTGTGTTGTGCCCACGCGGGTTGGTAGGTTGGGCTGGTAAGCCCAACACGAGCGGTGCATCACGTGGGCGTTGGGCTTAGCAGCCCAACCTACAACGACTTTTGGAATGTAGCAATACGATCAGCAAATAAAAACTTCCCCGCGAAGATATGCGTCAAAAATTCTGCGGTAACGTTCGACAGCATAATCTCCAAATTGATCTTTGACGATTTCAATTTCACTCCAGAACATAGCTTCGTTGAAGCCCTCAAAATCCTGAACAGAATACGCCGCAAGATTGTGAAAACAATTTGCCAGCGCCCGTACACGACGCAACTCATTACGTCCGCTGAATAAGCGCCCAACGCCCCGCGACGGCATCTTCAAAGGCTCATTTCGCATGTCGATCATTGCCACGTAAAGCAAATGACGATATGCCACTTTTGTCTTTTCTTCCATGACACGCACTTTGGATGAGCAGAACCCGGCCCCACTACTTCAACATCTCCCCAAACGCCCCTGCCGCCACCACCGCCTTCTCTTCCTCATGCCGCAGTGAATCCACGCCCGGCGTGTATTGCTGATACACATACAGCCGCAAGTCGGGCATGCCCAAGCCTTTCGCTTGCGCGCGCGCGGCGCGTTCGAAGTGATGATGCACAAAAACGATGGCCGGACGACCGGCTTTCGTGAGGTTGATTCCGTCGCGCACGGCGCCGGAGGTGCAGGAGCCTCAGGCCCCGAGGCCAATCAGCACGTAATCGGTCTCCTGTGCGAGCTTGTCGAGTTCCGCTTTCGGCGCGGGCGCCCAGGTGTTTTCTTTGTAGACGCGATGGATTGCGACGGGCTTAAGCGATTTTTCGATTTCGCTTTCCAGCGTTTTCCAGAAGCCGATGGCGGACTTGTGTTGATTGAACACAAAACCCACGCGCTTGCCTTTGAGATCGCCGAGTTTGATTTCGGTTTTGCGCTGGATTTTGGCGACTTCGCCGCGCGGGTCTAGCATTGTCAGGCTCATGACTTTCTCCTTTGCTTCAATTTTTCCCTCTCCCCCACCCCCTCTGCTCCGCTGCAAATGCTCCCTTGTCCTGCAAGTGAGCGAAGGGCGAATCATTACGACGGGAACGAAACTTTGCGCTGCACCGTGCGCGAACGAAACGCGCCCCAGCCCGGCATCACCGAACAAAACGCGCCGCCGGAACCCCAGCCGCCCGCGACGGCGATGATGAGGTTGTCAACGCTGCGCACAAACGGATGTTGCGCGTCGTCCTTGTTGGCATCGGTGATTTTGCTCCAGTGCATCGGATGCTGTTCGGAGATCGAGCGGCGGCGCTTCACATCGCGCACGACGCGCGTGGCCAAGCGCGCGATGCCGCGTTTTACATCGGCCTTGCTCAAGCCCGCATCCGACAGGTTTTTGGCCGCCATCGGGCTCACTGTCAGCACCATGTCGCCGCCAGCGATGGTGTTGCTGCCAAGCATGGCGATGGCGTCGGCGAGAATGAACATCACGTCTTCAGCCGAGCTGTAACCCGCGCCGCAGCCGACGAGGCGCGGCCCTTCAACCGCGGTGACCGTCACCGCCGTGTCGGCGGCATTGAAGCCGCGCTCGACGTGCAGCGGCTCCCACGGATTGCTGTCCTGATCTTCGGCGAAGCAAAAGCTGTAGTAACCCGGATGCCCGTGCGTGGTTTTACACGGCTCGCCCGGAAACCCCGCGCCGATATTCCACAGCACCAGCCGCACCGCGCGCCCGATGGTGGCGCTGGGGCGGCAGCCATGGCCCATCACGCATTCCTTGGTGTTGAATCCGAGTTGTTTCACCGCTGGCCCGCTCACCATCACCAGCGGCGCGCAACTGTGGGTGGTGGTCTGTACACCGTTCAGGTTGAATTGTTCTTCGCAGAGGGCCTCGACCGCAGCCACCACGATGGGCGCGTATTCCGGTTTGCAGCCCGCCATCACGCAGTTGATGGCGATGGTTTCAATGGTGGCCACGCCATCGCGCGGCGCGATCACGCCGATCACTTCTTGCGGATCGCGCTTCAGGTAATGGATGATGCGCTCCACCGCACCGCGCGTGGGCGGTATTACCGGCAGGCCGTCCGTCCAGCGCTGCTCGTAACAAAATTCGACCGCCGCTTCGAGATCGGCGGCTTCAAACTGCGCTGCTGCCATGTCCATGGTTATCGCCTTTTCCAGTGGAGTCTCCTCCCCCCTTGAGGGGGAGGATTAAGGTAGGGGGTGTCGTTGAAGTTTGTGAATTGACTAAAGCGATTTCATGATCGCCTGCAAAACGCCGTCCGTGTTGCTCATCACTTCATTATTCCAGAATCGTAACACTCGATATCCACGCGATTCCAGCCAGTTTGTTCTTTTTTCATCGTAGACAGACTGTTCCGCATGCTGGCCGCCGTCGAGTTCGATAATGAGATGTTGTTCAAGGCAAGCGAAATCAACGATATACGCGCCTATGGGTTGCTGGCGACGAAATTTATGGCCCGCAATTTGACGCCGCCTTAGACGCAGCCAAAGCTTTTGCTCGGCTTCTGTCAGGTTTTTTCGTAATGATCTGACGCGAGAGGTATTCATGCGTTAAGCCTCCCCCCATCCCCGCCTTCCCCCTCAAGGGGGGAAGGAGTTTCTTGGTGATGCATAGATATCCACGTTGCACACTGCAATGGAGTTGAGTTTAATTGGTGGTTATATGTCACTCCTCCCGTATCCCCACCTCACGTATCAGCTTTCCCCACTTCGCCATCTCAACCTTGATCGTCGCCGCCAGTTGCTCGGGCGTGCTGCCCACGGTCTCCACGCCCGAGTTAAAAAACTTGTCCTTGATGTCGGGCATCACCGCGACTTTCGCCAGTGCATGACTCAATTGCTGCACGATGCCCGCCGCCGTGGCCGCGGGCGCGAATATGCCGAAGGGCGATGTCGATTCATAACCCGGCAAGCCCGCCGCTGCCAAGGTGGGCAGCCCCGGCGCCAATGCCGAGGGTTGCGCGCTGGTCACCGCCAGCGCACGTAGCCGTCCTGAGCGCACATGCGCGGACGCGGAACCCGCGCTCGGTATCATAAGTTGCACCTGGCCCGCGATCACGGCCGTCAGTGCCGGGCCGCTGCCTTTGTACGGCACGCGAACAATGTTCACGCCAGCCATTGATTTGAACAACTCCGCGCCCAGATGCTGCGTGGAGCCTGTGGAAGCCGACGAGTAATTGAGTTCGCCGGGTCTGGCTTTGGCGAGCGCGATCAATTCGGCCACGGACTTCACACCGGCCGCCGGGTGCACCACCAGCACGTTCGGCGTGTTCACCACCAGCGACACCGGCGCGAAATCTTTCACCGGATCAAAAGGCACGTTCTTGCGCAGAAACGGTGCGAGCCACAGCGGGCTGCCATACAAAATCAGCGTGTATCCATCGGGCGCGGCGCGCGCCACGATGTCGCCGGCGACGAAGCCACGATTGTCGACCACCACGCGCTGGCCGATTATGGTGGTCAGACCCTGCGCAATCAGACGCGCGGCGAAGTCGCTGCCGCCACCTGGCTCGGAGGTCACGAGTCGTATGGGCTTGTGCGGATAGGCTTGTCCGTGCGCAAAAGAAGATGCAAAAAAATACAATAAAAACAAATGCTTAAACACAATCATTCTTCGCGTATGTTCGCGTCCTTGATGAGCTTGCCCCAGCGCGTCATCTCGGATTTCATGGTTGCGGTGAGTTGCGCCGGTGTGCTGGCAATGACTTCCATGCCAGCATTAAAAAACCGTTCGCGCAGTTCATTGCGATTCAGCGCGCGCGTGATTTCCTGATGCAACCTTTTAATGATGGGCTCCGGCGTGTGAGCAGGGGCAAACAAACCAAACGGCGACGACGATTGATAACCCGGCAGACCCGATGCCGTCAGCGTGGGCAGCCCCGGCGCCAGCGGCGAGGGTTGCAGACTGGTCACTGCCAACGCACGCAAGCGTCCGGATTTCACCAGTGGCATCGCCGACCCGGCATTGGGAAACATGATCTGCACCTGCGCCGCGATCAAGCCGTTCAACGCCGGCCCGCTGCCTCGATAGGCCACGCGCACCAGATTAATGCCGGCCATTGCCTTGTACAACTCTGCCGCCAGATGCGGTGTCGCCCCCACGGAACTGGAGCCGTAGTTCAATTCGCCCGGTTTTGCTTTCGCCAGCGCAATCAATTCCTCGGATGATTTGGCCGCTATCGACGGATGCACCACCAGAATGTTGGGCGTATCCACCGTGAGCGTGATCGGCGCAAAATCCCGCAGTGGCTCCCACGGCACGCGCGCGCGCAAAAATGGCGACAGCCACATCGGCGCGCCATACGCGAGCAAGGTGTAGCCGTCGGGTGCCGCGCGCGCCGCGATTTCGCTGCCCATGAAGCCCCGATTATCCACAATGAACTGCTGTCCCATCACGCCACTCACCGACAGCGCAATGGCGCGCGCCACCAAATCGTTGCCGCTGCCGACTTCGGCGGTAACGATGCGCACGGGCTTGGTGGGATAGACCTGCCCGGCGCCCGTGGAAGCGGCATGTACCGTGCTCGCATGGAGCAGGCAGGCAAGCACCACGCCGAGCACGATCCGGACGAGTAACAGCGGGTTTGGCGTTGCGTATGCGCGCATGCGTATGGCCTCGAAGTTTCACGATTATAATCATTGAAGTGCATCGCGAAAGCCGTTGTCACAGCGGTCTCTTACGATCTGGACTGAAAGGAACACCCATGAACAAACCCGCCGAATTCAAAGTCGAACGCGCCGTTGACAGCCTGCAACAGCAGTTGACCGACTACACGTGCAACCTGCGTTTTGAAGACCTGCCGCCCGAAGTGGTACACACCACCAAGCTGCGCGTGATCGACACGCTGGGTTCCCTGATCGGCGGATTTTTCGCCGAGCCGTGCCGTATCGCGCGCGATGTCGCGGCCGCGATGCCCAATCCCGCCGGCGCTACGGTGATTGGCACGCGCATGAAAACCTCGCCGGAAATGGCGGCGTATGTCAACGGCGCCACCGCGCGCTACGTCGAGATGAACGATATCTACCACTGGCCCGGCGCCTTCGGCGGACACCCCAGCGACGTGCTGACGCCGATACTCGCCGCCGCCGAACACGCGCAGGCCAACGGCCGCGATTTCATCACCGCCGTGGTGCTGGGCTACGAGGTGTATCAACGGTTTTCCGACATCTTCAAAAACGTCGGCATGGGTTTCGATCACACCAACTTCGCGTGCTTGGGCAGCGCGCTCGCATCGGCAAAACTTTTCAAACTCTCGCGCGAGCAAACCGCGCACGCGATATCGATGGCCGCCGTGCCCAACGTGATCCTGCGGCAGGTGCGCGCCGATCACTACTCCATGTATAAGGCTGTGGCGTCGGGCCATGCGGGACGCGCGGGTGTGTTCGCCGCGATACTGGCGCGCGCCGGCATGGAAGGCCCGCATCTGCCATTCGAAGGCAAGGCCGGCTGGTGCGGCCATGTGGCGCGCGATATGCTGAAGCTTCAAGCCCTTGGCGGCAAAGGCGTTGAGTTTAGAATCATGCAGGCGCTGGTGAAACCGCGCGCGTCTTGTGGCACCACCATATCGTCCATCATGGCGACGGAAAAAATCGCCCCCTTGCACGCAAAGGATGTGAAAAAAATCACCGTCGAGGTGTATCAAAAAGCCAAGGAACGCGTCGGCACCGGCGAACATCGCTGGAACCCCGACACCCGCGAGACCGCCGACCACAGCATTCCCTACGTGGTCGCCGCCACGCTGATGGACGGCACCATCACGCCGCGATCCTTCAACGACAAGAACTTGTGGAACCCCGAGTTGCGCGCCCTGATTCACAAAATAGAAGTAGTCGCCAATGACGAATTCACCAAGGCGTATGTGAAGGTTCCAGTGGAACATCGCACGCGTGTCACCGTGCAAACCCATAATGGCGACACCCTCGTGGGCGAAGCCGGCGGCGACGACGACGATCTGAACATGCCCAAGGGGGACGACATGATCAACGATAAATTCATGTCGCTTTGCGAAGACAGTTACGGGCCGAAGCAAGTCAAGCGCATACTGGCGCAACTGTGGGCGCTCGACGCCATGCCCAACGTCGCGGCGATACCACCGGCGCTTGTTATCGCGTAATTGTCGTCCTCGTCATTCCGGCACGGGCCGGAACTCAAGCTATGACGAGCCGCAAGCACAAAAATGGCGCTACACTGCCGTTCACGATCATTATTCGGGAGAGCCGCATGGCAATATCGGTCAGAGCGTTGCGCGGTGTAGTACTGGCCGCAGTGCTGGCGACCACCGCCTTGAGCGTGCATGCTCAAGTTCAAGGCGCGCAACCGGCGAGCGCCTACCCCAATAAACCCATCCGCATTATCGTGCCCTACCCGCCCGGCTCCGGTACCGATTTCACCGCGCGTGAAATGGCCAAGGGCATTAATGAAGCCTTTGGGCAGCCCGTGGTAATGGACAACCGCCCCGGCGCGGGCGCCACACTGGGGCATGCCCTGATGTCCAAGGCCACGCCGGACGGCTACACGCTGGGATTGGGCACCACCGGCGGGCTGGTTTCCGGCCCGGCGTTGATGGGTAACCGCATTCCATACGATCCGCTTAAGGATTTTACCCACATCGGGTTGGCGACCTATGTTTATTACAACGTGTTCGTGACGGCGGCGCTGCCCGTCAACAGCATGAAGGAACTCATAGCGTACGCCAAGGCACAGCCGGGCAAGCTGAATTACTCATCGCCCGGCGTGGGCACGCCCAATCATATCGGCGGCGCGCAACTGGTAACCCTGGCGGGCATCAATTTGCTGCATGTACCTTATAAAGGCAGCTCCGTTGCACTGACGGATCTGATCGCCGGCACCATTCATATGAGCATCACCGGCTTCACCGGTGTACTGCCGCACGTGAAGTCCGGCAAAGTCAGGGTGCTCGCGGTTGGGCATCACGAACGCATCAAGATGATGCCCGACCTGCCGACCGTCGCCGAAACCGTGCCCGGTTACTACAACACCGGATGGTGGGGACTGGTGGGCCCGCCGGGGTTGCCCAAAGCCATCGTTGAAAAACTGAACAGCACCATCGTAAAGTATCTGAATTCCCCCGAAGTGATGCAGCGTTTTTTCGTCACCGGACTGGAAGTGGCAACCTCCACACCGCAGGGCTACACCGATCTCATTCGCAGCGATCTGAATGCGTGGCGCAAGCTGATCAAGGAAGCGAAGATCAGCGTGGATTCGTTGCCGTGAGATTTTGAGGGTTGGTTTGGTAGTAGGGCGCCACCCTCTCCCCTCCCCCTCTCCCGCAGGCGGGAGAGGGGAATGATTCGGGACGGAGCCTCCCACGCGCTTTTGCCATGTCGTAGCCGCAACCTGATATCAAGCCTTGCGTTGCTTGCTTGGCTCCCCTCGCCCGCTTGCGGGAGAGGGGCCGGGGGAGAGGGCAACTGCGTCCCGTATTCGCTCCAGCACACCTTCCAGATTTTGCATAACGTCATTATTCCAAAAGCGCAATACCGTATAGCCTTGTTCGCCGAACCACACATCACGCTGTTGATCCCTCAAGACGTCATCCGCATGTTGCCCGCCATCAAGCTCAATAATCAGGCCGCGTTCCATGCAAATAAAATCGACTATAAAGCGCCCCAAAGGTTTTTGCCTTTTGAATTTCAACCCCATGAAGCGATGCGCGCGCAGGTGATACCACAGGCGCAACTCGGCATCGGTCTGGTGGGTGCGCAGGGTTTTGGCTTTGTCCAGCACTTGAAACATGGCAGACGGGAAAGCCCGGCACTCACGCCCGGCGGCGTTGCTTCTCGGCGCCCAGCGTATGCGCCACCGCTTTCGCACCCTTGCCCGGCGTCAGCGAAATCAATGCCACGCACCCGGTGGGTATCGTGCCCATGTGCGCGGCACACACGCCCGGATAACACGCGAGTGTTTTGCCATGGCGCATTTGCCGGTGCGCATGCACATGGCCCAGCGCAAGATAGTCAAAACCCGAGGCTTCGATTTCCGAAGGTGTAATCAGCGACGAGCGTTCCATGTCGGGATCATCGGTGTACAGGCCGTGCGCCATGCCGATGTGCCACATGTTGCCCTGGCGCGGCGGCACGTTCGCCATCGGTTTGTTGGAGCGGTCGTGATCAAGCATGCAACGCCCCCACACAGTGGAGTGCAAGTCGGGAAACGTCACTTGCGTGCCTTCCGCGTCGTTGAGCAGGGTCACGTGCGCGCCCGCCTTGCGGAAATCCATGCGCTTCACGATAGAGCGCTCATCCCATACATCGTGATTGCCGACGATCACCACGGTCTCGCACGACACGCGCGCGAGTTGTTCGTAGACAAAATCAACGGTTTTTCGCGAGATTTCGTTATGGTCGAACAAATCGCCCGCGATCAGGAACAAATCCGATTCCGTTTCCAGCACGGTATCGACCACCTGCGAGAACGCTTCGCGCACCTTGATACCGTCCGGCTCGTCGTTCAGATGAACGTCGGAGGTATGCGTGATCTTCAGCGGGCGTATCATGGGCAATGTCGGCAAAACACACTACAACAATTTCAGACTGGGCTGTGATTCCAGTTTCGCCCAGCGGTCAAACAGGTTGCCTGCCGCCGCGGCATCGACATCCGCGCACAGCAGCATGAACTTGCGCTTGAGATCGGCGCGCGTCAGCGGATCGGCGGGCATGCCCTTGTAGGTGTTGCCGTCGCGCGACAACTCCCGGCCGTCCTTGAGCCTGACCGTCACGCGCGAGCTGCGCACGCCCTTGCCGGGTTCCGTCCACACGCTCGATTCGATCTCGCGGCAGGTGGCGCGTATCAATGGGTCTTCCAGCGCGCCGCCAGCAAACGCCTTGGGGTCTTCCGGGTCGCGATGCAGCGCCACCGCCACGCAAAACGGCACGCTGTATTGCGACTGCATGATATCGCCCGGCTCGCGAATGTTGTGATGCGTCGCCAGGCGCTCGCTGCCGGTGACGTGTATTTTCGCCACGTCGGCCGCCTGGAAGCCATGTGCCGCCATCAAATCGCGCAGCGCCTGCACCGGCGTGTGCGCGTTGATGTGGCAGGCGTAACGCTTCATGCAGATGCGCATCACTTCCCATTGCGTGCCGAGATTCGCCGTGAGCAGCGCGGGCTCGATGTCTTCTTTTTTGCAATACGCATCCAGAAAACCAAACTTGCCTTCGAGGATGGTTTCCGGCCCTTCGTAACCGTCGCTCGCCAGTCGCGCGGCAAGGATGCCGGATTCCGAGGCGCGCCCGAGATGCAGACGTTTCACCATCGCACCCTGACTCGACTTGGTAAACGCCAACAAACCCGACGACAGCGAGCCGGCAATGCCCAGTGCATTCACCAGTTGCGTTTCGGTCAGGCCCATCACCAGACCCGCCGCCACGGTTGCACCATAGGCCCCCGTGAGTCCCGGCGCATGAAAACCAATTTTCTCCGGGCTGTGGTGCGTGGCACACGCGATGCGCAACATGATTTCGGTCGCGGCAACGAATGCCACAATGGCCCTTTTGCCATCGGCGCCGGTTTCTTCGCACGCCGCCAGCAGCGGCGGCAACAGCGTCGCTCCCGGATGCGCGCCCATGCCCGGATCGCGCACGCTGTCCTGCTCGAACGCGTGCGAGAACAAACCGTTGGCGAGCGCCGCGTACGGAGCATGCACTTTGCGATCCGGGTAACCAATGCCCGTACACGGGCCGCCGCTGCCGTAGCGCTGCGCGTAATCGGCGGCCATTTTGCTCCATGCAAAACGCGAGCCGAAGGTGGCCGCGGCCACCGTGTCGATCATGCAATCCTTGGCGCGCTCGACCACTTCAGCGGGTATGTTCTCAAAGCGGAGCGTGGTGGCGAAATGACTGAGTGTCTGAGTGGCAGTATTCATAAGATTTTGTTTTTAAATGATATTTTTAACTTCACTGATTCGGCATCAGCAGCGCCATCAGCGGCGCGACATTCGGTGCGGCTTCGAATCCGTCGATCGCCGCCAGCAGCGGTTCAACCGCGTCTTCGTGCAGCACGCGCCGCGCGCAACTGCGAAACTTGTCGCGCATGCGCGCCTCGGGAATTGCATTCTGCGCGGTGCGTCCCAGTGCGCGTTCGACGTGCGATACCAGCACGCGGCCATCGGTCAGCGTGACGCGCACTTCCGCGCCCGCGTTGTTGCCCTCGGGAAACTGTCCCGGCTGGTGCACATCCGAATGCACTTTCGCCACCAGCGCGCGCACCTGAGGATCGAGATACGCATCACCCTCGAAATGTTCAAACACCGCGCCGCCGCTCACCAGCGCGCGCGCCACGCAATACTGCACGCTGAATTTGGCATCCAGCGCGGTTTGCGGATCGGGCCGGTTGGTATGCGCAAGGCGGCGCGCGGGCGTGTAGGTTTCAATACGTGTGACCTGTTCGGGTTTCAAGGCGTGGTGTTCGCGTAAATCCAGCACCGCGTCAATCGCCGCATGCGTGCTGGCGCAACACGGGTATTGCTTGTAGCACGCGCCGGGGTTGACGATATCCAATGGCTCGGCCCATGCATCAAACGCGCGCTCGATATCAAAATGACCAGGGCCGTTATACAAATTAAAAAACCCCTGCTTGTGTTCAAACGCTTGATCGTTCGCGGTGAATCCTTTACGCGCCAGCAGCGCGGCCATCAAGCCGGCGCGCGCGCACTGGCCCGAATGAAACGGTTTGGTCATGGTGCCGAAATTTGCCTTGGTGCCCGACGCCAGCGAGGTGGCTATCGACAGCGCCGTCGCGGTTTGCGCCACGTCCAGCCGCAGCAGGCGCGCGCATGCCGCCGCCACGGCAAACACCCCCAGTGTGGAGGTCGGATGCCAGCCGATTTCGTAGTGATGCATGTTGACCGCGCGACCGATGCGCGCGCCGGCCTCGAAGCCCAGCACATGCGCGCACAACACGTCCCGGCCGCTGGCGCCCGACATTTCCGCCGCCGCCAGCAATGCCGGAATCATGGTTGCCGACGCGTGGCCGAACATGGTGTTGGTGGCATTGTCGTAATCGAGCGCATGCGCGGCGGTGCCGTTGATCAGCGCCGCATCCAGCGCGCTCACGCGACGCCGCGTGCCGATGATCACGCTGGGCCCCGCCGCATCATCCGCAAGGGTTGCCTCGGTGGCGATGCGGGCGCAATCTTCGATGGCGCCCGCGAGCGTGACACCCAGCGTATCGAGCAAACCGATCTTGCTCCAGTATATGGATTGCGTGGGCAGCGCGTCATCGCGTGTCGCGGCGATCAAGGTGGCAAGCTGGAGGGCGACGCTTGGCATTGTGGCAGTACTGGAAGCCATATCACTAATTGGACAAAGAGAGGAGACGGGATAAACGGCACGAATGTTATAGTAAAATCATTGTCGTTTGTTCATTGATCACCGCGCGCATTGAGTGCATGGATTGCATAGAGTGCCTTGCGCCCGTGATCACGCCGCAATTCACATTGTCCACACTGCTCATTCAGGAACCTATTCATGTCCGACAACATCGTACACTATGACGTCCTAATCGTCGGCTCGGGCAACGCCGCGTGCTCCGCTGCCCACGCCGCCATTGAAAAAAAGGCGCGCGTCGGCATTCTTGAAAAGGCCTCCAAGGGCAATCGCGGCGGCAACAGCGCACTCACCGGCCACATGCGCTTCGTGTTCAACGGGCTTGAAGACATCCGCCCGCTGGTCAAGAACACCACCGACGACGAATTGCGCACGCTGCTCGAACGCATGCCGCATCGCACCGAAGCCGAGCTGTGGGACGAGATCATGCGCGTCACCAACAACCAGAGCGACGAAGAAATGCTGCAAGTGCATGTCACCGAATCGCTGAACACCATCCACTGGCTGGTGAGCAAAGGCCACGACTGGACGCCGGCGGGCGGCTACAAAATGCCCGGCGACAACATCCTGCTGATGAACGGCGGCGGTTATGGTTTGCAGCAACGCAATTTCACGCGGCTGGAACAGGACGGCGCGACGTTTCACTACGAAACGTCGGCGCTCGATCTGATCCAGGACGACCGCGGCCACGTCATCGGCGTGGTGGCGCTGACACCCAAGGGCGTCGTCAAATTCATGGCGAAATCGGTGGTCATGGCGTGCGGCAGCTTTGAAGCCAATCCGGAAATGCGCGCGCGTTACCTCGGACCGGGCTGGGACACCATTCACATACGCGGCGTGCCGTTTAACACCGGCGACGGCCTGCGCATGTCACTCAACATCGGCGCCATGCCACACGGCAGTTGGACCACCTGCCATGCCTCGCCGCAGGATGTGTGTTTGCCGAAGTTCACCATTCCGATTTCTTACACCACCAAAAAGTCCTACGCGCGCTACATGTATCCGTACTCGATCATGGTCAACACCAATGGCGACCGTTTCATCGACGAAGCCGAAGACCTGCGTGGCCGCACCTACGCGCGCATGGGGCGCTCAATACTCGCGCAACCGGGCGGCATCGCGTTCCAGATTCTTGATTCCAAGGCGCGCAAGATGGACATCTACCCCACCAACTACGACACCGCGACGACCTCCAAGGCCGATACGCTGGAAAAACTCGCCGAGGAACTGGGCATCAACAACATTCCCAATTTCATCCAGACCGTGCGTAATTACAACGCGGCCATTCAGCCCGGCACGTTTGATCCGGATCGTCACAAGCTAGACGGCAAGGGCACCGCCGGCCTCACGCCGCGCAAGAGCAACTACTGCCTCTCCATCGAGGAAGGCCCGTTTGAAGGCTTCCCCGTGCGCTGTGGCATGACGTTCTGCTTTGGCGGCCTGAAAATCGATCCGGCGAACGCGCAGGTGCAGCATGTCGCGGGGCGTCCGATCGGCGGCTTGTATGCGGCGGGCGAAATGGCCGGCGGTTTGTGGGTTGGCAACTATGCGTCGGGTTCCGGCATGATGGCGGGCGCGACGTTTGGGCGCATCGCCGGCACGCATGCGGCGGAGGCGGCATTGCAGTAACTTAATTGCTCCTTCCCCCGCCTGCGGGGGAAGGTTGGGATGGGGGCGCGGTCGTCGCATCATTTCCCCCTCCCCAACCCTCCCCCGCGCTACGCGCAAGGGAGGGAGCCTGAAATTTGGCCAGGCTAAAATTGAACATCTTCGTCACCGTAAAACAAGTCGCCGACCCCAACATTCCGCCGAGCCACATCCAGCTCGACGACTCGGCCAAGCGCATCATCTCGCCGTTCGGCATTCCGCCGGTGATGAACGGCTACGACGCCAACGCGCTGGAAGAAGCGCTGCGGCTGCGTGAAAAACACAATGGCAAGATCACCGCGATCACGCTCGGCGAAGAATCCAGCCGTGACGTATTAAAGCGCGCCGTCGCGATGGGCGCGAATACCGCCGTGCTGCTCTCCGACCCGGAGTGGACGCATGCCGACGGCGCCGCCATCGGTCAATTAATTGCCGCGGGCATCAAGAAGTCCGGCCCGTTTGATTTGGTGCTGTGCGGCCGCCAGGCATCCGACACCGACGGCGGACAGGTGCTGCACTGGATCGCGCGTCATCTGGACATCCCCGTCATTACGCCGGTCGTAAAAATCGAAGCAGTCGAGGGCGACTCGATCACGGTTCAGCGGCTCACCGAGGACGGCGTGCAGCGGCTCAAGGTTAAACTGCCCGCGTTGCTCGGCGTATCCAGCGAAATGAATGAACCGCGCTTGCCGTCGATGCGCGGCCTGATGGGCGCCGGGCGCGCGATGATCTCCGCGTGGAAGAAAAAGGATCTCGCGGTGGAATTGTCCGCGCCCCGTGTTGAATTGCGCAAGCTTGCGATACAAATCCGCGAAGGCAAGGCCGAAATGATCGCCGGCAAGACGGGCGCGGAACAAGGTGCGGCGCTCGCCGACAAATTGCGCGAAAAAGGAATCATCTGATGCCCGGCATACTGGTCATAGGCGAAATCTCGGGCGGCCGGTTGCTGCCCGCGTCACTGGAAGCCGCCGCCACGGGCGCGGCGCTGGCGAAATCATTCGGCGAACCGTTGTACGGCGCGCTTATGGGTCAGGCAGGTAATGTGTTGAATGGCGCGACTGAAGCGTTTGCCGCTGGATTCGCAACACTTTATGTTGTCGAGCACGCGTCATTGCAAAACTATACCGCGCACGCACACAACGGGGCCGCGCAAGCCGTGGTCAGCGCCTGCAAGCCTTCCGTATTGATGGCCCCGCACACCTTGCGCGCGCGCGAATGGGCGCCCAGTCTCGCGGCCGCGCTCGATACCGGACTGGTGCTGGATTGCACCGGCCTCGCCACGGGCGGTCCGGATGGCGCCGATCTCGTGGCACTCAAGCCCGTACTTGGCGGTGGTGTGGTGGCCGAATTCGTGGTGCGCGGCACGCCAACAGCGCCCCGCATGATCACGCTGCGCAGCGGCGCCAGTGCGCGCGCGGAATCCGCGCCGAACACCCAAGTCGAACGCGTCGCGTTTGAACCCGCCAGCAACGATCGCGTTGTTTTGCTGGAAGAGATTGCCGCGCAGGCGAGCAGCGGCCCGAAGGTTTCGGACGCCAAAATCGTTGTCTCCGGCGGCCGCGGCCTCGGCGGTCCCGACAACTGGCACTACATCGAAGAAGCCGCCGCCGCACTGGGCGCCGCAGTGGGCTGTTCGCGGCCCGTGGCGGATTCCGGCTGGGTGAACTCCTCGCATCAAGTGGGCTTGAGCGGCAACAGCGTCAACGCGGAACTCTACATGGCGGTGGGCATCTCGGGCGCGGTGCAACACCTCGCGGGCATCAACAGTTCCGCGGTTGTCGCGGCGATCAACACCGACGCGCAGGCCGATATTTTTACGCGCGCCAACTACGGCGTGGCGGGGGATTACAAGGAAGTGCTGCCCGCATTTGTGGAACGGGTGCGGCAACTCAAGGCTTGAACGGCTGTTGCGTTCCGGATGCAGGGCCGCATGCGATATAGTGCGGCAACGTCTATTTCAGGAGCTATGGCCGTGAATTCACATCGGTTCTGTCGCACAATGGCTGGCCGGATTATTACGGCGATTGCCGTTTGCTGCGCCGCCATCACGATGCACGCCACCGCACAATCAACGACAGCGCGCGCAACAACACCAGCCGCCAGCGCAGACCCCGTCGTCGAACGTTCGGTGACGCAGGGCCGGGCCAAGATCGTGATCGAGAATCTTTATCGCTGCCCCGAGAAAGTAAACAACCATCGCATCAGCGCGGTGGGCACCATCACTTCGACTGACGGCAAGGTTTGGACGGTTCCCGCCGAAACCGTGTATCAGACCGGACCCAAGGGCGCCGATCTCTACAACGATTGCAATCGAATCTCGCCCAAAAGCTCGAAGGAGGTTTCCGACGCCAACGTGCCGGTGGTGGTGATCGACGCGGACGGCGAAGTGATCACCGGACACATCGTTGTCGATAATTATTTCGAGTTGTATGTGAACGGAAAACTGATCGCGGTGGATGCCATTCCATTCACGCCGTTTAACTCCGTCACCGTCAAATTCAAGGTCAAGAAGCCGTACACCTACGCGCTCAAGCTCGTTGATTGGGAAGAAAATCTCGGATTGGGTACGGAGCTTGGCGTCACTGGCGGCAATTTTCACCAGGGTGATGGCGGCTTTATCGCGCGCTTCAGCGACGGCACCGTCACCGACAGTTCATGGAAGGCGCAGTCCTTCTACATCGCGCCACTGGCCAACCCCGACGCCGTGGTCGAAAAAGCCGGCCTGCACTTCACGCCCACGCTGGGACGCATACATCCCGGCGCGCCCAAGCCGCCGTGCGAAGACCGCTGTTTCGCCGTGCACTATCCGCTGCCCAAGAACTGGGCCGCGCCCAACTTCGACGATTCGAAATGGCCGCGCGCGTTTGAATACACCGATCAGGATGTCGGCGTCACTTCACTGCGGGCCTACACGAATTTTCCCGATCTATTCAAGGGCGCACGCTGGATCTGGTCGTTTAATCTGGTGTTCGACAATCTGGTGATCGCCCGAAAAACCGTACGCTGACACGCATTACGCCGGGTTATGCAACACTATGAAACAATGACCCCCGCGAACAACAGAACGCCCCATTCAGAAACGTAACCCTGGGAGATAGCCTCATGTACGATCTCGTCATTCGTAACGGCACAGTGGTCGATGGCACCGGACTGCCCCGGTATCGCGCCGATGTCGGCATCACCGGGGACCGCATCGCGGCCATCGGGCGCATCGCGGAACGCGGCAAGGAAGAAATCGACGCCACCGGCCAGGTGGTGACGCCGGGCTTCATCGACGGACACACGCACATGGATGCCCAGGTATTTTGGGATCCGCTGGGAAGCTGCTCGTGCTGGCACGGCGTTACCACCGCGGTCATGGGCAACTGCGGATTTACCCTCGCGCCCGGCTCGGCCGCGCAGCGCGACATGATTGTTGCCAACATTGCCCGCGCGGAAGACATATCCGCCGATGCGATGGCCGCCGCGATCCGCTGGGACTGGACCTCGTTCCGCGAATACATGGCGGTTGTCGACAAACTGCCGAAGACCATCAACTATGCCGCAAACATCGGGCACTCCGCGCTGCGCACGCATGTCATGGGCGCGCGTGCGTTTGAAGAGAAAGCCAACCACGATGATCTTGGGGCGATGGAACACGAAATGCTCGACGCGCTCGACGCGGGCGCCATCGGATTCTCCAGTTCGCGTTCCACCGGCCACAAGCTGCCGGAGCCGGACAACCGGCCCGTCGCTTCTGTGCATGCCTCGTGGGAGGAAATGAGCCAACTGGTCTGCACCATGGGCAAAACGGGCCGCGGCATTTTCGAATTGTCGCGCGAAAGAGAAGCACGCTCGCCCGATCCGGCGGTGCGCAAGGCCGCCAATGACAAGTTGCTCGATCTCGCCGTCAAGAGCGGCGTGCCCATCACGTTCGGCATACCGGCGGGCAGTCCCGGCGCGCTGGATACGCTGACGCTGCTGGACGACACTGCCGCGGCGGGCGGCCGCATGTTCGGTCAAACCCACACGCGCGGCATTTCGCATGTGCTGTCGTTCAAGGGCCGCTTGCAGTTCGATGATTTCCCTGAATGGGCGCGCGTGCGTGCGTTGCCGGAGGCGGAACAACGCAAGGTCTTCAGCAATCCACAGGAACGCAAACGTCTCGTCGAGGCCACCCATAAAGGCGTTTACCGCACCGGCGGCGGCGAACCGCGCAAACCCAACTACGAAAACATGTACGTGGTGTACAGCGCGGTATCGCGCAACCCGACCGTTGCGCAACTGGCGGCGCAGCGCAACGTCGATCCGGTGGAAGTGATGATGGATCTCGCGCTGGAAAGCAACTTCAACCAGTTGTTCATGCAGTTTGACATCACCACCGTGCCCAAGGACGACGCCGAAGCGCTGGCGACCTTGCGGCACCCGCGCACGGTGATGACGTTTTCAGACTCCGGCGCGCACGTAAGCCTGATCATGGATTCATCCATCCACACGCATCTGCTTTCCTATTGGGTGCGCGAGCGCAATGCCTTCTCGCTGGAAGAAGGCGTGAAAATGATTACCCTTACGCCCGCCATCGCATGGGGGTTCACCGACCGCGGCCTGCTGCGACAGGGCTGCATCGCGGATATCAATGTGTTCGATCCCGCGACGGTCGCGCCAGAGATTCCGACCATCGAGCATGACCTGCCCGCCGGCGGACGCCGGCTCAAGCAAAAATCCGCCGGCATCATGGCCACCGTCATCGCAGGCAAGGTGGCGTTCAAGAACGGCGAGCACACCGGCGCGTTGGGCGGAAAACTGCTGCGCGCATCGGCCGCTGGCGTGCGCTGAGCGCGTACTGCAACGCCGCCCGCACTACCCGCGCGCGGCGGCGTCGCGTTTCAATTGCGCCTTGATGTAGGGTATCTCTCCACCCACCTCGATCATTTCCCGCAAGAAATCCGGCAGGCGGTCGCCATCCATGGACTTGCCGGTGGTGAGATTGCTGATTCGCCCCGTCACCGCATCGAGTTCGATGCGATCTCCGGTACTGGTGAAATCGAGTATGCCGGGACACGCATTCACCAGCAGGCCCGCGCTGATGCTGCTGCGAAAGAAAATGCGCCCGAACGATTCCGCCACAACAGCAGCAATGCCCAGCGCCTGCAACGTCAAATGCACCGGCGTTGACGAGCCGCAGCCAAAATTTCGGCCGACCACCAACAGGTCGCCCGGCTTCACCTTCGCGGCAAACGACGGATCCAGCGTTTCCAGGCAGCGCAGCGCCTGCTCCTTGATTGGCAGATGCGCGTAGTTCTTGCGGCGAATCTGGTCGGTGTTGATATCGTCCTGCGGAAACTTCCAGACGGTTCCGGTTACTTTCATGATGTTTTCCGATTGAGTGGCCGTGACAGATTGCAGATCACAAATACTTCAGCGCGCTGGTAATGCGCCCTTCCAGCGCCGACGCCGCCACCGAGGCGGGCGACGCCAGGTAAACCGAGGCATTGGGCCCCATGCGGCCCTCGAAGTTGCGCGTGTTGCAGGCAATGGCCACGTCACCCGGCGCCAGCACGCCGCCGTGCAAACCGGGGCACATGCCGCAGTTGGCGTTGGTGACAATTGCATTGGCGTCGTTGAGCGTTTCGATGTAGCCCGCGCGGATCGCGGCATTCATCACTTCGCGCGAGGCTGGCGTCACGACAAACCGCACGTCCGGATGTACCTTTTTACCCTTGACCACGGCAGCGGCTTCGGCAAGGTCTTCCAGCCGGCCATTGGCGCACGAGCCCAGAAACGCCTGATTGATGAGCGTGCCTTCCACCGCCGCCAGCGGCTTGACGTTGTCGGGCGCATGCGGTGCCGCAACCTGCGGCGCCAGCGATGACACGTCGAACGTATGCACGGTTTCATACTGAAAATCCGCATCGGTTTCATGCACTACCATTGGCCGTTTGGCGCGCGGGCCACACCAGTCGAGCGTAATCTGATCGGGCTGAATGTAACCCGTCATCGCGCCCACTTCGGTGCTGGTGTTGGTGAGCGTGAATCGCATATCCATCGGCAGCGTGCGCACATACGAGCCGCCGAACTCGATGGCCTGCCCCAACGCGCCGCGCTGCCCCAGCTTGCCATTCACCATCAGCGCCACATCGCGCGCGTAGACGCCCTTGCGCAGCGTGCCTTCAAGCTTGATCAGCGACACCTTGGGCACATCCAGAAAGTAGCGCCCCAGCGCAAACAGCGTCAGTAGTCCGCCCGCCACCGACGCCGCAAACGCGCCCACCGCGCCGCTGGTCGGCGTATGCGAGTCGCGCAGCGCCAGCAGCGTGCCGGGCCCCACGAGACCGCCCTCCGCCATCTGCAAATGCGAAATGCCCGCGCCCGGATCGGTAATCGCAACCCCGCGCGAGCTGATGACCTCGCGCCAGCGTTTCTGCCCCGCCGCGAACGCCGGCGATGGCGCCGGCGCGCCGTGATCCTGAAACGCAAAAATACGCTCGCGCAGCGGGAATTCCTTCACGCCCAAATCCTGCATGGTGGCTTCGAACTTGTTTGCTTCTTCGGCGTTGTAGGAAATGCCGAATGCAAACACATCGGGCACCAATTGAAGGTATTCCCCCGGCGTGACCGTCGTACGCGCGGGTTGCGCGTGTGCCGCCAGAATTTTATGTAACGCGTGCAGGCCCGCCATTGATAACTCCTTGATTATTTTGGTTTATTCGTCGCGCAGGCCAGCCGCCTTGATCATCTTGCCCATGCGCGCCATTTCGGCGCGGATAAACGCGGCGAATTCATCCGGCGATCCTGCAACCACTTCCACGCCGAGGGTGAGAAAGCGCTCCTTGATATCGGCGCGGTTGAGCACCTTGACCACTTCGCCGTTGATACGCGCGAGCAGCGTGGCGGGCGTTCCCGCCACGGCCAGCATGCCGTTGATGGATGCCGATTCGTAACCCGGCAGACCGGCCTCGTCCACCGTCGGCAATGCCGGGAACTGCACCGAGCGCTGCACGGTCGTGACCGCCAGCGCCCGTATCTTGCCGGACTGCAAGTGCGGCGCCGCCGATGTGGTGGTGGGAAAAATCAGCGGCACTTCGCCGCGAATCACATCGGCGTAGGCCTGTGCGTTGCCGCGATAATTGATGCGCGCGATTTTCACGCCCGCCATATACTTGAACAACTCGGCCGCCAGATGCGGCGATGACCCGGTCGAGCCGGAGGCGTAGTTGAGCTGCCCCGGACGCGCCTTCGCCAGCGCGATCAGATCCTTGATCGAGTTGACCGGCAGCGACGGCGTCACCGCCACCAGGTTGGGCGCGCGCGTGGCGAGTGAAATTGCGGCAAAATCCTTGGCCGCATCCCACGGCAAATCGCTGCGCAGCAACGGCGCAAGCCAAACGTTGCTGCCGTAGTACAACAGGTTATAGCCATCCGGCGGCGACTTCGCGATGGTCTCCGCCGCATACGCGCCGCCACCGCGATTTTCCACAATGACTTGCCGCCCGAGGCTCGCGGTCAGGCCCTGCGCAATCAAGCGCGTCTGCACGTCGAGCCCGCCCCCGGCTTCGGCGGTGAGTATGCGTATCGCGCGGTTCGGATAATCCTGCCCATGAACCATACACGCGGCGGACGCCAGAGTCCCCGCAACAATCGTCACCCGGATTGACCGCAGTTTCATCATGCAGAATTGTCGCTGGAAGATTTCAATGGCTGATTGCGCTGGAAGTATAGCCAGAATCCATGCCCTCGTGCTGTCAGCGCGAGACGCGATACCAACATGTAGAAATCAGATTCTGATCTGACACGCAGTGTCAGGCATGACCCTGCCTCAATCTCCAATATATTCAGGCAGAGTCCATTGTGATGGGCAGATCATATGTCCGCTCCTTGATCTATGCCGCCGTTGGCTCTGTGCGGCACAGGCGACCGGTGTCAATTGGAACCCGTCGTTACTCAAAACGTTGGATCGAATGGCGGCTGTCGGTTACGACGATAGCGTGCTCCCGACCCATTCCGGCTGGTCAAGCCTACGCAATAGCAGTCGCTCAATCGGGATAGGAAGAAGCCTCT
>DHVE01000065.1 GCA_002412495.1 Betaproteobacteria bacterium UBA5216
CGCTTGACGGGGGAGCTTACGAAACTGGAACGCGCGACCACTGTCCATCCCGTGTTTTGCTTGATGAGCCGCTTCCGGCCAATCTGCCAGTTGTTTTCGCGTGCGCCGCATGCAATAACGGATTTTCCGCTGACGAGGATTACTTCGCGTGTTTTCTCTCATGTGTGCTCGTGGGTTCTACCGATCCTGACGCTGCGCATCGAGCAAAAATTCAGAGGCTCTTGGCGAAAAGTCCGGCGCTTCGTGCCCGCATCGAGAAAGCGCGACGATCCGAAAACAACCGGACTGAATTTTTCCCCGAACATGAGCGCATTCACCGTGTAATGCTGAAACTTGCTCGTGGTCATGCGCTTTATGAATTGCACGAGTTACAAATTGAAGAACCGTCGGAGTTTGTGTGCGCGCCGCTAAGCTTTCTTTCAGACACGCAACGAAACGATTTCGAAACACCCTCATTGTCATCGTTGTGGCCGGAGGTAGGTAGCCGTGCAATGCAACGGCTAGTCGAAGGCACAGATGTTCGTTCTGACGGGTGGATCGAAGTACAGCCCAGTCGATATCGCTATTTCGCGCAGCTTTGTGATGGCATAGACATTCGAATCGTCGTCCACGAGTACTTGGCGTGCAAAGTCCGGTGGGAGTTCTGAATATGATGCCCAACTCTGCATTCGAGGCGACCGCGCTAAAGCGCGTCGCCTCAATTTGAACGTTATGCGGCAAGGGACGCCGGTGGCGTTTGGCGCGCGATGGTCGCGATCGACCAGAACCAGGCCATCCCGGTTACATTTAAAGGTAGGGTAAATGAATAATCGCCGCAAACTTATCGTTGGGCTTGGCGTGGTCGCGATCGCAGCGCCGCTTACCTGCTTCGCACAACAGTCGGCAAAGATTGCCCGGATCGGGTTTCTGGGTTCCGGCTCCGCTGCCAACACAGCGACCAGGGTGGATGCATTACGAGCAGGGCTGCGAGAACTCGGCTATGTAGAGGGCAAAAACCTCATCATGGAATTCCGTTGGGCGGAGAACAATTATGACCGATTTAGCGAACTGGCAGCCGAATTGGTCAGGCTCAAAGTCGATCTCATCGTGACCCACGGCACGCCGGGGACACGCTCGGCCAAGCAGGCAACAACGACTATCCCAATTGTAATGGCCGTCAGCGGCGACGCCGTAGCCACGGGCCTCATTGCCAGTCTCGCGCGGCCGGGCGGGAACATTACCGGAACGAGCTTTTTCTCTCCCGAGCTCAATACGAAACAGCTTGAGTGGCTAAGGGAGTGTCTGCCTCGAATCCGGCGAGTCGCCGTCCTCTTTAATGCGGGCAATTCTGAGAACGCCCTTTCTCTTGAAGCCACGCAAGTTGCGGCCAGGTCATTGAAATTGGAACTGCAACCATTCGGCGTGCGTAGTCCAAGCGAATTCGCTAATGCTTTTTCCGAAATGAGCAAACGCAAAGTTGACGCGCTCGCAATCATCGACGACGGGATGATTATCGCCAATGCCGAAGCGCTAGCGAGTCTTGCGGCCAAGCATCGGATACCCGCGAGCGGATTCAGCGCATTCGCCGAACAGGGCGGTCTGATAGGCTACGGTGTGAATTTCCCCGCGTTGTTTGGCCGCGCCGCAATATTTGTCGACAAAATCCTCAAGGGCGCCAAGCCAGCCGATCTGCCGACCGAACAGCCAACCAAGTTCGAGCTCATCCTGAACATGAAAACCGCCCAATCGCTCGGCATCAAATTTCCGCAGTCACTCCTGATCAGCGCCACCAAGGTAATTGAGTAAAAATGCGAATTTTCTCGCCAAGAAAAAACAAATGACTACAAAGTTCGTAGGCAGACACTCAGAGGTTCGTGCAATGCACGATGCGGGGACAGGTCTTGCAATATAGCATCCGGGATCGTGCCACGAGCGGGGGCAAGTTAGGGCGGGCGACGTAATAGAGCGGGTTCGAATGCCAAACAGGAGTATCGCATGACCACACGCAGGGAGACTCTTGCATTACTCGCAAGCGCACCGGCACTATTTCCGATCGCTGGATGGGCGCAGCAGCCGGGCACTTTCAAAATTGGCTGGATTTCGCTCGATCATCCGGATGAATCGCCGTTTTACGAACCGCTGCGCGCCGGCTTGCGTGATCTCGGATACGTGGAAGGAAAAAACCTCGAATTGCTTCCGCGTTGGGCTGGCGGAGCACCGGAGCGACTCGATGCATTGGCGGCGGATCTCGTCAGTCAGAATCCGCGGATCATAATCACCCAAGGGCCGAGCGCCCGCGCGGTACGCAAGGCCAGTGCGGTGATCCCACTGGTTTTCGGATTGAGCGGCGACCCAGTGGAGAGCGGCCTGGTGGAAAGCCTTGCTCGGCCGGGCGGCAACAACACGGGGGTATCGTTTCTTTCCTTGGAACTGGTCGGCAAGCGCATGCAGATGTTGAAGGAGTTGGCCCCCGCCATACGGCGCGTGGCGATCCTGACACGACCGGATCACCCGGGCGAAAAGCGGGAATTGCAGGCATCCCAAGCAGCGGCCAAATTGCTGGGGCTGGAGGTTACGTATTTCCCCATCGTGAAGCCTGGAGATCTCAACGAAGCACTGGCCCTGATGCCCAAATCGCGAATGGAGGCAATCGACGTGTTTCCCGATGCGATCATGTTGCGCAATAGCGATCAAATCGCGGCTTACAGCATAAAGCACAAGGTGCCTGCGATATCCGGCTGGAGCCAGTTCGCCGACCGCGGCAACATCATCACATATGGACCCAACTTGCGCGACTGTTTTCGCCGACTGGCGTACTACATCGACCGGATATTGAAGGGCGCGAAGCCCGCGGATTTGCCGGTGGAATTGCCCACAACCGTGGAGATGGTACTTAACCTGAAAACCGCCAAGGCGCTGGGTATTACGATACCGCAGTCCATACTCGTGCGAGCCAACCGGGTGATTGAATAATGACGCCCGGCAAGCGTATGGGCGCGCCCTTTGAGCCCATCCCACGGGTCGGCGATGCCGTCACATTTGATCCCGGCCATTGGAATTGCGCGTGGGCACATGAAACGTGCCCACCCTACCTGCTACAACGTCCGCAGCAATGCCTCCGACGACGTAATCGTCGCAAACAGCGGCAGGATTTTCTCGATCTCGATGCGATGCAGCAAGCGTAGGGTGGGCACGCCCTTTGTGCCCCCGCGGACAACCGCGTGTGATACCGTCACTGCATGTCTCGTTATCGCCGGAGCCTCGCCGCGGGCGGCACGTATTTTTTCACGGTCAATCTCGCGGATCGGAAGAGCGGCCTGCTGACCGAAGATATCAACCGGCTGCGCGGCGCATTCGATATCGCGCGCACGCGTTACCCCTTCCGCACCATTGCCTATTGCATATTGCCTGATCATTTGCACGCCGTCTGGCGATTGCCGGAGGGTGACGCGGATTTCGGTTTACGTTGGAGCGTTATCAAGCGCGCGTTTTCACGCGGCCTGCCTGCCGCCGTGCGCTCGGCAAGCAAAGTAGCCAAACGCGAAAAGGGTTTGTGGCAGCGCCGGTTTTGGGAACATCAAATCCGCGATGAAATGGATTTACAGCGCCACGTCGATTACGTGCATTTCAATCCGGTCAAACACGGGCATGTGACGCTCACCGGGGATTGGCTTTATTCGTCGTTTCACACGTACGTGGCGCGAGGCCTGTTACCGCGGGATTGGGCTGGCGCCGGGGGCGATAGTGACGCCGCCTCGTTTGGTGAAGTCAAATGAGGTTGCGCGTGGGCACATAAGACGTGCCCACCCTACGGGTCGGTGATGCCGTCACATTTGATCCCGGCCATTGTGTTGCGCGTGGGCACACAATTCGTGCCCACCCTACGAGTCGGCGATGCCGTCACATCGGATTCCGCTCATTGGTGTTGCGCGTGGGCACGTAAAACGTGCCCACCCCGCCTGCTACAACGTCCGCAACAATGCCTCCGACGACATAATCGTCGCAAACAGCGGCAGGATTTTCTCGATCTCGATGCGATGTAACTCGGGATCGGGGCTGGCGCAGCAATCCTCGATCACCTTGACGTACAAGCCCGCGTCGTCGGCATAACGCGCGGCGCTGTCCACCACCATGTGCGTGTGGCAGCCGGTGAGCGCGACGGTATCCACGCCCTGCCGGATGAGCCACGAATACAACTGCGTGTTGTAAAACGGGCTCACCGCGTGTTTGGTGAAAACGATTTCACTGGGCAGCGGCTTGATCGCCTCCGGGAATTCGACGCCCCAGGTGCCGTCCACGATGGCGTTCATGTCGATCAGGTGTTTTAACCGCGCCGAGCGGCTGATGGCATCGCGATAGTCGGCGCGATACGCCACGTTCACAAACGCCACCGGCAGCCCTTTGGCGCGAAACGCGGCCTGCGCCCTGGCGATGTTCGGAATGATGCGGCGCTGTTCGATGATTTTGGCGAATCCCTGCGAGCCCACCTTGCCCTTGGGATCGACAAATTCATTTTGCACATCGAGTATCAACAACGCGGTGCGGGCGGATTGGGACATCATGACTCCCTGCGATTTAACGTTGCGGTCATTGTAGCCGCATCGTCGTCATTTCGTCTTTATGGTGCCTTTATGGTGCCTTTATGGCGCCCTCAATCCGCCTTGATCCGCGCCTGCTTCACCACCTTGCGCCAGCGCTCGATCTCGGATTGCAAAAACGCGGCAAACTGCTCCGGCGTGCCGCCCACCGGATCGGCAGCGTCAATCACAAAGCGCGCCTTCACGTCGGGCAGATGCACGATGCGCGCGGCCTCGGCATGCAACCGCGCAATCACCGCGCGCGGCGTGGCCGCGGGCGCGAGCAGGCCCATCCAGCCGGTAAATTCATACCCCGGCACGCCGGACTCAGCCACGGTGGGCACCTCGGGCAACGCGGGCGCGCGCTTGGGCGTGGTGACCGCCAGCAACCGCAGGCGGCCATCCTTGACGTGGTGCAAAGTCGAAACCGGACTGCCTACCGTATAGTGCATGCGGCCGGCGATGGTGTCGCCCAGCGCCGCCGGCACGCCCTTGTACGGCACGTGCACCACGTCGATGCCGGCGAGCAGGCGGAATAATTCGCCGGCCAGATGCGCGGAAGTTGCGTTGCCACCCGAGCCGAAATTGAGTTGCCCCGGTTTGGCTTTCGCCAGCGCCACCAGCTCCTGCACGTTTTTCGCCGCCACCGACGGATGCGAGACCAGCACATTCGATTGCGTCACGGCCTGGCTCACCGGGGCAAAATCGCGCAGCGTGCTGAACGGCAGTTTGCTGTAGACCGCCTCGCGCACCGCGAGCGCCGAGGTGGTAAACATCAGCGTGTAACCATCCGCCGCCGACTTGGCGACGATTTCCGCGCCGACGATGCCGATGCGGTTATCCACCACCACCTGCTGCCCGAACGACTCGGACATTTTTTGCGCGATCGCGCGCGCCACGATGTCCGCGCCGCCGCCCGCCTGCGACGGCACAACCACGCGGATGGGTTTGGCGGGGTATGGCTGGGCCGCCGCGCCTGCTCCGCCTATCAACCCCACGACGGATACGATTGGAAAAACAAATCGGGTGCGCATGTAACTCTCCTTGACGGGCGCAAGCATAGCGCAGGCTGCGTGCTAAACTGCAATTCATCCTGGAATGAAACCCCATGAAGCCCTCGTCCGCAAAGCCCGCGCTGGTGGCATTACTCGCCGCCAAAAAAGCCCGCGTCAAGAATCGACCCGCAGCGCCGGCAAGCAACGCCGCGCTGAACCAGCAAAACCGCCGCGTGCTCGCGCAGCATTACCGCGCAAAGTATGGCGTGAAGTGACCGCACGCCCTTTGCTTAACACAGGAATGATGCAATGAAAGCCCCACCCTTCGCCTATGTCCGCGCGCGCAGTCTCGCGGATGCGCTGGATCTGCTTGAACGCCATAACCATGATGGCGAGGGCGCCAAAATTCTCGCCGGCGGACAAAGCCTGATGCCCGCGCTGAACATGCGGCTGTCGTCGCCCGCCGTGCTGATCGACATCAGCCGCTTGCAGGAACAGGCCGGCATTTGCGTCAAGGATGGTCACGTACACATCGGTGCGCTCACCACGCACGCCGCCATCGGCAACAGCGCCGCTATCCGCCAGCACCTGCCCCTGCTGGCCGATGCGGTGGAACATATCGCGCACCCGGCGATACGCAATGCGGGCACCTTCGGCGGCAGTCTCGCAACGGCCGATCCGGCGGCCGAGTGGCCCGCGTGTTGCGTCGCGCTCGACGCGCAAATCGTGCTCGCCGGCAAAGCGGGCACGCGCACCGTGGCCGCGCGCGACTTTTTTCAGGGACTGTACGCCACCGCGATGCAGCCCAACGAAATCATCACGGAAGTGGTGATTCCGATTCCCGCCGCCGGCACGCGCCATGCGTTTCTGGAGCTCGCACGGCGGCGCGGCGACTATGCGATGGTCGGCGTGGCGGCGCTGGCCACATTTTCCGGCGGCGCACCCCGTGATGTGCGGCTTACCTTTTTGGGCGCGGGCGACAAACCGCTGTCTGCCACAAAAACGGCACAAGTATTTGTTAATAAAGGGATTTCAGAGTCATCACTGAAAGAGGCGCAGGATACGCTCGCCACCGAACTCGATCCCGCGGCCGACTTGTATTCCACCGCCGCCACCAAGCTGCATCTCGCGCGCGTGCTGACCGCGCGCATCATGAAACAACTCGTCGCATGAAAGCCGCCGCCATGAACGCCCCCGAAACCCTCATCGACACCACGCTCACCCTCAACGGCGAAGCCATCACGCGCCGCATTCCCGTGCGCCAGAACCTGGTAGATTTTTTGCGCGAAGAAATGGGCCTCACCGGCACGCACATCGGCTGCGAACACGGCGTGTGCGGCGCCTGCACTGTGCGCGTGGACGGCAACATCGTGCGGGGCTGCCTGATGCTGGCGGTGCAGGCCGAGGGCCGTACGGTCGAAACCATTGAAGGACTGTCCGACAGCGGCGAGATCGCGGACTTGCAAGACGCCTTTCATAAACGCAACGCGCTGCAATGCGGCTTTTGCACGCCGGGCATGCTGCTCACCGTGCAGGATCTGGCGCAAAAAAATCCGCGCGCCACGCGCGAGCAGATTCGCGAGCACATTTCCGGCAACTACTGCCGCTGCACGGGTTATCAGGCGATCGTGGATGCAGTGGAAACCGTGCTCGCGGCACGGCAAATCAAGGTGTGAACGCGATCAACGAACCGGTGCCGCCGCTATTGCGCCAGGGGGCGTTGAGAGAAGACTGAGATTCGACTGATTCAGTGTTGCGGAGAACAACCATGCAAACCATGCGGTTAGGTGATTTTGAAGTCCAGCGCATCTGCGAGTTCGAGGGCCCGTTCATTGCCCCTGAGGTGTTCTTTCCCGATTACGATCCCGCCGTGGTGCGCGCAAATCCGGATATGGCCGGGCCGCGGCTGATCGATCCCGCCACCGGCAAACTCATCTTCAGTTTTCACAGCTTTGTGGTGAAGACCGGGCGTCACACGATACTCATCGATTCGTGCATCGGCAACGACAAGGAGCGTCCGACGCGGCCGCAGTTTCATCGCGCGAAGTCGCCGTTTCTCGCCGATCTCGCCCGCGCCGGGGTTCAGCCCGAGTCCGTCGATTACGTGATGTGTACGCATCTGCACTGGGATCACGTCGGCTGGAACACGCGTCTCGACAACGGGCGCTGGGTGCCGACGTTTCCCAATGCGCGCTACATCATGGCGCGCCGCGAGTTCGAGCACTGGCAGGGCGTGCAGCAACGCGGCGAGGAATCGCCGCACCGCAATGCTTTCGAGGACAGCGTGTTGCCGGTGGTGCGCACCGGCCAGTCGGTGCTGGTCGATGACGATTACGCGATGGAAGACGGCCTGTGGTTTGAGAGCGCGCCCGGCCACACGCCCGGCAATGTGGTGATCCATGCGCGCTCACGCGAGGATCGCGCGGTGTTTCTCGGCGACGTGATTCATCA
>DHVE01000043.1 GCA_002412495.1 Betaproteobacteria bacterium UBA5216
GGTCAACGACGTGTCGTTCAGCGTCGAACGCGGCGAGGTGCTCGGATTTCTCGGGCCTAACGGCGCGGGAAAATCCACCACGATGCGCATGATTACCGGCTACTACCCGCCCACGTCGGGCCGGGTGACCATCGGCGGATTCGACATTACTGAAAAACCGCTCGATGCCAAACGCCTCATCGGGTACCTGCCCGAGAACGCGCCGGGTTATGCCGACATGACAGTGCATGGTTTTCTGAGTTTCGCCGCCGAGCTCCGGGGTCTGCACGGCGATGCGCGCAAGAAAGCGGTGCACAGCGCGGTCGAGATGTGCTTTCTCGAAAACGTGCTGTATCAATCCATCGACACGTTGTCCAAGGGCTACAAGCACCGCACCTGCCTTGCGCAGTCGCTGGTGCACGACCCTGAAGTGCTGATCATGGACGAGCCAACCGACGGCCTCGATCCGAATCAAAAACACGAAGTGCGCTTGCTGATCCGCAAAATGGCGCCCAAGAAAGCGATCATTTTTTCAACGCACATCCTGGAAGAAGTCGAGGACACCTGCACCCGCGTGATCATCATCGATCGTGGCGTGGTGGTGGCCAACGGCACGCCGGCCGAGCTGAAGGCCCGCTCGCCGAATGGCCGGCTGGATGAAGTGTTCCGCGCGATTACGCTCCCGGATACCGTCAACGCGGCGAACGCCGCAACCGTAAAGGCGGCCTGATCATGAATGCCTGGAATAACATCAAAGCCATTACCAAGCGCGAACTTGGCGGGTACTTTACGTCACCCATCGCGTATGTGTTTCTGATTATCTTTCTGCTACTGACGGGGTTTTTCACCTTCACCATCGGTAACTTCTTCGAGCGCGGCGAAGCGTCGCTGGTTTCGTTCTTTACCTGGCATCCGTGGCTCTATCTGTTTCTGGTGCCGGCGGTCGGAATGCGTCTGTGGTCCGAAGAGCGTCGTCTCGGCACGATGGAACTGTTGCTCACCATGCCGCTGACCACCTGGCAGGCGATCATCGGCAAGTTTCTCGCGTCGTGGCTGTTTCTGGCGCTGGCGCTGGCGCTGACGTTCCCGGTGTGGATCACCGTGAACTGGCTGGGGTCGCCGGATAACGGCATCATCGCCGCCGGTTACGTGGGTAGCCTGTTCCTCGCCGGTTCTTATCTCGCGATCAGTTGCATGACATCCGCGCTGACGCGCAATCAGGTGATCAGCTTTATTCTGTCGGTGGTGATCTGTCTCTTTTTCATTCTGGCGGGTTATACGCCGGTTACGGATTTACTGACGCGTTTTGCCAGCCCCGTGGTGGTGCAGGTGGTCGCCGCATTCTCGGTGATGACCCACTTCGAGGGGTTCCAGCGTGGCGTGATCGATCTGCGTGATTTTCTGTTTTTCGCCTCGGTCATCGGCTTCGCGCTGTTTACCACCGGCGTGATTATTCGCGGCCAGCGGGCAGGGTAGCTAGAGGAAAAATCATGAAGAAATCCAATCTCGATTCCTTGTTTTATTCCGCCGGCGGCTTGGTGTTGCTGGCGATTATCTTGATCGCGGCGAACTTCCTGTTCAGCGCCTTCAAGGCGCGCGTTGATCTGACACAGGGCAGCGTTTACACGCTGTCGCCCGGCACACGCGCGATTTTGAGCAAGCTCGAAGCGCCGGTGAAAATCCGCTACTACTACACGCAAAGCGGCAACACGGTGCCGGTGGCGCTGAAAACCTTCGCCAAGCGGGTGGAAGATCTGCTTGCCGAGTACAAGGCGGCATCGAACGGCAAAGTGATCATCGAGAAATTCAATCCCGAACCGGATTCGGACGCCGAGGAATCCGCGGCGCTCGATAACGTTGAAGGCCAGCAGACCAACACCGGCGAAAAATTCTATCTGGGCCTCGCGGTGTCGTTCCTCGACAAAAAGGAAGCGATTCCTGTGTTGTCCGCCGACCGCGAACAATTGCTGGAATATGATCTCACCAGCAAGATTTCGCAGGTTACTCAAGCGAAAAAACCGGTGATCGGGTTAATGGCGGGCCTGCCGGTGCTGGGGCGTCCGTTGAACCCGATGACCAAACAGCAGCCCACCGAGCCGTGGGTGCTGGGATCGGAACTGAAACGCACCTTTGACGTGAAAAAGATCGAACTCGATGTCAAGAAAATCGACGACGACATTAAAGTGCTGTTGGTGATTCATCCGAAAAACATCACCGAAGAAGCCGAATATGCCATTGATCAATTCGTGCTGCGCGGTGGCAAGCTGATCGCGTTTGTCGATCCGTATGCGTATTTCGATCAGCAGCCCGACATGCAAAATCCGTTCGGTGGCAATCAGGCCGGCGGCTCCGCGCTCTACAATCTGTTCAAGGGCTGGGGCGTTGAAATGGATGGCGGCAAGGTGATCGCCGACATGACCTTCCCCAGCGGCTCCGGGCCGCGCCTGCTGCCTACGTTACTGATGCTCACCAACGACGCGTTCAACATGGACGACATCGTAATGAGTCAGGTGGGTACGATGCTGGTGCCGTTCGGCGGCACCTTCAAGGGCAAGCTGGCGGATGGGCTGAAACAAAGCGTGCTGATCCATTCATCGAAAAACGCAATGCCGGTGGATTTGATTATCGCCACGCTGTCAGGCGAGCCGTCCACGCGCGGCTTCGCGCCGACCGGAAAAGAAGAGCCGATCGCGATACGTCTCAGCGGCAAATTCAAATCGGCATTTCCCAATGGCGAACCGCAGCTGCCACAACCGCCGGCGAAAAAAGGCGAAGAACTGAAGCCGCCCCCTCCGCCTTCGGGCAAGCACATGCGCGAGGCGGCCGCCGAAAACTCGGTGGTGTTGGTGGCCGACGTGGACATGCTGACCGATGGCGCGGCGGTAGAGACACAAGACGTGTTCGGGCAGAAAGTCGTGGTGCCGCGCAACGGCAATCTCGCGTTTGCGCAGGGTCTGGTGGAGCAACTGGCGGGCGACCAGAATCTGGCGACGCTACGCAGCCGTGCGGCGTTCAGCAAGCCGCTGACGGTGCTGCGCAAGATGGAAGCGCAGGCGCAGCAGGCCTATCTGGGCAAGATCAAAGGGCTCGAGGATGGGTTGAATCAAACCACCGAAAAACTCCAGGCCTTGCAAAAAGGACGTGCCGGCGCGGCGGGCGGCGCCACGGCGGCTACCGTGCTGACGCCCGAGCAGCAGGTGGAAATCGAGAACTTCCGCAAAAAAGCCAACGAAACGCGCAAGGAGCTGAAGGAACTGCGCAAGAATCTGCGCGTGGATTCCGACCGGCTTGAGTTGTGGACCAAGGTGGTCAACATCGGCGCGATTCCGCTGCTGGTGGCGATACTGGGCCTGATGCTGGCTCTGGCGAAGCGCCGCAAGCTGAGAACCGCCGTGGCAAGCGCAACGCCGGCGAGGGCAGCATGAACCGCAAACAATTTTTGATGATGCTGGCGGTCGTCGCCGTTCTCGGTGGCGCGGGCCTTGCCATGTTCTGGCAGGAACTTTCGGGCTACAAACAAAGCGGGGCGAAAATCGGCGCGAAGGTGTTGCCGAATCTGAAGGCCGCCGACGCCACGGAAATCCGTTTGAAGGACGCCAAGAACGAAGTCACGCTGGTGAGCAAGAAAGGTTCATGGAGCGTGAAAGAGCGCGGCGGTTACCCCGCCGACGTCGGCGAAATCAGTGAGCTGCTGGCAAAGCTGGTGGAAGCCAAGGTCGTGCAATCCGAGGCGGTGGGCGAGTCGCTGCACCCGCGTCTGAACCTGGCCGAGCCGAAAGACAAAGCCAGCGCCGAAGGCACCGGCACGCTCGTGGAACTGAAAGACAAGGATGCCAAGCTGATCGCCAAGCTGGTTTTCGGCAAGGTATCGCTGAAAAAAGACCCCGGCAATCCGTTGCCCAACGCGGTGGATGGCGTGCCGGCCGGCCGCTACATGATCGCGCCGGACAAGGTGCAGGGCGTAGTAGTGGTGTCCGATCCGTTCGCGAATGTCGATGCCAAGGCAGGCAAGTGGCTGGCGAAAAACTTTTTCAAGGCGGACCGCATCAAGTCCCTGACCGTGGGCGAGGGCGCCGCGCAATGGAAGATCACGCGCGAGCTTGAATACAGTCAGTGGAAATTTGCCGCTGGCGCGGGGCAACTGGATCCCAGCGCCGCCGTGGGCGCGGTGAATGCGCTGGGGCAGTTGGCGTTCAGCGATGTTTCGACCGATGCGAAAGTAGAAGGCGAGAAAGTCACCAAGATTATCGCGGAAACCTTCGACAACCTGACGTATACGATCACCGTGGCGAAACAAAAAACCGGCGACGATTATCTGTTCAACTTCGTGTTGACCGGCGAGCCGCCGAAAACGCGCACGCCGGAAAAAGATGAAAAGCCCGATGAAATTAAACGCCGCGCCGAAGAATACGAGAAATCGCTGAAGGTGCTGGAAGCGCGCGCCCAATTTGAAAAAATACTCGGCCAGTGGGTGTACGTCATGCCCGCAAAATCGCTGGAACCGATACTCAAGGATCGTGTGCAGATGGTTGTGCAGCCGCGCAAGCCGGGTGACGACAAAGGCGGCCCGCCGCCCGGCATGGCCGGCATGCCGCCGGGGATGATGCCGGGCATGCCTCGATAGTAAGTGAACAAAAACAAATAGATATGTTTAAGTCACTGTTGGCGCCGCCCGGCGCGCTGGTGGTGACGCTTGCTTGGGCGCAACCTGCCGCGTACCCCGTCAAACCGATCCGCGTGATCGTGCCGTTTCCGGCGGGCGGTGGCATAGACGCGGTGGCGCGGCAACTGTCGCCCAAGCTTACCGAAGCGCTGGGGCAGCCGTTGATCATTGAAAATCGTGTCGGTGCCAGTGGCACGCTCGGCACGGATGCGGTGGCGAAAGCCGCCCCCGATGGCTACACCCTGCTGGCTACGTTTGCGAGCCACGCGCAAAACGCGACGCTGTATCGCAATCTGCCGTACGATACGCTGAAAAGTTTTGTGTCGATCATCGCTGATTTCCACGGTGCCCAATTATCTGGTGACGCACCCGTCGTTGCCGGTAAAAACGGTCAGGGATTTGATCGCGCTCGCGAAATCCAAGCCGGGTGAAATTTTGTATGCCTCCATAGGCAACGGCACGCCCTCGCATCTGTCGGCGGAATTGTTGAAATCGATGGCAGGCATCAATCTCACGCACGTGGCCTACAAGGGCGGCGCGCCATCGGTGATTGCGCTGATGGCGGGCGAAACGCAACTCACCATTACCACCGTATTGCTTGGATTGCCGCAGGTAAAAAGTGGCCGCTTGCGCGGCGTGGCGGTGACGTCGATGAAACGTTCCAGCGTGATACCCGAAACACCGACCGTCGATGAGTCAGGCGTAAAAGGGTATGACTCCAATGCTTGGTATGCGCTGCTGGCGCCCGCGCGTACTGCGCCCGAGATCGTCACGCGCTGGAATCAGGTCGTCGCCAGCGTGGTGCGCGCGAACGACATGCGCGAACGTCTCTTGCAACAAGGCGCCGAACCCGCCGCCGGCGCCCCCGACGAACTCGACAAACTGGTGCGCGACGACATCGCCAAGTGGGGCGCGGTGGTGCGCAAGCTGGGACTGACGGCGGACTGAACCGGGCGGGATGGCTGCCGCCGTTTGTGGCGCGACACGAATGCGGGCTGCGTTGTATTACTCGCGCCGTCTGTCACTCCTGCCGGATCCCCGCGCGCCGCGCGACTTCCGCCCACTTGAGCATCTCCGCGCGTATCCATGCGTCGAACGCTTCCGGCGTGCGGATAGCGATTTCATTGCCCATGGCCTTGATGCGCTGTTGCGTGTCGGCCTCGCGCAGCACGGCGTTTAATTCACCATTGAGTTTGCCGATGATCGTGCGCGGCGTGGCGGCCGGCGCGAGGATGCCGTACCAGCCTTGCGCGGAAAAATCCTTGATCGCGGTTTCGCTGACCGTGGGCAATTCGGGCATCAGCTCCGAGCGTTTTTCGCTCGCCACCGCCAGTGCGCGCAGGCGGCCGGCCCTGGCGAGCGGTGCAACTAGGGCCAGCGTGTTGAACATGATGTTGATCTGCCCTGCGAGCAGATCGTTGTTGGCCGGGCCGTTGCCTTTGTACGGCACGTAAATAATGTCCACGCCCGCCTGTGTCTTGAAAAGTTCCGTGGCCAGATGCTGCGCGCCGCCCACCAGCGCGCCCATGGTAAGTTTTCCGGGCTGTGCCTTCGCGAGCGCGATGAGTTCCTTGGCGGAGTGCGCCGGCACGCTGGGGTGCACCACCAGCGCCGAGTTGTTAAAGGCGATCATGCCCACCGGCGCGAAATCACGCAGGGGATCAAAAGGCAGTTTCTTGAACAGCGCCGGGTTGATCACATGGCCGGTGTAGGCGAACAGCAGCGTGTAGCCGTCGGGCGCGGCGCGCGCCACCATCTCGGCGCCGATGTTGCCCGCGGCGCCCGGGCGGTTGTCCACCACCATTTGTTGTTTGAGCGTTAGCGTGAGCTTGGCCGCCATCACGCGCGCGACGCCATCACCCCCGCCGCCCGCGGATGAGCCAACGATGAGCCGGATGGGGCGAGCGGGGTAATCCTGCGCGTGCGCCAGGCTTGAGCCGAGTAGCGGCACACACAAGACGGCGATTCGCCGCGCCGATGTAAGCAATGAAAACATGGGCCGGTTATAGCAATTCCATTTCATTGCAGAAATAATGTTGTTGTTCCATAAACCTCGTTGGCGTGGCGGAATGCTTCGCTATTGAAAGTGAAATTGAAATGGAATTAGTCCGCGCGGATATGGGCATTCTTAACCACGCGAGACCATTTTTCGACATCCCGCGCAAGAAAGGCGCGAAACTCCGCGGACGAGGTCGCCACGACTTCCGAGCCTTCACTGGCAAGCCGGGCGCGGATGTCAGTGTTTGCCAGCGCGCGCTTGATTTCGCCATGCAAACGCCCGATCAATGCGCCGGGCGTCGCGGGCGGCGCCGCCACGCCAAACCAGTTAATGACTTCAAAGCCGCCGACGCCGGATTCATCGATGGTTGGCAAGTCGGGCAGGGCGCTTGCGCGCTTCAGGCTGGTGACCGCGAGCAGGCGCAAGCGGCCTGCACGTCCCAGCGCCAGCACGGTGATCGGCCCTGCGAACTGGTAGGCTACCTGTCCCGATATCACCTCGTTGGTGGCCGCCGCGGCGCCTTTGTAGGGCACATGCGTGACCCGGATGCCCGCCATTGTGCTGAACAACTCGGCGGCCATGTGCCCGCCGCTGCCGTTGCCCGCCGAGCCATAGAGCATCGGTTTGGCTTTCGCCATCGCGACGAGTTCGCTGACGGATTTCACCGGCAAGCCGGTGTGCAGCGCCAGCAGCAACGGCGACCACGTCGCCTGCGTGATGGGTGTGTTGTCCGTCACGGGCGAGTATGTGGGCTTTGTGCGCAGTACGGCATTGGTGGTGTACGAGGTGTAAATCATGCCGATGGTGTGACCATCGGGCGCGGCGTGGGCGAGCATCTCTGCGGCAATCACACCGCCTGCGCCGGCACGGTTATCGATGACGAACGGCTTGCCCAACTGTTCCGACAGCGATGGCGCGATCAGGCGCGCAATGTGATCCACCGTGCCGCCGGGTGGCGCGGGAATGAGAAACCGCACGGGACGACTGGGGTACGCCGGCTCGGCGGCCTGTGTAATGCGCGGGGAAAACGGCGTAGTGGCGGCAATCGCGATTAACAGAATGTGGCGGCTCGCCGGTCGTGCGCCGCGCGCGCGGGTATCCCCTGGGGCGTAATCAAGATGAAGCATACAGGCGATATTAGGTGAGGGCGGGTATTGCGGCAACACGGCAACGTTGGGTGTAACGTTCGCAAAGGTGCGCGCCTCGTGTGGCGGCTGTCGCGGGTTTTCGTGGTGGACGTTTTCGCGTATAAGAATAGCTGCGCCGCGCATAGACGCGTGGCAGAATTAAGCATCGAATACGATGGCGCGTAAGGTGTTGCAGAGGGTGTCGCGGAAGGCGTCGCTAAGATGCTGTATGCGGCGTCGTATGGAACACGATGTGCATGTCTGTAGTTATTTAAGTGTATGTTTTTAAAGGTAATTTGTCATGAGCGTCAATGATTCCCGCAAGTTTTCCAAGTCACCCGTGTTGCCGCAGGGGCACAAGTGGACATTCACCAAGCGCAAGGGCATCTACGAATCCGATACCACGGCGCTGGTGCGACGCATGCTCGAAGATGATGCCATCCGTGAAGACCAGCGTGCCGCGTGGGAGCGCTGGCGCAATGATCCGTCGAGCTTGAAGTAATCGTGTTTGGCGCGCGCAGAGCGGTATTGAGCGTTGAAAGGCGGTAGCGTCATGCCAGAATTTCGTCAGGTTTTTTCCGCGAAGGCCGCCGGCATGGCATGCGCGGCCTTGCTGCTGGCAACACCGTGCACCGCGCAGAACTATCCGGATCGTCCGATACGTTTTGTCGTGCCGTTCGCGCCCGGCGGCAATGCCGACACCGTGTCGCGCAATACGGGCGTCAAGGTGGCCGAATCCATCGGACAGCAAGTCGTCATCGATAATCGTTCCGGCGCCAATGGCAATATCGGCATGGAAATCGTCGCGCGCGCCGCACCCGACGGTTACACCATCGGGCTCGGTTACATCGCCAACGTGGCCATTGCGCCCAGTCTGGTATCGAAGCTGCCCTACGATCCGATCCGGGACTATGCGCCGGTTACCTTGCTGGCGACCGCACCGAATATCATAGTGGTGCACGTGTCGGTAAATGCGCGCACGCTGAAGGAATTGATTGCCTTGTCGAAGGCGAAGCCCAAGTCGATCAATTTTTCGTCGGCGGGTGTGGCGAGCGTAGGGCATTTAACCGGGGAGCTTTTCAACACCGCGTCCGGCGCTGACTTTCAGCACGTGCCGTACAAAGGCAGCGCGCAAGGCGTGATCGATCTCGTCGCGGGCCAGATACAAATGCTCATTGGTGGCATGTCGTCAGTGATGCCGCACATCAAGGCGGGGCGCCTGCGCGCAATCGCGGTCACGGGCGCGCGGCGTTCGCCCGCGGCGCCGGAGGTGGTCACGGTGGCGGAGTCGCTGATGCCGGGTTTCGAAGCCACGGCGTGGTATGGCGTCATGGCGCCGGCGGGGACGCCCAAACCCGTTGTCACGCGGCTGCATGGTGAATTCGCCAAGGCGCTGGCGTTGCCGGATGTCAAACAGCGCCTGGAAAATCTGGGATACCAGATCGTTGCCAGCACGCCCGACGAATTCGCGGCCTACATCAAGACTGAAATCGCCAAGTGGTCCAAGGTTGTGAAAGCCTCCGGTGCTAAAGCGGAATAAGGCGTGGCTTCGCGGATTCTCGTCGTGTTGTGCGCGGGCGTCGGTGTCGCGTTTGCGCCGCACGCAGCGGCGCAAACCTACCCTGCAAAACCCATACGCCTGATCGCGCCGTCGTCGCCCGGCAGCGGGGTGGATATCGTCGCGCGGTTTTATGCGCAAAAACTGGCTGCGCAAATCAAACAGCAGGTGGTGGTGGAAAATCGCGCGGGTGCGGGCGCCAACCTCGGCGCGGAAATCGCGGCGAAGGCGCCGCCCGACGGTTACACGCTGTTCATGGGCACGCCGGCGCACACCATCAACCCCAGTCTTTACCGACGCCTGAATTACGACATTGTTCGAGACTTCGTGCCGATCAGCCAGGTGTCGAGCGGGCAATACGTTGCGGTGGTGCACCCATCACTGCCAGTGAAAACATTGCCGCAGTTGATTGCGCTGGCCAAGGCGCGGCCGGGGCAACTCAATTACGGGTCGGCGGGCAACGGCAACGCCACGCACCTCGCGGGCGAACTCTTCCGCGCAATGGCCAACGTCAACGTCGTGCATGTGCCCTATAAAGGCAGTGGCCCGGCACTGGTCGATTTGATGGGCGGACAAATGCAGTTCATGTTTTCCAATTTGACGGCGGCACTGCCACACATCAAATCCGGCAAGCTGCGCGCGCTGGCGGTCACCGGCGCCAGGCGCACGCCCATCGCGCCGGAACTGCCTACGGTGGCGGAAGCGGCACTGCCCGGCTATGCCGTCGAGTCATGGTTCGGCCTGCTCGCGCCTGCCGGAACGCCGCCGGAAATTGTCGCGCGCCTGACCACCGAAACCAACACCGCCATGCGCGCGCCCGAGATGAAAGAACGACTTGCATCCGAGGGCGCCGACCCCATGGCGGGTACGGCCACCGAATTTGCCGCGTTGCTTAAAATTGAAATTGCCAAGTGGGCGAAAGTGGTGAAGCAGGCGGGGATTACCGCGGAGTAGTGGCGCAAGGCGCCCCGCCTTTATAACCCCAACGCTTCATCCGTTGCACTCGTTTCGTATTTGTTTGCCGGCGGCCATGGCCGTGTTTTCCAGTGTGGTTCAAAACTGAATGACGACCGTTTGCGGCCCGGCAACAACGCGCCATTGCCCGCGCCCTTGGCGTAATCGTAGTACAGCTTGACGATTTCTTCACGGCTGACCTGCCGCGCGGCGGGATGCGCAAGGCAGGCGTCCCGCCATGCGCCTGCGCGCTGGTACTGTGTCTCGGGTGGCAACGCGAAGTTCTCGTAATAGTCCAGAAACCAGAAGCGTATGAACAACGGCGTGAATACCGTTTCGGCCCAGCCGAAGTCATCGAATAAAAACGGGCCGTGTGTCGAACCGTGCGTGAGCAAGAAATCATTCAGCCGCGCGTACTGCTTCAGCATGCCGTCCCGGAAGCCATCGCGCTGCTCGATGCGTTGATTCATCACGTAGGCGTAGCCCTGATTGCCGAAATCGCCTTCCAGGCGTGTCAGCATGTTCTCCACCGCGCGGCGGTACGGGGTGCGCTGCGCTACGGGCCGTTCCGGGAAGACGTCCTCGAGATATTGCAGAATGACCAGGCTTTCCTTGATGATTTTTCCATCGGCGGTTTCAAGGAAGGGCAGCGCGGTGGTCCCGCGTGTTTTTTGCAGCAGCCACTCGGGCCGGGGCTGCGTGATGTCGACGACCTCGAATCGGACCTCGCTTCTTATCCCCTTGAGCGCGAGCAGGATTTCCAGGCGCTGGGAGAACGGACAGACGGGGATGTGATAAACGGTCAGATTACGCATGGCTGATTTTAGGTATTGGATGGTCTCGATGCCGGGTGTTGTGCAAACCCAACGCTTGCCACTGCAAACCGACGGGGGTTATTTTATGCCCAACCGCCCATAAGTTTCTCCCAGCTCCCCCCGTATCACCGCATGCCGCGAAGCCAGCAATAGCGCGCCCACGGCGCAACACACGCCTGAAATGGTCAGCGTGGCCGCCACGCCGATGACATCCGCCAGTGCGCCCGCCGCGAGCGCGCCGAAGGGCGCCACGCCCATGAAGCTCACGGTGTAAAGGCTCATCACGCGGCCGCGTTTGTCATCGTCCACGATGGCCTGCACGATCATGTTGACCGACACCGAGGTGACCAGTATGCCGAAGCCGGTAACAGCGAGCAGCGGCATGGCGAGCCACGCCAGTTTCACGTGCGCCACCAGCGCGAGCGCGATGCCCGCGGCGAGCGCGGCCCAGGTGAGCAGGCGCACCAGACCGCGAACCGTAGAGCGGCTGGCGAGCAGCAGCGTGCCCATGACGGCGCCCAGCCCCGCCGAGCCGACCAGAAAACCCATCTGGTCCGCGCCGCCCTGAAATACTTCACGTACCAGCACTGGCATCAGGCTGATGTAGGGTGTGCCGAGCAGGCCCAGCGTGGTAAGCAGCAGCAGCAGCGAGCGGATCGGCCGCGAGTGCCAGACATACGACAGCCCTTCGCGCATGCCTTGCCACATGGCTTTGTGTTCGGCAGCGCGTACGGTGGGGGTGACGCGGATGAACATGAAGCTGATGATCACCGCGCTGTAGCTCACTGCGTTGATCGCGAAGCACGCGGATTCGCCGAGCCAGCCGATCACCAGTCCGGCCAACGCGGGGCCGACCAGCCGTCCGCAGTTGGCCATCAGTGAGGTCACCGCGATGGCATTGGGCAAATCGGATTTGTCGCCGACGAGTTCCAGCAAATAGGCGTGGCGCACCGGAATTTCAACCGCAATCAGCACGCCCATCACCATCGACAACGCAATGATGTGCCACGGCTGCAGATTGCCGGTGAGCGCCAGCGTGGCCAGCGTAATCGCCTGCGCCATTTCGAGCGCTTGCGTGACGAACATCACGCGATGCAGGTTGCAACGGTCGGACCAGATGCCGGCGAACGGCGACAGCAGCAATATCGGCAAACTGCCGGCGAAGCCAAGCAGGCCCAGCAACGTGGCGGATTCGGTCATCTTATAGAGCAGCCACGACTGCGCGATGCTTTGCATCCAGTAGCCCACCAAGGCGAACATCTGGCCCGAGATGAACAGTCTGAAGTTACGGTGATGCAACGCCCGTAATGTGGGCAGGGGATTTTTCATGCGCGATAGCGGTGCAAGGACGGACGCAAGGGACTTTCCTCTTCTTGGGATTACGCGTCATTGTACGCTGCCCCGTGCGGTAAAATCGGAAACTCTCATGGCCCTTGATCCCGACAAATCCACATCACGCATATCGACCGGGACCGCCGCCGCAACAACGATTACGATTTACCAGATCATCGGCTTCGTATTGCCGTGGAACACGGCTTACAAGGCGTCGCGCGTGCTCAATACCCTGTTCGCGCTGGAACTCGGTGCCACGCCACTGCAAACCGGCTTGTTGCTCGCCACCTATGGTTTGTTTCCGATGTTGTTCGCGGTTTACGCGGGCAAGGTGGCCGACCGGCATGGCGTGCGCATGCCGCTGTATCTCGGTTTGATTCTGCTCGGCGTGGGCATTGTGTTGCCGTACTTGTGGCCGGGATTTTTGGCGCTGTTTGCATCGGCCCTGGTCGGCGGCGCTGGTTTTATTCTGTCGCAGGTGGCGATGCAAACGCTGACCGGTTCGCTGGGCGGCGGCGCCACGCGCACCCGGAACTTCAGCCTCTATGTGCTGACCGTGGCCATCGCGGATTTCCTGGGGCCGGTGCTGGCGGGGTTTTCCATCGACGCCTTCGGTCATATTCCTACATTCGCGATCAGCGCATCGATCACGCTGGTGTCCATGGCGGGGTTTATCGCGATTGACCGACGGATTCCACGCGCCATCGCACGCGCCGCCGATGCGCCCGCCACACGTGCCATTGAGCTCTTGCGCATACCCGTACTGCGGCGGGTGTTCATCGCCAGCGGCGTGGCCATGAGTGCGGGCGACATGTTTCAACTTTACGTGCCACTCTACGGGCATTCGATTGGCCTGACGGCGTCGGCCATTGGGCTTGTGATGGGCGCCGCGGCGGTGTCGGTGTTCGTCACGCGCGTGCTGATTCCGCCGATGGCGCGCCGTTTCGGCGAAGAGCGCCTGCTGCTGTATTCGCTGCTGCTGACGGCGGCGATGCTCGCGACGATTCCGTTTTTCAAAACCGCTGTTGCGCTCGGCGTGGTTTGTTTTGTGCTCGGGCTGGGGTTGGGATTGGGGCAGCCGCTTACCGTGATCATTGCCTACAACCATTCGCCGGCGGGTCGTGCTGGCGAGGTGGTGGGGTTGCGCATCGCGACCAACAATTTCATGCATGTGTTCGTGCCGCCCCTGTTTGGCGCGCTCGGTTCGCTCACCGGCATTGCGCTGGTGTTCTGGGCGAGCGGCGTGGTGTTGTCGCTGGGCGCGTATGCAAGCCGCCTTGCTCCACCCATCGCGCCGGCCATTGCGCCGACAATCAAACCCGCCGCGAAGGACAAATGATGCGCACGCCGTTACTCATGTGGATCGTGATGAGCATGGTGTTGTGCAACATGACGGCGTTTCGCGGCAGCAAGGTGTTGATCACCTTGTTTTCCATTGAGCTGGGCGCGTCCAAAATTCTGATCGGCGTGTTGGTAGCGCTGTATTCGTTGTTTCCCATGTTGCTGGGGCTCTACGCCGGCAAACTGACCGACCGTTTGGGCGTGCGCGTGCCGGTGGTGGCGGGATCCAGCGCCATGGTGGCGGCACTCGCCGTGCCTTTTCTGTTTCCGGCGTTGCCCGCGCTGTACGTACAGGCCGTGGGCGTGGGCGCGGGACACGTGTTCTACAACGTCGCCGTGCAGAATCTCATCGGCGGACTCGGTGGTGGCACCGAGCGCACGCGCAATTTTGCCAACTTTGCGCTGGCGATGTCGGTCGGCAGCTTTCTGGGTCCGCTGGTAGCCGGCTTCGCAATTGATCACTTTGGGCATGCCTGGAGCTACCTGGCGATTGCAGTGTTTCCCCTGATGACGATCGCGATCATGCTGAGCGCGCGGGCGCTGCATGGCGTGCGGGGCAGCCCGGGGAAGTCCGGCAAGTCGAGCGCTTCCGGCAACGCGCCCGCCGGTGAGTCCGCGCGACCGTTTGAGCTGCTTGCCAATCGCCCGCTGCGGCACACACTGATCACTGGCGCGGTCATCCTCACCGCCATCGACTTGTTTTATTTCTACATGCCGATTTATGGCCATTCCATCGGGCTGTCGGCGTCGATGATCGGCATCGTGCTCAGTGTGTTTTCGGCGGCGGCGTTTATCGTGCGCGTCGGCATACCAGCCATTGTCAAACGGTTTGGCGAAGAAGCCGTGCTGCGCGTGGTGATTTATTCCTCGGCGGTGACGTACTGCATCATGCCGTTTGTAAGCCATACGGTATTGTTGATGGGGGTGGCGTTCGCGCTGGGGCTCGGCACGGGCTGCGGCCAGCCGCTGTCGCTGACCTTGATCTACGGCCGCGCGCCGGAGGGGCGTTCCGGCGAAGCGCTGGGGCTGCGGATGACCATCAATAATTTCACGCACATGGTGACGCCCTTGCTGTTCGGCGCGATCGGCACCGCCTTTGGCGTGGCGCCGGTGTTCCTGATGAATGCCGGCATGCTGGCGTTCGGTGGTATTCTCACCGGCAGAAAATAACGAGTGGATTGCTTCGATCATTTATCACGGGAGTTTTTATGAAAATCGCTGTCATCGACGACTATCAGGATGCCTTTCGCAAGACGCAGTGTTTCGCCAAACTGAAGGGCCATGAGTTCGTGGTCTACAACGATTCGGAAAAAGACCCGGTCAAATTCGGCAAGCGTCTCACGGGGTGCGAAGCGCTGGTGCTGACGCAACAGCGCTCCTTCATGCCGCGGGCGGTGATCGAAAACCTGCCCGCGTCGATCAAACTCCTGGCGCAAACCGGCCGCAATGTGCCGCATATCGACACCGCAGCCTGCACCGAGCGCGGCATCGTTGTCAGCGCGAGTGGCGGCGGCAATTCCAGCCCAACGGTGGAACTCACTTGGGCGCTGATCCTCGCCTCCGTGCGCAACCTGCCCACCGAAGTCAACAACATGCAGGCGGGCCGCTGGCAATCCACCGCGGGTATCGGCCTGCAAGGCAAAACACTCGGCGTCTACGCCTACGGCAAAATCGGCAGCGGTGTGGCCAAGGTCGGCAAAGCCTTTGGCATGAAAGTCATCTGCTGGGGGCGCGACGGTTCGACAGCCAAGGCGCGGGCCGACGGCTTTGAAGTGGCCGCCAGCCGCGCGGCGTTTTTCGCGGACAGCGATATCGTCACCATTCACCTGCCGCTGAACAAAGATACGCGCGGCCTCATCACCGCCGCCGATCTCGCGCTGATGAAACCCACGGCACGCATCGTCAACAGCAGCCGTGCGCCGATCATCGCCGAAGGCGCGCTGGTGGATGCGCTGAAAAAGGGGCGCCCGGGATTTGCCGCGATAGATGTGTATGAAAGCGAGCCGGTGCTGAACCGTGAGCATCCGCTGGTGAGCATGCCCAACGTGCTCTGCACGCCCCACTTGGGTTATGTAACGTGGGAAACCTACGAGCTGTATTACTCGGCGGTGGTGGATAACATTCTGGCGTATATCGCGGGTACGCCGGCGAATGTGGCGAATCCCGAGGTGTTGGCGAAAAGGTGATCAACCCGGGCTGTCGTTCCCGCGCAGGCGGGAACCCAATAACACATGTGCCATATGCTTGATTGCATGGATTTCCACATGCGCCGGAAAGAAGGGGTGACGAGTATGACATGGCGTCTTGTCAGCGCGGTTCTGGTGGGCGCATTGTGCGCGTCATCCGCATTCGCACAAGAGGGCTATCCCACCAAACCCATTCGCTTCATCGTCCCGTACCCGCCGGGCGGTTCCAGTGACGTGCTGGCGCGCGTGATCGCGCAAAAACTCACCGAGACGCTGGGGCGGCAGGTGATCATCGAGAATCGTCCCGGCGCCACGGGCAATATCGGTCACGAGCTCGCGGCTAAAGCGCCGCCGGATGGTTACACGTTGCTGCTCACCACCAAATCGCAGATGGTGAACAATCCGTATCTGTTCAAGCGGTTGCCGTTTGATCCGCTGACGGATTTTTCATTGTTGTCGTTGATTGCCAATGCGGGGCATGTGCTGGTGGTGCATCCGGCGGTGCCCGCGCGCAACGTAAAAGAACTCATCGCATTGGCGCGGGCGCGCCCGGGCAAGTTGAGTTACGGCTCGGCGGGTGCGGGCAGCACGGTGGGTATTGTGGCGGAGGTGTTCAAGTCCGTCACGAAAACGGATATTGTGCATGTGCCGTACAAAGGTGCGGTGCTCGCCGTTTCGGATGTGGTGGGCGGACAAATTGAAATGGTGTTTTCCGACATGGTGCCCGCGGTGCCGCAAATACGCGGCGGCCGGTTGCGTGCGCTGGCGGTCACCACGCCGGAGCGTTCACCCGCGCTGCCGGAAGTGCCTACGATGATCGAAGCCGGCATCAAGGATTCGTTGCCGACACAGTGGTGGGGCATGTCGGGGCCGAAGGGCTTGCCGCCCGCGATTGTGTCGCGCCTGAACAGCGAAATTAGCCGCATCGTCGCGTTGCCGGACGTGAAGCAGCGCTACAATGATTTGGGCATCGTGCCGATGCACAGCACGCCGGAGCGTATGCTGCAAGTGGTGCGCAGCGAGATTCCGCAGATGGCCAAAATCCTGGCGGCCATTGGTATTAAGCCGGAATAGTATTTAAAAACAACGGGTTGTAAATTGCGGGTGTTTTGAACGCCGGCGCATGTGGCGTGTCTACGCATTAGCGGCGCGAATCATTAGATTCCGTGAGCGCTCTCAAAAGGAACCCGCCATGCATAAACGTTTTCTCGCGATGATCGCGTTGTTTATCGCCGCCACCCTGCTGGGTGTGCCCCTCGCGGGCGCCAACCCGCGCGCGGAGATCGTCAATCCCGCCATCGACATGGAGGGCTACCTGCGCGTTTCGCGCGAAGCCGCGCAACACCGCGCCTCGCGCCGTGTCAGCGAAGAAGACTTCATGCGCATGGCGCGCGAGCCGAACACCCTTGTGCTTGATGCGCGCAGCCGCGACAAGTTTGATGAGCTGCATGTGACGGGCGCGGTGAGCCTGCCGTTTTCGGATATCGCCGTGGATAGTCTCGCGCAGGTGATCCCCGACAAGAACACGCGCATCCTGATTTACTGCAACAACAATTTCGCCAACGCGCCGCAGCCGTTTCCCACCAAGTTGCCGAGTGCGTCGCTGAATATTTCGACCTACATCGCGCTCTACAACTACGGCTACCGCAACGTGTACGAGCTCGCGCCGCTGATTGAGTTGTCGAAATCGAAGCTGCCGTTTGAATCGGCGGCGGCCAAAAAGGCCGGCAGCTGATCGCCGGCCCCATTGGCGCGTACCCCTGCGCCGCGCTTCGGTCATAATGGCGTTTTGACCAAGCGATACATACTCCAAGTGACTGTTTTCCTGTTGGATCCGGCAGTGCCGGATCATCCATGAATCGCCGCGAATTTCTCGGCACGCTGGCGGCCGCCGCCGCGTGCGGCGCGCCGCTCGGTGCCTCGCGTGCGCAGGTGACGCAATCGCTCTACGATCTGCCGCCATTCGGCAACGTGAGCCTGCTGCACTTCACCGATTGCCATGCGCAATTGTTGCCGACGCATTTTCGCGAACCCAGCGTCAATATTGGCGTGGGCGAGGCACGCGGCCGGTTTCCCCATTTGGTCGGCGAGCATTTGCTGCGCGATGCGGGCATCAAGCCGGGCACGGCCGAGGCGCATGCGTTTACGTATCTGGATTTTGCGGCGGCGGCAAAACGCTACGGCAGGATCGGCGGCTTCGCGCACATGGCCACGCTGGTCAAACGTCTGCGCGCGAGCCGCCCCAACGCCTTGTTGCTCGACGGCGGCGACACGTGGCAAGGCTCGGCGACATCGCTGTGGACGCGCGGGCAGGACATGATCGCTGCCTGTCAGCAACTCGGCGTGGACATGATGACCGCGCACTGGGAATTCACCTATGGCGACAAGCGCGTGCAGGAAGCGATCAGGTCGTTGGGGCGCATCGAGTTTCTTGCGCAAAACGTCAAGACGGCGGATTTTGGCGATCCGGTGTTCAAACCGTATGTGATGCGCGAAATGAACGGCGTGCCGGTGGCGATCATTGGTCAGGCATTTCCGTACACACCGATCGCCAACCCGCGCTATTTTGTGGCGGAATGGACCTTCGGCATCCAGGAAGCGGCGCTCCAGAAAATCGTCGAAGAAGTGCGGGTCAAGGGCGCGCGCGTCGTGGTGCTGCTCTCGCACAACGGCATGGACGTCGATGTAAAACTCGCCGGGCGCGTGCGCGGCATAGACGCCATTCTCGGTGGCCACACGCATGATGGCGTGCCCAAGCCGGTGATCGTTACTAATGCGGGCGGCAAGACCGTGGTGACCAACGCCGGTTCGAATGGCAAATTTTTGGGCGTGCTCGATCTCGACGTAAAAGCCGGTGTGGTGGATTTTCGTTACCGCCTGTTGCCGGTGTTTGCCAACCTGTTGCCCGCCGATGCGGCCATGCAGTCGCTGATCGACCAAGTACGCGCGCCGTTCAAGGAAAAATTGGATGAACCGCTGGCAGTGACCGAGGGCCTGCTGTACCGGCGTGGTAATTTCAATGGCACGTTCGATCAATTGATACTCGACGCGTTGATGGCGGCCAAAAACGCCGAGATCGGTTTCTCGCCGGGCTTTCGCTGGGGCACCACATTGTTGCCCGGCCAAACCATCACGCGCGAGCATCTGATGGATCAGACTGCCATTACGTATCCGTACGTCACAACGAACGAAATGACCGGCACGGATATCAAGGCGATTCTCGAAGACGTATGCGACAACCTGTTTAACCCCGATCCGTATTTGCAGCAGGGCGGCGACATGGTGCGCATTGGCGGCATGGCGTATGCCTGCGAACCCGCCGCCGCCGCGGGCAAGCGCATATCGGCCATGACCCTGGATGGAAAGCCGCTGGAAGCCGACAAGCGCTACAAAGTCGTCAGTTGGGCGCCGGTGGCGGAAGGTACCGAGGTTACCAAGGGCGAACCGGTGTGGGACTTGGTCGAGCGTTATCTAAAGGATCGCAAAACCATCACGCCGCGCGCGCCGAATGTGCCTCGCTTGATTGGCGTGGAGAAAAATCCGGGGCTGGCGGGGCTGGCTTAGCTGGCTCGCAAACGAGCGCGTAATCACGCGGCCCAATTCAATTTTGTATTGCTCAAGGAGACCGCAAATGATTGAACTACTGAAACGGCATGGCGTGGCGGTGCTGGTATTGCTGATTCTGGGCATCGGCGGTTGCGCGACACCTCCATCGGGTGGCGGTGGGGCCAGCAACCCCATCGGCCCGGACAAAGTGGTCTATCACCTCAACGCGGGTCTGGAGCAAGCCACCAACGGGTTGCGCAATGTGCGCAACCACCTTGAAGTGAATCCGAAAGCGCAGATCGTGGTGGTGGCGCACGCGCAGGGTGTCGATTACCTGATGAAAGACAAGAAAGACGCCAACGGCAATCCGTTCGAAGTGTCCGTACAGGAATTAAAAGAGCAGGGTGTGCGCTTCGATGTGTGCCTGATAACCCTGCGCAACCGCAAGCTCAACAAAAATCAGTTCATCGAGGAAGCGACATTCGTGCCGTCGGGCGTCGCGGAAATCGCGCGGTTGCAGCAGCGCGAGGGTTACGCCTATTTGCGGCCGTGATGCTTCACAAACACCTCAATGCAGGTGTTTGTTCCGCGGATGCAGCGGTATCACCGTCGATGAGCCACTTTGCTCCGACGCGGGTTGTTTGGGCGGCTGCGATTTGCCGAACAGATCGCTGATCAGCGTGGCGACCTGATCGACCTCGGTTTTGCCCAAGTGACGCGACAGCAGTTGCGTGGCGTCTTCCACCACGCACTGGCGGCGAAACTCGTGTATTGCCTCGGGCGTGGGGCCGACAAACACCTGATAGAACTCGTCGTCGCCGTGATCGGGGTAATACGTGACTTCGATCTCCGATGCATATTCGGTGAGCGGGCCGACGTTCTGAATGGCGGCGCCGAGCTTGTCCTGAAAGTTGCGGCCGACTTCGCCAGTCCAGCAAATGTTCAGCGTGCGCTCGCGCGCATCGAACGCAATGCCGGGTTCTTCCTGTTCGAGGCTGCGCGCATCGGCCAGCGTTTCAACATCCAGATATTCCAGCCACGGCCGCAGCGCCTGTTCAACCTGCTTGAGGCGCACGCCCTTGCATAAAAAAATCGAGCCGTGTACGTGTACTTCCGTTCTCATAACGATTCCAAGGTAACCGGCGCACACCAAAAGCGAGCCGGGCGCGCATTATAACGTACTCTAAATAAACACAATAAAAACAATTACTTAAGAGTATTTGGCCGATTCGTGAAACCCAGTTCCGCGAGCATCGTTCCCATTTCGTTTTGTTCGTGTTGCAGATGTTCACGCAGCGCATAGCCCGTGACCCGCATCGGCGTCCAGTAGTGGCGCGCGAGTTCCGGCGCCCACGACGGTGCCTGTGTGGCCTGTGTCAGCGCGTTTTCCCAATAGGCCACTTGTTCGGGATTAAGCCCGCGCGCGCCATGCACGCCGCGCCACGCACCCAGCGTACAGGGCACGCCGAGTTCCAGCCACGTGGGTGTTTGCGCATACCAGCCCGCGAGCCGCGCGGGTGACGACACCGCGAGCGCGCGACACACGCCGGCTTCAAGTTCCGTGACGGCACTGGCCGCGGTGACAGCAGCCACATCCGCGTTGCCCGCCACCACATCGGCCACGGCGTCGAGCGCCGAGTCGAACACGCGGACCACCGGCGCGCGCACATCACCGCCGGCGTGACGCGTGACTTGCGCCAGCGCAATGTGATTCGGATTGCCCGCCGCGGTGGACAGCGCCACCGTGACCTTGGCGGTATCGGTGCGCAGGCGTTTCAGCAGCTCACCCGCGCTGCGATACGACGAATCGCTGCGCGTTACAAACGCGATGTACTCGTTATACAGAATCGCCAGCGGCGTGTAGCTGTCGTGATTGAACGCGGCGATGCCAGTCAAAAAATCCGTCGTCAGATTCGGCGAACTGATGCACAGCAGGTGCGGGTCGCCCGCGCGCGCGTCCACGCTGGCCCACACCTTGCGCGCGCCGTCGCCGGGGATATTCACGACGCGATTGTTGACATTGCTGACGTTCAGCGCGGCCGCCAGCGTGCGCGCCGTGCGATCCAAGCCGCCGCCGGGCGGCGTGCCCGCGAGAATGTCGATCTGGCGTTCAGGTTTCCAGGCGGCGCTCATGATAGTTTGAACAACCGGCCCGCGCCGGGCACATCGCGCTTGTCGTTCATCAGTCGCAGCATCGCCCACATCATCGAGGCATTGCTGGTGACCACCGGCTTGCCGTATTTTTGCTCGATGCCATCGATGATTTCGAGCGTGCGGAAGTTCGAGCAACTGATGAAAATCGCTTCGGTGTCGGGGCGCATCACCTCATCCACCAACGTGAGTATGCGTTCGCGCGTGATGGTGGAATGGGCCTCGGTGGAAAGGCCCTGCATCGCGAGCACGTCAAAACCATCGGCGGTGAGATACTGTTTCAGACGCTCGTTCAGCCACGGCGCATAAGGCGAGGCAAGGCTCAACTTCTTGGCTCCGAGCGCGCGCAAGCCATCGACGATGGCGCGCGACGAGGTGGCGCAGGGAATGCCGGTTTCGGATTTGATGCGTTCGGCCAGCGCTTTATCTTCGGCAGGCGTGTGCAAAAAGCCGCTGGCGGTGCAGCCGTAGCCAATGACACTCACCTTGGCGTGCGCCAGCAGTTTGGCCGCTTCGGGCGCCTGCACGGAAAGCCCCATCAACCTTTCTTCGGTGTCGGCGGTGTGCGGTATGCGCATCGAGTGTACCGATGCGCCCGTGTTGCCCATCGCGGCGAGGCGTTGTGTCTCATATTCCATCACCGTGTTCCACGACGGCACGATGAGGCCGATTTTTTGTTGCCACGTGTCTTTTTTATCCATTGCGGTCATTCCCGATTTTTGCTTGTGCAAAGGATAGCAGATACTTTACGCTTGCCACGAAGAACCTTAGGAGGAGCGTCACGATGAATTTACGCGCAATTTCACCGGCCGCGCTGGCCATGCTGGCCACGGGGGTGCTCACCGCGTTGCCCGTATTGGGTCAAGGCTATCCGCAAAAAGCGATACGCATTGTCGTGCCGTTTCCGGCGGGCGGCACCACCGACATCCTCGCGCGCGCCATCGGCCAGAAACTCACCGAACAGTTCAAGCAGCAGATCATCGTTGATAACCGTCCCGGCGCGGGCGCGAACATCGGCGCTGAGGTTGCGGCCAAGTCGCCGCCTGACGGCTACACCTTGTTTGGCATTTCCACCATTCACGCGATCAATCCGAGTTTGTACAGCAAGCTTGCGTACGACCCGATACGCGATTTCGCGCCGATCACCAATGTGGCCGCGACGTCGCAAATTCTTACCGTGCATCCGTCGCTGCCGGTGAAAACCGTCAAGGAATTCATCGCCTATGCCAAGGCCAAACCCGGCGAGTTGAACTACAGCTCGGCCGGCAACGGCAGCCAGCCGCATCTCACGGCGGAGCTGTTTAAAACCATGACCGGCGTGAGTTATGTGCATGTGCCCTACAAGGGCGCGCCGCCCGCGATGACGGATCTGCTGGCGGGGCAAGTGGCACTGACGTTCGCCACCGCGCCGTCGGCGGTGCCGCATGTGCGCTCCGGCAAGCTGCGCGCCCTTGGTGTGAGTACCGCGGCGCGCATCAAGGCGCTGCCTGATGTGCCCACCATCGCCGAAGCCGGCGTGCCCGGATTCGAAGCGGCGGGCTGGAATGGCCTGGTCGCGCCCGCCAACACACCGGCTGCGATCATCGAGCGCTTGCACGGCGCCATCGTGAAAATCATCGAAGAACCCGCGATGGCCAGGTATCTGGCGGATCAGGGCGCCGACCCCTGGACCATGACGCCCACGCAGTACGCCGACTACATCAAATCCGAAGTCGCCAAGTGGTCGAAGGTGGTCAAGGCGTCGGGCGCGAAGATCGATTGATCTGCCGTAGGGCGGGAGCCATCCCGCCTTGCGTGATTTCCCGTGAACGTAGCCGAAGGCGGGATGGCTCCCGCCCGGTGTGCGATCAATGCGCGGCAGATTCCTTGATCGACACGCGCCAGTGGATGCGGTCTTCCTCGGGCGGGTAATCGCCTGCGGCTTTGTGGTACGAGCAGCGGTTATCCCAGATCACGATATCGCCTTTTTGCCACTGATGGTGATACTCCGCGCCGGGCTGCACCATGTAAGTCGTTAGCTCGTCGATCAACGCATCGCTTTCTTCCGGCGGCAAACCTTCGACACGCAGGATTTTTCCGGGATCGAAATACAGCGCCTTGCGACCGGTTTCGGGATGGACGCGCGCCAGCAGATGCAGCGCGGGTTTCTTGTCCTGATCCTCGGGATTCAACAGCGCCACCGCGCGGCGGCGTCCGCCGTAGACAAACGCGCCGAAGCGGCCTTCGATGCGTTGTTTAAGCCGATCCGGCAGCGCGTCGTAGGCTGCATACATGCTGGCGAACAGCGTGTTGCCGCCGCGGCTGGGAATCGCCACGCCGTACAACTGCGTTGCCTTGAACGGCACATCGTCGTACGCGCCGTCCGTGTGCCAGCCCGACGCGCCACGACCGTAAATCGCCTGATTGAGTGTGCCGTCGGCGTTGAATTTGTTCACGCCGAGCAGCGTGACTTCGGGGCAATCCGGATGGCGCGTGCTTTTTGACGGATGCGGGTCGATGCGTCCGAAGCGTTTGCTGTAGGCGAGAAATTCCGGCAGTTCAAGCTGCTGCCCGCGCACCACCAGCACATTGCAGTCCAGCCACGTGCGGTAGAGTGTGTTGAACGTTTCGTCGCTCATCTTCCGGACATCGATGCCCTCGGCAATCGCGCCGACTTGCGGCGTCATACGGCGGATTTCAAGCATGGTGGTGCTCCTTTTAACGTTTGAGTTAATGCGATCTCATGCCGCGCCCTGCACATTGATGGACAACTTCGTCTCGCCAGTTGGGGTCATGGTGGCAACTGCAAGCGCGTCGCGTCCACCGAGAGTTGCTTTACCCCAAGCAATTTGCACCGAGCCCAGCCGTCCGTACCGCATTCCGAACTTGCCCACGACGATCTTGCAGGGCCCCGCGATCCGAATCGCCTCAATCATTCGAAGAACTTTGGGGGCCAGCTTCATCATGTAGAGCGGGCGTCCGAGGTGGTCTTGCGGCAGCTCCCAAATGAACTCGAAGCGCACGTGCTCCTCGCGGCCTTCGTTCGTCAGATACCCCCTGACGCGATCACTATTTAGAACCTTATTGACGAGTTCCTTTGTTTGGCAGAGCTCGACGCCGTCATCGAGGTACAGGAGGTTGTCGGGGCTTGTGGCGACGGTCTCAGGCGGAAGATCGTCGGTCTGTGCGACTCGGATGCTTACTTTGTCGGCAGAGAGTTCGTACGTCTTGTGCCAGAGTGACCCTGTTGGGCCTATGAGGGCGGGAATGTCCGCAGACTCCTGAGTCTCAAGTGTAAAGAGCTCGATTCCGTACTTGGACGCGACGTCTTGTGCTTCCCTTGTGAAGCCAGTGGCCGATGCGAGCAAGAGCACATTTGTGTCGAGCCTTTCGTGCTTCGACTTCATCGTGTCGATCCACGTCACATCGGCGACGCGCTTGTGATCGCGGCACTCCACGGAAACGACAACGGGATGCGAACCGACCTTACCCTTGATTACGACATCTACCTCCCGATAGCGCTTTGTGAGTCGATCGCGCATCATCTTTGACTCGGTGACTTTGGCTCCCTCGGCGAGGTTCACTCGCACCAAGTAGACGAGGCGTTGAAAGTCGTTGGATCGCTTGGGCATGCGAAGAGTAGCTGTGCGGCCTTGATTTAACCTGCAAAAACGCCTGTTAGCATCCCGGCATGTTTGTTAATATTCCAAGGAATGTTTGTAAATTATCATTTATAAACAATAAATTACAATATTTTGAATTCAATTCTATACGGTTAGATACGGCATGAAAAGCAGCAAGCTCCATCAAGCGTAGCCACAGTAGAGACGCAGTGCAACCGGGGATTGCAACTTTGAGCGCAAGTTCCCGCACTCAATAAACGCACGACGCCGCCCTACGCGCGGGCATCGCGGTAAAAACAACGCGGCACTACTCCGGTCGCACACCCGCATTCTTCACCACGCGTGCCCATTTCGTTATCTCGGCTTTCCAAAACACAGCAAGTTCCTGCGGCGTGCCGCCGACTGGATCGACACCTTGCGCCGCGAGCTTTTCCTGTATCGTGGGCAGCTTGATCACGCGTGCGATTTCGCCTTGTAGCCGCGCGATGACTTTAATCGGTGTGCCTGCCGGCGCCACCAGGCCATGCCAGTTATCGACTTCATAACCCGGCAGTGTTTCGTTGGCCGCGGCCACATCAGGCAGTAGCGCAAGGCGCGTTTTCATGGTGGTGGCGATGGCTTTCAGGCGTCCGGCTTTTATGTGCTGCAAGCCGCTGACCACGGCGCTGATGGCGAACTGCACTTCGCCGCCGAGCAGTGCGGTGAAGCCCGGCGCCGTGCCTTTGTACGGCACATGCACGGTTTTGATTTTGGCCGCCATGTTGAGCATTTCGGCGCCCAGATGCGGAATGCCGCCGTTGCCGCTGGAGGCATACATCACCTTGCCGGGATTGGCGCTCGCATGCGCGATGAACTCGCTGAGGTTTTTGGCGGGCACGGACGGATGCGCATAGATCAGCGACGAATTGGACGCCAAGTGGCTCACCGGCGCGAAATCGCGCGTGAGATCAAACGGCAGCTTGGCGTACATCACCGGGTTGATCGCGAGATTGCCGGTGGTGCCGAAAAAAAGGGTGTGGCCATCGGGCGTGGCCTTGGCCACGATGTCCATCGCGATAATGCCGTTCGCGCCCGCACGGTTGTCGACGATGACTTGTTGCCCAAGTCCTTCGGTGAGTAGCGGCGCGAGCACGCGTGCCAAGGTGTCGATCGGGCCGCCGGCCGGAAAGCCGATCACCAGCCGGATGGGTTTGTCCAGTTGGGTGCGTTGAGGCGCCTGCGCGCGTGGCGTGCCCGGCGCCGCGAGCAGCAGTGCGGCGGTGAGGGCGATGAAATATAAGTGTATGTTTTTAAACGACAATTTAAACATCGTTTAACGATACACCGCCTGTATCAACGCGCGCATATAGCCCACCACAAATGCCTGATTCGCCACCTGCGCGCCGGGGAACATCGGCGAATGATCCAGCGAAAACGGCCCCTTGAATCCGATGTCGCGATACGCCTGCATCGCCTTGAACATGTCCACGTCGCCGTTATCGACAAACGTTTCCTGAAACTTCGGAAACTCGCCGCGCACATTGCGAAAATGCACCATCACGATTTTGTCGCGCGATCCCATATGGCGTATCGCGTCATACACATCTACGCCCTGCATCTCCGTGACGCAGCCCTGGCAAAACAGCATGCCGTTGGAGCGCGACGGCACGATGTCGAAGATGCGTTGATATTGATCGAAGTTCGACGCGATGTGTGCCGCCCCCGCCAGCGGCGGCAAGCCTTGTGGCATCGGCGGGTCATCGGGGTGTAGCGCGAGACGCACGCCGTGTTGTTCCGCCAGTGGAATTACCGCCTTGAGAAAGTAGGTGATGTTGTCCCACATCTGCGCCTCGGACAGCGGCGGGTTGAGCGGTGGCGCGGGGTTTTTCAGATAGTCGTCGTAGTCGAACGAGATGTAAGTCGACGTGCCCCGCCCCTTGGTGGGCGCCGAGCGCAGATACTTGGACACAATCAACTTGAAGTTGTAGGCCATGATGGGAATGCCCGCCGCGCCCATTGCCCGAATCACGGTTTGCAGAAACGCGATTTTTTCGTCGCGGCCAGCGATGCCGCGTTTGATTTCCGCGAAGCCGCTGGTGGCCAGCACCGTGCGCAGATCCATGCCGTGTGCGGCGACTTTTGCCTTGGCCGCTTTAAAAAACGCGGTGGCGGACGCGAGCGTCGATAAATCCATCAACTGGTTCGCTCCCGGGCCATCAGGCAACTCCATGGAAACGCAATCCACGCCCAGCGTGCTCATCAGCGTGAGGTTTTTGTCGAGGTCGGCGTCCCACACTGCTTTGTCTTGTATCAGCATGATTTTCTTTCGGTTGAAATTACAATGGTTCCCGGTCGTGATACGCCATCACCACCAACCCCGTCATTCTGGCGAAAGCTAGAATCCAGTTAGTAACCCGCGCGCAGCGCAAAACAGCGGAAACGTTACAACCTGGATTCCAGCTTTCGCTGGAATGACGCTAGTAGTGCCGTTGTGCCGTAGTGCCGTGCAACGCTGCTACTCGCCCTTAACCCCCGCCGCCACCACCACCACCTTCTTCCACTTCACAATCTCATCGCGTATATACGTCGTGGTTTGATCCAGCGTCATTGGCGCGGCATCGGTGCTTTGATTCGCCAGCGCGGTGATGATTTCCGGCGAACGCGCGTGTTGATTGAGCACGGTATTCAGTTTCGTGATGATATCGCGCGGCGTGCCGGTGGGCACGGCCAGCGCGGTGAATGACACCGCATCAAATCCCGGCAGCCCTGATTCGGCAATGGTGGGAATGTCCGGGAACGCGGGGCTGCGCTTGGCGCTTGAAATGCCCAGCGCGCGTATGCGTCCCGACCGCACGTGTGGCAACAGCGCGGGCGCGGAGCCGAACATGGTGTCGATCTGCCCGCTGATCAAATCGGGCACCGCCAACGCGCTGCCTTTATACGGCACATGCAGCATGTTGATGCCCGTCTGCATCTTGAAAAATTCCATCGCCAGATGTAGCCCGCCGCCGATGCCGGTGGAGGCATACACCAGCTTGCCCGCGCGTGCCTTGGCGTGCGCCACCAGCTCCTGCACCGACTTGGCGGGCACCGCCTGATTGACCACCAGCAGATAACCGGCAATACCGAGCATGCCCACCGGCTGAAAATCGCGCGTCACGTCAAACGGCAAGTTCTTGTAAAGCGGCTGGCTTGCCACCACCGCCGTGTTAAGCAACAGCAGCGTGTACCCGTCGGGCGCGGCGCGCGCGACAATCTCGGCGGCAATATTGCCCGACGCCCCCGCGCGATTGTCCACCACGAATTGCTTGCCCAGCGTATCGGTGAGCTTCGGCGCGTAAATGCGACCGATGATGTCGGCGCTGGAGCCGGGCGGGTAAGGCGAGATCACGCGCACGGGTTTTGTGGGATAGGTCTGTGCCGAGCTGGTCGAAGCGGGCTGCGCGGAAGATGTCCCCGGCATGGCCAGCATCAGCGGCAGTGCCCAAGGCAGCAACGGGGCTACGCGGCGGCAAAAGGTGTAAACGGTATAAAAGGTGTGTGACGTACATGGCATGATGGGCTCAAAGACTGGCTGCGGAGAGTTATCGCGGAACAAGCGCAGTGTAATCCGTAATCGGGGCGCGCATTTTCACGATACGTTTCGGCGCACCGGTTATCACGGGCCGCACAAAATGCGGTAACCTGAACAGTCAGGCCACGAAGACAAAAGGCCTGTGGTCACCCGGCATTATTCGTTTCCCAAACCCAAAGGAGAGCAATATGAAAAGCATAAAATGGTTGGTGTTGGCGGCAAGCCTTGCATGGGTACCGTCGATGGCGAATGCCCAGGCGGTCGTAAACGAACGCACGTTGTCGTTGGCCGCCGCGCAGGAAATGGCGAACGCCGCGCTGGAATCGTGCCGCAAGGGCGGGTACCGGGTGACGGTCACCGTGCTGAATCGCGCGGGTCGTACCAAAGTCGTGCTGCATGACGAAGGCGCGGGTCCGCACACGCTCGAAAACAGTTTGCGCAAGGCGTATACCTCGCTCACCTTTCGTGTGCCGTCGGGCGAGTTCGGCAAGCGCATGGCGGCCACGCCGCCGCCGCACCCGGCGCTGTTGCTCGACAAGGTGACGTCGGGCGAAGGCGCGTTGCCGGTGATGTCCAACAAGGAAGTCATCGGCTCCATCGGCATTTCGGGTGCGCCGGGCGGACATCTGGATGCCGCGTGCGCGCAAGCGGGCATCGACAAGATCGCGGGCGGGTTGAACTGATTTAGAACGTGGAAGGCGGGCGCCGGGCTTTATGGCTCGGCGCCCGATCAGCCTCTTTGCAGGGCGCCCATAAGCGAAGCGCATTGCGCCGCAGGCAATTTAGCCGTGCAACAGGGATTGCATCCTTGCGCTACGCACGTCGCGCTAAAACAGCTTCATCGCCACCGCGCCCGTACACACCGTAACGGCTGACGCATAACGCAGCCGCGTCACGGGTTCCTTCAAGAATACCGCCGCGATGATCGCCGCGAATACCACCGATGTTTCGCGCAGTGCCGCGACCAGCGCAATCGGCGCCTGTGTCATCGCCCACAGCGCCAGCCCGTAGGCGGCCAGCGTGCAGGCGCCCCCGAGCAAACCCCGGCGCCATCCCTGATGCAGGTGGTGAAAAATTTCCGGTCCATGGCGTGCTACCGCGACGGCCAGCAACAGTGGCGCGGTCAACAGAAACATCCAGCCCGTGTAACTGAACGCGTGACCGGACAGCCGCGCGCCCTGGCCATCCACCAGCGTATAGATCACGATCACGCCGGCGTTGCTCAGCGCGAACAGCGCAGGTGCCGCGCGAAATGTACCGGCACGCAAGGCGTCTCCCGCGAGAATCAGCACGCCCAACGAAATCAGCAGCACGCCGACCCATCCTCCCGGCGATGGCGATTCGTTGAGCAGCAGCGCGGCGGCGACGGCCGACAGCGCGGGCGCGGAACCCCGCATCAGCGGATACGCGAAACTCAGCTCGCCACCGCGATACGTAAACGCCACCAGCGCAAAATAAACCACATGGATCAGCACCGAGGCCGCCAGATACGGCCAGCTTGCGGCGGCAGGCAGCGGGGCCAGCGGTAGCAGGCATGCCGTCCAGACCGCCGCACCGACGACAATCAAAACGGTGTCGTGGAATTTCTGTGCCGAAGCGCGCACCAGTGCATTCCAGCCCGCATGCAGCGCAGCGGCAAACAACACGATGGCCATGACGTCGAGTGGCATGGGTTGAGTTTTTTGGCTGATGAATGCGTTTGTCCGGCGCAGGCAGTGCGGGTTCGGCCGCCAGCCGCGGCATGAACGACGGTGCCACGGTTCAAATGCCTGCCCAGTTCTTGATTACAGCGAGTGTAGCCCGGATGAGCCGACGTGTAATCCTGGATTCGGGTTGCGCCTTCCGCGGTACGTGCGGGCCGCTTGCAGGATTCAGCTTCCGAATCGCAAGCAGTGCTTGCGCGCGGCGTGAATTGCATGGGGCATGATCGCCGTGGCGTTGAATGTCCGGCCGCTATAATGGCTAATCCACGGATACCAGCAGGTAAAAAATGCGCATGGGCATTTTGCAAAACGTTTTTGTCGGCGGCGGCCCGCAGTCAACAGAATGGGCTCGTTGAATCAAGCGGCGCGTATACAGTTATTGACCGAGCTTTCGGCGAGGCTTGCCTCTGCGGTTGGCGCTACCGAGTTGGTCGCGGCGACACGAATGCAACAAGGCCCCGGTATCGTCAGCAAGTTTTCGTCCGGTCAACTGAGGGTTGGGGAGCGGCTGCTGCCATCCGCCATACCCCGCGCAATCATTGGCCTTGATCCGCCAATCGATGCGCGGTCTCTGTGTGCGGCGTGGGGCATTGATTGCCCGGTCGCCGTCTCGGGAGACGTCCATCAGCGAAGCTGGTGCATACGCATTGCCGGTGATGCGTTGTCCGATCCGCACAACCGGCGCATTGCCGTCGCGCCGCTACTGGTTGGGCGCTGGGAAGTTGATCTGCGTCTCGCGGGGCGCCCGGCCGGCGAATTACCGGGTGTCGTCGCCGGCGCATCCCCGGCTTACAACCTGCTTGAACGTGAGGCCGGGATCATCCGCATGGAAGTAACTGCGGCCGCCACTCGCGCAGCAACCATGACCGGCGCGCATGCCGACGCCCGCGCGCTCCTCGCATCCATGGCTGCCCTTTACCCCGCATGGCGCACCGGCTGGGAGGCGTCTTCCGACAGCGAATTTGTCGCTGTGTACCCGGGAACGCAGCCCGTCGCCGGTGCGGCCATAAAGCACGATGGACTTGGTTGCTCAACGGCATCACGATTCTGCGTCATCCCCGACCCGCAAATCGGTTATGCGGGCTCCTCGCTGCTCGACGTCCTTGAGGCCGCGGCGCTCGACCGCGGATCGAAGCGCCTGATCCTGGACGGCAGCGTGTTCCTGCACACCGCGACGATCCCGTGTCTCCGTCACGGCTACGTGGTTGCCCCGCCCTACAACGGCGATGCCGATGTCGCGGTGTGGGCAGAGCGTGAACTCGTGCTCGACCCGGCATAGCGCCCTACGCGTGGTGCAAGACAGCGCCGGTGCGCAAGCGCACGTCGTCTGTTCTTTGTCGCCCCATTGGGAGATCAAGTCGTCAACCATCGGTTTGGGGTCACGGTCACGAAACAGAGGATCGGTGGATTGATACTCGGCCCAGTAGAGCACGTCGCGGTAATCGATTTGCGCCGCCTCGACATATTGTTTGATGCGATCGAGGCTGCCTTTGCTCAAAACAAGAATGTCCCGGATGACGCGTGCCGGCTCCAGGCCTGAGTAACTGCTAAGCAATTCGATGACCCGCGCCTCAACCTGGCCTGGGAAGTCTTTTGAAATACGTTCCAGTGTGCCTTTTTCAAGAATCAATTTGCGCTCTGCCTGATTACCAAGTTAACCTGGCGTCGGCCAAGTGCCGTTGAATTCAAAATCAGCCAACCCCATCGTTCGTGTTGATCGCCTTGGCCGGCCTCTTAATGTGCGACAACTTTGAGCACGTCGCGAGTCGAATACACTACGCTGCGCGCTTCATCATCAGTAGGTATAGCGAGATTGCCATGTACAGCCATATTGCGATGAAGTGCGATGACTTCCATTTTTTCTTTGATCCCTGCAGCGAAAACATAGCCTTCCTTCGCAAGTCGGTTGAGAATTGCATTCATGCCCGGTTTTTGGGGATCCTTGGAGGGATGCACGCTGAACTTTTTCTCGTAGAGGGCACCTAAAACGGTTTCGATGGTTCTCCCACAAACGGCGATGCAGGCTGAGAAGCAACCATTTTCGTAACAGCGAACAGCCTCGGAATACGACAATCGCACGAGGTGTGTAATGTCTTCTGGCAGGTAAGTCGCGGGAAAATCGTAGTCCATCATTTGCTTGGACTCGATGCGACGACCCTCATGCCGCAAGATCACACCGCCATCGCTTATGCTCGGATCAAGCTCGAGTCGTATTACATAATCAGGGAAATCCCATGACATCCATTTGCTTTTCGCGAAATTGTTGGTGAGTTCCGCGAAGGCCGCTTGGCTCATTGCGAGTGTGATTGGCCGCTTTTCCATGAAGTGATCCTGTTTGTGGCCGAACGACTATAGTGCAGCCTGGATGAAGCGAAGTGTGATCCGGGGTTCCGCTTCCTCCCCCAATAGGATACGTTGCGCTGCTTTCGGCCATCAATTCTGTTTTGCGCGCAGCGCTCAATTGATCTTGATATTAATCGCCCGAATCAATTTTTCCAGCGCGGCGTATTCACTGTCAAACTTGGCCTTGAATTCCTCCGGTGTTGCGGGCGGCACGACGTCGCTGCCGTCGGCGGCGAGGGCTTTCACGGTTTCTGGTGCGTTCATGCCCTGGCTGATGACCGATGCAAGTGCGCGTACGATGGGGCGCGGTGTGCCGGCGGGGGCGACGTAGCCGTAGGTGTTATGCGACTGAAAGCCGGGCACGCCGGCTTCGGCCACGGTAGGCAGGTCGGGCAATAATGGCGAACGTTTTGCGCCGGTGAGGCCGAGACCGCGCAGCTTGCCGGATTTCATATGCGGGCCTGTGGCGGCGATGATGGAAAACGTCATGTGAATTTGCCCGCTGATCACATCCACCAGCGCGAGCGACGCACCTTTGTACGGCACGTGAATCAGGCTGGTACCCGACATCAGTTGAAAACGTTCGATGCCGATGTGGCCTGTCGTGCCCATGCCTTGCGAACCGTAGGTCAGCGTGCCGGGTTTGGCCTTGGCGAGCGCGATGAAGTCCTTCACCGATTTGGCGGGCACGGATGGATTCACCGCCAGCACGTACGGCTGCGTGGTCAGTTGCACGATGGGAATGAACGCGGTGCGCACGTCGTAGGTGCTGCGTTTCAGCACGCCGTTCATCATCAGTGTTTCAGAGGCGCCCAACAGCGTGTAGCCGTCGGGCACGGCGTTCACCACCATGTCCATCGCGATCACCGTGCCGCCGCCGGGGCGGTTATCGACGATGACCGGCTGTCCCCAGCGCTCCACCAGCTTTTGCGCGCCGAGCCGCACCATGTTGTCGAGGCCACCGCCGGGCGCGATACCGACGATGACGCGGATGGGCTTTTTGGGGTAATCGGGGGGCTTGTCCTGCGACCGTGCGACAGGCGCCAGCATCAGGGCCGCGACCAGGATGAAAGCGCTCCGCGGTAATCTAATGCATGTGGGTGACGTGGGTGATGCAAGTTTCATGATCATGGCCTCTGGGCAATTACAGTAGCAGAAATTGCCGCTGCCGGTGTGTACGGCAGCAATATGCCGGGCATCCGGCGGGGCTGCAAATTCCATGCCGCCATGCAAGAATGCGGGCATGCTGAAATTGATCAAGGCACACCGGCTTGGGATACTGGCGTGGGTCGTGCTTTGCGCGGTGGGTAGCGCGGTGCTTGGCCGTCTGGAGTTGGCGCAAACGCGCGATGCTTTTGAAACCGACGCGCGCATTGTGCATCGGCTGCTCAGCCAGCGCGCGGTACAACACGATGCCATTCTGGCGACACTTGCGTTGCTGCAAGCGGGCGCCGATAACGCGCGCCCCGAACAGCGGCTGCCGGCTGTTTACCCGCAGATTCTGACGGTGCGGCGGCGAGACCGCGACGCCGCCTGGGACGAGCCGCGATTTGCCGCGGCGGATATTCAATCGCGCACGGCAAAACGTGCGGTGCTGGCAGACACGGATTTTGCAAACGGCCGATACTGGGTAGTGCTTCATGCCGACACCAGTTATGCGATGCAGATCGATATGCGGAGTCTTGTGCAGTGGAGCGAGTGGCCGATGCGGGTGGAATCGAATCCGGCGCGTGTCACGCTGGAAGCCGCCGGGCAGTACTTTGTGCTGCAGGCAGGCGCTCCCGGCGCCAAGGTTTGGCGCTTTGATTTCAGCAAGCACCTGGCGGCGGACAGTCAGCCCTTCGAGGTGGTCGCCGTACGCCACGTGGGGTGGGCCGAGCTGCCGTGGGGCTGGATGCTGGGGTGGATCGCACTGGTTACCGCCGTGATGGCGGGGCTGGTGGCCGCGCAAGGCCAACGCGTGGCACGGCGCCGCGCCGAGGAGTTGTTGCGTTTCGGGCAGGTGGCGCGCCTGAACACGCTCGGCGAACTGGCCGCCGGCATGGCGCATGAAGTCAATCAACCACTGACCGCGATGCTCGCCAATACGCAGGCCGCAAGCCGCTTGCTCGCCGAATCACCGCCGGACATCGACACCGCGCGCGGCGCCATGACACAAGCCGTACAGCAGGCACAGCGCGCGGCGGAAGTGGTGGCGCGCCTGCGCCGCTCGGTGGAAATGCCGAACCTGGCGTCCCAGTTGCGTCCGCTCGATCTGCAGGCGGCGGTGCGCAATGCCCTCTATTTACTTGAACCGCAGTTGCGAAACTGCGGGGTTGATCCGCTGATGCGGCCGGCTGGCGAGATCAGCGTGCTGGCCGATCCGGTGGCGGTGGACCAAATCATTCACAATCTGCTGATGAATGCCGTGCAGGCGCTGGAAGAGGTGCCGCGTGCCGAACGCAAGCTGACGCTCACGCTGGAAGCGGACAAGGGGCAGGGTGTGTTGACCGTGCGTGACAGCGGTCCGGGCATTGCCGCCGAGGTATTGCCCCGAATTTTCGAGCCATTTTTTACCACGCGCAGGGGTGGTTTGGGGCTGGGATTGAGTTTGTGTGAGACGTTGGCGACCAGTATGCACGGCACGCTGAGCGCGGCCAATGCGCCTGAACACGGCGCGGCATTCACGTTGCGTTTGCCGCTGGCGCGCCAGCCATGAATGCGCCGTTGTCACCGCTGATTCATTTGGTCGATGACGACGAGGCGGTGCGTGCCGCGTTGTCGCTGCTGATCGGTACCGTGGGGCTGCGGGTGCAGGCGTGGGCGGAGCCGCAGGCATTCATCGCGGGGTTTGACCGCAATAGCATAGGCGCCATCGTGCTGGATGTGCGCATGCCCGGCGTTAGCGGGCTCACGGTGCTGCAACAATTGGTCGAGCAAGGTGTTGACCAGCCGGTGATCATGCTCACCGGGCATGGCACGGTGGATATGTGCCGCCGCGCATTCAAGTCCGGCGCGGCGGAGTTTCTCGAGAAGCCCGTCAATGACGATGCACTTCTCGAAGCCCTGCAAAATGCCGTGCGCCAGCATGTGCGTTCGCGCGAGCGGCAGCAGGCCAACCACGTGGCGCGCGAACGCTATACGCAGCTCAGTCCGCGCGAGCGCGAAGTGCTGGGGCTGATCATCAGCGGGCTGACCAACAAGGAAATTGGCCGCGCACTGGATCTATCGCCGCGCACGGTGGAAACCCATCGCGCGAGTGTCTTTGCCAAGTTGGGCGCGGAATCACTGGCGGATCTGATTCGGCGCTATGCCGCGATAGTGGAATCCGGCGAAGCGTAGCCCGGCACGCTGCGTATTTGTACGGAGTGGTGAACGTAACCGTACGAATAGTTGCCGGCGTGTGCCGGCGATACGCTCCTGTTCATGCGAATCATGCTGATTTGCAAACAAAACCACAGGAGAATCAATATGTTACAGACTGGCCATGCCGTTGCCCGCGCGTTGCTGATCAGTACGGCGGCGCTGATGTTGCCGGCGCACGCGCAGAGCGTGCGCACCGAGAAAAACATGTCGCTGGATTTGGCGAACCAGATTGCCGCCGCGACCGTGGCGTCTTGTGCCGCCAGCAATTATGCGGTAACCGCAACCGTGGTGGATCGCGCCGGCGGTGTTCGCGCGGTGCAGCGCGCCGACAATGCGGGACCGCACACGCTGGGCGCCAGTCTGCAAAAAGCGTATACCGCGGCCTCGGCCAAGAACACCACTCAGGCAATGATGGAAGCTTCGCAGAAGAACCCCGCGGCTGCCAATCTGGTGCATATCCCCGGCTACTTGCTGCTGGGCGGTGGTGTTCCGGTGCGCGTGGGCAATGAAGTGATCGGCGCGGTGGGCGTGGGCGGCGCACCCGGCGGACATCTTGACGAGGCTTGCGCAAATGCCGGCATCGAAAAAGTAAAAGAGTTACTGAAGTAACGTGAGTCAGGAGGGCGGCGCGGTGAACGGATTACGTAACAGCGAGAGACAGGGCGGCAGTCTTTTCCGTTCACTGCGCGGTTGGCTGCTGGCCGCCTTCGCGACCACCGGTATGGTTGGTGGCGTCAGTGCGCCGGCGCAGGTGCCGCCGGCTGCCGCGGAGGTCTCGCGTTACACCGGGTTGCATGCGGCGGCACATGCGGGCAATGTGCCCCAGATGGAAAGCCTGATCGCCGGGGGCGCCGATGTAAACCGCCGCGATGCCCATGGCCGCACTGCCTTGCATATCGCGACATTTGCGCGCAAGCCCGATGCGGTTCGGGCGCTTGTCAAGGGGGGCGCAAAGACCGATCTTCTGGAAAACGACAAGTACGATGCGGTAACCATTGCGGCGGTGGCCGATGATGAAGCCACGCTGCGTGCCTTATTGTCGAGTGGCGCCAGTGCCCGGCTGACCACCAGCCGCTATGACGGAACGGCGCTGATAGCCGCGGCGCATCTGGGGCATGAAGGCGTGGTCAAGCAATTGATCGCGGCGGGCGCGCCACTGGATCACGTAAACAACCTGCACTGGACGGCGCTGATTGAATCCATTGTGCTGGGCAATGGCGGGCCGCGGCATGTGGAAACGTTGCGTGCACTGGTCAAGGCGGGGGCTAATGTGCAGTTGCCTGATCGCAATGGCCATACGCCGTTGGCACTGGCCCGCTCGCGTGGCTACAGCGAGATGGTGAATATTTTGGTGCAGGCAGGCGCCCGATAGTGGCAAGCGGATAGTCGCCGCTCACCGGTATCCATCAGTCAATGTTACTGAAACCTAAGGGGTATTGCCGCTGGCGTGCGCCGGCCGGTTCGACATGCCGGGCATGAAGCAAATCAAAATATTCGCGATCACCACCAGCCCGGCGAGAAAATAAAATGCGGTGTAAATGCTGTAGTGATCGGCGATGTAGCCAAACATGAATGGTGCAAAGGCCGCTCCCAGGCCCTGCATTGAGAAGTTGATGCCGATGCCGGTGGCGGCGAGGTGCGGCGGTGTCTGTTCGAGCGTCCAGGCCTGAAATACGGCGCGAGTGGCGTAAAGAAAAAATCCGAGCAGTGCCACGATCAGAATAAACACCGGCGTCTTGCCGGCGAAGATGATGCCGAGAATGACACAGGCGGTGCCCGCCATGCTGGCCATCACCACCTTTTTGCGGCCCACCACATCGGAAATGTGTCCGCCGATCGGGCCGGCAATAAAGCCGGTGGCTTGCAACATCATCATCGCCATGCCCACGGCCCACGACGAGTAGCCCAGTTCATACGCCAGATAAACCGGCAAAAAGGTCAGCAGGCCCGACTGGGTGGCCACGCGAAACATGCCGCTGCACGCGATCAGCATCAGGCCGCGATTGTGCAACAGGCTGGCGACATCGCGCAGATAGGCGCGCGTGCCGCCACGCGTTTTGGCGGCGTCGCTGGTTTTACCCCGATTGGATTCAACCGCGAACGCACCGAGAAACACCAGAATCAGCACCGCCATCACCGCGCCGGGCAGCACATTGATCACCAGCGCGCTGCGCCAGCTCATATACGACAGCAGCACGCCGATAACCAGCGGCGCCAGCGCCTCGCCCAGGTTGCCGCCCATGCCGTGCACGGACAGCACCAGCCCTTTGCGATCCGGGTAACGGTTGGCGAGCGTGGGGATCGCGGTTGGGTGCCAGAGATTATTGCCGATGCCCACCAGCGAGATACACACCAGCAGCATGGCGTAGCTCGGTGGCAGAAACGCGATCAGCAAGTAGGGAAACCCGACCCAAAACAGCGAAGTCGCCATCAGGTAGCCCTTGCGGCCCACCGCGTCGACCAGCATGCCGCCGGGCAGATTGGTGATCGCGCCGACCAGATGTTGCAGCGAGATGATGAGCCCGATCTGCGTGTAGGTGAGACCGAGTTCCTTGCCGATGAACGGCAGCAACACGTAAAACGTTGCCGGGTACCAGTGGGTGATCAGGTGTCCGCCGGTGATCAGCCAGACGTCTTTGAAGCCCAGCAACTGCGTGAATGATTTGGCGGCGGTGGTCAAATTATGATTTCTTATTTTACGAGGGAAAATTATAGCATCGGCAGGGTGTCGCGATGACTGAGGATATAATGCGGGCCTTCCGCGCTACACGACAACTTCCGCAATGACGCACCCTACCCGCAGCGATCTCGAACGGTTTTTCAGCCCGAAATCCGTCGCCATCATCGGCGCTTCGCAAGACCTCATCACCATCAGCGGCCAGCCTTTGTCGCATCTGATCAATCACGGCTACACCGGCAAGTTGTATCCGGTGAATCCGCGTTATCAGGACATCCTCGGGCATAAGTGCTACCCGTCGCTCGCCGACGTGCCCGAGGTGCCGGATCTCGCGTTGATCCTGATCAACGCCGCGCGCGTGGCCGACATGCTGGAACAGTGCGGCAAAAAGGGCGTGCCGTATGTGATTATTTTCAGTTCGGGATTTTCGGAAATGGGCGGCGAAGGCGTGGCGCTGCAAAAACGTCTGACGGACATCGCGCGGCAATACAACATCGGCGTGGTCGGCCCCAACTGCCAGGGCATGATGAACGTGGCGGACAAATGCTACGCGGGATTCGGCTCGGTGTTTTTCGCCGGCTACCCGGCGGGGCGCGTCTCCATGGTGTCGCAATCGGGCGGCTTCGGCTTTTCGGTGTTGAGCCTGTGCTCCGAAGGCGGCCTCGCGTTCCGGCAAATGGTGACGACAGGCAACGAGATCGGCGTGTCGTCGCTCGAATTCATCGAGTACTTCGTGCGCGATCCGCACACCGACATCATCGCGTGTTACCTCGAAGGCGCGCGTGACGTGGCGCGCATACCCGAGATCGGCCTCAAAGCCCTGGACGCGGGCAAGCCGATACTCATGTGGAAGGTGGGCAACACTGACGAAGGCCAAAAGGCGGCGGCCTCGCACACCGCTAACCTCGGCGGCGCGATGGCGCTTTACAAGGCTGCCTTCAAGCAAAGCGGCATTATTCAGGTGGACGACATACAGGATGTCACCGATTACGGACGCATGTTCCGCTGCGGCAAGCTGCCCAAGGGCAACCGCATCGCGATGATTACCGTGTCGGGCGGCGCGGGCATATTAATGACCGACGAATGCGTGTCGCGTGGCATGCGGCTCGCGAGTCTCGCGCCGGAAACGGTTGTGAAACTAAAGGAATTCGTGCCCTCGTTCGGCTCGCTGGCGAATCCGGTGGATGTCACGGCGGCGATCTTCAATGATCTCGCGCTGATCCGGCGCACTTTGCAGGCCATCGTGGATGATCCGGGCGTGGATTGCATCGCACTCCTGAATGCGTCGTTGCAGGGCGAGATCGCCACCAAGATCGCCGCCGAAATTATCGCTATCGCCGACACCACCGACAAGCCGATTGCCTGTGCGTGGAGCGCGCGAGACGTGATGGCGAGGGATGCCTACGCCGCGCTGGATGAAGCACGCATCCCGCATTACAAATCGCCGGTGCGTTGCGGGCGTGCGTTTGCCGCCATGAGCGGTTACGCGGAAGCCAAACGCCGTATAGACGCACAGCGCGGCGAGCAGGCGCTGGTATTGAAAAAAACACAATCAAAACAAATGCTTGTGGGCCGAACGACGGATGTTGCCGAATACGAAGCGAAGAAAGTTCTCGCGGAGTACGGCATCCGCGTGACGCAGGAAGCGCTGGCATCGACGCGTGACGCCGCTTTGGTGATCGCGAAAAAAATCGGTTACCCGGTTGCGATCAAGGTGCAGTCGGCGGACATCTCGCACAAGACCGAAGCGAAAGCCGTGAAGCTGGGTTTAAATTCCGATGCCGAGTTAAGCGTGGCCTACGACGAAGTGCTCGCCAACGCCAAGGCGTACAACGCGAAAGCCAAAATCGACGGCGTGCTGGTGCAGGAAATGCTGCGCGGCGGCACCGAAGCAATACTCGGCATCACGAACGATCCGCTGTTCGGCCCTGCCGTGATGTTCGGCTTGGGCGGCATCTTCGCGGAGATCATGAAGGATGTATCGTTCCGGCTGGCGCCAGTGACCCCGGCAATGGCGCGCGAAATGATTGCAGAGATCAAAGGCTACCCGCTGCTCGCCGGTGCGCGCGGGCGCGCGCATGCCGACATTGACGGGCTGGCGGATGCCATCGTGAAGTTGTCGGCGCTGGCGGTGGATTTGAAGGATCAGGTCGCCGAACTCGATATCAACCCGCTGTTCGTAATGGAACGCGGCAAGGGTGTCGTGGCGGCGGATGCTTTGATACGGCCGAAAGTGCAGGACTAAAACCATTGACACAGATTTATGCGGATTTACGCAGATGATGTCAACACCTGTCACGTCATTCCCGCTTTCGCGGGCATGACGATGAAAATGGGTTTGGTTCTATCAGCGTTAATCCGCGTTAATCTGCGTCAAAAACGCTTTTGATTTTTTTGAGGTGCAACCATGAATCCCTATACCCCCGAAGAACGCGCATACGCCGACGAAGTCGCTCGTTTCCTGCGCAAGGAAGTTGATCCCCGTTCTCGCGAGATCGAGGAATCCGACGCGATACCCGATGAGCTCATGCAAAAGGCGCGCGAGATGGGTCTGTTCGGAATCACCATTCCTGAACAGTACGGCGGCAGCGGTTTGACGCTGCGGGGCAAGTGCGCCATCGAAGAGGAAATGGGCAAGACCAACTATGGTTTCGCCACGGTGATCGGCAACCATACCGGCATCAGCACCGCCGGCATCGTCGCCTTGGGCAACGACGCGCAAAAGAAAAAATACCTGCCGAAGATGGCGAGCGGCGAATGGGTGGGCACGTTTTCGCTGACCGAGCCTCAGGCTGGTTCATCACCGGCCGACATGCGCACGATGGCGGTGAAAAAGGGTGATCGTTACATCCTGAATGGTGAAAAAATTTACATCACCAACGCCAGCATCGCGAATGTGTTCACCGTGATGGCGATCACCGACAAGTCGAAAGGCATCAAGGGCATTTCGGCGTTTATCGTCGAGCGCAATTTCAAGGGTTTCAGCGTTGGAAAGAATGAATTGAAGATGGGCATGCACGGCTGTTCCACTGCGCCGTTGTCGTTCACCGATTGTGAAGTGCCCGCCGAAAATCTGCTGGGCGGCGAAGGCCTCGGCTACATACAAGCGATGAAAACGCTCACCGCTGGCCGCGTGACCGTGTCCGCGCGGTGCTGCGGCATGATGGATCATTTGATCAACCGCTGTGTTGATTACATGAAGGTACGCGTGCAGGGCGGCAAGAAGCTTGCCGAGCATCAGGGTTTGCAATGGATGCTCGCCGACATGAGCGTGCAGCGCGACGCGGCGCGCGGGCTGACCTATCGCGCGATCGAGACGCTGATGCGGGGTGAACGCGGCACCATGGAAGCCTCCGCCGCCAAGCTGTATTCCACCGAAGCGCTGGGCAAGGTGGTCGATTGCGCCGTGCAAATTCACGGCGGCATGGGGTATATGCGCGAGGCCGGCATCGAAACCACGTATCGCGATGCGCGCATCGTGCGGATTTATGAGGGCAGTTCGGAGATACAGCGGAATATTATTGGTGGTTTGTTGTTGAAGTGAGGTTTTAGGCGTGAGGCGAATCACCCGTCGCGCGAGTGACGCCTCACGCCTCACCGCTCACGCATTTAAGGATAAAAAGTGGCAAACGTAAAAGACCTGCTCAATCTAGAAGGCCAGGTAAGCGTCATCACCGGCGGGGCCACCGGCATCGGTTTGCAAATGGCGACCGGGCTGGCGGAAGCCGGCTCGAACATCGTGCTCTGCTCGCGCAAGGTGGAAGTGTGCGAGGCCTCGTGCGCGCAACTCGAAAAACTCGGTGTGAAAACACTCGCAGTGGCGTGCGACGTGACCAAACCCGATCAGGTCGAGGCCATGAAAGATGCGATTCTGAAAAAATTCAACCGCGTCGATATGTTGATGAACAACGCGGGCCGCGCGTGGGTGGCGCCGCCCGAAGACATGCCGCTGGATCGCTGGCAGCAGGTGATGGATTTGAATATCAATGCGGCGCTGATTTGTTCGCAGGTGATTGGCCGCGAGTTCATCAAGAAAAAGCGCGGCAAGATCATCAACATCGCCTCCATTGCGGGCATCGTCGGGCGCAATCCGGCGGCCTATAGTTCGATTGCCTACAGCACCAGCAAGGGCGCGCTGGTGCATTTCACGCGGGATCTTGCGGTGAAATGGGCGCAGCACAATATTCAGGTTAACTGCATCGCGCCCGGTTTTTTTGTTACGCCGCTAAATGAGAAGCTGTTTGAGCGCAATCGCGAATACCTCGAAGCCGAAGTGCCGTCGCATCGCACTGGCGGCCCGGATGATCTGAAAGGCGCGGCGGTGCTGCTGGCCTCGCGCGCCTCGGATCACATCACTGGCGTGATACTGCCGGTGGATGGTGGGACGGTGGCTTGGTAGTCACTGCTTTAAAGACACTCGACACAGATTTCGCGGATTTACGCAGACTACATCAACACCAACCATGTCGTTCCCGCGAAGGCGGGAACCCATGGCACAGTTAGCCGAAGCCACGTGCGTTATGGATTCCCGCCTTCGCGGGAATGACGGGTTGGTTTTTGATCTGCGTAAATCTGCGAAATCTGTGGCAAAAAAAGGTTTTGATATCATGTCCAACAACAACCGCAAATACCCCGACCTTCACGACCATCTCGCCGCGCTGAAAAAGGCCGGGTTGTTGCTGACCATCGACCGCGCCATCGACAAAGACGCCGAGATGCATCCGCTGGTGCGCTGGCAGTACGTCGGTGGCATCGAGCACGAGGAACGCAAGGCGTTCCTGTTCACCAACGTGGTCGATGGCAAGGGGCGCAAATATAAATTTCCGGTGGCGGTGGGCGCGCTGGCGGCCAGCCCGGCTGTTTATTTGCAGGGCATGCAGTGCGTGGCCGAGGAAGTCGAAAAACGATGGAATGATGCCACCGCGAATCCGATCCCGCCGCGCGTGGTGATGAACGCGGCCTGTCAGGAAGTGATTATCGAAGGCGATGCGTTGAAACACGACGGCAACGGTCTCGACAGCATTCCGATTCCGATTTCCACGCCGGGTTTTGATAGTACGCCGACGCTGACGGCCACCAATGTGATTACCAAGGATCCCGACAGCGGCATTCAGAATCACGGCACGTATCGTGCGGGTTTGAAGGCCGCGGATCGTCTGGTGATTCGCATGGCCACGCGCACCGGCGGCGCGGGCGGTTACCGGCATTATGTGAAACACCAGCAGCGCGGCGACAAGGAAATGCCGTGTGCTATTGCGCTTGGCTGCCCGCCGTGCGTGGCCTATGTCGCGCCGATGAAATTGCCGATAGACGTGGACGAAATCGGCGTGGCGGGTGGGCTGGCCGGTGCGCCGATCAACGTGGTGAAGGCGCGCACCGTCGATTTGATGGTGCCCGCTGAAGCCGAGATCGTGATCGAAGGTTATTGCGATACCGAGTATCTTGAACCCGAAGGCCCGTTCGGTGAATCGCACGGCCATGTCGCGCTGGAGGAATTCAATATCCCCATGCGCGTCACCGCGATTACGCATCGCAAGGATGCCGTGGTGGCGTCGTATCTGTCGCAGGTAACGCCCAGCGAGTCGAGTGCGATCAAGCTGGTCTCCTATGAGCCGATGTTCCTGAACCACTTGCGCAAGACGCTGGGTATCCGCGGTGTCAAGCGCGTCAAGTTGCACGAGCGGCTGACGGCGCTGCGGCGCATCATCATCATCGTGCTGGAGAAAAACACGCCGCGCACCGAAATCTGGCGGGCGTTGCAGGGCGCGAGCGCGTTTCGCGCCGACTGCGGCAAAATCTGCATCGCGGTGGATGAAGACATCGATCCCGAAAACTCCGATGCGATTTTCTGGGCAATGGCGTTTCGCATGAACCCGGTGGATGATTTGCAGGTCATCAACTACCGCAGCCCCGGCCACGGCCCCGAGCGCGAGCATGAAACCGAACGTCAGGACGCCACGCTCTTGATGGACGCGACCAAAAAAGAAGATCTCCCGCCGCTCGCGCTGCCGAAAAAAGAATATATGGAACGCGCCGGCAAAATCTGGGATGAACTCGGATTGCCCAAACGTCGCCCGCAGTCGCCATGGTTCAGCCCGGGCGATGGCGATTGGTTACCGCAGTGGGATGAGGCGGCGAAGCGCGCGGTGGCGGGGCGTTATCTCGATAACGGAAAAATCAGCGAAAAACAAAAACGCAAAGGGCTGAAACCGGAGACCGGGTTTCGGCCGGATGATTGAATATGCGGCAGATCGCGGCCGTGCTTCTCGTTGTTGGCGTCGGCGTGACTGGCGTTATGGCACAGCCGTATCCAAGCAAGCCCATTCGTATCATCGTGCCCTTCGCCCCCGGCGGCGCCAACGATCTGGTAACGCGTCTGGTGGCGCAAAAGCTCTCGCCGGGTATCGGGCAAACGGTGGTGGTTGAAAACCGCGGCGGCGCGGGTGGCACCATCGGGCTGGATTTGTGCGCGAAGTCACCACCCGACGGTTACACGCTGGTCATGGCGCCGACCAGCGCGGTGGCATTCGCGCCCAGTCTCAACACGAAACTGTCGTATGACCCGGTGCGTGATTTCGCGCCGGTCACGGCGGTGTCGAGCGGACCGAACGTGCTGGTGGTCCATCCCTCGGTGCCGGCCACCACCGTGAAGGAGTTTATCGCGCTTGCGCGCGCCAAAACCGGCAAGTTGAGCTATGCCTCGTCGGGCGCCACCAGCATGTCGGGCATGTCGGCGGAAATGTTCAAGAGCATGGCGGGTATCGACATGGTGGGCGTGCCCTACAAAGGTACCGGCCCCGCGATCACGGAGCTCATCGGCGGGCAGGTCGAGCTGATGATCGCGGACCTGGCGATTTCGCTGCCGCACGTTACGGCAAGGCGGCTGCGTGCGATCGCGGTCACCGGGCCGAAGCGTTCCGCGCACGCGCCGCTGGTGCCGACAGTCTCCGAGTCGGGTGTGCCGGGCTATACGCTGGTCAATTGGCGCGGGGTACTTGCGCCGGCGGCCACGCCGCGCGATATTGTCGTCAAGCTGAACATGGAGATCATCAAGACGCTGCGCGCGCAGGATATACGCGATTCGCTGGCGCGCGAAGGATTTGAGCCGATAGGCGACACGCCGGAGCAGTTTGCGGCACTGATCAAATCGGAAGTGGCCCGTTACGGTAAATTGATCAGGGCGGCAGGAATTTCCGGGCAACCGTAGTTGTTAGTAGAAGCATTTTAGGAATCAGCATGCAAGTTGAAAAGCACCGCGAAATCATCGCTCCCTTTGCATGGCGGGGCGCCGATCTCGAAAAATCGTCCGACTGGATCCGCCGCTTCAGCGCCACGGAGCTGGCTGAAATTGATGCCGCGCTGCGGGGCGTGCAGCGTCGCGGGCTGGACTGGCCGGATGTGACGCGCGATGATTTTCCGTTGCCGGTATTGTCGGGCGAGCTGGCGAAAGTCGCTCAGGCACTTGAAACCGGGCGCGGTATCGTGCTGCTGCGCGGCCTGCCCATTACGTATACACCGGATGAATTGCGGCTGGTCTATTGGGGCATCGGCGCGCATTTGGGCACGGCGGTGTGTCAGGGCGGCCGCGGCGAACTGCTGGGTGTAGTCGAAGACGAAGGCAAGGCACTCGAAAAAACCAAGATTCGCGGCTCGAAAACATCGCGCAATTTGCCGTTTCATGGCGACCGCTGTGATGTGGTGGGCCTGCTGTGCGTGCGCAAGGCCAAATCGGGCGGCATCAGCCGTATCGCCAGCGCCGCGCAGATACACAATGAAATTCTGCGCCGCCGGCCGGACTTGATCGACGTGTTTTACGCCGACTGGTACAACAGCCGTCAGGGCGACGAACAGCCGGGCGAAGCGCGCGCCTATCCCAAGCCGATATTCGGTTTTCGCGATGGGCATTTCACCGGCATGTTTTCACCGGCATACATCAAGTTCGCGCAGGATTTTCCCGAAGTGCCACGCTTGACCGCGGCGCAGGAAGAAGCGCTGAATTTATACGGCGACCTCTCGGAAGAACTCGCGCTCAACATGGATTTCGAGCCCGGCGATATCCAGTTGCTTAACAATCATCTGACGTATCATGCGCGCACGCGCTACGACGATTATCGGGAGAAAGAAAAAAAGCGTTTGCTGTTGCGTCTGTGGCTGGCGGTGCCCGGCAGCCGCCCGTTGCCGCCGGGTTACGAGTTGTTGTTCGGCAGTATTGACGCCGGCGCGGTGCGCGGTGGCGTGGCAAGCAAGGAAGGCTGGCGCGACGTAAATGAATATCGGGCGCGCCGGAAATCGCAGCCGGCGTAGCTTCTTGGCCACCCGAGTGAAACGATCTTGCCTTTCATGGGGTATTATAAGTATATGTTTTTAAATAAAAAATTGTTTTTTCGGTATATGGCTTTGGTGGCCTTGGCGACACTAGCCGCGGCCACTTCTTTGGGCCACGCGCATGCCGCCGAAGGATTGTTCCCGAATCCAACCGTCATGTCACCGCCGCCGCAGCCCACGAAAATGCCCGCCTTCGAATTTGCCAATCTGCATGGTGGCGCGCTCAAGTCATCGGAGATGAAAGGCAAGGTGATCGTCATCCGATTCTGGGCGACGTGGTGAGACATCTGCCGCGGCGAGATGCCTTCCGTGCAGAAGGCCCACAAGAGTTACCCGGACAAAGACGTGGTGGTGATGACGATATCGCTGGATGGTGGCGACGCGAAACCGGTGAAGCAGTTTCTCGACGAAAACAAATACACGATGCCGTCGGCGCACGACAAGGGCATGGCGTTTGGCCGCGCCATCAATGCGCGCGGCGTGCCGATGACGTATATTGTCGATCGTGACCAGAATGTTGTTGCACGTGGCTTGGGGCCGCTTGATCTGGACCGGCCCGATATGAAGAAGTTGATTCAAACCCTCGTGGCGAAGGCGCCCTCGAAGCCCGACCCACGTCATTAACCCAGGAGGCACTATGTTTTTGCGAATGTTGAAAACGTTGCTGGCAGGCGCGGCGCTTTTGCTTGCGTCACAAGCCAGTTACGCGCTGCAAGTGGGCGACAAGGCGCCGGATTTCTCGCTGCCCTCGACCAAAGGCGGCAACGTGCGGCTCAGCGATTTTGCCGGCAAGCAGTCGGTAATCATCTTTACTTACATCGGCGCGTTCACCAAGACTTGAACGCAGGAAGCACTCGGCTTTCAACTGGACCTTCCCAAGTTTGAAGCCGTAAACGCCCAGGTTCTGGGCGTCAGTGTTGACTTCCTCGATGCCAACCGCGCGTGGGGCGAGAAGATGGGCGTTAGTTACCCGTTGCTCACCGATCTTTCGCGCTCCATGTTGCGTTCTTATGATGCGCTGTTCGACGACCCGGAAATGGCCAAAAACTCGCGCATTAATATCTACCTGCGTGCCCAGCGCGCGTGGTATGTGATCGACAAGCAGGGTATTGTGCGCTACAAAAACGTGGGATCGACTTCGCTGATACCCAGCGATGAACTGATCGAAGTGGTGAAGAAGTATCAGTAGGCTGGTTGCTGAAGAACCTGCCGCAAAGGCGCGAAGGCGCAAAGGTATCGCAAAGAAATCCAATTCCGTTTCTGGTTTTCTTTGCGGTACCTTTGCGCCTTTGCGGTGAGTTGTTTGCGGGCTTTAATCCACCCGCGCGCCGGAGAGCTTGATCACATTCGCCCACTTGGCAATTTCGGATTTCACGTGCGCGGCCAATTGCTCGCGCGTGCCGCCCACCGGTACCACACCTTCTTCGCCGAGGCGCGCCTTGATATCCGCGCTTTGCATGATTTTCGCCAACTGCGCGTTGAGCAGATTGAGTATGTCGGCAGGCGTTCCCAGAGGCGCGAACAACCCGTACCACTGGCTCGATTCATAACCCTTCAATCCGGCTTCCGCCACGGTGGGCAGATTCGGCATCGCCGACAACCGCTCGCGGCTGGTGACGGCCAATGCGCGCAAACGACCTGTCTTCACGTGCGGGCCGGCGTTGATCGCTGGCAGGAACATGATCGTTGCCTCGCCGCCGAGCAACCCGATCATAGCCGGGCCGGAGCCGCGGTACGGGATATGCACCATCTTCACGCCGGCCATCACGTTGAACAACTCGCCCGCGAGATGCGGTGTGCTGCCACTGCCCGAACCCGCGAAACCGATCTCGCCAGGTTTCGCTTTTGCCAGTGCGATCAGTTCGCCCACGGATTTTGCCGGTAGCGATGGATGCGCCACCAGTACATTGGGGCCAAACGCTATCAGGCTGATGGCTTCGAAATCACGTACCGGATCGTAAGGCGCCTTACGGTACAGGCTGGGTGACGTGACAAAATTCGCACCATTGACCATCAGTGTGTACCCGTCCTTGGCGGATTTGGCTACGGCTTCGCTGCCGATCATGCCATTGGCGCCGCCGCGATTTTCAACCACAAACGTGCGGCCCAGCGCTTCGGAAAGTTTGGCTGCGGTGAGGCGGCCAAGGCTGTCGACGCCGCCACCGGGCGGGAAGGGCACGACGATGCGCACGGGGCCGGTGGGGTAGGTTTGCGCGACTGCTTGCTGCGCGTCGCCAAACGCAACGACGGCAGAGATTGCAAGTGTCACGATGCAAGAAGACGCCGAAAACCCCAATCCGTCATTCCCGCGAAAGCGGGTATCCCCTCCCCCCGGCTGCGGGGGGAGGTAGGAGGGGGGGCAACGGTGTCTCAAGTGGCACGGTGTTATGGGTTCCCGCCTTCGCGGGAACGACGGGTAGGGGGAATCCAAGTGTTCCATGTCAGCTTTATTTTGCACGTTGACTAGCCTTAACCAATATACGCGCCGCCCACTCCACCGCCATCTCGCGCTTATAGGCCGCCGAGCCGCGCACATCCGACACCGGTTGCGCGAGGTTGCGCACCACTCGCACGGCCTCACGTATCGCATCTTCCGACAACGGCTTGCCAATGAGTTGCGCCAGATCAAGCACAATCGGCTTCCAGCCCATGCAGCCTACCACCACGCGCGCGGCGGCGCAGTTGCCGGTGCCATCCAAAGTGACTTTGGCCGCGACATTGACGGTGGGGATTTCCAGCTCGCCGCGCAGCATATACTTGTGGAAGGCCGAGCCGGTGCGCGCGGGCAGCGCGTCCGCCTCGACACTGACGACCAATTCGTCCTTGCCGAAACGCTTTTCAAAGGCTTCATCGAGCGCCAGCGTGCGTTGCCCTCGCGTACCCGCGACGGTGACGCGCGCATTCAACGCGAGCAATGCGATGGGCAGATCAAAACCCGCGATCAGCGGCCCGATGCTGCCGCCGACGGTAATCATGCGGCGCAGGCGCGTGTGGCCGACAGCTTCAAGCGCATCGTGTATCGCCTGCCAGCCCGCTTTGACTTTCGCGTCTTCAAAAATGCGCTGCTGACTCACCGCCGAGCCGATTTTCAACACGCCGCTATTGGCAACGCCCATTTCCAAAAGCTCCGGCACGCGTGCCAGCGACACCAGTCGCTTCGCCTGCGGATAACCCGTGCGCTCGCGGCGCAGCGCATGCGACATGCCGCCGGACACCAGCGCGGTGTCGCCTTCGGCCATCCACTTCACGGCTTCGTCCACCGATGTTGCGACGACAAATTCCGGGTTGAACGGGCGCGGGCCTGACGGTTTGCCGACCGAAAGGCGCGACCACATGCCGCCCTTGGGTTCGCTTGCGGGCGCAACCACTTCATTCACGTACAACTCGGGATGCAACGCGCGATGCACCTTTTCCGCCGTGATCGGGAGGTTGTGGATACGCACGCCCACTGCATCGGCAATCGCGTTGGCAATCGCGGCGGGTATCGCATCCAGCCCAATTTCGCCCAGTCCCTTGGCGCCGAACGGCCCCGACGGTTCAAACGAATCCGCGAAGGCGACATGCATCTTCGGCAGATTCGCCGCGCCTGGTAGCGGGTAATCCTTCAATTGCGGATCAGTCGGCTGGCCGTTCCACAAATCAAAATATTCAGTCATCGCCAGACCGATGCCCTGCACCACGCCGCCATGCACCTGGCCCTGTGCCATTGCGGGATGCAGCACGGTGCCGCAATCGACCACGGCGGAAATTTCTTCGAGCCTCACCGCGCCGGTGCCGCGATCCACCTCGACCTCGACGCACTGCGCGGCAAAGTTATACGAACCCGATTCATTGCCGTAGCGGCTGTGATCCGGAAAATCGGAAGGGTTATCGAAATTCCCCACGCCGATGATCGGCTGCCCGCCGCGTTTATAGATGTTGGCACGCGTAATCACCGCCACCGGCTTGTAGGCCGACTCCGGCCCGGCTTTCGGCCCAATCTGGCCATTGATGATGCTGAGGTCTTCCACCGGCAGCTTGAATTGTTCGGCGGCGGCGGCCATCAGTTGTTTCGCTGCCTCGCCCGCCGCGCGCTTCACCGCGTTGCCCGCGACATACGTGACGCGGCTCGCGAGCGCGCCCAACGCATAAGGATGCACATCGGTGTCGGGGCGCGTGATGTCTACGTCCTCGTACGGCAAGCCGAGTTCTTCGGCGGCGATCTGGCGAAGCACCGTCAATGTGCCCTGACCGATTTCGCCTTCGCCGGTGATGATGGTGGCGCGGCCGTCGTCGTTGATGCGTACGATTGCCGAACTGCCGTCCCAATCGCCGAAGCTGCGCCGGCCATTGACGTGCAGGCTGCAACCCATGCCCAGACCATGATTGGATCGCTTGTTTTTGCGCTTGGCTTTCCAGTCGATGAGTTCGACCGCTTTGTCGATACACTGCTTCAATTCACAACTGGTGATCTTGTGATTGTGCGGCGACACGTCGCCCGGCTCCACCGCGTTCAGGTGCAGCAGCTTCTCCACGGGGATGCCGAGTTTCTCGGCGGCTAAATCCCATGCCTGTTCCACCGCCCAGTCGGCGGAAGGATTGCCGAAGCCGCGAAACGCGCCTGTGGGCACCAGGTTGGTATACACCAGCCGAGAATGCGCGCGTGCGTTGGGGTATTTGTAGAGCGCGTCATGGCGCACGGTCGCAGCGCCCAAAATCGCCTGCGATTTGCCGGTGTAGGCGCCATTGTCGGCCCACATTTTGATTTCTTTGGCGAGCACCTTGCCCGCCTTGCTGAAGCCGAGGCGCACCCAGTAGCGCATGGGCATGCGCGGGTGGCTGGCGAGAAACTCTTCCTCGCGCGTGTGGATCAGCTTCACCGGCTTGCCGGATTTGCGCGCAAGCATGGCGCAGATCACCGAGCAATTGTCATCGCCTGATTTGCCGCCAAAGCCGCCGCCGACTTCGGTTTGAATCACGCGCATTTGTGATTCGGGTATGCCCAACGCCGTTGAGTAGCGACCGCGCGCGAGATACGGCGTTTGCGAGTTGCACCACAGCGTGTAGCGCCCCTCGGAAAATTTCGCAACACAACCTATGGTTTCCAGCGAGGTATGCCACTGACGCTGCGATTGCCACGTGCCTTCAACGATGCAGTCACTTGCCTTGAACCCGGCATCGACATCGCCGCGCTCGAAATTGAATTCGTGCGCGATGTTGCCGGCGCAATCGTCATGCACCAGCGGCGCGTTGGGTGCCATCGCCTCGTCCATCGACAGCACGGCGGGTAGCACCTCGTATTTCACGATAATCTTATCGACGGCGGCACGCGCGATTTCGGGCGAAATGGCGGCAACGGCGGCGACTTCATCGCCCACATACCGTACGCGCCCGATGGCGAGCGGATACAAATCCGGCCGGAACGCGCCCCATTTTTTGTGCGCGGTGTCTTCGCCGGTAATCACCGCTTTTACGCCGGGCGTGGCGCGCGCGGCACTGACATCGATTGACACAATGCGCGCATTCGGATGCGGCGAGCGCAGCACTGCGCCGTGCAGCATGCCGGGCATTTGAATGTCGGCCACGTACTGCGCCGCGCCGGTGACTTTGGGGATGGCGTCGGTGCGTTGTACGTCTTTGCCGATGACGAGTAGACCTGCTGTGCGGGGATCGTTCATGCGTTTACCGTCAGATGTTGCGTTTCTATGAAACTCCTTCCCCCTTGAAGGGGG
>DHVE01000021.1 GCA_002412495.1 Betaproteobacteria bacterium UBA5216
TCCGGCGAGCACGGCGACGGCCTGGTGCGCAGCGAATGGATCGCGCCTTTCTTCGGGCCGAAACTCACGCAGGCTTTCGGCGAGATCAAGGATATTTTTGATCCGAAGGGCTTGTTGAATCCCGGCAAGATTGTGCGGCCGTCGAAGCAGGATGACCGTTCGCTGTTTCGCTTCAAGCCCGGCTACAAAACGATACCGATCAAAACCGAACTGGATTGGAAAGAATGGGGCGGTCTGGATAAAGCCGTCGAGATGTGCAATAACAACGGACACTGCCGCAAGTTCGACGCCGGCACCATGTGCCCGTCATTCAGAGTCACGCGAGAGGAACAGCATCTCACACGCGGGCGCGCCAACACCTTACGGTTGGCGTTGTCCGGGCAACTCGGAGCGGATGCGTTCACATCCGACGAAATGCTCAAGACCATGGACCTGTGCGTGTCGTGCAAGGGCTGCAAGCGCGAGTGCCCGACTGGCGTGGACATGGCGAAGATGAAAATCGAGTTTCTGCATCACTACAAGCAGAAACACGGGTTTACGTTGAAGGACAAGTTGATTGCGAATCTGCCGCTGTATGCGCCGTGGGTTTCCAGGCTGGGGCCGCTGGCGAATGTGGTGCAGGGGGTTGGGAGAGGGTTGGCGGGGTTTGCGTCGCGGCGGAGTTTGCCGAAGTGGAAAGGTAGTTTCTTGGGAGATAACGTTTCACCCCCACCCCAACCCTCCCTCCTCAAGGGGGAGGGGGCAAAAAGCGCGGTTAGGCGTCCGGGGTTTCCTACCCACACTGATGGCATATGGAATGATGGCCTGGATAACCCCACGATAACCCCTTCCCCCTTGAGGGGGGAAGGCGGGGATGGGGGTGAAAAGCATCCCGAAGTCGCCCTCTTCATAGACACCTTCACCAACTACTTCGAACCCGAAAACGCCCACGCCGCGCTCAAAGTACTGCAAGCCGCCGGCTACACCGTACACCTGCCGCAAACCAAAGACCCGCGTCCGCTGTGCTGCGGCAGAACCTTCCTCGCCACCGGCATGATTGCCGAGGCGCGCGCCGAGGCCGAGCGCACGATCAACACCTTGTTGCCTTATGTCGAACGCGGTATTCCCATCGTGGGCCTTGAACCGTCATGCCTCCTCGGCATGCGCGACGAATTTATTTCGTTGTGGCCCACGCCGCAGGCGGCGGAACTGGACCTTAATGCCTTCCTGTTCGAGGAATTCATCGCGCGCGAACTCGACGCGGGCCGCTTCAAGCTCAACCTCAAACCGCTCGCACAGAAAAAGGCGCTGCTGCATGGCCATTGTCACCAGAAAGCATTCGCCGCCATGCCCACCGTGCTGCGCGTGCTGAAGCTGGTTCCGGAATTGCAAACCGACTTGATCGAATCCAGTTGCTGCGGCATGGCCGGCAGCTTCGGCTACGACGCGGAGCACTACGATATTTCCATGCAAATGGCCGAAGCCGCGCTGTTGCCGAAGGTGCGCGAGGCGGGCAAGGACACGCTGATCATCGCCGACGGCACCAGTTGCCGGCATCAGATCCACGACGGCGCGCAACGCGAGGCGGTGCATGTGGCGCGGGTGCTGGCAGAGGCGCTTGCATGACCGTAGCAACAGCCGCCAGCCCGTGGCTGCTTGAAGTCGATAACCTCCACGTGCAGTTCAACACGCCGCGCGGCGTGGTGCGCGCGGTGGAAGGCATTTCGTATCGCGTGCGTGCGGGCGAAATCGTGGCGCTGGTGGGCGAATCGGGCTGCGGCAAATCGGTGTCGTCGCTGGCGATCATGCGATTGCTGGCGCAGTCGGGGCGCGTGACGCAGGGGCGCATTCTGTTCGAGGGCCGCGATTTGCTCACGCTGGCCGCGGACGAAATGCGCGCGATTCGCGGGCGCGATATCGCGATGATTTTTCAGGACCCGATGACCTCGCTGAATCCCGTGCTCACCATCGGGTTTCAGATCACCGAGCCGCTTTTGCTGCATTTGCGTCTGACGCCGGAAGCGGCACGCGCGCGCGCGCTGGAATTGCTGAAAATGGTGGGCATCCCCGATGCCGAATCGCGGCTGGATCAATATCCGCATCAGTTTTCCGGCGGCATGCGCCAGCGCGTGGTGATCGCGATTGCGCTGGTTTGCAATCCCAAATTGATTATCGCCGACGAACCCACCACCGCGCTGGATGTCACGATTCAGGCGCAGATTCTTGAATTGATGAAGCAGTTGTCGCGTGATTTGAACATCGCGCTGGTGGTGATCACGCATAATCTCGGCGTCGTCGCGCGCTACGCGGATCGCGTGAATGTGATGTACGCGGCGCGCATGGCGGAGCAGGGCGGCGCGGCGGCGGTCTTCGCCAAACCGCTGCATCCGTACACCGCCGGATTGTTGCGCTCGGTGCCGCGCCTGGATCAACCGCGCGGATTAAAACTCGAGACCATCGACGGCGCGCCGCCAGATCTGCTGGCGCCGCCACCGGGTTGCCGGTTCGCGCCGCGCTGCGCCGCGCGGCAGGCCGCGTGCGAGCAGGCCATGCCGGAGCTGGTGGAAATTGCCGCCGGCCGCCACGCCGCATGTCTGCGCGCCGTCGAGATCGAGCGCGATGGCCCGGCGGCGCTGGGTTTGCCGGTGGCCGCATCGGGCAGCGTGGTCGTGAAACCGGTGCAGCGCGCAACGCCGTTGCTCGGCGTGCGCAACCTCAAAACCTATTTTGATGTTTCCACGGGCCTGAAGACCTTCGGCGGCAAGAGTGCCGAAGTGCGCGCCGTCGATGATCTGTCGTTCGACGTATACAAAGGCGAAACCGTCGGGCTGGTGGGCGAATCGGGCTGCGGCAAAACCACGGTGGGCCGCACCTTGCTGCGGTTGGAGCGATCCACCGCTGGCGCCATTACCTACGCCGGTGCGGACGTAACGCGCGCCCAAGGCGATGCACTGAAAAAGTATCGCCGCAAAATGCAGGTGATTTTTCAGGATCCGTACAGCTCGCTGAATCCGCGCATGACGGTTGGGGACAGCATCGCCGAGCCGCTGCTGGTTTATAAACTCCAGCCCGATAAAACCGCCGCGCGCGCCAGGGTGATCGAACTGCTTAGGCTGGTGGGCCTGTTTGATTACATGGCGAGCCGTTATCCGCACGAATTGTCGGGCGGGCAGCGCCAGCGTGTCGGCATTGCGCGGGCGTTGGCGATGGAACCGGAATTCATTGTGTGCGACGAACCCGTGTCGGCGCTGGATGTGTCGATACAGGCGCAGATCATCAATCTGCTGGAAGACCTGCAAAAAAAACTTGGCCTCACGTATTTGTTCATCGCGCATGATCTCGCCGTGGTGCGGCACATTTCCGATCGCGTGATCGTGATGTATCTTGGCTGCGTGATTGAAATCGCGGATCGCGATGCGTTGTATGCCACGCCCTTGCATCCGTACACGCAGGCGCTGCTCGAGGCCGTGCCGGTGCCGGATCCGGTGATCGAAGCGCGGCGCGAACATCGCGTGCTGGGCGGCGAAGTGCCAAGCCCGCTGGCCCCGCCCGGTTCGCAACGGGGTTGCGTGTTCCACACGCGCTGCCCGCGCGCGGACGCGGCGTGTAAGATCGAGCGGCCACCGTTGCGCGAGGTTCAAGCAGGCCATTTTGCGGCCTGCATCAAAATCTGAATCCGGCGGCAGTGGGGAATAGATGGGGGGGTATGCGTAACTATTTGTTTTTATTGATATTATTTTGTTCGTCTTGGGCGATGGCACAAACCGCCGAGGCACCGCAAACGGGTGGGGTGCTGAAGTTCGCGGTGGTGGGCGAGCCCACCAACTACGATTGCCACGCGCAATCGTCATTCAGTTTTATCCACGCGGTACGGCCGCATTACTCGACGTTGCTTGCAATTGCCGCCACGGACGCCGCGAAGGCTCCCACCGTTAAAGGCGATCTCGCGCAATCATGGACGGTGTCCGAAGATCGTCTTACCTACACCTTCAAGCTCAAGCCCGGCGTGCGTTTTCATGACGGCGCCGCGCTGACGTCCGAAGACGTGCGCGCCAGTTACGAACGCATACGCCGGCCACCGCCGGGCGTGTCGTCGGTGCGCGCGGAGCGTTATGCCGATATTGCGTCCATTGAAACGCCGGATAGTCAGACGGTGGTGTTCAAACTGGCGCGGCCGAACAACGCCATGCTGCTGAATTTCGCCAGTCCGTTTGACTGCATCTACCGTGCCGCCAAGCTCGCGGAAGACGCGATATTTCCGCAAAGCAACGTGCTCGGCACGGGGCCTTTTGTGTTCGAGGCGCACGTGCCTGGCGCGCAATGGCGCGGACGCCGCTACGCGGATTACCACGACAAGGGAAAACCGTATCTCGACGGTTACACTGCGTTGCTCATGCCGCGCGAGCAGATGAGCCGCGCGCTGGCGGCGGGCGAATTGCACGCCGAGTTTCGCGGCTTGGCGCCGGGGGATTTCGAACGGGTCACGCGCGCGCTCGGCAAGCGCGCCGCCGTGCAGGAATCGCAGTGGGTGTGCGCAACGGTGCTGACATTCAACACCGCCAAAAAACCGTTTGATCGCGGCCGCGTGCGCCGCGCGCTGTCGCTGGCGATAGACCGCTGGGGCGGCGCGGCGGCGTTGTCGAAAGTGACCATGGCGGGCGTGGTGGGCGGCCTGTCGCGGCCCGGCTCGGCGATGTCGCTGTCGGAACAGGATCTCGTGGCGCAACCGGGTTTCGCGAAAGACATCGAAACTTCGCGCGCGCAGGCGCGCAAGCAGTTGCAAGAGGCGGGCGTGGCGGACTTATCGTTTACGCTCACCAACCGGTTGTCGGAAACGCTATATGGCCCGGTGGGTGATTTTCTGGTGGAGCAGTGGCGGCAGATCGGTGTTACCGTGCGCCACGAGCGCCTTGAGCCACGTGCGTTTGTGAACATTCTTACCCGCGAACCGCCGGTTTTCGACGCGGCGCTGGATTTCGCCTGCGATCACGCCGACGAACCCAATCTGCAATTCGCGCGGTATCTGTCGTATGACCGCACGCCGGCGAACGCAAGCCACCACATCGACCGCGCGCTCGATAATCTGTTCGACCGCCAGTCGGGCGAAGCAGAGGTACGTAAGCGCCGCGAATTAGTACGCGAATTCGAGCGTCGCGCGCTGCGGCTGGCGTACAGTGTGCCGGTGCTGTGGTGGCGCCGCGCTGTGGTAACGGACATGGCCGTGCGCGGCTGGCATATCACGCCCAGTCACTACCTCGGACAGGATCTGGCCGAGGTGTGGCTGGCGCGGTGAAGCTCGCGCGATAGAGATAGATCTCGCGCAAGGACGACCGCGCCTCCGGAAGCGTTCTTTGCGGCTACGCGCTGGCCGCGATTGTTCCGTGGCGCAATGCGCTTCGCCGATTGCGCCCCATGTGTGATGCTGGGGCTACGGCTAGTCCATGCAGTCTTTGCCGACGCCGGGTTTACCCGGTTGCTTGCACGGAACGGGCTTTGTGCCACCTTTAGGGGCGGGTGTGCCGCTTGGTTTGGCGCCACCGCCCGTGGCACCGGTGTTTGGAGTGGTGGAAGGTGCTGGAGTGGTGGAAGGTGTGGTGGCATTGGTCACCACGATATCTGTCATCGGGCTCAAATTCCCGCAGGTTGTACCGTCCATATTTTGCGCCCAGACGCGGTACTTCCCGGGTTTCGACATCTTGAACTTGTACTGTGCCGGAGGCGTAAATATCTTGAATTCCAACGGCAATTTTTGCGATTGTGACGGATCGTCCAGCCCCACGACGCTCATTTGTATCTTGCAATGCACCGTACTGCTAAAGGTGACCGTTAGTTCCTGATTAACAGGAATGCTGTTTTGCGAAACTTTTAATTCCGCGGTAGCTGCGTTGGCAATCGTAGCACTTGCCAGCAAGCACGCCGCGCAGAAAACCGAAGACGGTAACCATTGTTTAAGCAGTTTCATTTTTAATCTCCCTGGAAATTAATGATTGGGGCAAAGGGTGCAAAGGGTGCAAAGGGCGCCTGCGCCGCCTCCTTGCGAGGGATGAAAATAGCCGGTGTGTAATGACGCAACCGCATTTCCATAAATGATGTCGGGCAAACGACATCATTAGTGTATTCCCCTTCCGCTCGAATTTTCAAGCCTTGAGACTTTAGTCTCGAACGAGCCGCATACGTATCGCCGTATACATCACACGCGCGGCAGCAAGGCCGTGCATGGGGGTGGAACGATGCGCTAAATCCCGTTGCGTAACACCCGCGGAATTTCGCGGACAAGCGCCCGCATCAAATCTTGCCTATGCCCTTCACCACCACCGCCATGCGTTTGTAGTCGGCGTCGAAGAATTTCTGGAACTCGGCGCCCTCGCGATAATCGGGCACGACGCTCGCCTTTTCGAGCGCCTGTTTGAAGCTCGCGTCGTTGGCGGCGCGGCGGATGAGGTCGCGCATTTTGGTTAGCGTCGCCGGCGGCACGCCCTTGGTGGTAAAGAGGCCCACCCACAAATAGGCTTCGATATCGAGGCCTTGCGATTTAAAGGTGGGCACATCGGCCATCGTGGGATAGGGTTTGACGCCCCAACTGCCGATGGCTTTCAACTTGCCCGATTGCACATAGGTTTGCACCGCGGCCGGTCCGCCACTGGTGATCTGCGCGTGCCCGCCCAGCGCCTGGGTGATGGCGGGGCCGCCGCCGGTGGTCGGCAGATGGCGAAACTTGACGCCGGTGGCCTGTGCGAACATTTCCACCGGCGTGTGCAGAATGCCAAACGGGCCGGAACTCGAATAAACCAGTTCGCCGGGCCGTGACTTTGCCAGCGCGATAAATTCCTTGGTGTTCTTGACGGGCAGTTGCGGATGAACGGTCATGATCAACGGGTCCGCCGACAGCAGTGCGAGCAATTCGATCTGCTCCAGCGAGAACGGCGATTTCACGCCATAAAGTTTGTCTTTTTCAATCGCGAGATACAGGTTCGGCGTCGTCACCAGGATGTGATGCCCGTCGGGCGGCTGGTTGGCGACGAACGCGGTGCCGGCAGCGGCCACCGCGCCGGGGCGATTGACGACAGGCGCGGGGTGATTGGTGAGTTTTTCGAGGATCACGGATAGCGGCTGCGCGTGTATCTGGTTCATGCCGCCCGGGGGATTGGGCACGGTGAGGGTGATGGCCTTGGTGGGGTAGTCCTGCGCCTGTGCGCTGAAGGCAGCCGCGGTTGCGAGAGCGGCGCACGTAATGGCAGTCAGTCGGCTGAGGGTCTTCATGGTCGGCATCTCCGGTTATATCCGATGCAGTCTCGGTGAACCCGCTTTGTAAAGCGCTTGGCGGCGCACGTCAACTGCTGTCACCGAATGCCGTCGGCGTTTGCGCGCGGCGCGGCGTGCCGTTAAGCTTTCGCCCTTGCGATTTGCCGAGGAACCGCAATGCGATTCACCCTGCTTCTTTCCGTGCTGCTGCCATTCGTGACATCCATTTTTACAGCTCAAGCAGCGGCGCAAACCTATCCCGCCAAGTCCGTGCGCGTGGTGAATCCGTATGCCGCGGGCGGCGGGCTGGATGCGATATTTCGCCCGGTGATGGCGCGCATGACAGAGAACGTCGGGCAAACCTTCGTGATCGACAACCGCGCGGGCGCCAATGGGCAGATCGGCTCGGAGATCGTCGCGAAGGCTGCGCCCGATGGCTATACGCTGCTCACCGGCACCACCGGTGCGCTGTCGATCAATGCAGCGGTGTTTCCGAAGCTGCCCTACGATCCGGTGCGTGACTTCACCCCGATCAGCAACGTGGTGGAGACGGCGTTTCTGCTGCTGACGCATCCGTCGTTACAGGCGAACAACGCGCGCGAACTCGCGGCACTCGCGAAGGCACGTCCCGGCCAGTTGAGTTATGCCTCGTTCGGCCCGGCGAGTTCCGCGCATCTGGCGGGCGAACTGTTCAGCATCGCGGCGGGACTGAAAATGATTCACGTGCCGTACAAGGGCAGCGCGGCGGCGACGACGGATTTGATGGCGGGGCACACGCAACTGATGTTTGATTCGCTGCAATCGTCGTTGACGCATGTGCGCAGCAAACGCCTGCGCGCGATTGCCTATGCAGGCGCGAAACGTTCGCGGGTTGCGCCGAGCGTGCCGACGATGGCGGAGTCCGGGTTTCCCGACGTGATCGCGGGTTCGTGGTACGGCGTGCTCGCGCCGGCGAACACGCCGTCCGCCATCATCACCCGGTTGCATGCGGAAATCGTCAAGGCGGCCAACGCGCCGGACGTGCGCGAACGGCTGGAAAACGTGGGCGTGGACGTCATCGCCACAACGCCACAAGAGTTTGCGGCGGCGATTAAATCGGATCTCGACCGCTGGAGCAAGGTGGTCAAGCAGGCGAACATACGCCTCGACTAAGCCGCGCGCCCGTAAAGAATTCAGTCGGCTTTCGCGCCGGACACGCGTACGGCCTCGGCCCACTTTTTAAGTTCGCGTTCAACGTAAGCCGCGAATTCCTTCGGCGTCACCGCCAGCGCGGTGGCCCCTTCCTGACTGAACCGCGGCTCGACGTCGGGCGCGCGCACGACTTGATTAATCTCTTTGTTCATCGCGTTAACGATGGCGGCAGGCGTTCCCGCGGGCACCGCGACGCCATACCATACGCCGGCTTCAAAGCCCGCGAAGCCGGATTCGGCGACGGTTGGCAATTCCGGCAACAGCTTCACGCGTTCGGCGCTGGTGACGGCAAGCCCGCGCAATTTTCCGGCTTTGATTTGCGTGAGCATCGGCACGATATTCGAGATCGTCAACGGCACGCGTCCCGACAGCGTATCGGCGATGGCCGGCGCGGTGCCCCGGTAAGGCACATGGGTGATTTGCACACCCGCGCGTAGCCGGATGATGGCGCCGGCCAGGTGCGGCACACTGCCGTTGCCGCTGGACGAATAGCTCAACTGGCCCGGATGCTGTTTGGCATGGGCCACCAGTTCCGTAAGGGTTTTCACCGGCAGCGACGGGTGACTGGCCAGCACATACGGGGCGGACGCGATCAGGCTCACCGGGGTGAAATCCCGCAGCACATCAAATCCCAACTTGGCATGCAGGGCTGGCACGATGGTGGTGGGGGCGGTTTCCAGCATCCAGGTGTAACCATCCGCGGGCGCCTTGGCGGCGAGTTCAGCGCCGATGACGCCGCCCGCGCCGCCCCGATTGTCGACCACCACGTTCTGGCCGTAACGCTCGGTCAGCTTTTGCGCCACCACGCGCGACAGGTAATCCGCGCCCCCGCCCGGCGGCCAGGGCACGATAAAGCGTATCGATTTCACGGGAAAGTTGTCAGCGGCCGCGGCAACCGCGGCGCCAACTCCATGGCCCGCCAGTGCAGCTACCAGCAACGCCCGCGCGCATCGCGCACCAATGGCAAGCATCATGAGTCATTCCTCTTTGTGCGGCATGTACGTCGGCGCCCGGGCGCGCGGCGCGTCTCGAAATACCCGCGTTGTATAATATATCGTAACTTCGCATCGCAGCTTCGGTGGCGTAAGACCTAAGAACCTAAGGCCGCCGTGGCCATCCGACCGCAGAACGTACCGAGTACCGAGGAGGACATTCATGTCTGCTTCCGTTTCCGCCAAGCCCCCCCTGCCCACCCTAAAAACCATACGGGTCTACGAGCCGCATGCCGAAGAGAGCAGCGACCAGGACGCGCTGGCCAAACGAGCGTCCAGCTATGACGGCAAAGTCATTGGCCTGCTCGATAACACCAAGGATCTGTCGCGCGAACTGCTCGAAGAAGTGCAGAGCCTGTTGCGGCAGGATTTTCCGAAGGCCGAGTTTCGTTATTTCCGCAAAAAATCCGTGAGCGGCATCGCGCCTGAATTGCTGAAGCAGGTGGAAAGCTGCGACGCGGTGATTACCGCGCTCGGTGATTGAGGGTCCTGCTCGTCGTGGAGTGTCCGCGACAGCATGGCTCTGGAACGCAAGGGGGTGCCGACCGCCACCTTCATCACGCACACGTTTTCCAGCTACGCCGAAGGATTGTGCCGCATGCAGAAAATGCAGGAATTGCCCCTGGTGGTGATCGGGCATCCGGTGGCGGCGCGTCCGGTCGAGGAGCTGCGCGAGAAGGTGCGCGCCGTCCACGCCCGCGTGCGCGATGCGCTGACGGGCAAGCCGTCATGACACGGGGCACACGGGAGCAAACATGAGCGGTACTGGTCCGACCCTCGCGCGAACCTTCGAGGTTGAAGATTCCTACCGCAATCTTCAGGCGTATTTCGACTATTGCTATGAAAAGGGCTGGACCGACGGACTGCCGGTTTATCCGCCGACCGAAGAAGCGCTGCAAGCCATGCTGCGCTACACCGATCGGGGCCGCCATGACGTGATCGCTGAAATTCCGCCGCGCAATGGCGCCGCGACAGTTGAAAAAATCGCCATCAACGCGGTCATGGCGGGCTGCCGGCCGGAATATTTGCCGGTGCTGATTGCCGCGGTCGAAGCCATCGTGGAGCCGCAATACAATCTGTATGGCCGGCAGACCACCACGCATCCGGGCGCGCATCTGCTGATCGTGCATGGCCCGTTGCGCAAGGAACTCGAGGTCAATTGCCGGCAGAATGTGTTTGGCCACGGCTTTCGCGCCAATGCCACGCTGGGCCGCGCGCTGCGCCTGATCATGATCAATCTCGGCGGCAACAAGGCAGGCGTAACCGACATGGCGACGCACGGACATCCGGGCAAATACAGCTACTGCATCGGCGAAGACGAGGAAGGCAGCCCGTGGGCGCCATTTCACGTGGATCGCGGACTGGCCCCCGAAACCAGCGCGGTCACGGTGATGTGTGCGGAAGCGCCGCATAACATCAACGACATGGTGAGCAAGACGCCGCATTTGTTTCTTGGATCGGCGGCATCCACCATGTCATCGCTGGGCAGCAACACGCTGTATACCAGCGGCAACCAGAGCGAACACATGCTGGTGATGACATCGGAAACCGCGCGCTGGTTTGTCGAGCACGGATGGTCCAAGGCCGACGTGCAGATGTATCTGTTCGAAAAAGCGCGCAAACCGGTGCGCGAGATGCGTGATCGCGGCCACTGGGAAGTCACGCCGCTGCCGCATTTTGTGGACACCAAAAACGACGACAGCCTGGTGCCGATTACCGGCCGGCCGCAAGACATACTGGTGCTGGTGGCGGGCGGCCAGGGCCGGCATATGAACGCGATACTGACAGCCGGCTATACCCGCAGCGTGACGCGCGCCATCACGCGCACGGACGGAACGCCGCTTGCGTCCACGCGGGAGTTTGTGGCGTAAATGGGTTGATCAAGCCCGACGCGCGCCGCGGCTATAATGCGCCGCGCGGACGCCACGTCTAAGTAACGCGCGCATTAATACAACCCCCTATTTTGTTCATTCTCCGGAAACTAAATAATGTTTAATCCTTTCAAGCAACTCGAACTGATTGAAACCGAAGTATTCATGTCGATGCCGGCGAAGTTTCGCAAGAAGCAGCGCACCGCCTGGTCTGATCCCAACCGGCAGGGCGCGGAGGTGGAATGTTTTCTGGAAGGCCCGTCGTTCGACCGGGAGGGCAATTTGTGGTTTGTCGATATTCCGTTCGGCCGCATTTTTCGTATCACGCCGAAAAAAGATTGGGAGCTGGTCACGCAATACGACGGCTGGCCCAACGGCTTGAAGATACACAAGGACGGCAGCATCTGGATTTGCGATTACAAAGAGGGGCTGCTCAAGCTCGATCCGAAAACCGGAAAACTCGAAACGATTTTGCGCACGGCGTTTAGCGAGGGCTTCAAGGGCCTGAACGATTTGCACTTTGCCGCCAACGGCGATTTGTATTTCACCGATCAGGGCCAGACCGGCATCGCCGATCCGACCGGGCGCGTGTTCCGCTTGTCGGCCAGCGGCAGGCTGGATCGGTTGTGCGACAACGTGCCCAGCCCTAACGGCATCACGCTGACCTCCACCGATAAACATTGTTACGTGGGGGTTACGCGCTCTCAGCAAATCTGGCGTCTGCCGATCATGGCTGACGGCAATGTTTCCAAGACCGGCGTGGCCGTGCAGCTCTCGGGGGGCGTCGGCGGCCCGGACGGTATCGAGATGGATTCCGAAAACGGTTTGCTGGTGTGTCAGTTGGGCGTTGGTATTTGGCGCTTTGATTCAAACATGTTGCCCACGCATCTGATTCATTCGCCGGATCACAAGCATCATCATCTGGCGAACATCGCGGCGGGCGGGCCCGATCTGAAAACGCTCTACATTACCGAGTCGCTTTCGGGCGATATACTCATGGCGAAGCTGCCGGTGGCGGGGAAGAAACTGTTCTCGCACCAATAATAATTCGGCCTCCGCGAACACTCCTTCCCTTTCGGGGGAAATGCGGGGATGGGGGTGGGGTAATCAACGTTGAGTTGACCCCACCCGCACCCTACCCTCCTCCTGAAGAAGAGGGGATTCGTCGCGGCGGAGCCTTTCATGCCGCCACCACAATTCTCTCCCATCCGTAGCGGCCTTGGCAAAGGCGCCCGCGACGCCTTCGGCCCGTCGGCCGCGGTGATGACGGCGGGCTTCATTGGTTTTGGCGCGTTGGCGAGTGATTCGGGTATGCCGTATTGGATTGCCGCCATCGCCACTGCGCTGATGTGGGCGTTGCCGGGGCAAATCATCCTGGCGGAAATGGTCGCGGCGAAAGCGGCGGTCATCGGCATTGTGCTGGCGGTGTGGGTCAGTGCCGCGCGCTTTTTGCCCACCGGCATGTCGATGATGCCGCTGATGCGCATGCAACGTCACGAAACGCTGAAAAAATTGTTGGTGGCGCAGTTCGTGGCGAGCACGAGCTGGGTGCTGTCGATGCGCAATTTCCCGAACATGCCCGAAGCCGAGCGCGCGCCGTGGTTGACCGGCTTTGGCCTCGCGTGCACGACACAGGGCATTTTGTTGTGCGGCCTCGGCTACCTGCTGGCGGGCGCAGTGCCAGCCGAAGTCAACGCGGGTCTGGTTTACGTCACGCCCGTTTACTTTACGCTGCTGATGTTTGGTGACATCCGTTCGGCCGCCATTGGCGTGGCGGTGACGTGCGGAGCGATCGCCGTGCCGCTGACGCACCTGCTGGTGCCGCATTGGAGCCTGCTGGGCGGCGGTGTGGCGGGCGGCACCGTAGCGTACATCATTCTGCGCGCGCGGCGCGCGAAACAAGGCGGAGCGCGCTGATGGAATTGCTCCTGCTTACGCTGCTATGCGGGCTCGCAACATATTTCTGGCGGGCAATGGCGGTGTTGCTGTCCGGCAGGCTCACACTCGACAGCGAACTGTTTCGCTGGATCGAGTGTGTGGCGTATGCCATGGTGGCGGGGCTGATGGTGCGTATTGTGCTGCTGCCATCGGGCGTGCTGGCGGCGTCACCGCTAGTGGATCGCATAGCGGGTTGTCTGATTGCGCTGGCGGCTTACCGGCTGTTCAAGCGCAATCTGCTGGCGGGCATGGGCGCGGGCGTCGGATTTTTCGTCGCTGTCACTTACTTGCGGATTGGGTTTGCATGAACGGGCCAATATGAACGGGCACATTTCAACCAGCCGCGACGGCGTGGTCGCAACGGTGTCCATCGACAACGCAGGCAAACTGAATGCGCTGACGGTGGCCATGTGGCAAGACCTCGCGCGCGTGATGCGCGAGCTATCAACGGACGACGCACTGCGCTGCATCGTGCTGCGCGGCGCGGGCGATAAAGCCTTTGCCGCGGGTGCCGACATCGCTGAATTTGCCACCGTGCGTAACACGCGTGAACAAGGTGTGGTGTATCACCGCGAACATGTGTACGGCGCGCTGCAAGCAGTGGCCGAATGCCGCCATCCGGTGGTGGCGATGATTCATGGCCCGTGCGTCGGCGGCGGGCTGGAACTCGCGTGCCAGTGTGATTTGCGTATCAGCGGCGAGTCGGGGCGCTTTGGTGTGCCGATCAACCGGTTGGGGTTTTCCATCGCGTATGACGAACTCGCGGCGGTGCTGCCGGTAGTGGGGCGCGCGGCGGCGCTGGAAATCCTCATCGAAGGCCGCGTGTGGGATGCACACGAAGCGTACGCAAAAGGCCTGATCACGCGCGTGGTGCCGGATGAAAACCTCTCCGAAGAAATGCGCGCCACCGTGGAGCGCATTTGCGCGGGCGCGCCGTTGGTCGCGCGCTGGCATAAACAATTTATCCGGCGGCTTACGCCGCATGCCGAACCGCTCACACAAAAAGAAATCGACGCGAGCTTCGCGTATTTCGATACCGATGATTTCCGTATCGGTTACGCGGCGTTCTTGCAAAAGCAACCCCCCAAATTTACTGGTCGATAGGGCATAAGCAATTGTTTTTAAATAAAAAAATGGCTTGTAGTATACTCGTGCTCCAGCCGGTGACGCACGCATAGCCGTACTAAGAATTTAATGCCCGGAGGAGTGTTCATGAAAATTCAATCAGCGATGGCGCTTGCCGCCACGGCGGTATTGGCCGCCCACGCGACGCACACTTGGGCGCAAGAGTGGCCTGCCAAGGCGATCACGCTGGTGGTGCCGTTTCCTGCAGGCGGCGGCACCGATGCGTTCGCGCGTCCTCTGTCGGCGATATTGTCCAAACAGCTTGGCCGGCAGATCGTCAACGATAACCGCGGCGGCGCGGGCGGCAACCTCGGCGCGGGCATCGCGGCGCGCGCGCCCAAGGATGGCTACACCTATTTCATGGGTGCGGTGCATCACGCGATCGCGCCCAGTGTGTACAAAAAACTCGACTACAGCCTGGAAAAGGATTTCGCGCCGCTCGCAGTGGTGGCGGTGGTGCCGCAGGTGATCGTGATCACACCCAAGCGCATCAAGGAAACCGATCTCGCGTCGTTCATCACGTTGGCGAAAAAAAATCCTGGCAAGCTGAACTACGCCTCGGCGGGCAGCGGTACCTCGCATCATCTCGCGGGTGAGTTGTTCAAGATCGCGGCGGGCGTGAACATTACGCACGTACCCCACAAGGGCGCCGGGCCCGCATTGCAGGATCTATTAAGCGGGCAGCAAGTAGACGTGATGTTTGATGGCTTGGGCTCGTCGGCGCAGCACATCAAGGGCGGTTTGTTGATGCCTCTGGCAATGGCCTCGAAAACGCGTTCGGCCGCGTTTCCGTATGTGCCAACAGCCGCAGAGGCGGGCTTGCCCGGATATGAAGTCTCGACGTGGTACGCGCTGTGGGCTGTTGCGGGAACGCCTGCGGCGATTAACGATCGTGTGGTCGCCGAGACCGCCAAGGCGCTGGCTTCCAGCGAATTGAAAACCATCTGGGCGCAGCAGGGCGCGACACTCGGACCGGCAAACCCGAAGGAGATGGCGCCCTTTGTCAGCAGCGAAATCGCCAAGTGGGCCAAGGTGGCAAAGAGCGCCAATATACAAGTGGATTAGTGAATTAGGATTCGATTCGTTAGCAGCGCGGCTCAAGGGAACCCCTTCCCCTTCAGGGGGAAGGTGGGGATGGGGGTGGGGTAGATTTGGCGGACCCCATCCCCACCCTAGCCCTCCCCTTGAAGGGGAGGGAGTCCTTTGAGATGCGATCAACTATACATTACGCAACATCACTCAGGAAACCAGCATGTCAGGACCGTTATCACACATCAAAGTACTCGACCTCTCGCGCGTGCTCGCCGGCCCATGGACGGCGCAAAATCTCGCCGACCTCGGCGCCGAAGTCATCAAAGTGGAGCGCCCCGGCAAGGGCGACGATTCGCGCGCCTATGCGCCGCCGTTTCTGAAAGACGAGCAGGGCAACGAGACCAGGGAGTCCGCGTATTTCTGCGCCGCTAATCGCGGCAAAAAATCCATCACCGTTAATCTTAGCAAGCCCGAAGGCCAACAACTGGTACGCGAACTGGCGACGCGCTGCGATGTGCTGGTGGAAAATTACAAGGTGGGTGATCTCGCGCGTTACGGTTTGGGATACGAGGATTTGAAAAAACTCAATCCCGGTTTGATCTATTGCTCCGTCACCGGCTTCGGCCAGACCGGCCCGTATAAAGACCGGCCCGGCTACGACTTCATGGCGCAAGGTATGGGCGGGCTGATGAGCATTACCGGCGAGGCCGACGGCCTGCCCGGCGCGGGCCCGCAGCGCGTGGGCATACCCATCATCGACATGACCACCGGCATGTACGCCACCATCGCCATCTGCGCGGCCATCGCGCATCGCGCGGTGAGTGGCAAGGGCCAATGGATCGATGTCGCGCTGCTCGACACCACCGTGGCGTTTCTGGCCAATCAGGCGATGAATTATTTCGCCACCGGCGAATCCCCCAAGCGCATCGGCAACGCGCATCCGAACATCGTGCCGTATCAAACGTTTAAAACCCAGGACGGCGCGGTGATTTTGGCCTGCGGCAACGACAACCTGTTCAATAAATTCTGCGAAGCGGCCGGCTGCACGGATTTACTGAAGAACCCGATCTTCGCCACCAACGGCGACCGCGTGAAAAACCGCGTCGAAGTCACGCGCATCCTGAACGAGATTTTTGAAAAGCGCACCACGGCGGCGTGGGTTAAGCTCCTGGACGACGCCGGCGTCGCCAACGGCCCCATCAATACCATCGCCGAGGTCTTCAAAGAACCGCAAGTGATCGCACGTGGCCTGAAAATCGAACTGCCACACGCGGTGGCGGGCAAAGTTCCGCTGGTGGCCAGCCCTATGCGTTTTTCGGAAACGCCGATCAAACACGAAATCCCGCCGCCTGCGGTAGGGCAGCATACGGATGAGATTCTGCGTGGGGTGCTGAAGAAAACGGATGCGGAGATTGCGGGGTTGCGTGGCGGCGGCGTGGTTTAGGCGAGCATCAAGAGGGGCACGCGCACAAATTCTGTCATTCCCGCGCGGGCGGGAATCCATAACGCAGCCTCACTATTGCGAGGCGGGTTGAAGATCAGTTTTTTGAAATACGGGCCGTCTCGGGACTTTTCTTTTTAGGCTTTTTCTTCACGGTAACCGTTTTTTTCTTGCGGGCAGCCAGCTTCTTTTTCGCCCGCGGTTTCCTGACGTCGGCAACCGACCTGATCGGCGCCGCGGCCGTGGCAACCTCCGCCATCTCAATACCAAATATCCCCGCGACCTTCGCGTCGTCGATTACCTTGCCGCTGCCGCGCGCCGGCTTCGGCAACGCCAGCCCCGCGTCCGCTCGGGCGACGAGGCCTTTCGCGTCTACCTTGCGCAGGGTGAATAGCAATTCGGGCTTTTCATCCAGGCGCACGCCGACGCCGTAGAATACGGCGGCGATGTGTTTGCACATCCCCGCCCAGTCCAGACAACTGCAATCGAAGGTGATTTCCCTAGGCGCTGGAAAAAGCCCTGTTCCTGGCCGGCAGATGCGTTCCATCACGCTCTTGGATAACCGCCCTTGCAGCAGTTCGACCAGCGAGTCGATGGATCCGGCACAGTCGGCGCCGATTGCCTGCCACTGTCTTTTTGGCACGGTGGCGATATTCACTCTGATCTGGTAAAGATCGGAGCCCATTACTTGCGCCGTTATCTCGCCTGCGCCGATATTCAAATCGATCACCGAACCATTGCGCAGGTAGGTGCGCCCGCGTGGCAAACGGTTCTCGAAATCACTGTAACGTTCGAGATTTTCGCACCAGGATTTGCCCCAGAATGTCTTGGCGATGGCGCCGCGTTCGGCGCTCACGGGTGAGAGCGACTGGCCTTTCTTCTTCATGCGCGCCGCGATGCCTTCGGCCTTCTTCCGGCGCGCGGCGACTGAAAGGTAAGGCTTCCATCCGTAGTAGAACATCTGCGATTCTCCTTCGCGCGATGACGATCATGATTCCACGCGCGCGGTGTGTATGTCGAGCGCCACCAAATCGAGCAGTTCCTTGTCGCTCATCTCCGTCAGGCGCAGTTCCGCGCCGTCTCCCAGCAGGTTGCGCACAAGTTGCTGTTTGGATTCAATCAGTTGGTCTATCTTGTCTTCGACCGTGCCCTGGCATATAAATTTATGCACCAGAATGTTTTTCCGTTGGCCAATGCGAAACGCGCGATCGGTGGCCTGGTTTTCCACCGCTGGATTCCACCAGCGGTCAAAATGCACCACGTGCGCCGCCGCCGTCAGGTTCAGTCCCGCGCCGCCAGCTTTTAATGAGAGTACAAAAAACGGCGCGAGTTCGTCCTCCTGGAAGCGCCTGACCAGTTCGCGGCGCTTGGCGACTGGCGTGCCCCCATGTAGTACCAATCCCTCGCGGCCGAACACCGAACCGAGGAACGCGGCAATCGGCGCGGTGGCTTCGCGAAACTGCGTGAACACCAGCACCTTCTCCTGCTTGGCGGCGATTACTTCGGCGATTTCGCGAAGGCGGGCGAACTTGCCGCTATCGGCTTCGGCCCACGCGGCATCGCCCAGCCATTGCGACGGGTGATTGCAGATTTGCTTGAAGCGCATCAGAAACCGCAGTACCACGCCTTTGCGTTTGATGCCCTCGGCCTCCTCCGCCAGTTGCGCGGCCAACTCTTTCACCGCGTGCTGATAGAGCGCCGCCTGTGCGGGGCTGAGATGGCAATAGGCCTTGAGTTCGGTCTTGTCCGGCAGGTCCGCGATCACGGATTTGTCGGTTTTAAGGCGCCGCAGAATATAGGGACGCACCAGATTGCGCAGCGGGCGATAGTGTTCGCTGGTGGTCAAACCCTTGGCGAACGTTGTGAACGCCTTGCCGGAATCGAGCAGACCGGGATGGGTGAAATCAAATATAGACCACAGATCCGAGAGGCGATTTTCCACCGGTGTGCCGGTGAGCGCGATGCGCGAACGTGCCTTGAGTTTTTTCGTCAGCCGGGTTTGTTTCGCCCCCGGATTCTTGATTGCCTGCGCCTCATCCAACACCGCCAGCCGCCACTGAAACGATTCCATCCACGGCGCACGCAATAGGGTGCCGTAACTGGTGATCACCAGATCCACATTGGCAAGGCGCTCGCCATCCAGTGAGCGCAACTCGTCCGCGGGCATCGCCGACGGGTGCGCAATCAGCGCATTCAAACTTGGCGCGAAGCGTTCAATCTCCGACACCCAGTTCGCGAGCAACGACGCGGGGGCGACCAGCAGGCTGGTGCGTCTACCGGTTTGATCCTCACGTTTCAGCACCAGCAGCAGCGTCAATATTTGAATGGTCTTCCCCAGCCCCATGTCGTCGGCGAGACAAGCGCCGAGGCCGAGCCGGTATAACAAGTAAAGCCATCGCACGCCCGCCTGCTGATAAGGGCGCAACGTGCCCTTGAGTTCAGTGCCGGGCTCCACCTGCGCCAGCCCTTCCGGCCCGCGCAGACCTTTCAGCGTCTCGGCGAGCCATGGGCCGGCGACGACTGTTGACCAGTCGGGATCGGCAGCGGCTTCTTCCGTGACGGTAGCCCCCGCGACCAACCGCATTGCTTCGGCGAAGGCAAGGCCACCCTCGGCGGCCGCCTGCTCGATGGCATGAAAGCAATCGAGCAGGCGGGTTAGCTTCGTGCGATCGACCTCGACCCAGTGTCCGCGCAGGAACTGCAAGCCGTCGGAGCCCGCGAGCAGTTTTCTTATTTCTGCCGCTGTGAGGCGCTCGCCGTCGAGCGTGAGTGCCATGCTGAAGTCGAGCAGCGCATCCTTGCCCAGCAGCGACGGCGCCTTACCGCCCACGGTAGCCCTGACTTGCGGGCGTAGGGGCCGGCCCGAACGCCACGCGCCCGGCGCGCGCACCACCACGCCCGCTGCTTCGAGCCGCGGTACGTCGGTGAGAAACTGATAGGCCTCGGTGGGCGTCCAGCGTAACGGATGATAGATTTCGCCGGTATCCACCATCGCGCGCAGCCAGGCGCATTGCGCCGCCGCGCGCTGTACCGGCATCAATAGCGACAGGAGCCGAGCTTTATTTTTCCCGCCGGAATATCCACGCAGCGCCTGTCCCAGCGGCAGGTGCTGCGCTTTCGCCTGCGCCGACAGGCGCGGGGTGTAGGTGGCGATAAAGGCGAACGGCGCTTCGTCGTCGCCGCGATTCTCGGCGAGATTGAAATGCACGCGGCCCACGAGATTCCACGCCGCATGGCGCGCATTGAGAAATTCCTGTGGCGACTGTTTGGCCTGCGCCAGCTCGACACGGAACGCCGCGTCCAGTTGCTCCCACAGAGCGCACAACACCCCTGCGGTGAGATATTCAACGCCGGTCATCGGCGGCGCATCCGACGCCAGTAATTCGAGTTCGCTCGGCGGTGGCGCGGCGATAGGGACAGCACTGGCTTCGGCCATCTCCGGCGCGGCGGGTGCGGCGCAAAGCACCGTGACATAGCGCGCGCCGAAATCGCGCCAGTAACCCAACGCTGGCGGTAGCGCACTGCCGACCTCGCTCGCGCCCAGTTGCAACAGCGCATGGCCCGCGCCGCGCGCACTGGCGGCCCTCAATCGCTCCTGCAGCGCCGGCCCGAGTGGCGGCGCGCCCGTCTCCGGCGCAAACAGCAGATGTCCCCGCGGCGTGAGTAGCGGAGCGAGAGGAGTGGTCATCATTCGCTAATCAATTTCACCGGCCATTACAATGCGCGAATGAAAAGCCGGCGGGGATGTCAATGCGCGTCACGAAAATCACCGAATGACTCGATGGAATGCGCGGATTGTATTAGAGTCCGCACTCATTTACAGATTTCGGAATAAGCGGTCATGCGACTCGGCGTGTTGTTGCCCCATCGGGGTGTGATTCTGCAATCGGCGCGGCGTCCGCCGGTGGAAGACTGCTGGACCATCGCGCGGCTGTGCGACGACGCCGGCATGGATGTGTGGGTGGGCGACAGCGTGGTGGCGAAGCCGCGTCTGGAGCCGTTGACCACACTCGCCTATGTGGCGGCGATGACCAAGCGTGCGCGGCTGGGCACGGCGATTTTGCTGCCCGCGCTGCGTCAGCCCACCGTGCTTGCGCATCAGCTCGCCAACCTCGATCAGATATCGCAGGGGCGGCTGGTGCTGGGCTTGGGCGTGGGTTGGGGCATGCCGGCCATCGTGCGCGAGTGGGAGGCCTGCGGCCAAAGCCACAAGCGCCGCGTGAAAGACCTCGAAGAGCACATGGCCGTGTGGCGCATGTTGTGGAGCGGCAAGCCAGTGTCGTACGAAGGCAACGGTTTCAAGCTCACCGAACACACCATCGGCCCGCTGCCGTGGAACGAGGCAGGCCCGCCATTGCTCGTCACCGCCGGCAATCGCGGCGAGATGATTCCGGCGCAGATCGAGCGCGTCGGCAAATTCGGCGATGGCGTGATTACCACCTACGTGAACGAAGACGATATTCGTCAGTTGCGCGTGGTGTGCTCGGAGGCGATGGCAAAACATGAACGTGCGCGACCGGATTTTCCGATGTGCGTTTACACCACCATACGCATGGAAAACGATGTCTCCAAAGCCGAGGCGCTGACGAACGCGTTTCTCGAAAAGTACTACGGTGGCGGCGTGAATTTCCGTGGCATGATGGGCTTGGGGCCCGCCTCGGCGGTGATCGACGTGCTCAAGCGCTACGAAGCGGCGGGCGTGACGGATCTGTGCATCCGGCTGGTGGGTGACGATCAGGTGGCGCAGTTGCAGCAGTTCATTGCCGAGGTGCTGCCGGCGATGAATAAAAAAAATAGCGGTTTATACTAAAACCCCCCTCACCCTCGTCCCCTCTCCCGGAGGGCGAGGGGTGAAAAGCCCTTCTCCCGCCGGGAGAAGGGTGGGGATGAGGGAAGGGGCTTAAACAACCAAATGAAAATCGTGAAGCTAAATTTACTGGTATGCCCGCTGACGTTCGCTGCAACGTTATTCAGTGCCAACACCACCATCGCCCAAACCTACCCGACCAAACCCATCCGCCTGATAGTGGCGTTCGCGCCCGGCGGCGCCACCGACACCTTCGCGCGCATCACGGCCGCCGAGTTGACGCGAACGCTGGGCCAGCAAGTCGTCGTTGAAAATCGTCCCGGCGCGGGCACCACCATCGCGGCGGAGTTCGTCGCCAAGTCGGCTGCCGATGGTTATACGCTGCTGCTCACCGATTTATCCACGCACGCCATCATGCCGTCGCTCTACACCAAACTTGGTTTTAACCACGGCCGCGATCTGATTGCCGTGGCGCCGGTGTCGGCTTCGCCGCTGATCATGGCGGCGCATCCGTCGCTGGGCGCGAAAAACGCGAAGGAACTGATCGCGCTGGCGAAGAAAAATCCCGGCATCACCTGCGGGAATTCCGGCGCAGGCACGGTCACGCATCTGGCCGCCGAAAAGTTCCGCACGCGCGCGGGCATCGATTTGTTGTCCGTGAATTACAAGGGAGGCACCACCTCCACCGTGTCGCTGATGACCGGCGAGTTGTCGCTGATCGTCAACACCATCCCCGCCGTGCTCGAACATGTGAAAAGCAAAAAACTCGTCGCCATCGGCCTCACCGCCGACAAGCGCGCGACGGCCTTGCCCGATATCCCCGCGCTCGGCGAAACGGTGAAGGGCGTCGATGCCGCGGTGATCGCCGGCGTGCTCGCACCCGGCAACACGCCGCGCGCAATCATTGATCGGCTGAACGCCGAGTTTGCCAAGGCGGTGGATGCGCCCAAGGCGAAGGAGGTTTTTCTGGTGAATGCCGCTGAGGCGCTGAAGCAGACGCCGGAGGTTATGCAGCGCGCGCTGGAGCAGGATGCGAAGACGTGGGCGGAGGTGGTGAAGGTTACGGGCGTGAAGCTAAACTGAGAATCGATTCAAAAAATGGCGTTCGAGCGCGTTTATACGATCTGGGATTACTACGATGGTCCGCGTTCGGGGATTGCCAACGTCAATGGTCAACCTCACTACTACGATTGTGAATGGAGTGATGAGCAGGATGATTTTGCCAACACCTTTCTTGTCGTTCCAGTCGATGAGGAGAAGTTAGCTATTGCATTGAAAGATTGGGAAAGCTGGCGGAAGTGGGAGTTTGCATTCCATCGCGGAGAACTCGATTTGTCCACACATCCCGTCAATGTTACTGGGGTGCCGTCCCATGCTTCGTTTGAGGCGGAGTTTCGTTCAAAGATTGATGTATTGCGTGCGAACAGTGTTCGATTACATGCGCAATTTCGCGCGCTTCCAGGGCAAGACGAATTACCTCAAGGCGTTATGCGAGCGCTTGAGGTCGAATGGACGTCTTGTGCATAGGCTCTATATTCCATGACTTCCAAAAAACCGCAGGCGACGAATGATGCAACGGAATTGATGCCTATGTCTGTATGCCAACGTGACGCAGGTCACGGTCCGCTAATCTCTTATTCGCGCAAGGTCTTCATACCGCTCACACAACTGTGCCGTGACGTGTGCAGCTACTGCACCTTCGCGCACGCTCCGCAGCCGGGTAAGCGCGCCTACCTCACGGCGGACGAAGTGTTGGCGATTGCCAAAGCCGGGCAAGCCGCGGGCTGCACCGAGGCTTTATTCACGCTGGGCGACAAACCCGAGTTGCGCTACAAGGCGGCGCGCGAAGAACTCGCGGCACTGGGTTACGCCACCACCATCGACTACCTGCACGCCATGTGCGCGGTGGTGTTGAAACAGACTACGTTGCTGCCGCATGTGAACCCCGGCGTGATGACGCGCGACGAGATGCTGCGGTTGCGTGAAGTCAGTGCCTCGCAAGGGCTGATGCTGGAAAGCACATCCGAACGCCTGTGCGAAAAGGGCGGCCCGCATTTTGGTTCGCCGGATAAACACCCTGCGGCGCGGTTGGAAGTGCTGCGGCTGGCGGGTGAACTGAAAATTCCGTTCACCACGGGCATACTCATCGGCATCGGCGAAACGCGCGACGAGCGTATCGATGCGCTGAATGCAATTCGCGATCTGCATCGGCAGTATGGCCACATTCAGGAAGTCATCATCCAGAATTTTCGTGCGAAGCCCGACACGCGCATGGCGGATGCGCCGCACGCGCCGCACGACGAACTGCTGTGGACGATTGCGACAGCGCGTTCGATCCTTGGTGCGGAGATGAATATCCAGGCGCCGCCGAATCTCAGTTTCGACGACGGCGGTGAGCATTGCGCCGAGCTGCTCGACGCGGGCATCAACGACTGGGGCGGCGTGTCGCCGGTGACGCCCGACCATGTGAACCCGGAAGCGCCGTGGCCCGCCGTGGAAAAGTTGCGCGAGATCACCGCGTCGCGCGGCAAGGTGCTGGTCGCGCGGCTGCCGAGTTATCCGGCGTATGTGCTGGATGCGGCGGCTTGGCATGATCCGAAGATGGCCACGGCGGTGATACGCGCCAGCGATTCGCACGGGTTCGCGCGCGCGGATGGCTGGTCGCCGGGGTTGGTCTTGCCGCTGAATGCGCCAAAGCGCCATAATAAATTACCTTTAAAAACAAATACTTACGATACAATCAGTGAGGCCGGCATCGTAAGTATGTTCGCCGCCCGCGACGACGAATTCCACGACATCTGCGCCGCCGCCGACGACCTGCGCCGCCAAACCGTCGGCGACACCGTGCGCTACGTGGTGAACCGCAACATCAACTACACCAACATCTGCGCGTATCGCTGTTCGTTTTGTGCGTTCTCCAAGGGCACGCACAGCAAGTCGCTGCGCGGCGAGCCGTACGATTTGCCGCTGGCGGAAATCGAACGGCGCGTCAGTGAGGCGTGGTCGCGCGGCGCGACGGAAGTGTGCATGCAGGGCGGCATTCATCCGTCGTATACCGGTGACACGTACATCAACATCCTGCGCGCGGTGAAGCGCGCCGCCCCCGGCATTCATGTGCATGCGTTCACGCCGCTCGAAGTAACTCACGGCGCGCAGACGCTGGGCTTGTCGGTGCGTGAATTTTTGTCGCGCCTGATCGATGCGGGTTTGAACAGCCTGCCTGGTACGGCCGCTGAAATTCTCGATGATGAAGTACGGCAGGTGATTTGCCCGGATAAGGTCAACACTGATGAATGGCTGACCGTAATGCAAACCGCGCACGAACTGGGCCTGCGTTCGACGGCCACCATCATGTTCGGCCATGTGGAGCAGCCAGTGCATTGGGCGCGTCACTTGCTTCGCATTCGCGCGTTGCAGGAGAAAACGGGCGGCTTTACGGAATTTATCCCGCTGCCGTTTGTGCACATGGGTGCGCCGGTGTATCAACAGGGCCGCGCGCGCCGCGGGCCAACGTCGCGCGAGGCGATCTTGATGCATGCCGTGGCGCGCCTGGTGCTGCATCCGGTGATCCAAAACATACAAGCGTCGTGGGTGAAATTGGGCGAGGACGGTGTGGCGGCGTGCCTCGCGGCGGGAGTCAACGATCTCGGCGGCACGCTGATGAACGAAAGCATTTCACGTGCGGCGGGCACGCAGCACGGGCAGGAGATGGAACCCGCGCGCATGGAAGCGATGATTCGCGCGGCGGGGCGGTTGCCGCAGCAGCGCACCACGCTGTATGCCAACGCGGCGACGGAGCGTCACGATACGGCGCGGATGGCGGCGCCGTTGACGCCGCCGATATTTCAAAAGGTAGCGGCATGAAAATAGGCATATTGGGTGGTACCGGCAAGGAAGGCAGTGGGCTGGCGTATCGTTGGGCGCTCACCGGGCACGAGGTCGTAATCGGTTCGCGCGATGCGGCCAAGGCTGCGGCTGGCGCGGCGGAACTGAATCAACTGCTCGGCGGCAAGGCGGTGGTGCGCGGCGCCGGCAATAGTGAAACCGCGCAGGCATCGGATGTGGTGGTGCTCGCGGTGCCGTACGCGGCGCAATGGCCCACGGCGGAAAGCGTGGCCGCGCACCTTGCGGGGAAAATTCTGATCGATGTCACCGTGCCGCTCGCGCCGCCCAAGGTGGATCGCGTGCAGTTGCCCAGTGGTGAATCGGCGGTGGTGGTTCTGCAACGCAAGCTTGGCGCGGGCGTGAAAGTGGTCTCGGCGTTCCAGAATGTTTCCGCCGTGCATCTGAAAGACGCGGCGCATGAAGTGGATTGCGATGTGCTGGTGTGCGGCGATGACGCGGACGCGCGTGAAGTGGTGATTGGGCTTGCGCACGACGCGGGCCTGCGCGCGTGGCACGCGGGCGTGCTGGCGAATTCGGTCGCGTCCGAGGCGCTGACCTCGGTGTTGATCGCGATCAACAAGCGGTACAAGGTGGCGGGGTCGGGCCTTCGTATTACTGGGGTTACCGGGATTACGAACATGCCGGACGTGTCGGACGTACGCAAGGGGTGATGGTGGTGCGATTCTCCTTTCGCGCATGGCCAACCCCGAATGTTCCCTCCCCTTCAGGGGGATGGTTAGGTTGGGGGTGGGGTAATGCGCTGGTGATCGAACACGACAGACCCCACCCCCATCCCAGCCTTCCCCCTGAAGGGGAAGGAGCAACCACGCGCGCGTGACAGGAATCGCTCATCGTGCGAGAACTGCGGCTGGTGGCTTTACCCGGCATACCCGAAGTGACGCCAGGCGCGTCGCTGGTTAATTTGTTGCTGGCAGCGCTAACGAGCGCAAACCAGACACTGCAAGCCGGCGACATCCTCGTCCTGGCACAAAAAATCGTTTCAAAGGCCGAAGGCCGTGCCGTTGCGCTCGCGAGTGTTACGCCATCCCCACGCGCGCACCAAATCGCAGCCGAAGCCAACAAAGACCCGCGCCTCGTCGAACTGATGCTGCGCGAATCGCACGCGGTGCTGCGCGTGAAGCCGGGCATCATCATCACCGAGCACAGGCTGGGTTTTGTGATGGCCAACGCCGGCATCGATCAATCGAATGTGCCGGGCGGTGACGACACCGCGCTGTTGCTGCCGCAAGATCCGGATGCTTCCGCGCGCGCATTGCGTGGCGAGTTGGGCAACAAAACGGATGTAGACATCGGCGTGCTCATCATCGACAGTTTCGGCCGTGCGTGGCGCCACGGCGTTACCGGCATTGCCATCGGCGTGGCGGGCTTGCCGGCGCTGGTGGATTTGCGCGGCGGCAAAGACCGCGAAGGGCGCGTGCTGAAAGTGACGCAGGTGGCGGCGGCGGATGAACTCGCTGCCGCGGCATCGCTGGTCATGGGGCAGGCTGATGATGGAGTGCCCGCCGTACTCGTGCGCGGCTTTCACTATGCGCGACGCGAGAGTTCGGTGCAGGAATTGATACGCCCCGAGGTGGAGGATTTGTTCCGATGATTGTCGCACTCGCAGGGGGCGTGGGTGGCGCGCGGCTTGCCGTGGGGTTGGCCGATGCGCTGCCGCCGCGCGAGTTGGCGATCGTGGTGAATACCGGCGATGACTTTGATCATCTGGGTTTCAGAATCTGCCCGGATCTCGATACCGTGATGTACACGCTGGCCGGCGAGAACAATCCCGTGTTGGGCTGGGGCCGCGCGGGCGAGACTTGGCATTTCATGAACGAACTAAAACGCCTCGGCGGCGAAGACTGGTTTCAACTGGGCGACCGCGATCTGGCGGTGCATGTGTTACGCCGCGAAGCATTGCGCTGCGGCGTGTTGCTGTCGCGGGTGACGCATGACCTGGCCGCGCGCTTCGGCGTGAAACACGCGCTGATGCCGATGAGCGAAACGCCGGTACGCACCATTGTCAAAACAAAATCCGGCGAACTGGATTTTCAGGATTACTTTGTGCGCCTGCGCTGCAAACCGCGTGTGACGGGTTTTCGTTTTGCGGGTGTGCGCGCGGCGCGTGTGCCCGATGCGCTGGCCCGCGTGATGCGCGGACGGGTGGATGCGGTGGTGATTTGTCCGTCGAATCCGTTCGTCAGCGTCGCGCCGATTGTTAGTGTGCCCGCGATTAAACGCTGGCTGGCATCGCGCACGTTTCCGGTGGTGGCGGTGTCGCCCATCATCGGCGGCGCGGCGGTCAAAGGCCCGGCCGCTAAAATGATGCGCGAGCTGGGCGTGAAACCCACCGTGCTGGAAATTGCGCGACACTATGAGCGAAACTGCGGCAACGTCGTCGATCACTGGGTGATCGACAAGCAGGATGCCAAACTGGCGGGTGCGATCGAGCGTTTGGGCAAGCGCGTGCTGGTGACGGATACGATGATGACCAGCCGCCGCAAGAGTGCCGCCCTCGCACGGCGCGTGCTGGGTTTTGTGCAAGAACGAAATAATGTTTAAAAACAATAAGTTATATGTCATTGTGCCGCATCGCGGCGTGAACGCGGGCAAGTCGCGCTTGTCGTCGTTGCTCGGTGACGTCGCGCGCGGCAAGTTGAATCGCTGGCTGTTGGCGCGCACCCTGAATGTGGTCACGCAGTGGCTGGGCGATATTCAACACTGCCTGGTGGTGAGCCCGTGCGAAGTGACGCTTGCACTGGCGCGCCGCGCCGGTGCGCTGGCCTTGCCGGAGCAGGCATCCACCACCGGATTGAACGACGCGCTGGCGCAAGCCGCCGCGCACGCGGCTGCGCTGGACGCGCAACGGTTGCTGATCCTGCCGTGTGATTTGCCGTGCCTGGAAGTAGCCGCCTTGCAGGCCATGGAAGCCATCCCCATCGCGGGCGGCGACGTGGTGATCGCGCCGGACTGGCATCACACGGGAACCAATGCGTTGCTGGTGGATGCAAGCGTGCGTGAGTTTGCGTTTGGCGCGGGCAGTTACGCAAAACATCTCGCACAGGGCAACACGCGCGGCGCGCGCACGGTGGCGTGTGTGCATGAGGCGCTGGCGTTCGATCTGGATACGGCGGATGATTTCGAGACGTGGTGTCTCAGTGATGATGCGCCGCGCGAGTTTCTTGCGGCCCTGCCGCGCGCTGTATCACGCAGCGCGGCGGCTGTGACCTCGCGCACAAAGTAACGCCCCAAGTAACCCACCAAGGATAAGCATGTATCGTTTTTCAGTCACAAGTCTGGTGGTCAGTACGCTGGTTGCGACTGCGGCCATGGCGCAAACCACGAACTATCCGAACCGCCCGATCCGCATGATTGCGCCATCCTCCGCGGGCGGGCCGGTGGATGTGATTGCGCGCGCGATCAGCATCAGCTTAAGCGACGCGCTCGGTCAGCAGATCGTGGTGGACAATCGCGCGGGCGCCGCGGGATTGATCGGCGCGGAGATCGTGGCGAAATCTGCGCCCGATGGGTATACGCTCTTGATGGGTTTCTCCGGCCCGCTGGCGATCGTGCCGCATCTGGTCAAACAAGTGCCGTACGACACCAACAAGGATTTCACGCCGATCACGCTGGCGGCTTCCGCGCCGTACGTACTGCTGGTGCATCCGAGCCTGCCGGTGAAATCGGTGAAAGAGCTGATCGATCTGGCGAAGTCGCAACCGGGCAAATTGAATTTTGCTTCGGGCGGCACCGGCGTCGGCATCCACATGGCCGGCGAGTTATTTAACGTGGCGGCGGGGGTCAAAATCACGCATGTGCCCTACAAAGGCGCGGGGCCGGGCATGACAGCGCTGCTTGCGGGCGAAGTGAACATGATGTTCAACGGCCTGTCGGCGGCGTTGCCGCAGGTGAAAGCGGGCCGGTTGCGCGCGCTGGCGGTGGGCGGCGATAAGCGCTCCGCACTGCTGCCCGAGTTGCCAACAGTGGCGGAAAGCGGCTTGCAGTTCAATACGTCAGGCTGGTACGGCCTGCTGGGTCCGGCGGGCCTGCCGCGCGCGCTGGTGAATAAATTGCGCGGCGACACCCTGCGCGCGCTCGCAGCAGCAGAAACCAAGGAACGCATGACCGCGCTCGCCGTGGAAACCATAGGCTCGACCCCCGAAGCGTTTGCCGATTTGCTGAAACAGGAATACGCGCAGTGGGGCCGCGTGGTGAAAGCGGCGGGGATTAAACAACAGTAAACAACAGCAGGTCAAAATCCTCGACACAGATTTCGCAGATTAAAACCATGTGGTTAATCTGCGTAAATCTGCGAAATCTGCGTCAAAGGTTTTGATTTTTCAGGGATCGTTATGAAAACGAAAAATATCCAAGTGCCACTACGCGACGGCGTGATGGGCGCTTACCTTGCCGTGCCCGATGGCCCGCCCAAGGGTGGCATCGTCGCCATCATGGAAATCTGGGGTGTGAACGACACCATGCGCAAACACGCGCAGGAGTTTGCCGAGGCCGGCTTTGTGTGTCTGGTGCCGGATTTATTCTGGCGGCAGGAGCCGGGCGTGGAATTGTCAGACCGCAATCCCGAGGACGGCAAGAAGGCGTTCGATCTGTATTACGAATTCGACTACGACCTCGGCGTGCGTGACATGGAAGACACCGTGAAATATCTCGCGGGTTTGCCGGAATGCAACGGCAAGGCGGGCGCCGTGGGTTATTGCCTTGGCGGCAAGCTGTGTTATCTATTGTGCTGCCGCACCGACATCGCATGCGCGGTGGCGTATTACGGCACTTACATTGAACACAATATCCGCGAAGCGAAAAACCTGCATCGGCCGTTCATGCTGCACATGGCGATGAAGGATCGCTGGGTGCAGGCGGAAGTCAATGAGTTGCTGGAGCGGCGGCTGTCGCCCAACCCGCTGGTGACCATCCACAAATATCCCGATGCCGATCACGCTTTTGCGCGCCATGGCGGCAAGCCGTTTCGCAAGGACGACGCGGATCGCGCGCTGGCACTGACGGTGGATTTTTTTAACAAGCATCTTGTTTAACGCAAAAGGCAGACGCAAATGAGCCGCATCAAGGCAGGAATTCTTCTCAGCAATCAGCAGTTCGAAGGCGCGGACATGGTGAGCGCCCTTGAAGAGCAGATCGTCATGTTGCGGCTGTTGCGCGACCGCGGGTGGGATTCCTACTTCGCCAGTCAGCATTATCTGAACGAGGGCGGCAATCAGGGACTGCAGATGGTCCCCTTTCTCGCCCGTCTCGCAGCCGAGGCGGGAGACATGACGATGGGGCTCGGGTTGCTGCTCGCGCCGCTGCACAATCCTGTCTACACGGCGGAGACTATTGCCACGCTGGACGTAATTTCGCGGGGCAACCTGATTTTTGGCGTGGGGCTGGGCTATCGCACATCGGAGTTCGAGGCCTTCGGCGTGCGCAAAGGTCAGCGCGTGCAACGTTTCGAGGAATGTCTCACGATCGCCAAGCGGCTGTGGATCGAGGACAAGGTGAGCTATGAAAGCGACACCTGCAGTTTGAAGGATGCGCATCTGTCGCTGAAGTGCGTGCAGAAGCCGCACCCGCCCATCTGGTTCGCCGCCAAACACCCCAACGCCATACGCCGCGCCGCCCAACTGGGAGACTGTCTCTACCACAGCCCCAAGGCCACGCTTGCCACCCACAAAGAGCGGCTGGCGATCTACAAGGACGAACTGCAAAAGTTGGGCAAGCCGCTGCCGCGCGAAAACCCGTGCCGCATCGAGATCTATTGCGCCAAGGACCGTGCCACTGCGATGGCCTTGGCGGGGCCGTATATCACCGAGAAGTACAAGGCCTACGCCCAGTGGGAGAGTGACAAGGCCATGCCTGAACATGAGCGCATCAACAAATCCTTTGAGGATCTCGTGCAGGACCGGTTCGTGATCGGTTCGCCGGACGACTGCTGGAATCAGCTTCAACCCTACATCAAGGAACTGGGCGTGACACACTTTGTTTTCCGCACCAACTTCCTCGGTATGCCGCTCTCCAATGCGTTGGCGAGCATGCGGCTGATGTCGGAGGAGTTGCTGCCGGCGCTGCACAAGGCTACGCCGACGCCACTGCATCAGATCTCGGCTGTCTGACCGTCATTGAGTGTAGTAACAAGGAGAAAGCAGCATGGAATTCGGACTGACCTGGGCGAAGCTCGACGAAATGGAGTACGTCACCGAGGCCGAGAAGCTCGGCTTCACGCACCTGTGGACCACCGACAGTGGCTTAATTCGTTCCGACGCGTTTGTGTTTTTGACGGTTGCCGCGCAACAAACCAAGACCATGAAAATCGGTATGGGTGTCGCGGTGCCAGGCCTCCGCCTCGCGCCCACGCTGGCCGCGGGCATGGCCACGCTCAACATGGTGGCGCCGGGCCGCTGCTTTGTGGCCTTGGGTACCGGCAACACCGGCATGCGCCTGTTGGGCCGCAAGCCCATGGGCCTGAAAAACTTCGCGGCCTATGCGCGTACCGTGCGTAATTTGCTGGACGGCAAGGACGCGGAGTACGAGCACAACGGCGAGAAACACACCATCCGTTTCATGCTGACCGACAAAGGTTATCGCAATCTGCGCGATCCGATCCCGATGTACCTTGCGGGTTACGGCCCCAAGGCGCAGGCGCTGGCCGGGGAAATCGCCGATGGCCTGACCACCAATGTGCCGCGCGGCGGCACGCTCGACCAGATACTCGTCAATGTCAGGCAGGGGGCGGCGAAAGCGGGCCGCTCACTGGGCAAATTTGAAAAATTTCACCTATCGGTGCGCGTGAACTTCGCCGTGCTGGAGCCCGGCGAGCCGGTCGATTCCGAGCGCATCGTCAACGAATTCGGCCCCGCCATTACCACCTCGATGCACTCCACCATGGACCGGCACCTCGAATTCGGCGAAGACCCGCCCGAGTTCCTGCGGCCCATCTGGAAGGACTATGTGGCATTCCATATGGCGCGGCCCGCCGCCGAACGCCAGAAGATGATGCATGAGAGCCACAACGTTTACGTGGCGCCGGACGAGCGGCGCTTTGTCACGCCCGAAGTCATCAAGCGTTTTTGTATTGTCGGCCAGCCCGTCGAAGTGCTGGAGCAGGTGCGCGAGCTGGAGCGCCAAGGCGTGCGTCAGTTGATGTGCAACTTTCCGCTGGCGCGTGGCTATCAGATGGTGCGCGATTACGCTAAGAATATTATTCAGAAGCTGTAGGCGAGCGGATAAAACGCATCGATTAACCCACGGAGTATTGGCATGTCTAAAGTTGCAGTCATCGGTAACACCGCACGCGCGATCGGCGCCGTATGTGCGTCCGATCTCACGTTGTCCGGCCACCAGGTTCGCTTTGCGGTATTTCCAGAGCAGATGGATCAGCTCCCGGCGCTGCGCAAGGCGGGCGGCTTCACTGTCGAAGGGGACGCGAAACACCTGGTGTCGAAGAAGACCGGCTTCGCCAAGCTCGACAAAATTTGCGACTCCACCGCCGAAGCCCTGAAGGACGCCGAGGCCGTGTTGATCGAAGTGGACATGCATCAGCTTGAGGCCAAATTCAAAGCGATGATTCCCGAATTTGCGCGCGGCGCCGTGGTGCATGTGCAGAGCCACGGCTACTGGCCGGCAGCGAGGCTCACGCCGATGTTGAAGAAGGCGGGGCGTGAAGATGTGCTGGTAACCGAAGCGCCCGCGCCCACGCATGCGGCGCGTTATAGCGGCACGGTGGTAACGCCCAAGGGGCTGCGCAAGGGCATCCAGATCGCCACGGTGCCGGCATCGCGTATGGACGAAGCGCTTGCGGCGTTAAAGCCGCTGTTCCCTGATTTCACGGCGGCGTCTTCGGTGCTGCAAACCGGGCTGGAGAATCTGAATCTCATCGTGCATCCGGCGATGGTGTTGCCCAACGTCGGCGCGATGGAGCGCGCGAAACTCGACGGCCGGCAGTTTGGTTTTTACCAGGAGGGCGTGGTGCCCGCCGCGGGCGTGCTGGGTGATGCGCTCGACGCCGAGCGCAAGCGCGTGTGCGAGGCTTATGGCGTGGTGCACACCTCGATGGCAAAAGCGATTGAGCAGTACTACGGCTTCAAGAGCGACTCGTTTTACGAGGCGATGCACAACCCGGTATACAAATCGTTTCCACCGTTTCAGCCCGACGTCTGGCGCACGTGGGCCGCGGACGATTTGCCCTATGCCATCGTGCCGTGCGTGCAGTTGGCCGAACAGGCGGGCATTGCTGTTCCGCTGCACCGATCGTTTGCGGAGATACTCGGCGTGCTGCTCGGCGTTGATACGTGGACGTGGGGGCCTTCACTGGCCGACATGGATCTCGCCGGCACGCCAATCGATGTAAAAAAACGCATGTTGGGAGGAGCCTGACCATGAAACGAGTCTTGGCAGTTGGAGTAATTGCAGTCACGGCGTCGGGCGCGTTTGCCGCCGATTATCCGGTCAAGGCGATTCGTATCGTCTCGCCGTTTCCGCCGGGCGGCAGCGTCGATCTCGTCGCGCGCATTCTGGGCGCGGACCTGGGCAAGGTGCTTGGCCAGCAGATCGTCGTCGACAATCGCAGCGGCGCCACTGGCATGATCGGCACCGAGATGGCGAAAAACGCGCCGCCCGATGGCTACACGCTGCTCATCAACACCTTGCCCTTCGTGACCAACCAGTTCGCGTATGCCAAAACGCCCTACGACCCGGTCAACGATTTCGCGCCCGTTTCGCTGCTGGCTTCGGTGGCGTCGGTGCTGGTGTCGCATCCCGCGCTGCCAGTGACGTCGATGAAAGACCTGATCGCGCTCGCACGGGCCAAACCCAACGCGATTACCTACGGCACGGCGGGCGCGGGCTCGAATCCCCACATCGCGGGCGAGCTGCTCAACAACCTCGCCAAGATCAAACTCCTCGCCGTGCATTACAAGGGCGGCGGGCCGGCGACGATCGCAACGTTGAGCGGCGAGACCCAGCTCTATTTCGTCAATGCCATACCGGAAGCGGTTCCGCACCTCCAGGCGAAGCGGTTGAAGGCGCTGGGCATCACCGATACCAAGCGCAACGCCAGCGCCCCGCAGATTCCGACGATGGCAGAGGCGGGCCTGCCCGGCTACGAGTTCGTGACGTGGCAAATACTCGCGGCGCCGAAGGCCACGCCCGCGACTATCATCGCGGCACTCAACGAAAAAATTCGGGCTGTGCTGAAGACGCCCGAAGCCATGAAGCGCTGGCAGGATCGTGGGTTGGACGTGATCGCGAGCACACCCGATGAGATGGCCGCGCATCTCGCGCGGGAAATCAAGAAGTGGGGCGCCGTGTTCAGGGAGCAGGGCATCCGGGCGGAGTAGTACGCAGCCGTAGAAGCCCCTTCCCCTTCACGGCAAATTTATACATACATCTCCCGTAGCCCGGAAGTAGCGCAGCGTATTCCGGGAGGAAGCACCGTGCAACCGAAGTGCGCGATTTTATCCATCATTCGTTCCCCGGAATACGGCCATAAAAAACCATCGCCTACTTCCGGGCTTGCTTCATTTGCCTTCTTTTTTCATATTTGGCAGTGCGCCAGAACCCACGCCGACTTGCGAATTGAGGATTGTCGGCTCTGATAGGTCTACGCCAATCGCTTTCCCTGCTTTCACAAGGTCAAAGTAAAAGGGGTGCGTTGAACTCAGATGTACGTATTCAAGCATCCGACCGAGCGTTGAACTATTTGAGATCTGGACTAGTGTACGGAGCGCCTCAGCGCCGTGACTCTCGAGTAAATCCTGCACAGGTCCGGTTCCTATCAGGCCGTACTCCCAATCCTCCGTCACGATATCTGCCAACTCTAGGACAAACTCGACACCCCCATGCAAATCTAAACCCAAGGTTTGCAACGACGCCTTGGCCTTCGTGAGGTCAACGTCCTTGGGGTGATGAAGTTCCAAGTAAATTAGGAAGAGTGATTCATCGGTCGGGGTCATATTGCGCTAACAGGTTATTGTAGTGACAAACGCGCCTCTTCATGAAAAAGTAGTAGAGCTGGACAGGTTGCAGCATCAGGGAACGCGCAAAGCATGAACGCGCCGTGAATCTTAAATATAACAGAGAGCGTCAGGTTGTGGCCGGCTTGAGCCAGTGGGACGCCAAGCATGGATTACTCATAAGCGGAAACTGCCAGCAGGTCAGTCCGGACTTGCACATTTGACATCAGCCATGCCGTGCATGCAGTCTTCCGAACCGACGAGGCGCGCAGTGCCACTGCACCGCGCGTCCACAAAGATTCTCAGCGCCGGCAATGTTGCACCCGACCGCAGCTCGCCAAGCTCCCTCTAGCACCTACGCAGACTTGGCCGCGTGCTTGGCCGGATGCGCGCGGCGGATGGTCGGCGACGTGACCCGATCTGACACATGAAAATCCCACACTGCCGCGCCGCCCTTCTTGGAAAACTCCTGCACCAGCTTCGGCAGATCGGTTAGGCTGCTGAACGTTTTACCTTCAAGCCCGAAGCCGCGCGCGATGGCGGCAAAATCGGGGCGGCCGAATACCGAGCCGGTGTCGGGAAAGCCTTCCGAACGCAGCTTGTGTATCTCTGAGCCGTAGGCGCCGTCGTTGAGCAGCACGATCAGGATATTCATGCCGTGGCGTTTGATGGTTTCGAGTTCCTGAATATGCATCACAAAGCTGCCGTCGCCGTCGAACAGCACCACGGTTTTGTCGGGGCGCGCGGCGGCAACGCCCATGGCGAACGAGGTGCCGTTGCCGATGGCGCCGAATTCGCGGATGGTGAGAAAGCGTTCGTTCGGACGCGATGGCATCTGTGCAAAAAACCACGAGCAGTGGCCGCCGGAGTTCACGAGTTCCCAGTCCGCGGGCAGGGCTTTTTCAAGCGAGGCGATTAATTCGCGCGGATCGAGCAAGTCCGGTTCGACTTCAAACACGTGGCTGTCGGGTTTGGTGTCGCGGATGCGCGCGGCCATGGCCTCGGTGCGCCATTTGTTGCCGCGCTCCGGTATGGCTGCCGTCAAAGCATCAACACCCAGGCGCGCGTCGGCGCGCAGGTGGTTCTTCGCCACTTCCTGGCCTTGGGCCACGGCGACCGGATCGATGTCGATGTGCAGCATTTTCGCCTTGCGCCACAGTTGCCCGCCGCCACCGGCATGAAACGCCAGCGAGCCGCCGACCACAATCACCAGATCAGCCTGCGCCAGATATTCAAGCCCGACCTCGGTCGAGAAGCTGCCCGAGATGCCGATGCAGTACGGGTCGTCGTGAAACAGTCCTCGCGCCGGCAGAGACGTGGTGAGCAGCGCGCCTGTTTTCGCGGCCAGCGCGCGGCACGCGGCGGCTGCCTTTGACTGGGCGGCGCCCAGGCCTGCGAAGATCACCACGCGCTCGGCGGACTTGACGAGTTCCGCGGCTTTTGCCACGTCATCCGGATGCGGCGGAATGGGCGACAGGCGCGGCATGATTTGTGCGGAGGGCGTGGGCAATTGCTCCGGCCCCGTCCACGGCCGCTCCTGCAAATCGAACGGTATGCCCAGCACCACCGGACGCCGCTCGCGGCGCGCCTGCAGAAACGCATCGCGTATCGCCACCGGCATGCGCTCGGGCAAGTGCAGCGGATGATAGGCCGCGCCCGTGGCCTCGATGATCGGCCCCTGATTGAGCATCTGGTTGTACCAACCCATCTTGATCGGCGACTCGCCGGCAAACACCACCATCGGCAGATGCGCGCGCACTGCCGCCGGCAGCGCCGTAATCAACTGCGTGACGCCGGGGCCGCAGGTGACTGTGGCGACACCCACGTCGCCGGTTTTGCGCGCATAAGCCATCGCGGCGGCGGCGGCGCAATGCTCGTGCCGTACGTAAATCATGCGGCAACCTTTCGAAGCCAGTGTCGACGCCCAGTTCATGTTTGCATCGCCCATCAGCGTAAAACAGGTGCTTACGCCTTCCTGGATAAAGCATTTCGCAAGAACATCATAGACATGCAGTTTGGTATCGGTGGTCATGGTGGCGCCTTCGATAAGTTGAATTGTTACAGGAGGGGAATGGCAATAAGTATACAAGGTAAAATCGCTGCATGAGATTCAAGTCCGTACTTGCCATGGCGTTCGCAGCGGTCGCAGGGCGTGCCCCTGCACAAGACGCCGCCCAGTATCCGGTAAGGCCGATACGCCTGATCGTGCCGTTCGCCCCCGGTGGCGGACTCGACATCAGCGCGCGCCTGATCGGCCACAAACTTACCGAGCGGTGGGGGCAGAATGTCGTGGTCGATTCGCGTCCGGGTGCGGCCACCATCGTCGGCACGGAAATCGCATCGAAGGCCGCGCCCGATGGCTACACCGTGTTGATGATTACCACCACGTTCGCCATCAATCCGGGCCTGTATGCCAAGCTGCCCTATGATCCCGCCAGGGACTTTACACCCGTCACGCAACTGAATTCGCAGCCCAACGTGGTGGTGGTCGCCCCCAGCTTTGCGGGCAAATCCGTTGAAGACCTGATCGCACAAGCCAAGGCCAAGCCGGGCGCGCTGACGTTTGCCTCACCCGGCGCCGGCTCAGCACCCCATCTCGCGGCGGAAATGTTCCAGCGCGCGGCAGGTGTCAGCATGATTCATGTGCCCTACAAAGGCATTCCCGCCGCCGTGACGGATGTCATCGGCGGGCGCGTCACCATGTTGTTCACCACTACCATTTCCGCCGCGCCGCATGTGAACTCCGGCAAGATGCGCGCGATTGCCATCACCAGCGCCAAGCGTCAGGCGAGCATGCCCGGCGTGCCGACGGTGGGCGAAACCTTGCCCGGCTATCGCGCCGAAGCGTTTCAGGGCATGGTGGTGCCGGCGGGCACGCCACGAACTGTGGTCGAAAAACTCGCAGTGGAAGTTGCGCGCATTATCAAACTGCCGGACGTGGCCCAGCGGTTTCAGCTCGACGGCGCCGAAGGCGTGGGTAGCACGCCGGTGGAGTTCGCGCTGTTTCTCAAGGCCGAGATGGTGAAGTGGAGCAAAGTGATCAAGGATGCGGGGATCAGGGCGGAGCAGTGAGCTAGATCAACCGCAAATCGGCGCAGGCACCGGAAAAAGCGAATCCTGATTTCTTGACACTTACTTTTCTTGCTGACAAGCAGATCAGGTGATACCTTTATAGGTACTTAAAAGGAATGCCCGTCCATGGATATCACCGAAGACATACAAGCGCTGACCACGTTCCGCAACAACTCGGCTGCGTTTCTTCAGCGCCTTAAAAAGACCAAGCGACCACTGGTACTCACGGTAAATGGCAAAGCTGCCGCCGTGGTGCAGGACGCCGCCGCCTATCAGCGGCTGCTTGATATCGCGGCGCAGGCCGATGCGTTGGAAGGCATTCGGCAAGGCCGCGATGACGTGAAGAACGGGCGCACTCATGATGCACGCTCGGCGTTAACCGCATTCCGGCGGGATCGTGGCTTGGCGCGTTAGGCTTGCCAACCGGGCGCTGCGCGACCTCGACCAGATCTTCACCTACATAGAGGCCGATTCGTCCGTGCAGGCGGCGCGGTGGTTCGCGCGCTTGGAGCGGGCGATTTTCAGCCTTGAGACCTTGCCGCAGCGAGGCACACGCGTGCGAGAAGATGCAGGCCTGCTGCAGCTACTACATGGGCGCAAACCCTATGTCTATCGGGTCATTTACGAAGTAGACAAGGCGACGACGACGGTGCATGTGCTGCACATCCGTGGCCCGCGTCGTGATAGGATCAAGCGCTAAAACGGTTGCGCTGTATCAAGCCTTCAACCCCGGAAACAACCGCAGCGCATTCCCTCGATCAATCGCCATCAGATCAGCCGCACTCAATCCACCCTTCACCAAATCCCCCGTGACTTTGCGCCCATCCCAGAACGGATAATCCGTGCCGTAAAGTATTTGCGACGGCGGGATGATGGCGAGCAGCGCTTTGAGTGCGCCTTCATGATGGCCTTGCGCGGTGTCATAGTTGAATTTGCGCAGTTCGTGCATGACGCCGCGCGGCAACGCGGCCCGGAAGTCTTTTTCGACTTCTTCGCGTTGGTAGCGCGACAGCAGAAACGGCGTGACGCCACCGCTGTGGGAGAAAATCCATTGAATGTCGGGGAATTTTGCGGCACCCCCCTGGAACATCAGACTCACCATGGTGCGTGTGGTGTCCACCGGGCCTTCGATGGCGTTGATGGAGACGAAGGGTTGCAGGCCGCCGCAGCACGCGGGGGTGGTCGGGTGTGTGTAGACCACGGCCTTGCGGCGGTTGAGTTCTTCGAGGATCGGCCAGTGGCTCGGGTCGCCGAGGTATTTGCCGTTGTAGCTGGTCATGAGTGAAATGCCGTCGGCCTTGAGTGTGTCGAAGGCGTAGGCGATTTCCGCGAGGCTGTCCTCGACGCTTGCGAACGGCAGCGTCGCGAGCAACCGAAAGCGCGTGGGACGGTCGCTCACCATTTTGGCGCCGGCGTCGTTGATGTCGCGCGCGAGTTTCTTGCGGAAGGCCGGGTCGCCGAAGGTGACGCCCGGCGGCGGCGGGCTGATCATGCCGGTGGCGATGCCGCTCTTGTCCATTTCATCAAGCGACGCCTGCACGGACCACTGCACCGGCCGGAATTTGTTTGCCTTCAACGCCGCCACGTAAGCGTCCGGGACGTAGTGGTGGTGAACGTCGATGCGGAAGGGCTGGCCCGGTGTGCTGGTCGCGGCGGTTTGGCAGCCCGGCAGCAGCGCGCCAGCGCCGAGTGCGCCTAACGTGCCGATCCCGGCGAGCACGCGACGGCGTTGCTGATTGGAGACTTGATTTTCGGGAGCGGTATTCATGGTATTTCCTCCAGAGCGAGTGACCGAATTTTCTAAGTGGTGACGGTTGCTTATCCGCGCTACATCGTTTTCCCTCACCCTGCCCTCTCCCGCCGGGAGAGGGTTCAAAGCCTTACAACTTTAGCAGTTTCGCGGCATTGTTCCACAGTATCTGCTGCTTTTGCTCGCCACTGAGCGATTTCACGCCGTCGACAAACTTCACCGGCTCTTCGTAGGCGATATCAAAGCAGTAGTCGCTGCCGACCATGATGCGATCCACGCCGACGAGTTTGATCAGGTATTCGAGAATTTCTTCGTTGTAGCTGATGGTGTCGTAGGTGAAGCGTTTCAGATATTCGCTCGGCGGGCGCGGCAGGTGTTTACATTCGGCGCGGATGACGAAGCCGCGATCCATGCGGCCACGCAGAATTGGCAACGCGCCGCCGGCATGCGGCAGGCTGATTTCGAGTTTGGGAAACGCATCGAGTACACCGCCGAATATCAGGTGACACGCGGCGAGCGCGGTGTCGAACGGGTTGCCGCAGATGTTGACCAGATAAAACTGCTTCATGCGCTCGTTGTTGATCATCATCGGGTGCAGGAAGATCGGCAGGCCTAGTTCCTCGCAGCGCGCGTAGACCGGGAAAAAACTGCGGTCGGACAACTCGCGGTCGCGAATCGCGGTGGCGAGATAGACACCTTTGACGCCGGGCAACTTGGCGGCGCGGTTCAGTTCCGCCAGGGCGAGCGTCGGGTTCTGCATCGGCAGGCAGGCAAAGCCGATGAAGCGCGTGGGGTGCGCTTGGTGCGCGGCGCTGATGGCGTCGTTGTAGGCCATGCACAATTCAACGCCGAGGTCATCGTCGGCCCAGTACACCATCGGCTGCGTGAGCGAGAGCGCGTGCATGCCCACGCCCTGCGCGTCCATGAGTTTGATGCGCTTGTCGAGATCAATGAATTCCGGCGTGATCGGTCCGGTGCGCAGATTGAGGCCTACCTGAATAAATGTCGCGTCATTGGCTTCAACAACCGAGGTGCCGACGCGGCCGCCATGTTTGGCAATCAGATCGATATACGCCTGCGGAAAATAGTGTGCATGGGTGTCTATGGTTTTGATCGGCGGGGGCATGATCTGTTCTCCGGCTACAACAGTTTGTTGATGAATTCCCACTCCGCCGGATCGACCGGAGTTATCGACAGTCGGTTGCCGCGCGCAAGTATGCGCATATTGGCCAGCGCCTCGTGCGAACGCAGCTCCGGGAGGCCGACGGTGCGGGTTTTTTTGATGAACTTCACATCCACGTGCAGCCAGCGCGGATTGTCGCGCGTGGATTTTTCGTCGTAGTAAGGGCTTTTTTTGTCGAACTGTGTTTCATCCGGGTAAGCGCGTTTGCAGACTTCGGCAAGGCCGACGATGCCGGGTTCGTCGCAACTGGAATGATAGAAAAACACCTTGTCGCCAATGGCCATCTGGTCGCGCATGAAATTGCGCGCCTGATAATTGCGCACGCCGGTCCATGGCGCCGTTTTGTCCTTGGCGAGTTGATCGATGCTGTAGGCTTCGGGTTCGCTTTTCATCAGCCAGTAACGCATGGGTGTGCTCCATAAAAAAATGCGGCGAGGCCGCATGATTTTGAACTGCCCCCACCCCAGCCCTCCCCCGCAAGCGGAGGAGGGGATGTAGTGGCGGTTCCCCCGCCTGTGCCGTCAGGCCCGTTTCTTGAACCAAAGGTTCAAGGGGTCGCCTTCCGGATTCCTTTAGGTTCGTCCGCGTGGGACGCTCACACCGGTATCACTGGGGTCAGCAACCGTTTAATGCATATTGGCTCAAAGAAATTAAGGCCTTAACGAACACCGCAGGGGAATTGCTGAACGCTTGATTCGATCAACGTCAAAACAATTTGGTTTGTTCCGACATCGCCTGATCGATCACCGTTTCCATGCTGGCCATTCTACGCTTGAAGCTTGCCATGTCAAAGTTGCCGCCGACCTTGGCACCGAGGAATTCGTGCGTGATGTTGAGTGCCGCCATGATGGCGATGCGTTCAAGCCCGACGATTCTGCCCTGATCGCGGATTTCTTCCATGCGACGGTTCAGATAATCCACCGCTTCGAGCAGGCCGGCTTGTTCGTCTTCCTTGCATGCGACGCGAAAATTACGTCCCATGATGGTGATTTGCAGTCCCTTGGGGTCTTTCGCTTCAGCGGCGCTCATGTTGCGTCTTCGGGTATTTGTTGCAACAAGGCTTCCAGGCGTTTGGTGGCGCCACCGATCTTGTCTTCAAGCTGGCGTTTGGCATTGAGCGCCGTCGCCACTTCCTGACGTAATTGGTGGTTATCCTCCCGTAGCTGCCGGCACAGTTTGACCAGTTGCGCCAGCTTGTCTTCGAGCGATTTGAGCTCTGCTTCCATGGCGGCACTATAGTTGTAAAAATTCCATCAAGTCAACTGCTAACGGCGAATAGTGAATGTAACTTGGTAGTTGTGTGTGGCGCTTTGGGCCATGTGTTCAAGGCCGCAATTTGCCCACGGCGCGTCAACTGATGCGCAAGCGGCGCGTGTTACACTCCGCGCCGTTCGCGACGTGTGCAATCCGTAAGCACTGGCGTCACGAACACGGAACTGGGTGCCGGTGCTCCTGTCGGAGCATCGGTTAAACGGGAAACCGGTGCGAGAAAAGTATTTATAAACAAATGCTTGCGTCTCAATGCCGGTACTGCCCCCGCAACGGTAAGTGAACGCGATGTTTGAGCAGAAGGTTGCCCAGCCATCGCGACGATGCATCAACAGCCACTGTGCGCTTGCGCGAATTCGCGCAACCATGGGAAGGCGATGCGTCTGTTTCATGAGTCCGGAGACCGGCCCTTTCCGTTGGATGGAAGGATGGAAATGCCGCGGGGATGCGGTATGCCTGATCCAGTTGATCGCGGCATTCTTTTGTCATTCGACATTCCCCATGGCGTTTCCGGTGCGTTTTTTTAGCGCGCGGCGGGCGCGCACAACCATTTGGGGACGTTATGAAACAACCTGTATTATTTTCAATCGCACCACTGGCCGCGGCTGTGGTTGTCGCTATGACTACCGCACCTCAGGCGCGGGCGGCTGAACCTCCGGCCACCGTCGGGCCGCCGGTGATCGTGACTACCATGCGCTTTCCGGAATCACTCGCGCCGTTGTCGCCCGGTGTCACGGTGATTACCGCCGATGACATCCGCAACAGCGCGGCGAAAACCGTGCCGGACATTTTGTCGCAACAGGCCGGCATCAATGTGCGCGATTTGTTCGGTAACAACGCGGCCAGCACCACGGTCGACATGCGGGGCTTCGGCGCCAGCGGTTCGCAAAATACGTTGATACTGGTGGATGGCCGGCGCGTCAATGACATCGATTTGTCGGGCGTGCAGTGGTCCACCGTACCGCTGTCGGCCATTGAGCGCATTGAAATCGTGCGCGGCAGCGGCGCGGTGCTGTACGGCGATGGCGCGACCTCGGGCGTGATTAACATCATCACGCGGCCTGCATCGGCGCGTAAAAGCGGCGCAACGCTCGAAGCGCGCGGGGGTTCGTATGACGCGCACGAATGGCAAGTGAGCGGCAACGTGGCCGGTGCCAGTGCGGGATTCAGCGTGCAGGCCGGTAACCTGGAATCCGCCGGCTATCGTGACAATAACCGCAACCGCCAGAGCAATCTGCTGGCCGATATGTACTGGTTAACCGGCGTGGGAGAGCTCACGCTGAAGCTGGCGTCTGATCGACAGGGCATACGCCTGCCCGGCGCGCGACAGGTGCAGCCGAGCACCGGCGTGAATCAACTCGACACCTATCGCCGGGGCGCCCAAACGCCGCTCGATTACGCATCGCGCGACGGTGATCGCGCGATGCTCGATTGGCGCGTGACCACCGGTTTTGGTGAATTCAATCTGAGCGGCGGCTGGCGCGGCAAGGAACAAAAGTCGTATTTCGACTTCAGTGGTTTTCCCACCTATCGCATTGCCGATCTCGATGTGTTGTCGTTGACGCCGCGCGTCAAAATCACCACGCCGCTGGCGGGGTTCGGCAACACACTGGTGGCGGGCCTAGATTGGTATAGCTGGGATTACCAGCTGCGCACCTCGAATGCCCCTGGCAATATCGGCCGCCCAATCAATACGGTGGATGCCGAACAACGCAATGTCGCGTGGTATGTGCAGGATACGCTGCAACTGACCGAGCGTGCGGCGCTTACCGCTGGATTGCGCCAGGAGCGGGTGAGTATCGATGCGCGTGACCGGCATGATGCCACTGCGCCGGGGGGCGCGTTCGGATCGGGCGCGCCGGCCGGATCGCAGAAAAACACCGCGCACGCGCACGAATTGGGGTTGCGTTATCAGTTAGCGGCGCAAACCGCGCTCAACGTGAAAACGGGCGAAAGCTTCCGATTCGCCAATGTCGATGAAGTCTATGAGACCTCGGCACTGTTCACCCATCAGTTTCAGTTTCTGCGTCCGCAAAAAGCACGCACGTATGAGGCGGGCGTCGAAACACGCGGCACGGCGGGGCGTTTGCGCGGCTCGCTGTTTACCATGGACGTTCGCGATGAAATCCATCTCGACGCCTTCAGCACTGGCATCGGCAATACCAATCTTCCGCCGTCGCGCCGCCGCGGACTGGAACTGGATGGACAGTGGCTGGTGTCGAACGCGGTGACGCTGGGCGCGGCGTACAGTCACATTGACGCGCGATTCCGTGAAGGTGTATTGCCGGGCGGCGCGTTTACGCAGCTGAATGTGCAACTCGCGGGCAAATCGGTGCCGCTGGTGCCGCGCCATAAACTCACGGTGAACGCGGCGTGGGCGATCAATCCGCAAACACGTTTGTCCGCCGTTGCCAATCACGTCGGCGCGCAATTCATGGACAACGATGAAGGCAACACGCTGGGCACGAAAATACCCGCGTACACGGTGGTGGATCTGAAGCTGCACTATCGCAACGGGCCGTGGCGCGTGGGCGCTGCCATCAACAATATGTTCGGCGAAAAATATTACAACTATGCCGTACGCAGCCAGTTCGTCGCCGATCGTTACAACGCGTATCCGTTGCCGAAGCGAAATGTGACGGTGAACGTGGCGTATGATTTTCGGTGAGGCGCTTTTCAACACATTGAACGGCTAAGTATTTGAATTTGAATCGGAAATTTGGTATCGTTCGCCCGGTGAATACGCCGCCGCGAACGATCTCCCGATCCCCGTCCCTGTCCAGTACTGTGTTGTACCTGCGCCTGTTGCGTTACGTGGCGCCGTACAAGCATGTGCTGATCGTGGCGTTGCTCGGCGCCATCGTGGTGGCGCTGACCGAACCCGCGCTGCCCGCGATCATGAAGCCGCTGTTCGATGGCGTGTTTGTTGATCGCGATGCGGCAGTGATCCGCTGGATGCCAGTGATCATCATCGGTCTTTTTGTGGTGCGCGGTCTTGCGGAATACACCGCCACCTATTGCATGTCATGGGTGGGCAATCGGCTGGTGATGGATCTGCGCACGCAAATGTTTGCGCGATTGCTCGAACTGCCGACGCCTTATTATGACGAGCAGGCCTCCGGCAATCTGATTTCCAAGTTGACCTACGACGTGACGCAGGTGACCGCGGCGGGAACCAGCGTACTGGCGGTGATTTTCAAGGACGCCGTCGCGATCATTGGCCTGCTGGCGTGGATGTTGTGGCTTAACTGGAAGCTCACCATGCTGTCGCTGATCATGACGCCGCTGATCGTGTTGATTGTGCGTCTGGTGAGCATTCGCCTGCGCAACACCAGCCGCAGCGTACAAGAGGCGATGGGCGAAGTCACGCAAGTAATCCAGGAGACCATTGAAGGCCAGAAAGTCGTCAAACTGTACGGCGGACAGGCCTATGAATCCGGCCGCTTTGAAGTGCAGACCAATCGCGTGCGGCGGTTTTTGATGAAACAAGCCGCGGCGGCCGCGACCAGCGTGCCGTTTGTTCAACTCGTGGCGGCTTGCGCGCTGGCGGGCATGGTGTATCTCGCCACGCGGGAATCCGGTTCCGGTGCCATTACGGTGGGTGGCTTTGTGTCGTTCATGACGGCGATGCTGATGCTCACCGCGCCGTTAAAACGCATTACCAGCGTCAATGAACCGCTGCAGCGCGGATTGGCGGCGGCGGAAAGCGTGTTTGCGCTGATCGATCAGGCGGGCGAGCTGGATCCCGGCGTTGTGGAAATCGAACGCGCGCGTGGCGACATTCGTTTTGAAAATGTGAGCGTTCATTATGACGGCGCATCACGGCCCGCGCTGGATGGCGTCACGCTCAACATCGCACCGGGTGAAACGGTGGCCCTGGTGGGCGCATCCGGCGCGGGCAAAACCACTCTGGCGAATTTGGTGCCGTGTTTTTACCGGCCCACGTCGGGACGCATTTTGCTCGATGGACATGATCTGGCCACCGTAAAGCTCGCCAGCCTGCGCGCGAATATCGCGCTGGTAAGCCAGGACGTGGTGTTGTTTAACGATACCGTCGCCGCCAACATTGCCTATGGCAGCATGAATGGCGCCAGTGAATCGGACATCGCGGCAGCCGCGGACGCGGCCCATGCCACCGAATTCATCCGCCAGATGCCCAAGGGTTTCGCCACGCTCGTCGGCGAAAACGGGGTGAAGCTCTCCGGCGGACAACGCCAGCGCCTGGCCATTGCGCGCGCGTTGCTGAAGAACGCGCCGGTGCTGGTGCTGGACGAAGCCACTTCGGCGCTCGATTCGGAATCCGAGCGTCACGTGCAGGCGGCGCTGGAAGTGCTGATGCGGGGGCGCACCACGCTGGTCATCGCCCACCGGCTGTCTACCGTGGAAAACGCCAACCGCATCGTGGTATTGGATCAAGGGCGTATTGTCGAGATCGGCACCCATCGTGAGCTGCTGGAACGCGGCGGGATTTACACGAAGCTGTACCGCAACCAGTTCACGCAACACGACCGGGTGGATTGAGTCATGTTGCTGCGTGAGTTGGGCAAGGCATGGTTCCTGATACGGGGCCTGCCGAAATCGTTGGTGTTCAATTTGCGCTATTTTCCGTTGGCGCAGGCGCTACGTTTGCCGGTGCTGGTGGCTTGCAATGTCAAACTGATGCAGTTGGGCGGCAAGGTGACGGTGGCATCGAACCGCTTTGGTAATGTGAAACTGGGGTTTCAGGGGGGCGATGCGTTTCCGGCGGATGGGTCACGCGGCGTTTGGAGTCTGGCCAATCCGGGCCACGTCAGTTTTGGCGGGAATATTCACTTTGGTCCCGGCGTGCGCATACACTGCGACGGAGTGCTTGATCTGGGTAACAACATCAGCTGCAACGCGGGGACCACATTGTTTTGCGCGAAACACATACGCATCGGTGGCGGCACCGTCATGGCGTGGGATGTGACGATCATGGATCATGATTTTCATGCGGTTTTGCAAGACGGGGCTATCATCAATCCGCCGGCTGATGTGGTTATCGAAGACAGGGTATGGCTCGGGGCGGATGTGATGGTGCTCAAAGGAGCGCATCTGGCTCGTGGCGTCGTGGTGGGCGCCCGCTCGCTGGTGCGCGGGAAACATGCCGACGAGGGGTGCGTTATGGCGGGAACGCCGGCACGAGTCATTCGTAAAGGCATCGCTTGGCGGGTTACCCCGTAACGCCAGTGTTGGCGCATCCCCGCAGCAACAGATAAAATACCAAAATAATCAATGGCCTATGATGGCCGTTCCGTTGGGCGGCATAAACATGAACGGCACTCTGACCCGTATCCAGATGATTCGCAAAACCACCCGGCCCCGGCGGCGATTTTTTTGACATGGTAATTTCTCATTCGCTGATCATCCCGGTTTACCGCAACGAAGCGTTCCTGCCGGAAGTGTTGCAGGTGGTGCGCGATTTTGCCGCGCCGCTGGGTGGGGCATTTGAAGTGGTGTTTGTGGTGGACGGCAGTCCGGATCGTTCGGAGGAATGGCTGCTTAATCATTTGCCGGCGTGCGGCGTGCCGTCGCAACTGATCGTGCTGTCGCGCAACTTCGGGTCATTCACGGCCGTGCGCACGGGGCTCGCGGCGGCGCGCGGCAATTTGATCGCGGTGATGGCGGCGGATTTGCAGGAGCCGCCGTCGCTGGTGACAGATTTTTTTCGCGTGCTGGCGGAAGGTAACGATGTGGCGGTCGGCACGCGCGCCACGCGCGGCGATTCCTTAAAGCAACAAGTGCCGAGCCAGATGTTCTGGGGGTTGTATCGCCGGCTGGTCAATCCACAAATGCCGCCCGGCGGCGTGGACATGTTTGCCATCACGGCGCGCGCGCGCGATGCGCTGCTGGCGCTGGACGAGGCGCACAGTTCGTTGGTCGCACAGCTTTACTGGATAGGCTTTCCGCGCGTCGAAGTGCCGTATGACCGGCTCGCGCGCAAGCACGGCGAGAGCGGCTGGACATTGCGCAAAAAAATCACCTACCTGCTCGACAGCATTTTTTCATTTACCGACATTCCCATTACCTTGCTGACCCTGATGGGTTTGGTGGGCACCATCGTATTCCTGCTCGTCGGCGTGGGGCTGATGGCGGCGCGGCTACTGGGCATGATTCCGGTGCAGGGATACACGGCGATCATGGTGACCATACTTTTTTCGGCGTCGCTGATTTTGTTTGGCCTGGGCATCGTCGGCAATTATGTGTGGCGCGCGTATGAGAACACCAAGCATCGTCCGCTCGGCGTGGTGCGCACGCGCCTGACTTACGGAGAGCCGAAGTCTTGACGCACGTAACCGTCCCCGCCCGAAAACTCACGCCGGTCGTGCGATTCTTAATTGCCGGCATGCTCAACACGCTGTTGTCCATAGCGGTGTATCAGGCCGCGTTATGGGTAACCGGCCACATGGTTGCCTACGTGATTGCGTACGCCGTGGGCATCCTGTTTGCTTACGTGGCCTACGCGCGGCATGTGTTTGACGCGGCGCTGTCAAAACAACGCTTCGGTGCGTTTGCAATCTTCTACCTGGCCAGCGGCGGAATCGGCACGCTGGTCAACACGGCGCTGATTGAACAGTTTGCGCTGCATGCGCGCGTGGCGATTTTCGTGACGGTGCTGATCATGCTGCCGGTCAATTACGCCGGATCCCGGTGGTGCGTGCGCGGCACGCGGGGACACGCCCCATGACATTGGCCCTGGCGCGATTTGTAGATTTTGCCGTGAAAGGCGACGAGTTCGGCTGGCTGGTGGCGCTGGAGGGCGAGCGCAATGTGCCGTTCCCAATCAAGCGCGCCTATTATATTTTCGGCACGCGGCCGGGCGTGCGGCGCGGCAAACACGCGCACCGGCAGTTGACGCAAATGATGGTCTGCATCGCGGGACGCTGCACGGTACTGCTCGACGACGGCAAGGCAAGTGTAGAGGTCGAACTCGCACGCAATGATCGCGGGTTGATGCTCGATCGAATGATCTGGCATGAGATGTACGACTTTTCACCGGATTGCGTGTTGCTGGTGCTGGCGGACAATCGTTACGACGAAGCGGATTACATTCGCAACTACGATGTTTTCAAGGCGGCTTGTACATGACGCCGCGCATTCATCCCACGGCCGAAGTGCAGACGGACGCCATCGGCGAGGGCACGCAGGTATGGCAGTACACGGTTGTGCTTGCGGGGGCCAAAATCGGGTGCGATTGCAATTTGAATGCGCACTGCTTCGTGGAAAACGACGTGGTGATCGGCGACCGCGTGACGTTAAAATGCGGCGTGTATCTGTGGGACGGCATGCGCGTGGGTGACGATGTGTTTATCGGCCCCAATGCGACGTTTGTTAACGACAAATATCCGCGTTCAAAACATTATCCCGCCGCGTTCTTGCCTGTGACCATAGGCAAGGGCGCTTCGATCGGCGCGAATGCCACGATACTGGGCGGCGTCACGGTTGGTGACGGCGCCATGGTGGGCGCCGGCGCGGTGGTGACGCGCGACGTGCCCGCTGGTGCGCTGGTGGTGGGCAATCCGGCGCGCGTGGTACGTGGCAACGGGGCATAAAATACCTAACCAATTGTATTTATTGACTAATTTTGAGCTTTCCTTTTCTTGACCTGGGCGCCATCAACGCCCGCGACCGTGCCGAGCTGATCGATGCGTTTTCGCGCGTGCTCGACAGCGGCTGGTATGTGCTGGGCAAAGAGGTCGAGGCGTTTGAGCGCGAGTACGCCGATTATTGCGGCACGCGGCATTGCGTAGGCGTGGGCAATGGACTTGAGGCGCTGGAGCTTATTCTGCGCGCATGGCTGGAACTGGGCGCGCTGAAGCCGGGCGACGAAGTTATCGTGCCAGCGAACACTTATATCGCGACCCTGCTGGCGATCACGGAAAATCACTTGACGCCGGTGCTGGTCGAGCCCGATCTGGCGACGTACAACCTAGACGCGGCGCGGATCGAAGCCCATGTGGGTCCGCGCACGCGCGCGATATTGCCGGTGCATCTTTATGGCCAGACCGCGGACATGTCGGCGATCAATGCCGTCGCGCGCAAGCATGGCATGAAGGTTATCGAGGACTGCGCGCAGGCGCATGGCGCGCGTCACGGCGGCGTGCGCGCCGGCGCATTGGGAGATGCGGCGGGACACAGTTTTTTTCCGAGCAAAAACCTGGGTGCGCTAGGTGACGCGGGCGCAGTGACAACCCACGACGATGCACTGGCGGACGCGCTGCGTGCGCTGCGCAACTACGGTTCGCACCGCAAATACGAAAATATCTATCAGGGCGTCAACAGCCGCCTGGATGAATTGCAGGCGGCGCTGTTGCGCGCCAAGCTCTTGCGCATCGACACCGACAATCAGTGGCGCCGGGAAATTGCCGGTCGTTACATGCGGGAAATCCGCCACGCCGAAATCACATTGCCCGTGATTGGCACGCATAACGAACCGGTATGGCATGTGTTCGTGGTACGCGCGAAGGCGCGCGATGCGCTGCAAGCCCATTTGCAAAGTCAGGGCGTCGGCACGCTGATTCATTACCCCATTCCGCCGCACCGGCAGGCGGCGTATCGCGAATGGAACACGCGCTCTTATCCCGTCACCGAACAAATACACCGAGAGGTACTCAGCCTGCCGATCAGCCCGGTAATGACCGAGACGCAGGTAACGGCGGTCGTGGCGGCGTGCAATACATGGCGCGCTTGATGCGGGCAGGCGCGGAATAGCGCGCGGGACATGCTGTTTAATTCGCTCGCGTTCGTATTTTTCTTTTTGCCGGTGACGCTGGCCGGGTTTTTTGCGTTAGGACGCCGCAGCCCGCTTGCGGCTGCGGCGTGGCTGGCATTGGCCTCCCTGTTTTTCTACGGTTGGTGGAACCCGGCGTATGTTGCGTTGCTGATCGTGTCGATGGTTTTTAATCACGCGTTTGGCGTGCGCATCGTGCGCGGGCTATCAGCCAGTGACGCGCCGCGTGCGCGGCGATGGCTGATGTTCGCGATTACGGCGGATCTGGCATTGCTGGCGTATTACAAATACGCGAATTTCTTTCTTGATAATCTGAATGCCGCGCTGGGATCGCAATTCAGTATTGGCGCCGTGATTCTACCCTTGGGGATTTCCTTTTTTACGTTTACGCAAATCGCGTTTCTGGTGGACGCCTACCAGGGCAAGGCGCGCGAGTATAACTTTGTCCACTATTGTTTATTCGTCACTTATTTTCCGCATCTGATCGCCGGGCCGATACTGCATCATGCCGAAATGATGCCGCAGTTCGCGCAACGTCAAACGTATATGCCGGACTACGACAAGCTGGCTGCGGGCGTGACGCTGTTCGTGCTGGGGCTGGCGAAAAAAGTGTTGATCGCGGATGAGGTCGGGAGCTACGTTGCGCCGTTTTTCGACGCGGCGCGGGGCGGCGCGCCGCTGACCTTTTTGGAAGCTTGGTGCGGCGCACTTGCGTATACGTTTCAACTGTATTTTGATTTTTCGGGCTATTCCGACATGGCGGTGGGCTTGTCGCTGATGTTCGGCGTAAAGCTGCCGATCAATTTTCATTCGCCGTACAAGGCGGTGAACATCATTGAATTCTGGCGGCGCTGGCACATCACGCTGTCGCGGTTCCTGCGCGATTACCTGTATGTGCCACTGGGCGGCAATCGTAATGGGCCTGCCCGGCGGTACATCAACCTCCTGCTCACCATGCTGCTCGGCGGTTTGTGGCACGGCGCGGGCTGGACCTTCGTGCTGTGGGGGGCGCTGCATGGCGTTTACTTGTGCGTGAATCATGCATGGCGCGCGTTGCGCGAATCATTCGGCCACGATTTGCGGCACTCGACTGCGTGGGGGCGCGCCGCCGCCTGCGTCGTAACGTTTGCCGCGGTGGTGGTTGGCTGGGTGATTTTCAGAGCAGACAGCGTGGCCACCGCAGCGGTCATGTTGCGCGGCATGGCGGGGCTCAATGGATTTGCGTTGCCCGATTATTGGCTGGTTCGCTGGGGCGATGCCGGCACGTGGCTTGCCGCGCACGGCGTGTTATTTACCGATACGCGCGGCCTGGTGCGCGCCGGTCTCGTCAACTGGCTGGCCATACTGCTGGCCGTCGTCTGGTTCGCGCCTAACACGCAACAGATCATGCGCCACGCACAACCGGCCTTGGGCATGCCAGCCGGCGGCGCCGCGCCGCGCTGGATGCAGTGGCGGCCTGTTACGTGGCTCGCTATTCCCGTGGCCACGCTTGCGGTACTGGTTGTCGTGAACCTGCATAAAAAATCCGAGTTTCTATACTTTCAGTTCTGATCCTGTGTGTAGCGCAAAACTCTATCTATCTGTTTTTATAGGGATTTTTATTGGCGTGATGGCGATCATTCTGGTGCTCAATCTGGCGTTGGGCGAGCGGGGTCTTGGTAGCGCCGAGGCAGTACGCGAAGCCAGCCGCTGGCAGCAGGCGACGCGCGGTGTCACCTACTCGCCGCCGGTGACGCAAACGCGCGCATTCAAGGCGCATCGTCTCGCCGACCGCGCTGGCGACATCAACACCCTCATTCTCGGCGCTTCATCGTTAATGGGCGTCACGGAAGCGATGTTTCCCGCGCCAATGCGCGCGTATAACTTTACGCTTACCGCCAACCCAACCTCGGCGATCGCCGGCGAAGCCGAATTCATCGAAAGTCATTACGCGAACCGGATCCGCACGGTATTTATCGGGCTCGATTGGGCCATCGGCATGATTTATCACACCGGCGGCGTGCAAGCACTGGACATGACACCCGATGCGACGCTGGCGGGCTTTGGGGCCGCGGCGGTACCGCTGCATCGCAAGTTCGCCGATGCGTTGTCGTCACCCAAGGTGATGAATCTTGGCAATGCGCTGCGCGTGGTGACGAAATCCGGCGATCCGGCGGCGAGTTTCCGGCAGACGTTTTTTGAATTGGCGGGGGCTGAATATCGTTGCGCCGACGGCACGCTCGCGCGGGATTTTGATGTCATCGGTCGAGGCAGTTGCCTGGGGTTCCGCTACGACGGCAGCTGGACGTTTGCCGGCGAACGCCATCTGAGCGAGGCGCGTGCGCAAATACTCGCGCGTGCCGCCGCGACGCCCAGTTCCAAGTTTTCGCGGTATTTGTGTGAAACGGGCGGCGAGCCCAACCCCGGTATTCTGCAACGACTGGGCGCGTTTGCGCGGCGCCACATCGCCGGAGGGGGCAATGTTACCTTTGTGCTGCCGCCGCTGATCCCGGGCATGGAACATGAAATGCTCAAGGTGGAAACGTCGAATCGCTGCCTCGCGCGAACCAAGACCGTGCTGGATGCATGGGCGCGCGAGCACGGCGTCACGGTCATTGATGCCGCGGCCTCCGAACATTTTGGCTGTGCCTCGGCGGAATTCCTTGACGAAAACCATGCATGGCCCGAGTGCCATGCGCGTGTCCTCCGCCGTTTTTGGGATGACCAGAAGCTACAACGTGTTTCGCCCGGCCTTTATCGCCCCGCCCTGTAATTGCTGTTGGTGCGACGGCTGGGCCAGGTTCACCGAAGGCTGAATGATAAAATCCGCCGCATGTCACGTTTCGCGCCCAAGAGTGTCCAGCATAAAGAATCCCTCGTGGGGGCGTCATTATGTTAGGCACCCCGGTTTATTGATGCCACCGGGCATCGGTCATGCTGTTTAATTCCTACGCGTTCATTTTTCTGTTCCTGCCGTTGACGTTGGCGTTGTTCTTTGCCATGGCGCGAATCAGTCACGTCTTCGCGGCTGGCTGGCTGGCGGCGGCATCGCTGTTCTTTTATGGCTGGTGGAACCCGGCTTATGTCGGGCTACTGATGCTTTCCATCAGCTTTAACTATCTGGCGGGCATGCGTATCGCGCGCGCGGTGGCACAAGTGCAACACCTGCGCCGTAAGTGGCTAACCGTGTTTGCCGTTGCCGCCAATCTCTTGTTGCTGGGATATTACAAGTACAGCAATTTTTTTCTGAGCAATGCCGCTTCGGTGATGGGATTTGCGCCGCCGCAAGCGGACATCATCCTGCCGCTGGGCATTTCATTCTTTACTTTCACGCAAATTGCGTTTCTCGTTGATACGTATCAGGGTAAGGTCAAGGAGTACCGTTTCGTGCACTACTGCCTCTTCGTGACCTATTTTCCGCATTTGATTGCCGGGCCGATTCTGCATCACGCGGAAATGATGCCTCAGTTCGCGCGCGATTCGACTTACCACCCGCGGGCGGAGAATATCGCCTTGGGCCTGACGATATTTTTTATCGGGTTGTTCAAGAAAGTCATTCTGGCCGACGGCATCGCGCAGTATGTTGCACCGCTGTATGGTCTGCCGGGGGCGGGGGTGGCGCCCGGTTTTTGGGAAGCATGGAGCGCCGCGCTTGCGTATACGTTTCAACTGTATTTTGATTTTTCGGGCTATTCCGACATGGCGGTGGGCTTGTCGCTGATGTTCGGCGTGAAGCTGCCGATCAATTTTCATTCGCCGTACAAGGCGGTGAACATCATTGAATTCTGGCGGCGCTGGCACATCACGCTGTCGCGGTTCCTGCGCGATTACCTGTATGTGCCGCTGGGCGGCAATCGCAAGGGGCCGGCACGGCGGTACATCAATTTGCTGCTCACCATGCTAGTCGGCGGTTTGTGGCACGGCGCGGGCTGGACCTTCGTGCTGTGGGGGGCGCTGCATGGCGTGTATTTGTGTATCAACCATGCGTGGCGAAGGTTACGCGCGTCTCTAGGACATGATCTGGCGCGTTCCACGGCGACAGGTCGAGCGCTCTCGTGTGCGCTGACCTTTATTGCGGTCGTTGCCGGCTGGGTGATATTTCGTGCGGATAGCATAAATTCGGCAACGGCGATGCTTGCGGGCATGGCAGGACTAAACGGTTTTGCATTGCCCGATCAATGGTTGGCGAAGTCGGGCGCGCCGGGACTCTGGCTGGCATCGGCTGGCGTGGCGTTCACCGAATCGCGAGGTCTGGTTACTGGCGGATTAATAAACTGGATTGTCATTCTGTTGGCGATTGTTTGGTTCGCACCCAATACGCAACAAATCATGGCGCGGTTTGATCCGGCGCTGCTGATCCCGCGAAACATGGCGGCGGCGCGCAAGCTGGCATGGCGTCCGACCGTGGCGTTCGGTCTGTTGGTGGCGGTGCTGGCGTTCGTGTCCATCGTCAATCTGCATCGCCAGTCCGAGTTTCTGTATTTTCAATTTTGATGACGATAAACCCGCAAATGCCGGCCGTGAACGCAACCCCGATGCGGCGATACTTGTGGGCGTTGCTGGTGCCCTTGTTGCTGGCCTTGGCGCTGGTTCTTGCCCTGAATCTTTTGCTGGGCGACCGTAGTCTGGGTAACGAACAGGTTGCGCGTACGGCATCGGCGTGGCAGCAAGCAACGCGGGGCGTTACCTATGCACCGCCCATTGGCAACGCGCGCCCCTTCAAGGTGTTGCGGTTGGCGGATCGGCTGCCGGAGATCAACGCGGCGGTGTTGGGTTCGTCGGCATTGATGGGTATTACGCAGAGCTTGTTGCCGCCGGAGCTGCGCATGTACAACCTGACGGTGACGGGAAATCCCACGGCGGCAATCGCGGGAGAAGCACTTCATATCGAGCGGCATTTTGCGGATCGCGTGCGCTGGGTGGTCGTCGGGCTGGATTGGTCGGTCGGCATGATCTATCTCGACGGCACCGCCTCGGAAGTGGATCTGTCGCCGGGTTTGGTAACGCGCGCGTACAGCGGCACGGCCCTGCCGCTGCACAAGCGGGTGGAGGATGCATTGTCATGGCCCCGCGTCTCGAGTTTGGGCACGCTGCTGGCAGCGGCAATCCGAAGCGCGGAACCATTACAGCATTTGCGCCACGACTTTTTTGACGTGGGCGGCGCGGAATATCGTTGCGCCGACGGGGCGCTGGCGCGTGACTTTGACGTGATCCATCGCGGGTTATGCCGGGGCTACCGTTATGACGGCAGTTGGACATTCGCCAATGACCGGCGATTGACGCCTGCACTGGCCGCGACCCTCGCCCAGGCAGCGGCGGCGCCCAGCTCAAAATACACGCGTCATCTATGCGACAACCAAGGCGCGCCCAATCGTGAAATTCTGAAAAGCTTGGGCGAGACCGCTCAACGATTTGCCGCGCGCGGCGGACGCATGGTGTTTTTGCTGCCTCCCCTGGCGCCGGGATTGGAGCAGGCGTTGCGCCGCGTGCCCAAATGGAACGCTTGTCTGGAGCGCACCAAGTCCGATCTGGATGCGTGGGCGCGGCTATATCAAGCAACGGTCATCGATGCGGGTGCTTCCGAGCGTTATGGTTGTCAGCCGATGGAGTTTTCCGATGAACATCATGCGTATCCCGAGTGCAACGCGCGCATGCTGCGACGGTATTTCACCGACGTTGATGCGGGCCGCGTGCACGCGGGCCTGTACCGGCCGGAAGGCGCATGACGGTGGTGACCCTGCAACCAACAACGCGGCAGTGGTGGTTGTTGTACGCCGCGGCTGTAGTAAGTTTTATTCCAACCTTCGGGTATTACCTCGTGGGCGAGGAAGGCATTCTGGTCAACTCGTCGCTGGAAATGTGGCAGCGTGGCGACTGGTTGCGGTTATGGTTCTATGGCGGCGATGCGCGGCACGGCGTGTTTGCCAACTGGCTGATTATTCCAATGGCCGGCGCGCTGGGTTGGGAATACGCGCCGGGCATCACGCGCGCGATCATGGTGGGCGCGACGGCCATTGGCGGGCTGATGACCGCCGGGTTGGCCTACCGGCTTTATCAGGACAAGGTGCTGGCGGCCATGGCCGCCGTGCTGTGTGTGACGTTTGCCGATGTATTGCTGTATCGCGGCTGGCTGGGTTATCGCGATCCGTTGTTGGGCATGCTGGTGTTTGGCGCCATCGCATCGCTGTGGATGGCGGTGCATAGCGGGCGGGTGGCATGGCTGATCGGCACACTGGTGTTTTCGACCTGCGCGTTCTTGACCAAGGGCATCATCGCGTATGTGTTTGTGGGCGCGGCGGTGCTGGTGTTTCTGGTTCAGCGCGATTCACGGCAATTGCTGCTCAAGCCGCTGCCGCTGGTGCTGGCCATGCTTACGTTGTGCCTGCCGTATTTGTGGTTTCACTGGATGATCGACGATCAGGCGCAAGGCGGCCGCATGGCGAGCGAGATCAGCGACAAGCTGGTGCCGCTGGGCTTGGGGGCGTATGTGTGGAAATTGGTTGCGTACCCGCTTGAAACGATGGTGCGCACTGCGCCCGTGTCGTTGCTGGTGCCATGGTGGCTGTGGCGGAATCGGAATCGGAGCGTAAATCAGAATCACCCGGCGGCGAGCGCGTGGTTAACCGATCGTAGCGTCGTGACGGCGCTGGTGATCGCAGGACTGGCGTTCCTGCCGTTCTGGCTCGCGCCGCAAAGCCACTTTCGGTATGTGCTGCCCGTGCTGCCGTTGTTGGGGCTGGCTTTTGCCGTGTGCGCGGCGCGGCAGAGTGAGCCGAGTCGCCGGGTGTTGTGGCGCTGGCTGTGGCTGGCGGTGGGCGCGAAATTCATGATCACCACGGTGTTATTCCCGTATTACCAGCATCGCGTGCGCGGCGAAAATTACGTGCTTACCGCGCGGCAAGTACTGCAACGAACAGCGGGATTTCCCCTCTATTCGCACGATGTCAGTGCGGCGGGCCTGTCCGTGACCGCGTATATGAATATTCAGCGATTACCCAAACCCGTGCTGACTTTTGCGCCGGCGCAATGGGATAACGCTTTTGTCGTGTCCAATGTCGCCGACGACAAGCTGGGAACCGTCGTCGCGCGTTATCCGCTCGGCGCCAATGTGCTATATCTGCATTGCCGGGGTACGGCCTGCGACACGCCGGCACCGAGATGAATTATTTCAACAGAGACCGCCATGCCCGCCGATAACAAACGCTTCAGCCACGTGGATAACTTTACCGGCTACATGAAGATTGCCGCCGACTGGTTTCGCGCGCAACGCGCGGGGCTGCGCGTGCTGGATCTCCCGGCCGGCTATGGCTTGCTGACCGACGCCTTGCGCGGCATGGGACACGAGGTGGCGAGCGGTGACATTAACCGCGAGCGCCCGGATTATCACTATGTCGACATGGCGGGGTTGTTGCCATTTGAGGATGCGTCATTCGATGCCGCGTTGTGCCTGGAGGGCGTGGAGCATCTGGTGAATCCGACGGCATTTATCGCGGAACTTTCGCGTGTGATCCGGTCGGGCGGACACATCGTTTTATCGACGCCGAACGTGATGAATTTTTATTCACGGCTGCATTTTCTGCTGACCGGTGCGTTTTACCAGTTTAATCCAGCCGCGGTGCCGGAGCTCGTGCCGGGCGAAGCCGCCGACCGGGGACATATTTTTCCTTTATCGTATTTTCAGTTGAGTTATTTGTTCGGCCAGCACGGTATGCGCGTGAAGCAGGTGCTGGGAGACAAATATAAGCGCAAGATATTGTTTCCATTGTATATTTTGTTGCTGCCTGCGGTGTGGTTGGCGACCCGGCTGGTGTTGTTGCGCCACGGAGACCGACGCGAGCCAAAGCGCAATCGCGAGATGCTGGAGTACGCCTTGTCGGGGCCGCTGCTGTTCAGCCGCTCGCTGGTGCTGGTGCTGGAAAAGCGCTGAGGTTGCGGGGCGCTTGCGCGCCGGCAGTGTGTGATTCGCTATCGGCGGCGCAGATAGGCGAGCATGTCATGTCCGCGGCCCGCGAGGCGCGCGGGCAGGTTGAGCAGTTCGCCGCCGATTTTTCCGATCGAATACAGTGGCGGCGAAACGTCGCCCTTCTCGTGAAACTTCATGCGCGAAGTCTCGATGCGCTCGACAGAAAATCCGCCGACGGTTGCTATTGTGGTGATCGACCGCGGATTAAAAAAGCTGATGTGCCCGCCGTCTTTTTCGATATGAAAATAATCCCATCGCGCGCCCATCGCGCCGACGGTCCAGCTGGCCGCATTGCCGGTGCTGATAATCAGAATGCCTCTTGGTTTGAGGATGCGGTGGCATTCGCGCAACAAGGGTAGTGGCTCGCGTAAATGTTCCACGACTTCAAACAGGGCCGCAGCGTCAAAGCTGGCGTCGGGATAGTGTTGTTCTTCCAGCAGGCCGGTGCGCACATTGAGCCCCGCCTCACGCGCGGCTGCCGCGATTTGTTGCGCGGGCTCCACGCCTTCGGCGATGAAGCCGGCTTGCGCGGCGAAATCCACGAACTGCCCGCGAGAGCAGCCGATGTCGATCAGACGGGTATCCGCTGGCGATTTTCCGGTCAAGCGCGCTAGCGTTTTCAGTCGGCGGGCCGCGACCTTGCGGCGGCGTTCTACCTCTTTTGGCGTGGGTTGATTGAACCCGGACGCGTTGAATGACGCCATGGTCTCCCAATAGCGCGATTCGCTCGCGGCGCTGATGAGTTGTCCACAACGCGCACAGCGCCGTAATGGTCCTTCCGGCAGATGCAGATTCGTGGCGAGCAACGCTTCGCCGCAACCGACCGGGCATGCCGTGACGTAGGGTGTGTTGTTGGGATTTTCGTTCATGGCGTTATTATGAAAGTTGCGCAACGCGGCGCAAGGCATTTATCACGCGATGCGCTGGCAAGGTCTGCAAACAGTCGCTGAAGCTCGACACATGACGCTCGCAGCCTTCTTTGTTGCAAGGTGCGCAGGCGGCATTGCCCTGCACTATGCTGACGTGTCCGATGGTTTGATCTCCCAGCCGCCGCCACGGCGTACCGCTGTCGGAACCACTGCAACCATTCGGCCACGGCGCCCACTTCAACGGATCGGTCGGGCCGAAAAATGCCACGGTGGGCACACCCAATGTCGCGGCCATGTGCGTAAGTGCGGTGTCGGGCCCGACGTAGGCGGCTGCGTGCGCGATCACGCAAGCGGATTCGTTCAGCGACAATTGCCCGGCGAGATTGAGCGGTGCATGCATTCGCGCTGCAAGCTGGTTTACGTACGCCATTTCCTCGGCGTCACGGCTGCCGGTCAAGGCGATGTGCAGCCCTTGCGCCGTGATCCATTGCGCGAGCTCCAGCCAGCCTTCGTCGCCCCACATCTTGTAGTTGAATTTGGGATAGAGATGCAGCACTACGTATCGTTTGCCCTTTAACGACGACAGTACTTGCGAGGCGCGCTCTTCGTCGGTGCTGTTCCAACTGGGCGTCACCGTCGTGATGGCGGGCACGCCCAATGGTTCCAGTAGCGACAAATGCGTGAGAACGGTATGTTTTTCGCTGAGATCGTACGGCACCCATTGGTGCAGAAAAGGCCGCTTCCAGCTTTCTTTTTGGGTCGGCAACAACAAACCCAAACGGCGGCGGCCCGCGCACCACGCATATAACGTCGGCCGGTCGCCAGCGACGAGGGATAGGGCCAGATCATAGCGTCGAAACAGTTTTGCAATAAAAACAATGTGTTGCAGAAGGCCGGGGCGTTCTGAAATGCTGCGGATGGAATTGACGTCCGCGTTGGACACCAGTACATCCGCCGTGCTGCTGAATACCAGCGCATCGATGGTGGCATCGGGCCACGCGCTGCGCAGTGACCGAAACACCGGCGTCGCCAGCAACACATCGCCGATGCGGCGCGTGACGATGACCAGCACCCGGCGCGGCGGCGGATTCATTCAGGCTGGCCGAGGTACTGGCGGATGCCCGCGCGTGCTTCCGTGCGGCGCGACGCAATCAGTTCATCGAGCAATTTCTGGTTTTCGGCAAGCCGGCTGCGATCGTTTTCGCGGTGCCACAGATGAAATACTGGCGCGGCGAAGCGTGCGCTCTTGTGCCGAATGCCGGCGTGAATCAGACGAATCGCGAGGTCGCTGTCTTCAAGCCCCCACCCCGAATAGGATTCGTCAAAGCCGTTTACGTGCAGAAAGTCCGCGCGCCACAGCGACAGGTTGCAGGTCTTCACGCCTTCCCACTGGCGCGGCGCGCGCTGGCGCAAGGGTGAGTCGGGCAGCTTGAGCAATGGCAGCAACCGGTTCACATCGCGCGTCAGCCACGCGCGCAGCCAGCGCGCCGCGTGCCACTGATGGACCGGCACGCGCGCCGCAAGTACGACTTGCGTGAAAGTTTCGGAAAGTAAGACGCGATTGCCGGAAAGAAAGCAATTTTTTTCCGCAAGGCTTTTGTGCCGACGCACAAAATCGCGCGTGGGTATGCAGTCACCATCGGCGAATATCAGATAGTCGGCGTGCGTTCGTGCTGCGGCGCGATTGCGCGCGGCGCCGGGGCGGAAGCCGAGATCGTCTTGCCATACATGATGTAGTGGAAATGGCGCGCGCGCCGCCTCGCTTTCGATCAGCAGCCGCGTCTCGTCACGCGAACCATCGTCGGCGATCAGTAATTCGAAATCACGATCCGATTGCGCAAGGTAGCCGGCAAGCGTCGCCGCAAGTGCATCCGGACGATTATAGGTGGTGACGATGACCGCGGTTTTCACCGGGGCTTGTTCCCGAGCATCATCAGCTTCAGGTAGCGGTAATACGTGCCTTCGGCGTTGGATACAGAGAGCATGAATCCTTCGCGTCCGTCGAGGAACCCGGCTTTCAATACATAGGTGCGGAAAAATGCCCACAGCCCATGCGCAATGGCCTTGCCGAGGGAAGCTTGCTTGCCTTTCGCAAAATTGAATCGGGCACCCGCCGAAGAATAGCCGTTGATCTTGTTGATGACATGTTCGAGGGTTGGCATGGGGGCGTGACCCATGTGATTCTTGAGTCTTCTCACTTCACCAGTGACAATTATCCGGTCATGCACATGATCTTCGGAAAATCGCGCGGCGCCTTTGCGAAATAGCCGGGTCTGCGGATCGGGCCACCATCCCGAATGCCGCATATCGCGGCCGCAAAAACTGGACAGTCGTGGCATGGCGAATGCCACAGCGCCTCCCGCCTCTTGGATGGCAGCCGAAATTTCCGCGCGTAGCTCGGGCGTTACCCATTCATCCTGATCCAGCGACAGCACCCAATCACCCGTGGTACGATCCAGCGCGCGGTTTTTTTGCTGCCCGTACCCCGGGAAATCCGGTGTTTGCGTGACACTGGCACCAAGCTCGCGGCAAATCTCGCGCGTCCGGTCAGTGCTGCCGGAATCGACCACAATAATTTCGTCCGCCCAAGTGGCCACTGACTCAATGCAGCGGCGAATCAAGGGCGCGCCATTGAAGGTAGTGATTGAAACCGAGAGCGTCATGTCGGTGCGGATGATTTGTCGTGCGGGTCGTATTGTAATCCGCCGTAAAGCAAGCCCGTGAGCCACGCGTAAAACAGTCCCTCGGTGTGATCGAGCAGGAATGAGTTCAGCATGCAACCGATGACCATGGTAATGATCAGGCCGCGAGCGAGTCCGCGGTACATCGGCGTTGGCAAACGCGCGGCAAGGCGCCACTGGAACACGAACAGCGCGACGAGCAGAATAGCGCCGAGGACGCCCACTTGAACGGCAAGATGCAGGAACTCGTTATGGGGATTGTGGGTTTCGGCTTTTCCGGTGCCCGCCACTTGCGCCGCATAGGCCCTTGGAAATCCGCCTGTGCCAACGCCCGTCAGGGGATGTCGAGCGGCTATGGCCAGGGAGTTTTGGTAGAACTCCAAGCGTAGGCCGGTGGATGTGGTGGATTTGTCGTCGGCACGCCAGTCTTGCAATTCCATTTTAATCTTGTTCAGGCGCTCGTGAAATGCACTTGGAATAGAAATCCCGATTACCAGTACTGCCGATATTACAAGCATCGTCCCGACGGTTTCACGCTTTCCAAGATACTTCCAAACGGCGAACAGAGATAGCGCGACTAGAACAAGATAACCGGTCGCGCCCTGCACCATGAAGATTACATTTATTACAGCCAGCAAAGCGAATCCGTACCAAAAAATTCGCATTCGTGGATTATGGGAGGTGTACCCCAACCATAAAAACAGAACAGCGCCGAATGCCACCAGCAGGTTGTGCGTCAATTTCAGCTTTAATACGGTGGGCGAACTGACGGTACCGGAAATAAACGGCAGCTTAGGAAGCAGTCCAAACCGAATCAGGTACGACAAAATAATAATCCCGACCAATGAAAATGCCAACGCGTATAACGCGCGCGCGCGAATCCCCTCCATTCTAAAGATCATTATTAGCACGGGAATGCAAAGCAGATCGGCATACTTTGAGAGACAGGAAAGCGCTTCTTGCCGCGATGCATCGCCATACACGATGCCGATCATGAGTAGTAGATAAAGTGAAACAGAAAGCAGTGCAACAGGATTAATGAGGGTTATCCGCGCGGTGGCCCGAACCTGTCCTGAAAATGCCCAAGCCGCAAGAGTCAGGGCGATCAGAAAATTATCCAGCGCGGTAGATACTGGAATGGATGCACCGAGTGCAATAGCACTCCACTGCGATGCCTGACGCGCATGACGAATGATAATTTCACGCACCATGCGGGGTTTGAGGCGTGTATTCCGGAACGTGTCTGGCCAGCGCTTTCTTGACCGCCTCGTTATCGGACACGTCAGGATTTTTTTCCAACCAGTGATCGATTTGGATTAACCATTGTGCGTTTTCGTGGCGAGCTTGTGCCACGTGGAGCTTGGGATGTGGCGTGGGCAGTGTGTTTTCTCCGTCCGCGAGCACTTCTTCATACAATTTTTCGCCGGGCCGCAATCCAGTGTAGGTAATTGCTATCTCGTCTTCCGTATAGCCCGACAAGCGAATCATCTCGCGGGCGAGGTCCGCGATTCTTACAGGCTCGCCCATGTCCATAACTAAAATTTCCCCCCCCTTCCCCATCAGCCCGGCTTGTAGCAATAATTGCACGGCCTCGGGTATCGACATGAAAAACCGCGTGATTTCGGGGTGTGTGACGGTAACAGGCCCGCCCTTGAGAATTTGATCGCGGAATTTTGGAATCACGCTACCGGTGGACCCCAGTACGTTCCCGAAACGTACCATAACAAACTGGGTGCCGCTGGTTTGTTGCAGCGACTGACACACCATCTCCGCCAGCCGTTTGCTCGCGCCCATTACATTCGTTGGATTAACCGCCTTGTCGGTCGATACCAACACGAATTTTTCAACCCCGGAATTGATGGCGGCTTGCGCCAATACGCGCGTGCCAAGTACGTTATTTAATATTGCCTGCCACGCATTTTCAATTTCCATCAATGGAACATGCTTGTAGGCTGCTGCATGAAAAATGACGTTGGGTCTATACCGTCGTATCAGATCGTCAACACGGCTTTCATCTTTTACGTCTCCAATTGCGAAAACCAGCTTAAGTTGGGGATGATTCTCCACGAACTCCTGTTCGATGCTGTAGAGGCCAAATTCATTGATCTCCAGCAGAATTAATTGTTTGGGATTAAAGCGTGCAAGTTGCCGGCATAACTCACTTCCAATGGACCCTCCCGCGCCAGTAACCAGCACAACGTGATCTGCAATCCAGTCGCGCAGGCCTCGTGTGTCGAGCGTGACTGGGTCGCGTCCCAGCAGGTCATCGAGCTCGACATGTCGAATTTGGGATACAGTAACCTTGCCGCTTAGCAAGTCGTCAAATGACGGAACGGTCTGTACTTGCAAGCCAGCACGACTACAAGCGTCCACGGCGATTCTGCGCTGCGTGTGAGATGCCTCTGGCATGGCGATAATGGCTTGTGTAACCTGCAATTTCTCTTTCCATGCCGATAACTCGGTCAGATCGCCGAGCACTCGTACTCCATGAAGCTCGCTGCCTTTCATTCCATTATCGAAATTAAAAACCCCCGCGACCTTCCATTGCGGGCTTCGCGCTAATTCCATAACCAGTCCCGCCGCGGCATCGGCGACGCCAATAACAAAGACCGGGTTACGATCATGCGCAATAAACCCTGCCAGCCGTTTTTCCTTCCAAGCACGATAAGCGAGTCGGTTTCCACCCATTATGATTAATAGAATTACCGGACTCATGATGAGCACGGACCTGGGCACGCTAATTTGGGCCATAAACAGTAGAGCGGGAGCCGTGGCAGCAATCAGGATAACGGAAAGAAGTATCCTGCGCAGATCCGGCAGACTTGCAAATCTCCAAGTTCCGCGATACAGCCCAAAACCCACGCATGCCGCCATATGTGTCGGTAATATCCAAAGCAAAGATTGCCACGCAAGGGCAAGATAGTAATCGGACATATCTGGGTTAAGCCGCAGCCAAAATGCCCCAAACCACGCCACCGGGAAGGCCAGGAAGTCATGCAATATTGCGAGCATGCGACGCCACGGCAGTCGAGTCACGGCTTAGCGCCTCGCGCTCTTGACCATGCGGATGAAATGGCAATTATGAGAACTGCATACGAACACAGAAGCAATGTGGACACGACCAGGGTGATTGACGGAAAGCGCAATATGACTAAACCCGCCACGACGCAGATTGCCATGAGCAAGTACTCCGCTAATGCGGTATTTCGATGTCCCCAGCCCAATTGCACCAATCGCTGGTAATAATGATCGCGATGTGCGTGCCAAATTCGATGGCCGCAAAACAATCTGCGAACCAGTGTCAAGGTGGCATCGACAACAAAAGGCGAGAAAACCAGTACGGGAAACCAAAGTGACCAATAGCCCTTTGTGTATCCTGTTAGTCCGAATGCGCCGGCGAGGTAGCCGAGCGGTATGGATCCGGCGTCTCCCAAAAATACCTTCGCTGGGTGGAAATTAAAGATCAAAAATGCCATAGCTGCCGCACAAATACTAAAATTTAGCAATGCAAAACCCGTATTGCCCGCTATCCAAGATGCGACGCCATAAGCAAAAAAACCAAACATTGCCATGCCGCCCGCAAGGCCATCCGAGCCATCCATAAAGTTATACAGGTTGATCATCCAGCAGATCGCTAATGCCGCAATAGGAGTAGTCCACCACGCCGAGGTGTCCCATAGCGCTTGATACGACACCGCTGTCGCGGCAACCAGATGCACGAACAATCGTAACAGGATAGAAACTCCGCGCGCGTCGTCCAAGCACGATACAAGGCATAGAAGCAACAAGCAAACCCAAACGACCATACCTGTGCCCGGCGTGAGCAAAGTCCACGCGAACGAAATCCCTGCAAGCAGTCCAATCCCGCCGACCCGCGGAACCGGGTGCAGATGTAGCGAACGTTCATTCGGATGATCCAGCACTTTCCACACGATGCGGCCTCGAACCAGCCACCAAAGTAATACTAGCGTTGTGGAAAACGCTACGAGCGGCACCCAGTGGGCGGATGACACCATGAAATTATTTCGCGCCGGATTTTTCAATAAGATACGAATGATACCATCGCACGGTTTGATCCAGTCCTTGATCCAGTGAGAATGGAGGCGTCCAACAGAGTTCGCGCCTTATGAGAGAGCTATCAATCTGTAATGACGCCAAAAGCTTCGTGGCGTCCGCGTTCCGACCAAGAGCTGCCGCACCCAATCTCAGCAACGGTGGTGGAAAGGGGAACAATGTCGTGCTCACGCCCATGCGCGCGGAAAGTTGCCGGAACAAGTCAGGCGTTGATATATCCGTACCATCACTGACAAGGTAAGTCTTGCCCGCTGCTTGCGGCTGTGTGATGCACGCAATCAATGCGGTCACCAAGTTTTCTATAAAAAGGAGACTGCGCGAGTTGTTAATGGAGGCGAATGGTAGAGGCCAGCCTCGCCGCGCGATATCAAGCAACCGCAAGAAGTTGCCACCTACCCATGGTCCGTACACGAGCGGAGGGCGCAGCACGACGATTTCCAGCACGCCCGATCTTGCTGTGCGAAAAAGCTCTTGTTCCGCCTCCCATTTGGAGATTCCGTACGGATCCGCAGGTAGGGGCGTGTCATTTTCGCTAAATGGCTCCCCTGTAGTGCATTCGCCATTGACCTTAACGGAGCTAAGGTAAACCAAACGTTTTACCCCGGCAGCCATGCAGGCGCGGGCGAGATTCGCGGTGGCTTTGACGTTAACGCCGCGAAAATCCTTGATTGGGTCTTTAGATCGCTCTCGCAGCACATGCGTACGCGCCGCAAGGTGAACGACGCATGTCGCGTCTGTAACGGCTTTGTTCCAGTCCGTGCTTTCTCCGATCTCACCTATCGAAATGTCACCAGTTAATGCCGCGTTCCTCAAGACGCGCCGAAACCGCTGACCTGTGATTTCGAGCGCGCGGCACAGTGCGCGTCCGACGAATCCATTGGCGCCGGTAATCAAAATTGTCATCGCATGATGCTTTGCGGAGTTTTTGCACGAGGTGGTGCCGTTCTCGCAATTGACGAATTCAATTGCCCCGATTCTAGTCGGCCAAGCTCATGTAAAACGATATTTTCATGGCCTAACCCAGGCAAACTTATGCTAACATATTCAAGCTTTTCTGCTATTTTAACCTAGCCGAGTAATCCTACGGATTTCCTCGCGATTAATCGCACAATTCCCAGTTATGCATACCAAACAATATTTTGAAGAAGTGAGTGTTGTTGCCAAAACCATCGATATCGCTGCGGTTGACAAGCTGGTATCGGAATTGGTGGCGTTACGTAACCGAGGTGGTAGATTGTTTCTGTTGGGCGTCGGTGGCAGTGCGGCCAATTGCAGTCATGCCGTTAATGATTTTCGAAAGCTGTGCGGTATAGAGGCGTATACCCCCGTAGATAATGTTTCCGAGTTGACGGCGCGAACCAATGATGAGGGGTGGGATACCGTATTTGCCGCTTGGTTGCGCACAAGCAAGGCTAATTCCAACGATGCTGTATTTGTTTTTTCTGTTGGTGGTGGCGACGCACTGAAAAATGTCAGCGCCAACATTGTTCATGGACTAAAGGAAGCAAAATCCCGTGGGGTGAAGGTGATGGGGGTTGTCGGGCGCAACGGTGGATATACGAAGGAAGTCGGAGACGCGGTCGTGGTTATTCCGACCGTGGATCAATCGAGGGTTACTCCTCATACGGAGGCTTTTCAGGCCGTGGTTTGGCATTGCCTAGTTTCGCATCCCGCATTGCAGCAGGTTGCGACAAAATGGTGATTCATTAGCATCTGAAATATTGTTACCCCTGTTAATGTGAGGCAAGCGATCTTTCTTGACCGCGACGGGGTCATCAATCGCGCAGTGGTTCGTGACGGTAAGCCTTATCCTCCTGCGGCCTTGGCTGATTTTGAATTGCTGCCTGGGGTGCCGTCAGCCATCCAATGCTTGCGCGATGCAGGTTTTCTGATCGTGGTTGTGACAAACCAGCCAGACGTCGCAACTGGAGTGCAGCGCAAGGAAGTGGTCGAGGCGATGCACCAAAAATTAGCGAGATTATGTGACGATATCAGGGTTTGCTATCACGTGGATGCGGACGGCTGCAACTGCAGAAAGCCAAAACCAGGCATGTTGCTTGATGCCGCGAAAGATTGGAATATAGACTTGCGCGCGAGTGTGATGGTGGGGGATCGATGGCGCGATGTTGCTGCTGGAAAGTCTGCGGGCTGCTACACCTTGTTTATTGATTATAATTACAGGGAGCGGCGCGCTGAAGGGCCGGACGCTGTGGTCGCGTCACTCGAAGAAGCGAGCAGGTGGATTCTACAGAAGTTCTTTCCAAACCGCGGGTATTCAATATGAATAGCACATCAGGATTGAAGGTCAAGCTTTTTGCAGACGGTGCCGACTTGGTGGGTATCAAGGAAATGTATGCCAATCCCTTGATCAAAGGTTTTACCACCAATCCCACGCTTATGCGCAAGGCGGGCATAGAGGACTACAAACGATTTTCCTCAGACGTATTGCGACTGGTGCCGGACCGACCGGTTTCTCTTGAAGTATTTGCCGACGAATTCGATGAAATGGAGAAGCAGGCGCGCGAAATTGCTTCTTGGGGACACAACGTCAATGTAAAAATACCGGTTATGAACACGCGCGGAGAGTTTTCCGGCCCGTTGGTGGCGCGGTTGTCAAATGCCGGCGTGAGCGTAAATGTCACAGCCATAATGACCTTGGAGCAGGTGCGCCGGATAACCGATTGTCTTGCTCCCGGCACGCCAGCGATTGTATCGGTATTTGCCGGGCGTATCGCGGATACTGGACGCGATCCAGTGCCAATCATGGCAGAAGCTGTCAGGGTGATGAAATCCAAGCCTAAAGCGGAGTTGATCTGGGCGAGTCCACGCGAGTTATTGAACATTTTTCAAGCAGACGCTGTTGGCTGCCATATCATCACCGCGACGAATGACATTTTGAAAAAACTCACTTTGGTTGGAAAGGACCTGGATGGGTATTCTTTGGAAACGGTCGAAATGTTCTATCGAGATGCGATGGCGGCAGGCTACAAAATAGCCGCAGGCGTTTGACGTTATTCCGATTGGCAACTTGGGGATGATTAAAAATGAGATTTAAGAATGTTTTGGTGACGGGCGGTACGGGGTATGTGGGCAGTCTGCTGGTTCCGCAATTGCTCGATGCTGGATGTAAAGTAACCGTGTATGACATCATGTATTTTGGGGATGATTTTTTGCCCAAGAAAAATCCCAACCTGACCGTGATCAAGGGCGATATCCGGGACATTGCAAAATTGTCTCAAGCGCTCAAGGGCATAGAGGCCGTTATTTCGCTAGCTTGCATTTCGAACGATGCTAGTTTTGAGCTTGACGAAAATCTCTCTACCTCAATCAATTTGGACGCTTTTGAGCCGATGGTGGTTGCAGCCAAGGCTGCAGGGGTCAAGCGATTTGTCTATGCGTCGTCGAGTTCGGTCTATGGAGTATCTGATTCGCCCGATGTCACTGAAGACCATCCATTGGTGCCGCTTACGCTCTACAACAAGTACAAGGGTATGTGCGAGCCGCTGCTGTTCAAGCATCAATCGCCGGATTTCGTGTGCGTTGCGATCCGTCCTGCCACGCTTTGCGGCTACGCCCCTCGCCAGCGCCTTGATCTTTCGGTAAATATCCTTACTAACCACGCCATCAATAACAAGAAAATAACGGTATTTGGCGGAGAACAGAAGCGCCCTAATCTGCATGTGCAGGACATGGTGGATGTTTACCAACTCTTGCTGGAGGTTCCCGACGAGAAAATTGCCGGTGAAATATTCAATGCGGGTTTCCAAAATATGTCGATTATGGATATCGCAAAAATTGCCAAACGGGTGGTGCAGGAAGAGTTCCCTGAAAAAGGCGATATTCCCATAGTTACGACGCCAACCGACGACATCCGTTCTTATCATGTCAATTCCGACAAGATAACCCGTGTTCTGGGATTCCGGCCAAAACGTACTATTGAAGATGCCGTACGTGATCTGTGTGTTGCATTTAAAGCAGGCAAGCTACCGAATAGCCTAGATGACACGTTTTATTTTAATGTTCGCCGTTTGAAGGAAATCAAGGCCGCATGACTTCACGCCCCGTTGCTGTTGTTACCGGTGGCGCCGGTTTTATTGGCAGCCACATGGTCGATCTGTTGATCGAAGAAGGATTCGACGTCAGGGTGATTGACAATCTGGTCGGCGGCCGGACAGATAACCTAGTGCATTTAAGTAATGATCCAAGGCTAGTTCTCGAAGAGCGCGATATCCGTAGCTATCTCCCTGCTGATAAGCTGTTCGGTGGGGTCAAATACGTGTTCCACTTCGCAGGAATCGGCGATATCGTTCCATCCATCGAGCGACCAGCGGAGTATATGTCCGCCAATGTCCTCGGTACCGTGCACATGTTGGAGTGTGCGCGGCATTGCAATGCGGCGAAATTCGTTTATGCGGCATCCTCTTCTTGTTATGGTCTTGCGCAAGTGCCGACTCGGGAGGACCACCCGATCACACCCCTTTATCCATATGCGCTCAGCAAGTTTCAGGGTGAACAAGCTTGTTTCCACTGGAAGCAAGTTTACGGACTGCCGGTTAATTCGATAAGGATTTTTAACGCGTACGGGACCCGCTCTCGCACGTCAGGCGCGTACGGTGCTGTGTTCGGCGTATTCCTGCGCCAGAAGCTGGCAGGCAAACCTTATACTGTGGTGGGCGATGGTACACAGAAGAGAGACTTTCTCTATGTGACGGACGTGGCACGGGCTTTCTTCATGGCAGCTCAAACAGAATGCGTGGGACGAGTATTTAACCTCGGCGCAGGGAATCCGCAATCAGTTAACAGGTTGATTGAGCTTTTGGGCGGTGAAAAGACATATATTCCGAAACGTCCGGGTGAGCCTGACGTTACTTGGGCTGACATCAATCGCATTTCCACCGAACTTGGCTGGAAGCCCGAGGTGACTTTCGAACAAGGTGTCGCGAACATCATTGCCAATATTGATTACTGGCGCAGTGCGCCTCTTTGGGATCCGGACTCGATTGCCCGTGCCACCAAGACTTGGTTTGAATTCATGACGCCGCAAGGAAAGCAATAATGGATACCGCAAGCAGGCATCTCTATTCGCATAAAATCAAGGCGGCATCGCAGATCGCCGACGCCATTGGACCGCGACCGCGCAAGAAAAAGGTAATCATGTGTCACGGTACTTTCGACGTGGTGCATCCTGGGCACGTTCGGCACCTGCTGTACGCTAAAACCAAGGCCGATATCCTGATCGCCAGCCTAACCGCCGACGAGCATATTAAGAAGGGTAACATGCGACCCTATGTTCCCGAAGATCTTCGTGCTGTGAATCTTGCCGCGTTGGAGATGGTGGATTACGTGGTTATCGACCGTGATCCCACTCCGCTCACTAACCTCTCTGTTATCAAACCAGACTTCTTTGCCAAAGGTTACGAGTACACCGCAGGCACAGTGCATCCGAAGACCCAGGAAGAAATCGACGTTCTTGAAAGCTACGGCGGCGAGATGATATTTACGCCGGGTGACATCGTATACTCGTCATCCGCACTGATTGAATTGGCGCCGCCTTCAATCGCTGTCGAAAAGTTGATGACGCTGATGGAAGCGGAGAATGTGACCTTCAAGGGACTTCGCGACGCCGTAGCCGCGTTGAAAGGTATACACGCGCATGTTGTCGGCGACACGATTGTTGATAGTTATACCTACTGCAGCATGATAGGCGGCATGACCAAAACGCCCACCATGAGCGTACGATACGAAAAAAAGGTCGATTATGTTGGCGGGGCCGGCATTGTCGCAAAGCACTTGCGCGCAGCCGGGGCGGAAGTGACCTTTTCCACCGTGTTAGGCAATGATGACTACAGGCGCTTTGTGCTCGATGATCTCAGCACGTTCGGTGTGCACTGCCTACCAATCATCGACGAAACCCGTCCGACCACCAACAAGAACGCAATCGTGGCCGAGGGGTACCGGTTACTCAAGATCGATACGCTGGATAATCGCTCTATATCCGACAAGATCGTGGAGCAGTTAAAGCGTCAGATTGCCGATACGAAGACGCAAGCGGTTGCGTTTTGCGACTTTCGGCACGGGTTGTTTAATCGGGTAACCATTCCGCCGCTCACGGCATCGATACCACAAGGCGCTTTCCGGGTGGCCGACAGTCAGGTTGCAAGCCGCTGGGGCAATATACTGGAGTTTCAGGGTTTCGATCTTATTACACCGAACGAACGTGAAGCGCGCTTCGCGCTTGGCGACCAAGACTCCGTGGTGCGCCCATTGGCGCTTGAACTGCATAAGCGCTCGAACTGCGGCACGCTAATTCTCAAATGCGGCGACCGCGGAATCATTACCTATCGAACCAATTCGCCTACGGATTTTCGCGCGTTTTTCAATATTGAAACGTTTGCTGACAAGGTAGTAGATGCGGTCGGTGCGGGAGACGCGCTGTTGGCTTATGCGACACTTGCGATGGTGGCGACTGGGAATGATGTGATTGCTTCGATACTAGGGAACATGGCGGCAGGCATCGAGTGCGAGCATGATGGCAATTGGCCGGTTACCCCTGATCTGGTGTTGAAAAAAATAGATGCCGTCGAGAAGCTCGCGCTTTACCAGTAAGCCGGTGCTGAAGCCAGAGAAGTGAGGTAATTGCCAATGCGAGTTGTAATAGCCGGCTTGGGCGTGCAGGGGCAAAAGCGTAAAGCAGTTGCCGGGAAAGAAGTCGTCGCAACGGTGGATCCGGTTCACCCAGAAGCGCAATACAAGCGTATAGAAGATGTGCCCGTAGATGCATACGATGCCGCGTTGCTGTGCATTCCCGATGAGCCAAAAATCGCGGTCATTGAATACCTGCTGGCACGGCGTAAACATCTACTTGTCGAGAAGCCGCTGTTCGCTGGTAATCCGCCGGACCTACTGCGCCTCAAGGCGCTCGCAGAAAAGAACCGCATCGTCTGTTATACCGCTTACAACCATCGTTTTGAGCCACATTTTGTGCGCATGAAGCAGCTGATCGAGTCGGGGCGGCTAGGGAAAATCTACAACGTGCGAATGTTCTACGGCAATGGCACGGCGCGCTTGGTGCGTGATTCGGCCTGGCGTGACCAGGGCGCGGGCGTGCTGCCTGACTTGGGATCGCACTTACTTGATACCGCCCTTTTCTGGCTGGGCAAGCCGGCAGACGGATTCCGTATCCAGTCTGCCAACTGCTTCGAGAATCGGGCCTACGATCACGTTGCTTTTGGCGCGAATGCCGATCCGGTACTGCAATTCGAAGTCACTCTGCTGTCGTGGCGCAACCACTTCTACGCCGATGTTTTCGCGGAAAAAGGTAGTGCGCATATCAGTTCGCTATGCAAATGGGGGCCCAGCACGTTTAGCGTGCGAGACCGGAAATTACCCAGCGGACGGCCAGACGAAGAATCCATAACGCTGGTGCAGCCCGATCCGACTTGGGCGGTCGAATACGAACACTTTCGAAAATTGTGTGAAACAGGTGCTAGCAACATCGACAACGATATCTGGATTAACCAAACCCTGCGCGGTCTCGGTCATGATCTGGCGCAAGGTGCAGCGGCGCGGCGGCAGTGCTGAGTCACCTGAACACGCCAGCAGTGTTGCCACAGAAGGTTGTGGTGTTGGGCGGCGGTGGCTTCATCGGGGGCGCTATTCTGCGTCGGTTACGGTCGGATGGCATCAATGCTATAGGTTTGGGCCGGCCATTATTCGATTTGTTTGCTCCGAGCGCGCCCGAGCTGCTCGCGGACACGCTCCATCCGCAAGACACACTTATATTTGCCTCGGCCAAGGCTCCCTGCAAGAATTTGCAGATGTTGAACGAGAACATCCGGATGGCGGAGGTCGTGTGCGCCGCGATTAGACAAAAGCCCGTTGCGCATTTGATTTATATCAGTTCCGACGCTGTTTACAAAGATTCACCCGATCCACTAACAGAAGCTTCGTGCGCGGAACCGGGCGCTTTGCACGGCGTGATGCACCTTGCGCGCGAAGTTGCATTCCGGCAGGAATATGCTGGGCCTTTGGCGATAGTCCGTCCCACCTTGGTTTATGGCTTCGACGATCCACACAACGGCTATGGCCCCAACCGCTTCCGCCGTCTGGCGGCGGCTGGTAAGGACATCGTGCTGTTTGGCGAGGGCGAGGAGCGCCGAGATCACGTTGATGTCGATGACGTTGCTGAGCTCGTGAGATTAATCGTCACCCGACGTAGCGTTGGCATTGCTAACGCAGTGTCGGGCGAAGTTGCATCATTCCGTGAATTGGCGGAGTTTGTCGTATCGGCATTTTCCCCCGCTGTGCAGATTATAAGCTCACCGCGTATCGGCCCAATGCCGCACGGTGGGTACCGCCCGTTTGACAATTCATCTGTAATCAAGGCGTTTCCCGGTTTTCGTTTCAAAGGCTGGCGCGAAGGTCTTGCTGCGATACATGCGAGGCAGCTACAGGAGCTCCGCTAATGACGTCAAGCATTAAACAACCGATAATTGGATTCGCTGGTATGACGCACCTCGGCTTGGTTTCAGGGGTGTGCGCTTCTGAAAAAGGGTTCATGGTGGTTTGTTTTGATCCCGATCCCAGCCGTATTGCCAACTTGCGTGATGGGAAATTGCCCGTCTCCGAACCGCAGCTCGACGAATTAGTCGCAAGAAATGCCGCGCGCTTGCGTTTCACTGCTGATGTAGCCGATCTGAAGGCATGCGACATTATTTACGTGGCACCGGATGTAGCTACAGATGACCTTGGGCAAAGTGACCTCCGTGCCATTAACCTGCTACTCAATAGCGTTCTCGATTCAGCACGCGCCGACGCAGCTGTGGTTATCCTTTCCCAAGTGCCACCGGGATTTACCCGCGGAAAGCAACGCGAGGGGCGGATTCTCTACTACCAAGTCGAGACGCTGATTTTTGGGCGTGCCGTTGAAAGGGCACTGTTTCCGGAACGCTATATTATCGGCTGCGCCGACCCTACCCAGCCCTTGCCATTAGCCTATGGCGCCTTTCTCAAAGCGCATGGCTGTCCTATACTGCCGATGCGCTATGAAAGCGCGGAACTCGCCAAGATTTCTATTAATATGTGTCTGGTGGCGTCCGTTTCCACGGCCAACACACTAGCCGAGTTGTGCGAGAAGATTGGCGCCGATTGGTCCGAGATCGTGCCGGCACTCAAGCTGGATAAACGCATAGGCCAATATTCATATCTTGCCCCGGGCTTGGGCATCGCAGGTGGCAACCTTGAGCGCGACCTAGCCACGGTCTGCAACTTTGCTGACGAGTATGGCACCGACGCCGGTGTCGTGCGCGCGTGGATAGCCAACAGCCGCCACCGTCGCGATTGGGCGCTACGCACACTACATCAAAATTTACTGTCGAAAATTAATGATCCAGTGATCGCAGTGCTCGGATTGGCATACAAACAGGATACGCATTCGACCAAGAACTCCCCTGCGATAGCATTGCTTTCAAGCCTTTTGCCGTTCCAGGTTCGCTTGTTCGACCCGGTTGTGCCGGCGACCGCCGTGCCCAATCCGCGCCGGCACTCTGCGGCAAATGAGCTGGATGCCTGCGATGGGGCAGATGCGCTGGTGGTGATGACGCCGTGGGGGCAATTCCGTTCGCTCGACCCGGCGAAGATCGCTTCCTGTATGCGCGGCAAGATGGTTCTTGACCCTTACGCAGTCCTCGACCGAGCTGCCTGTCGCAATGCCGGCCTCGAGTACCATACGCTCGGAACTGCCGCATGATTTCTCATCGCTGCGCTGTCCTTCACAACCCGGAACGGGTGGTATTGCTTGGTGGCAGCGGATTTATTGGTCGGGCAATCCAAGCGAGGCTGCAGGCGGATGGCATCCCCATGCTGTCGCTTACTTCGAGTGAAGTGGATCTCACTTTGCCAATAGCCGCCGAGCAATTATCCAAATTGCTGAAGTCGTCCGATGCCGTTGTGATGCTTTCCGCGCTCACGCCCGACAAGGGGCGTGACATCGCGACGCTGATGAAAAACATCGCGATGATGCAACACCTTTGCAGCGCATTGGGGCAGACTGGATGCTCACATCTGGTCTATTTTAGTTCGGATGCTGTTTACGACACGGCAATTGCGCGAGTTACGGAAAGCACACCGGCCTCTCCACAAGATCTCTACGGCGCGATGCATCGCACGCGCGAGATCATGGCGGCCGGTATCAGGGCGCCTCTATTGATCCTGCGACCGACCCTCGTGTATGGCGTGCATGACACGCACAATGCTTACGGGCCAAACCGTTTTCGGCGCATGGCGCAAAAGGAAGGCAAGATCACTCTCTTCGGACGGGGCGAGGAAATGCGCGATCATGTACATGTGGAGGATATTGCGACGCTTACCGTTCGCTGCCTGCAGCAACAGTCCACCGGCGTGCTTAACATGGCTACGGGAGTGTCGAACTCATTTCACGACGTGGCGGGCCTTGTCGCTCGGCAGTTCGGCAAGCGGGTAGAAGTTGTTGAAACATCGCGTGCAAATCCGATTACGCATCGCCACTATGATGTGACCAATCTTATCAAGGTTTTCCCGGACTTTCGCTTTATAGCACTGCAAGACGGGATAGCCCGTTGCCACAATGAAACCACGGGAGTCGCCTGATGGCCGAAATCAACCTGCTCGCCCGGTATCCGAAATCGAAGCGCAATGTAAAGGCGCGCCTTGGCAATAAGGAAGAGAACCGTGCGCTCGCGATGAAGTTTGGGAAGGAATACTTCGACGGCACACGTGAGCAGGGTTACGGTGGTTTTCGCTATGACGGCCGGTGGGTGCCGATAGCCGAAGACATTGTGCGCCATTTCGATCTCAAGGCGGGCGATCGCGTGCTCGACATCGGCTGCGCCAAAGGATTCCTGGTAAAAGATCTGATGAGAGTCTGCCCAGGGGTAGAAGTGTTCGGCATAGATATTTCCGAATACGCAGTGATGAACTGCGAGCCCGAGGTGGTGGGAAGGTTGCATGTTGGTGACGCTAGGCATTTGCCGTTTCCAGATGGGAGTTTCAAGGCGGCACTGTCGATCAATACCATCCATAATTTTGATCGTGCAGGATGTATAACTGCGATCAAAGAGATGCAACGCATAGCCCGCAATGGGGGCTATTTGCAGGTGGATGCCTATCGCAACCCCGCCGAGGAACAGATTTTTCTCGACTGGGTACTGACGGCGCAGACCCATGGTACACCGCAATTCTGGGCCGATTTATTGAACGAGGCTGGTTACCGCGGAGACTATTTCTGGACGATCTTGGAGATTGACCCCGAATGGACGCAAACCTGATTTATCGGCAGTCGCTTACTTGGACCTGCTCACTCGTATAAGTTTCACCTACCCGGGTAACCGTCCTCGGGGTCAATGAGACCATCAACTTGCCATTGGCAATCGGCGGCAACGCGAGTGAGGCCTTCGCTGTGCCGTAGTAGAGTTCTATGTCCTTCCGAACTTCATCTTTCGTCGGCTGTTCCAGCCAAGCCCGCAATATTGATCCTGCTTCGGGTTTACCCTGTTGTTGCTGATAAGCATAATGAATTTCCGCTACACATCGCCCCGTAGTTGTTCGGTTCAGGGCTAGATTGATGCGGTAATCCTTCTGTCCCGGCAGCGGTGACAGGAACGGAGGAAAATCACTCTCGAGTTTAACGATACTCCAGCGATTTAGTGGGCTCCAATCACGGTCGACTAGCGTGAGACGTGGTTTGCTCGATTCATTATTCTGGAGCTTTTCGCCTTGTAAAAAAGCGCTGACGCATCCAAAAGGCGGAACAATAAGGGGCGGGACGCCTGGGACTTCAATCCGAGGTTTGAATGCATCGCTCGGATGCATGAGGCGTTCAGGATTGCGCCGCATTAATTGCACAACGAACGCTGCACTCTCGAAGCCGGTGATGCTTGTGCATATTGCATAGTCGGGAGCGCGATATTTAGGCGCATCCCGGTTTGCGAGCCATTTATAAACATCACTGCCATCTAGGCGATAGCCGTGCGCATCCAGCCGATATGCGCCGGTCGCAATGAACAGGTTGTCAATGTACGCCCAACTACCGGTCTTGGCAGCGACCGGCGCACCATAGCCGTTAACGACAAAGCTAGCCCCTTGGTAAGGTGATCGATCGAGACGTGCGTATGGGTTAGCACCATCAGGCGGAAGCAGAGAAAAATAGGTCCATTGCCGGCCGATCCAGAACACAGACGCGTGAATCAACAGTAAGGCGGCGGCCGCAGGTGCGAGCCATGTAACGACTCTCTGCTGGTCATGATGGGCCTTAATCCAGCTCCACACCACGGCGAACATTACGGCTGCGGCGGGCACTACCAAAAACACTAGCACAGGGGTATAGCGGCGCAAATTGATGAGCACCATGTAACCTGGTGCAAAGGCATACGCTGCCGCGTAACCTATGCTGATTGCAACCGCAAAGGGCGCTAATCGGACCAGCAATGAATGAGCAACGGTGCCGTGTCGTTCATCAAAGAACCAGATCCAAACTGAAAGCACAACCGCGACTAGCGCGAAAAGTTTGGTTGACCCGCTTGCTGTCCAAGGAATCAGAGTGTAGGCCCAGATGATCCCCATTGGATCGCCTGTGTATCTGTAGAGCATTTCATGACCAAATGCTAGAACGGCAAGAACTAGCAGAGAACTCGCGGCCGCCATTAACCGGTGCGGATCAGGTGTGCTCCGGCGCATGCCACGCCATAGGCACATAATCCCGATTGAAAGAATTGCTGCTGGAACTATGAAGGCAATAAGGCCGCCTCCTACGGCACGAAACACGGCCCAGGTAGACTCCGTGCGGCCTTCAACCAGATCAGTGAAGCAAATGGCCATTGCAACGAGGTTGGCCGAAGCGAGAAACAGAAAGAAGGTTAAGCCACGCATTCCACGGATAGCACGATGCGCCTGCTTTTTCCCAAAAAAACGCTTCAAAGCATTCAATCGACCCCTAGTGGAGCCAAATAGTGTCATGATCCAGGCCAAGGCGAAAATTGCACCAATCCACGCGCCGACATATCCGAGCGCGAACTTACTTAATATGAAGATCGCCACTGCAGCAGAAATTGTCCCGACATCACGCGCTAGATTCCGAATGGCTGGCTGAGAGTTTGGCGTAGTACGTGAGAGCGCACAAAAAATCGGTGGAAGTAAAATTGCCCAGATAAGGAAGCTAAAGTACGGTGTGAGTATGCCGAACCCGTACTGAAATATGGATTTCAACATGCCGGCCACATTGGCAAATGGTTTACTGTCAACCAGTGATTCCCAGAACACGATCCGGTGCTCGATAAAAAATTCCTGTAATCGACTGCCAAACTGAGGATCTGCGTAGTTACGGCCAACGAAGGTCAGCATGAAATCCTGTTTGAGGCCAGTTACGCCGTAATAGGCAATCAATTGCGTGATTAGTATTGCGATACTTACGAGCCCTCCGGCAATCATTGCAGTGAATGGAGCACGTATCGCCGTCAAACCATGGCCTCGTTGCGACCAGACGACGAAAACTGCGGAGGTCGTGAAGGTGAACACACCCATGAGAAGATCAAAATAACCCACGCATGCCGAGATCAGAGTGAGCAGCCAAAGCCATCGTTGCCGCTGGTCAGATACATAGCTTTGAATTACCGTAAGCATGGCGAACAACAGAAATCCATGCCATACCTTAAAGGTATTCACCAGCCACTGAGCCATCAGAATGTACTCGGTCATTAGCAAAAATACGGTGAAATTTGCGGTGGCACGGCCAAGCAGACGGTAGAAAAATACCCACGCAAGCAAGATAGAGCCTAGCCCTACCGTAAATGTCGAAAAAACAATTTGTGATTCGACGGTTCTCAGGCCCAATGCATAGAGCACAAATGCAAATAGGCGGGGGAAATTGCCTTGATGCGTATAAACGTAGGGATGCGCCGCGGGATCAGGGCCGTAGGCTTCGTCAGTTAGGCCGAAGCTTCCCGAAAGGCCAAAGTGGTAGAGGTTGCTACCATGAACAAAGGCCGAGAAAGATTCGTTGTTGTCAAAAACGTAAGGTAGAAGGTTTGAGCTAAGCAGCAACCATCCGAATAGAAGGCTGTAGGCAACGACTAACGCCAATAAATCAAAGCTGGTAGAGCGCAAAAATTCTAAAATCGTAAAGTTATTTTTAAATTGAATTCTCAAAAGAATATATATCCATATGTTATGGAGTCAGCATGTTTAAGTTAGTATACGTGGCGATTTTAGAGCGCGGAAGTCTCTTTACGAGAAGATCTCCCTTGGAGTTATAAAAAATGCAAATAGGACTGGCTGAGGTCGAGCGAACGACAGGGGACTCAAGGACTTGGGTTTGGATTTTTATAGCCGTAATGGTTTGGAGCGGATTGCATTTTTTCAATTGGAATTCTTTCATATTTCACGATACATGGAAGCACAATTTTCCGGTTCAATATGCGATTGCTTTGCAAGCGGGATGTGGCGCTATCCCCATATGGCTCGGTAGCGTGGATCATGGGTCGCCTACCCTGCTTTACCTAATTAGTTTTAGTTTGACGCAGATTCTGCGTATACCCGAGATGCTGTTGCTGGGCTGCACCATGCCGAGTATTGAATTGGGGATCATGCTACATAAGGCATGGTTGTTCGGAAGCTACCTTGTGTTTGCCCTCGGGATGTGGGTAGCGGGCAAGGCGCTTTTTTCGAGCAGGGTTGCCGCTGCGTACCTGGTTATCGCAACGCTGTTCTCGGGGTTATGCCTCGATATGCATCACTCCGATCAAGTCTTGAGCCAGTTATTCTGGTGTCCTTGGATAGTTGCGGCCATAGCCTACGCAGACGCTTGCCCTGTCGGGGATTCCAAGCGGGTTTGGCTTTGGGTGGCGGCTGCGACCTTCCTGCTAGTCTCTCTGCTCGATCAATATCCGCATCTATATGTCGTTCCAGCAGCAATCGGCATTACTGCCTACTGGATAGGTTCTGGAAGATCCGACATTCGTCTTTACGGTCGCACTTCCTTATTTGGCTTGAGTGTGCTCATTATCTTGGCCATCGCGACCGCATATCAGTTGTTGGCTGTAAAGCACGCAATTGTTAATTACGCTCCCTCATTACGATCAAGTCTGATCGTGGACCCTTCGACATTTGGGCACACGGGCTTCGTTCAGCCAACGGCGCTTTTGGATTTACTGTTTCCACTCGGGATCCTGATTGAATTCGATGCGCTTTCCGGGGCAACATCAAAATTTATTTTCCGCCTCGACAACCTCGTGTTCATGTTTGGCGCGATCCCCTTACTTTTTTTTCTTGGATTCTTTGTCAATCCTGCAGTTTCGACTCGAAAGAGATTATCTTGGGGAATTTTTCTTTTGGCAATACTCGCGGTCAGCCTCCAGCAGACTCGCCTGTATTTTCTGCTCTTTCAATTTCCCTTTTTCAATGTATTCCGATCCTATTTTCTGTACAGTGTTTATTTCATGCTTGGCACGCTCTTCGTGAGTGCCCTGGGTTTCGATGCCTTGTTAAGACAATCGTTTGAGGTTCGCGCCAAAATCTTCAAGCGCGCTGGCATGGTGCTGCTGATGTGCGTGATTGTTACCGGCGCAGTGCTCCTAAGTCACGCCTTGCGGGTTGAGCAAGTCGATGCGGTGCGTCGCATTGCATGGTTCTCCGTAATAGACATGGTTATTCTTTCAGTGGCAGTCACTGCATTTTGGCGTACCACAACGAGTGGTAGTGGAGCGGCAGCGATAGTGGCGCTGATCGTGTTGCAAACAGCTACGCTAGGAGCCGCATATCAAATTCTTGGTGTTGATCGCAGCGCGATTCTTGACTGGTACGGGCCGCAGGAGCAAGCAAGGGCCGCAGGAGGCGTAAATAAAATCGTTAATGGCGGCGCCGCGATAAGGGTTCCATGCGATCGGTTTGCCGAGTGTTATACAAAGCGAACGATGGTTGCATCAGACAGGGCTGATCTCAACGGGACGTTCTTGAGGCATATAGACGAACCCATCTTTGCTGAAAAAATGAAGCCGGAAGTGCGACGGCAACTTGCCGGAATTACGCACCCGGTATTCTGGTTTTCTGCAGCGCAAATAAGAAATTTCTCCTCCAGGAATGACTTAATTGAGGGAATGAATGCCAACTCGGAGCACTTGTCTAAGTACTTGCGTGAGGCGACATCACTGGTTGGATATCCCAAAAACGAAAACGAGATCACGCCAGTCGTGGGAGCGGTGACTAGTGCCCGAATCCTAGCGGATGGTTATTGGGTCGAGTATTCGACACAGGATCGCGGCATCCTTAACGCATCCATCGCGCGCAGCTACAAATGGCGCGTAAGCGTGAACGGCACTGATGCCACGTTGTGGGATTCTAATGTGTCTGGTGTTGCAGTAGAGGTGCCGCCCGGCGCTGGCGTCGTGCAGTTCTCTTACGTTGACAGAACGATGCTTGGTACGGTGACGTTGAGACTGCTTTGCCTGCTCGCTGCAATCATAGCGCTGGGTTACTTGTGCATCTCAGTTTTTCGTCTGCGCTTAAAATAAGATCGCCCGCTATCATCTCATGACACCGGTTCAGGATAAGTTCATTGCCCGATTCAATAGTGTCCAGCTTAATCGTGTGTAATTTCCCGGCGATGGTATTCCCTGGGTGAGAGATGAATGTTGGCAAGGCCTCGTTTACGCGGGCAATGGAATTTTCTCTATGGCCGAGTTTTGCACACATCGTGAATCGATACTTTGGCATGACCTGCCCCCTTTAGCCATACCGTAAGCTCCCCTGAATTGCGGACCAGCGAAAAGTAGAGCTTTCTGGCATTGTTAACCAGCCAGGAGGTTCAGATGAAGAAATCTAGATTTACGGAAACACAGATTGTCGC
>DHVE01000029.1 GCA_002412495.1 Betaproteobacteria bacterium UBA5216
ATGGGCGCGGTGTCCATGATGTGCTCGCTCGATAAGGGGAGGGGTGGGTGGGGAAGGCTGGCGGTCATTATAATCACCCGATGAAATCACCGTCCGGCAAGCCCCACATTCTGGTTGTCAGCGGCGGCAAGGGTGGTTTCACCGCCACGCGGTCGCTACGACGGGGTATTCAATTACGAAGTGACGGCGGCGCCGCTATAACTGCAAGCCTGCCCCAGTGAATCGCGGCGCACGGTGACGTGCGCGAGGCCGGGTAATTTTACGGCCAGCCGTTGCCAGATCCAGATCGACAGATGCTCCAGGCTGGGCGTAGTTAACCCTTTGATTTCATTTAATAAAGTGTGATCCAGTTGTTTGCGAACCTCAAGGCAAACGTGCTCGACCCGCGCCAGATCGGTGACGAATCCATGTGGCGCGCGCGGCGTGCCGCGTAGCGTAACCTGGCATTGAAACGAATGGCCATGAACGCCGCTGTATTTATGCCCGCGCGGCGTGGTGGCGAAACGGTGGGCCGCATCGAATCCAAAGCTGTAGGAAATCTCGACTTCGTGGGTATTCGACGCCACGCCGGCACGAGCGGTCTTGCGAGAAGCACGCGGGTTCATGGAATGCCGATCAATTTGTGGGTTTGCAGCGACAAGCGCCAGCGCGGATGTGCCTTGCAGTACGCTACCGCCAGCCGCGTATGGTGCGCGCGGCGCGGACTGTCCATCGGTTGCAGGAAAAAATGTTTAAAGGCGAGTTTCTCATAACGTTCGGGTTCGCCGTCTTGCTGCGGGAAAACCAGTTTTAATTCGTCGCCACGCATCAGTGCCAGCGGCGCGCGCGCCTTGGGACTGACGCAAACCCAGTCGATGCCTGGCGGCGGTTGCAAGGTGCCGTTGGTTTCAATGGCGATGCGAAACCCCTTCGCGTGCAGCGCGGCGATCAGCGGCTTATCGAGTTGCAGCAGCGGCTCGCCGCCGGTGCACACCACGAAGCGCTGCGCCTTGGACGATGTGGGCCAATGTTTGGCAACTGCGTTTGCCAGCGTGGAAGCCGAGCGAAACTTGCCGCCGCCCGCGCCATCGACACCGACAAACTGCGTGTCACAAAAACGGCACACAGCTGCAGCGCGATCCTTCTCTCTGCCCGACCACAGATTGCAGCCGGCAAAGCGCAGGAATACCGCAGGCGTGCCGGCATTTGCGCCTTCGCCTTGCAGGGTGTAGAAGATTTCTTTGACGGAATACATGGATGATGCCCGCGGGGTTAACGCGCCCGGCGCTTGCGTTTAGGCGCTCTGGGCGTGGATTTATCTGGAGCTTGCCGCACCATTTTCGTGAAAACGCAAATCTCTTCCAGCCAACGCAGGCGATCGATTAGCGGCACTTTCTGATAGCGCCGGACCTGGGCTTCGCTCACGTGATACGCGTAGTCAATTTTTGCCATGTCATTTGCTCTTCGCCGCGAGGCGCCGCACTAACTGTAACGCCTTAATATCGGAGGCATCCTGCTTACGGCCGGTGCCTTTTTTCAGTGCAATGAGGTCGTCCAGCGACGCAAAACTGACCATCACGCCATTCAAGTCCTTGTCAATTCGACCCGCGCGCATTTTTTCGAATGGCACCTTGGGCCGCACCAGAATATCCACCGTCGGCAACGTGCCGGAGGGCGAATGCAGCGAAAACGCAATGAGACGCTTGGTGCGTATCCACTCGTTGATCTGTGTTTCATCACACAGCGCGCTCAGAGGCACCGGCAAAATGGGCTTCAGTTTAAGCCGGGTAACCGCCTTCAAAAACCGCTGAAGATTCGCGTGATCCATCGCCAGCGTGAGATCCACATCCATGGTCGCGCGCTCGATGCCGTGAAAATTGACCGCAAGTCCGCCGACCAGCACGTAATCCACCCGCTCCTTGTGCAGTGCTTTGAATAGGTCGAGGTAGAACATGGACTACTTCTGCCACGCATCCCGCAACGTCACCGCGCGATTAAATACCGGCGCGCCGGGTTTGGAGTCGCGCAGATCAGCAACAAAATAGCCATGGCGCTCGAACTGGAAGCGATCCTCGGGCTTGGCATCCTTCAGGGCGGGTTCGAGTTGTGCGGTGATGACTTTTTTGGAATCCGGATTGAGATCGAGCAGAAAATCCTTGTCCCCCGCGCCGGGATGAGCTGTCTTGAACAGCCGGTCGTAAAGCCGCACTTCGGCGGCCATCGCGTGCCGCGCGCTGATCCAGTGAATGTTGCCTTTGACCTTGACCGAATCCGCGCCGGTCGTGCCCGACTTGGTACCGGGAATATATTCGCAATGCACGGACGTGATGTGCCCTTCGTTGTCTTTTCGGCAGCCGGTGCATTTAACCACGTAGCCGTAGCGCAGCCGCACGTTGTTGCCGGGGAACAAACGGAAGTAACCTTTCGACGGCGTTTCCATGAAGTCATCGCGTTCAATCCATAACTCGCGGGTGAGCGGCACGGTGCGTTTGCCGAGTTCGGGTTTTTGCGGATGGTTGGGCGCGAAGCAGTCTTCGTGCTGATCCTCGGGATAGTTGTCGATGACGAGTTTCACCGGATCGAGCACGGCGATGCGGCGTTCGGCGGCTTCGTTCAGATGCTCGCGCATGCAGTCTTCCAGCACGCCGTACTCGATCCATGAATCGGCCTTCGACACGCCGATGCGTTCAGCGAACAACCGAAATCCTTCGGCGGTGTAGCCGCGACGGCGCGCCCCGGCCAGCGTGGGCAGACGCGGATCATCCCAGCCCCCGACATGTTTTTCACTGACCAGCTGTATCAGCTTGCGTTTCGACAGCACGGCATAGGTGAGATTCAGGCGCGCGAATTCGATTTGTTGCGGCAGCGGCTTTTCAAGCAGGCCGCCTTCGGCAAGCCGCAGCAGCAGCCAGTCGTAAAACGGCCGCTGGTCTTCAAACTCCAGCGTGCAGATCGAATGCGTGATGCGCTCCAGCGCGTCCTCGATCGGATGCGCGTAGGTGTACATCGGGTAGACACACCATTTATCGCGTGTGCGATGGTGCTCTGCTTTGCGGATGCGGTAAATCGCCGGATCGCGCAGATTGATATTGGGCGAGGCCATATCGACTTTGGCGCGCAGGACCATGCTGCCTTCGTCATGTTTGCCGTCGCGCATGTCGGCAAACAATCGCAGCGACTCGGCGGCGGGGCGTTCGCGCCACGGGCTCGGTTTGCCCGGTTCGGTGAGCGTGCCGCGATTTTTGCGCATCTCGTCGGCGGTTTGCTCGTCCACGTAGGCGTGCCCTGAGGTAATCAGATGTTGCGCCGCCTCGTACATGAAATCGAAGTAGTCACTGGCGAAAAAAATGTTCTCGCGCCAGTCGAAGCCCAGCCATTGCACGGCGTGGATGATCGAATCGACGTATTCCTGTTCCTCTTTTTCCGGATTGGTGTCGTCGAAACGCATATGGCACGCGCCGCTGTAACTTTGCGCGAGGCCGAAGTTGAGGCAGATCGATTTGGCGTGGCCGATGTGCAGATAGCCGTTCGGTTCCGGGGGAAAGCGCGTGCGGATTTTGGCCGGGTCGGCCGGTGCGCCGGCGTGGGTTTTGGCCGCACCGGGCTTGCCGCCCCAGCCGCGCGTGGCGAATTTGCCGCTGGCTAGATCGGCATCGATGATGTTGCGGATGAAGTTGCTGGCGGGGGCGGCAGGCGCCGCAGCCGGTTTGTTCTTTTCGCTCATGATGGGCCTATTTTAACGCGCCGCCCCCGCGCGAGGGGTACCGCGTGCCGTCAGCGCTTCGCGAGATAGCGCGTCGGCAATGCCTTCTCGACGGCGCGCTTGCCGCTACGCATTAGCCGGTACGCCTTTGCGCGAGGGCGGGCCGACACCGCGCGTAGCAGTTTTCCGTCTACAAAATGCAGCGCCGCGCCATCATCCGCGGCGACGCCGTCAAGTATTTTTCCGCCGGCCACCATCTTGCGGTACGTCGGCCGGCGTAGCGCCTCGCTGTCGTAGTGCGGGCAATTGCTGCCGGTCAGCAGGCCGAGGCACGGCATCGCGGTCAGCGGACCGGCGACGGAATCGGTGACGCCCTGTTCAAACCAGCAGATCGATCCCGCGCTGGCGCCACCCAAGACCACGCCGCGCTCCCACGCCTTGCGCAGGTGAACGTCCAGCGACCACTCGCGCCACACCGCGAGCATGCTGCGCGTGTTGCCGCCGCCGACATAGATGGCATCGTGTTCCAGCACAAACGATTCCAGATCGCGCGGCGTACGCGCAAACAGCGGCAAATGCGAGGGGATGCAGTTGAATTGGCTAAAGCCCGCGTAAAAACGCAGTCGGCCCATGTCGGCATCACCGTGCGCCGCGCCGATGAAGCATACGCGCGGATTTTTCTTTGGGGTGAGCGACAGAAAGTATTCGATCAGCAGCAGATTGCCGAGGTCTTCGGGAATGGCGGCGCCGCCGATGGCGAGGATTTGGGTTTTCATTTTTGTCGATTGATGGGGAATAGGGAAAGGTTAAACTGAAAAACACTGTCGTTCCCGCGCAGGCGGGAACCCATAAAGCAACTCAATTGGCAAGTGTGTTATGGGTTCCCGCCTGCGCGGAACCGACGGATGAGGTTTTTCGGGCTATCTTTACAATTTGCATTGCTACCAAACCTATCAGCCCTCAACCTTAACCCCCGCCTGCTTGATCACCTTGCCCCACTTCGCCACTTCATCACGCAAAAACTGATCAAACTGTGAAGGTGAACCGGCGACTGGATCATTGCCCATCTGAATCAACCGGTCGCGGATATCCTGGCGCTTGCCGACTATTTGAATTTCAGCGCTGAGTTTTTCGACGGCGGCCTTCGGCGTGCCTGCCGGCGCGAGCCAGCCCACCCACGTGCCGCCCACCACCGGCACGCCAGTCTCGGTCAGCGTGGGAATATCTGGCGCGGCCTGGATGCGTTTTTCGGAGGCCATGCCCAGCGCCTTGATCTTGCCGCCGCGCACGTGCGGCAGCATCGACGAGGGCGTATCCATCATCACTTGTATTTGCCCGCCAATTAAATCCTGCAACGCGGGCGCGGTGCCTTTGTAGGGCACATGATTCATTTTGATGCCGGTGGTGAGCATCAGCAATTCGGTGGTGAGATGCGCTGCCGCACCGATGCCACTGGAGGCGAATGCGAGCGTGCCGGGTTTGGCTTTGGCGAGCGCGACGAGTTCCTTCGCATCCCTGGCGGCCAGTGCGTTGGTCGCGCACACGATCAACGGCGCGGTCACCAGCAGCGACACCGGCGTGAAACTCTTGATCGAATCGTAGGGCAGCTTGGGATACAAGGTTTGATTCGCGGCATGCGCGGCGATCACCGACACCAGCGTGTAGCCGTCGGCGTTGGCTTTGGAAACAATGTCCACGCCGAGGATGCTGTTGGCGCCGGGACGGTTATCCACCAGCACGTTTTGATTCACGGCCTTGGAAACTTCCTGCGCAAAGATGCGCGTCACTACATCGGTGATGCCGCCGGGCGTGTAGGGCACCACCACGCGCAGCGGCCGTGCGGGATACGGTTGCTGCGCGTGCGCCTGTCCCGCCAGCGCGGCAATACTTGTGATCAGGGTAACGTAAGTATATGTTTTTAAATGCATTTTATTTCCCCTATTCCACGCGCGCACCGGTGGCCTTGACCACCTTGCCCCACTTCGCCACTTCGATGCGGATGTGATCGGTGAATTGTTCCGCCGTGCCGCCCACCGGCGTGACGCCGCCGTTCACAAAGCGCTGGCGCACGTCATTCATGGCGATGATTTTATTGATCTCGCTGTTAAGCCGGTTAACGATGTCGCGCGGCGTGCTCGCGGGGGCTACCACGCCGAACCATACATTGACTTCATAACCCGGCACGCCCGATTCGATCACGGTAGGCACCTCGGGCGCGAGCTCCGAGCGCTTGGTGCTGGTGACGGCAATCGCCTTGACCTTGTTGGCCTTCACATGCGGCAGCACGTTGGGCGTGTTATCAAAAATCATCATCACGTGGCCGCCGATCAAATCCACCAGCGCGGGCGCGCTGCCTTTGTACGGCACATGGGTAATCTTTGTGCCGGTCATCAGCTTGAACAACTCCATCGACATGTGATTGGACGTGCCATTGCCGGTGGACGCGTAGTTCAACTGATCCGGCTTGGCCTTGGCCAGCGTGATCAGCTCCTTGATCGAACCCACCGGTACTGACGGATGCATCACCAACATGTTGGGCGTGGCGCCCGCGTAAATGATGCCGGTGAAGTCCTTCAACGTGTCGTAGGGCAGTTTGCCGTACAGCGTGGCGTTTACCGCGAACGGTACCGCCACACCCAAGATCGTGTACCCGTCACCGGGCGATTTGGCGACGATGTCGGTGCCGATGGTGCTGCCCGCGCCGGGGCGATTATCGACAATCGCCTGCGCGAATCCGGTTTCGACGAATTTTTGCGCGATGGTGCGGCCCAGCGTGTCGTTGAATGCGCCGGGCGGGAAGGGAACCACCACGCGGATTTGTTTGGCGGGGTAAGTTTGTGCGGCGGCTTGCGTCGCACAAGTAGCGCTGATCACCGCCATCGTCATTCCGGCGCAGGCCGGAATCCAGTGCGTAACACGGCGTCGCGAAGCGTCGGAAGCTTGCGCTACGCGCGAGTTACCACCTGGGTTCTGGCCTGCGCCAGAACGACGGTCGTTGTTCGGCGATTTACTATGTTCAAACATAACTCGGCCCCTCGATCACGGGATGTTTAATCAAAAAGTTCTCGTCGACTTCAACGCCCAGCCCCGGCGCTTCGAGCGGCAGCACGCAACCGTTTTTGTCCACCGTATACGGCGTGCTCACCAGCTCATCGCGAAACAGATTGTTCTTTGACACGTCACCTTCAAAGTAGCCGCCATTGTCGATCGACGCCAGCACGTGAATACATGCCGCCATGTTGATGCCCGTCATCGAGGTGTGCGGGTTGCACTGAATTTTGTAGGCCGAGGCCATGTGCGCGATACGCATCACTTCCGTGATGCCGCCGGTTTTGGACACATCCGGCTGGAAAATCGTGATCACGTTGTCCTCGATCAGGCGGCTGAATTCAAAGCGCGTGTAATGGTTTTCGCCCGCCGCGAGCGGCACCTTGCCGAGGGTTTGGGCCAGCGCATACGAACGGTAGTCCTGTGCGGGGAAGGGTTCTTCCAGCCAGCCCACGCCGTTGGCTTCGAGTCCCGGCATTGCGGCGCGCGCGGCGGCGACATCGTAGCCGGTATTGGCATCGGTCAGAATCACCAGTTCATCGCCGAAGGCTTTGCGCACCGCGGTGACGCGCTCGATGTCGCGTTTGGGCGTGTCGCCGATGCGCAGCTTGATTGCCTTGTAGCCCATCGCCAGCAGGGGCCGCACTTCATCGATCAATTCCGACGGCGGCTGATAGCCCAGCGACACACCACCGGCGTACGCCGGGATCGGGCGCGAGACGCCGCCCAGCAACCGATACACAGGCCAGCCCACCGCCTTGCCGCGAATATCCCACAGCGCCTGATCAATGCCGCTCATCGCGAGGCAAGTACCCGCGCCCATGCCGTGACTCGCGAGCTGCTTGTCGTAGATTTTTTTCCATACGCCCACCACGTCGGCGGCGTTCATGCCGAGTGTCAGTTGGCGCAGCGTCGTGTTCACCAGCGCCGCCACCGCGCCCGGCGCGCGCCCGTGATGTGATTCGCCCCAGCCCACCAGCCCACCCGCCGTGGTGACCTTGACGATAATCGCGTCGCGCTTTACCGCGCGGCCCACGCCGAGGCTCACGCTGTCTTCCGGCTTGACGGGAAACGACGTGGGGTAGGCCTTGATTTCTACGATTTTCAGATCGGAGTCATGGGATGTGGACATGAGGCGCTTTCACTTTGCGGAAGAGAATAACTGGTATTCTAAACGTTGCCGCGTGTCCGATACTCGCAATGAAAAAAAGGAATTCTTGTTCCGAAAACGCCATTACGTTAATCACGTCATAAATACGCCCATGAAAGTAAAGTCGCCAGTCATTTCCACACCAACCCGGGAACTCAGTGAATATGTGGCGCGCGCGCTCAAAAAGCCGCTTCCGCCCGAGGTTGAGGCGCGCGCGAAACTGCATTTGATCGACACCTTCGCCGCGATGATATCCGGCAGTCGCTTATTGCCGGGCGCGCGGGCGAGAAACTATGTGGGCAAGATCACCGCTAAGGAGGAAGCCGGCGTCATGGGCACGCGCCTCCTCACTTCCGCCAACTACGCCGCGCTCGCGAACGGCATGTGCGGACACGCAGACGAGACGGACGACACGCATCCGCCGACGCGCTCGCATCCCGGTACCTGCATGGTGCCCGCCGCGCTGGCGATCTCGGAGCGCGAGCAACTGCCGGGCAAACTGATGTTGCGTGCGATGGTGCTGGGCTACGACGTGTGCGCGCGCACGCTGCTGGCCTTGGCGCCGATGCCGGTGTCGAGCACGTTCGGGCACCTATTCGGTGCGGCAGCCACCGCAGCTGCCTTGTTGAAGCTCGACGCACGTCAGGTTCGACACGTATTCACCTATGCCGGGCAGCAGTCGTCGGGGCTGTACACACGGCTGCGCGATCCGCTGCATGTTGAAAAAGCGTTCGCCGTCGGCGGCATGCCCGCGCACAACGGCGTGCAGGCCGCGCTGATGGTGAAATCCGGATTCAGCGGCGTGGATGATGTGTTCTCGGGCGAAAACAATTTTCTCGCGACGTATTCCCCCGACGGCAACGCGAGTGAACTCGCGCGCGGGCTGGGCCGCGACTACGAAATCATGCGTTGCGGCATCAAATGCTGGTCGGCAGGCGGGCCGGTGCAAGGGCCGTTGCACGTGCTGCAAGACCTGATCGACCAGCATCATTTGTGCGCGGCCGACGTGGTGAAACTCGTCGCGCGCATGCCCGACAAAGAGTTGAAGATGGTCAACGATCGGGATTCGCCGGACATCTCGGTGCAGCATCTGCTGGCGCTGATGCTGGTGGACGGCACGGTTAACTTCGCCACAACGCACGATCACGGCAGAGTCAAGGATTCCAAGGTAAAAGCCATGCGCCGCCGCATCCAAACGGTCGGCGACCCATCGCTCACCGACTCGCTGCGCCGCTGGCGCTGCGCGATGGAAATTACCCTGAAGGACGGCCGCGTGTTAAAGCATCAAACCATGGCCGCCCGAGGCACGGCGGAGAATCCCGTCACCTTGCAGGACGCCACGAAAAAATCCATGGACCTCTTAACCCCGGTGCTCGGACGCAAACGCGCGCAAATGCTGATTACCACGTTGTCGAATATCGACAGCGTCGCCAATGTCCGCGCGTTGCGCAAGTTGTATATGAAGTAGCGGCCCGCGCTGTCGCAACGTGCACCGTGCGCCGTTTGTACGACTACACTCAATCAACGCGCACACCGGTCGCCTTTACCACTTTCGCCCACTTGGCGATTTCCGCGCGCAGATAAGCCGCGAACTCCGCCGGCGGTTGGGAGCGCGCATCGAAGCCCTGCACGGCGAGCCGGTCGCGTACTTCGGGCAATCGCGCAATGGCCGCCAGCTCGCGATTGATGCGCACGATGATGTCGGGTGATGTGCCCGCCGGCGTGATGAATGCCGTCCACGTGCCCGCCTCATAGCCGGGTAATCCCGATTCCGCCATCGTTGGCAAACCGGGTGCTGTGACACTACGCCGTGCGCTGGCCACCGCCAGCGCACGCAGGCGTCCGCTTTGCACGTAAGGCATCACGGACGACGGCGCGAGCAGCACCAGGCTGGTCTCGCCCGCG
>DHVE01000030.1:0-11456 GCA_002412495.1 Betaproteobacteria bacterium UBA5216
CTAACCAGTACTAATTGCCCGTGCGGCTTGATCCTATAATTTTGAGTCGGTGTGACGCCGAATTGAATTACAGAGAGTTCGAGTGTAGCCAGATATGATTTACCCTAAAATTTAAACGAGCGGAAAGTTGGGGTTTCGCGAGTTCTACCAATACTTCTTCTAATTTGGTGTCTGTTTAAGGCATGCTGCCGAAGACCAGATACCTGCAAGCTACGTCTGACGACCTTAGCGAGTTGGAACCACGCCTTCCCATTCCGAACAGGACCGTGAAACGACTCAGCGCCGATGATAGTGCGGATTACCCGTGCGAAAGTAGGACATCGTCAGGCACCCATTACACACGAAAGCCCAGTCTCATTGAGATTGGGCTTTTTTGTTGAGGCGCCCCAATTTCAGTACCACCGTCAGGTAGAGAATTCCGGCTCTTCCTTCAGCTTGCGATTCTCCTCCTCAAGCTGCCTTAAGCGGCGCAATTCGCGGCGCAATTCGGATGGCCCTAAACCGCCTCACTGGTGCCGGGTGCCTACCGGTGCCTCGCTACGCCGTGGGGCGGGTGGCAAATTCCGCGTAACGGCCTTCACCGTCGTTCACGCTGACCGAGGATACTGATGATTTCGGCGGCCCGCGATGTGCACGCACGATCATCGCCGCGACATTTTCCGGCGTGCCTTGAATCATCGCTTCCACACTGCCGTCCGTGCGATTGCGCACCCAGCCGGTGACGTGAAATTGCCGTGCCTTGTGCGCCACGTAATTGCGAAAACCCACGCCTTGCACGACGCCAGTGATGATCAGATGCTTGGTTTCCATACAAAGGTTTGCGTTTGAATAAAGATGTCGTTTGGCACCCGCTATTTTACAAATTCCGGGTACGAGCGCCACGGCGGCCTGCCCGAATTTTCAAGCCGACACGCTCGCGGCTTTTCCTCGCGGTGGCAATGAGACTACAATGTGAGCTTACCCGCTGTTGAAGAAATGGAAAAAAGTCGTGGAAGTTGCAGATGCAGTCACAGAACGTTCCGCGGGCATCACGTCCGTCACCTTCCGATTGATAACCCGCGCCCCCTCCAGTGTATCTGTTTGACGCCGCCATCACCCCACCCTTGGACCTGATCCTCGGCGTGGTGCTGTTCTGGCTGCTGATCGGCATGGCGGGCGTGGCGCGTTCGCGCAGCTTGCGATTTGTCAGCCGCGTGCTGTTTCCGATGGGCGCGGCGGGAAGTCTCGTGCTGGCGGCGGCTGCTTTGTACGCGATCGGCGCTCCGACCGCAGTCAGAGTGTTGCCGCTCGGCCTGCCCGATCTGCCATTTCATTTGCGGCTGGATGCATTGTCTGCGTTTTTTATCGTGCTGGTCGGCGTGGTCTCGCTGGGCGTATCGCTGTTTTCGGCGGGATATTTTCGTCGCGGCGAAGGTGCCACGCCCGGCCTCCTGTGCCTGCAATATCACGTGTTTCTGTCGAGCATGGTAATGGTGATGCTCGCGGACGATGCCTATCTGTTCATGGTGGCTTGGGAGACGATGGCGCTGTCGTCGTATTTTCTGGTGACCACCAGCCACCGTATCGCCGAGATACGGCGTGCTGGATTTCTATATTTGCTGATCGCGCATATCGGCGCCATCGCGCTGTTGTTGTGTTTTGGCGTTATGCATGGCGCGGGCGGCGATTACTCCTTCGACGCGCTGCGCGCGAGCGAATTGCCGGTGTTCTGGGCGAGCACGGCGTTCTTGCTGGCGCTGTTTGGATTCGGCGCCAAGGCGGGCCTGTTGCCCCTGCATGCGTGGCTGCCGGAAGCGCACCCGGCCGCGCCGTCGCCGGTGTCGGCGCTGATGAGCGGCGTGATGCTGAAAACAGCGGTCTACGGATTTTTGCGCGTGACCTTTGATTTGTTGCCGACACAAATCTGGTGGTGGGGTGTGGCGACCCTGATTATGGGGCTGTTGACGGCGTTGTTCGGGGTGATGTTCGCTGCCGTGCAAAGCGACATGAAACGCCTGCTTGCGTATTCGTCCATCGAAAACATCGGCGTTATTTTCGCCGGCGCCGGACTGGCGATCATTTTTCATGCCTACAATAATCCGCATCTGGCGGCGCTGGCGCTGGTGGCGACGCTGTATCACTGTTTGAATCACGCATTCTTCAAGAGCCTGCTGTTTCTGGGCACTGGCTCGGTGCTGCATGCCACGCACGAGCGCAGCCTCGGCAAGTTGGGCGGGCTGATCCGCAACATGCCATGGGTGGCGGGCTTGTCCCTGGTGGGGGCGCTGGCCATTGCCGGGCTGCCGCCGTTGAACGGTTTTGTCTCCGAGTGGTTGTTGCTTCAGGCATTTTTGTTTTCGCCTGGCCTGCCCAATCCGTACCTCAATATGCTGGTGCCTCTCGGTTCGGCCGCTCTGGTGCTGGCGGCGGCGTTGTCGGGCTATGTGATGGTCAAGTTTTACGGCGTGATTTTTCTCGGCCAGTATCGCGAAGAAAAAATGCGCACGGCGCGCGATGCCGGCGCGTGGGAGCGTGTCGCGCTGGCGTGGTTCGCGGCGGGTTGTATCGGGCTCGGCCTGTTCCCCATGGCCATCATACTGCTGCTGGATCACGTGACGCTGCCGCTGGTGAACTTCACATTGAGCGCGGCGATATCCGGCAACCATTGGCTGCTGTTCGCGCCCGTCGCGGCGGAACGCGCAAGTTACGGGCCGTTGCTGTTTTTATTGGGAATCACGGGCACGCTGCTGGTGACGTTCCTGACGGTGCGCGCGTTTTATCACGGGCGCATCAAGCGTGGCGCGGTGTGGGATTGCGGATTTCCCGAACAGACATCGCGCATGCAGGATACCGCGGAAGGATTTGGCCAGCCCATTACGCAAATCTTCGAGCCGTTTTTCAAGGTCCGGCGGCGAATGCCGGATCCGTTCAGCAGCCATCCCGTGTACGAAAAATCCAATGAAGACAAGCTGTGGTTCTGGCTCTATCTGCCGATAGCGCGGGCCAACGAACGCATCTCGTCATGGATCGGCATTCTGCAGCATGGGCGCATTCACCTTTATCTGCTCTACAGCTTCGTCACCTTGCTGGCGTTGCTGCTGTTCGTTCACTGAGCGATGACATCATGCTGACCTCGTTCGCTTCCTTCCTGTCCCAGCTGGCGCAAACCCTGCTGGTGGTGCTGGTCGCGCCGTTGATGCTCGGGTGGGTGAGCCAGTGCCGCGCGTGGTTGCAAAACCGCAGCGGGCCGGGCCTGCTGCAACCCTATCGCGTGTTATTCAAGTTGTTCGACAAGGACGCGCTGATGGCGCACAACGCCTCGGCGATATTTCGTGGCGCGCCCTATATACAGTTCGGCTGCATGGTGCTGGCGGCCAGCGTGGTGCCGATCATCGAAACCAATCTGCTGTTTGCGCCTGCCGCCGACGTGATTGCCCTGGTGGGTGTGTTCGCGCTGGCAAGGGTGTTTTCGGCACTGGCGGCGATGGATGCAGGCACGTCGTTCGGCAGCTTCGGGGCGCGGCGGGAAATGCTGGTGGCGAGTTTGTCCGAGCCGGCGCTGCTGATGGTGTTTTTTACGCCGCTGCTGATCGTGCAATCGAGTTCGCTGAACGTGATCGTGGACACCCTGGCACATCGCGAATTCGCCTTGTATCCCAGCCTTGCGTTCGCGGCGGTGGCGTTCATCATGGTGCTGCTGGCCGAGAATGCGCGCATCCCCATCGATAACCCCGCCACGCATCTGGAATTGACCATGATTCACGAGGCGCTGATTCTGGAGTATTCCGGCCGGCATCTGGCGCTGATCGAATGGGCAAACGCGATCAAGTTCACCACCTACTGCACTATAGGAATCGCGTTATTCATGCCCTGGGGCATCGCGCAGGCGGGCGCATGGCAAATGCTGCCGGCGGCGGTGGCGGTGCTGATCGTCAAGCTGTGCGCCATTGGCGCCGGCCTCGCGCTGATGGAAACCGTCTCCGCGAAAATGCGCATCTTTCGCGCGCCGGAGTTTCTCGGCATGGCCTACATGCTGGCGGCGCTTGGTATGCTGACCTTGTTGCTGCTGGGCGCCTGAGTCATGGCCATGTCCGCGCAATTGATCAACCTGATGGCCTCGCTGATGCTGCTGATCGCGTTCGCCATGCTGGCGCAGCGGCGCATCCGGTCGCTGATTTACCTGTTCGCGTGGCAGGGCGCGGTGCTGGCGGTGAACAGCGTGATCGTCGCCTGGTACACCGGCCACGGCGAACTCTATCTGTCGGCCTTTTTTACCGTGCTGCTGAAGGTGATCGCGCTGCCGTTGGTGTTGCATTACCTGATTCGCAAGCTCGACATTCAATGGGACGTGGAAACGCTGATCAATATTCCCACCACCATGCTGGCGGGCATTGTGCTGGTGGTGTTTGCGTTCAATCTGGCGCTGCCGATATCGCAGCTCGCGGGGACCATCACGCGCGGCACGCTCGGCATTGCCATCGCCGTGGTGCTGCTGGCGTTTCTGATGATGATTACGCGACGCAAGGCCGTGCCGCAGGTGATCGGTTTTCTGGCGATGGAAAACGGCCTGTTCTTTGCCGCCACCAGCGCGACCTACGGCATGCCGATGGTGGTTGAACTCGGCATCCTGCTCGACGTGATGGTCGGGATACTGATTCTCGGCATTTTCTTTTTTCAGGTGCGTGAGGCGTTCGACAGCCTCGATCTGAAGCATATGGAAAAACTCAAGGAATCCGGCGAATGAACGAGATCGCGATTGCCCTGGGTTCCCCAGCCGCCGGCGCGCTGCTGCTGGCGTTTTACGGCGACCGCGCGCTTGCTTCTCGTTTGAATGTGCTGGTGAGCCTGGTGACGCTGGCGGCTACCGCGCTGCTCGCGGCGCGCGTCATCCGCGAGGGTTCGGTACTGGCCTATAACGGCGCGTTTTATGTGGATTCGTTCAACGTGTTCCTGGTGGCGCTGACCGCGTTGGTTGCGTTTACCACGTCGCTGTTCAGCCGTCCCTACATGCTGAACGAGCAGGAGCGCGGGCATCTCACGGCGCGCCGGCTGCGCCTGTATCACTGCATGTACCAGGTGTTTGTGTTCACCATGCTGCTGGTGCTGCTGACCAATAACCTCGGCATCATGTGGGTGGCGCTCGAGGCGGCCACGCTGGCTACGGTGCTGCTGGTGAGCTTGTATCGTACGCCAGCGAGCATCGAAGCGGCGTGGAAATATTTTATTTTGTGCAGTGTCGGCATCGCGCAGGCGTTGTTCGGCACGATACTGTTGTATCTCGCCGCGGAGAAAATTCTCGGTCCCGGTGGCAACGCGCTGCTGTGGACGCACCTGAATCAGGTAAAGGGCGATCTGGAACCGACGGTGATGTCGCTGGCGTTCGTGTTTTTGATCGTTGGCTATGGTACCAAGGCGGGGCTGGTGCCGTTGCATAACTGGTTGCCCGACGCGCATGCCGAAGGGCCGACACCGATATCGGCGGTACTATCGGGATTGCTGCTCAATATCGGCCTGTACGCCATCGTGCGCTGCAAGGTGCTGGTGGATGGTGCGTTGGGCACGCCGTTTGCCGGCGAGTTGATGATGGGCTTTGGGCTGCTGTCGGTGGTGGTGGCAGCATTTTTTCTGTCGCGGCAAAAAGACGTCAAGCGCATGTTTGCGTATTCCTCTATCGAACACATGGGATTGACCACTTTCGCGTTCGGCATGGGCGGGCCGGTGGCCACCTTCGCGGCGTTGCTGCACATGACGGTGCACAGCCTGACCAAGTCGGCGATATTTTTTACCGTCGGACACGCGACGCAAAAAACGGGCACGCAGATGATGGATCAGATCCGCGGGCTGATCGTGACCAATCCGACCATTGGCTGGGGGCTTATGCTGGGAACGCTGGCCATATTGGGCATGCCGCCGTTCGGCGTGTTTTCGAGTGAATTCATGATCGTGACCACCGCCATGCGCGAGCAGCCGTGGGCCGCGCCTATCTTGCTGGTGTCGCTGGCGGTGGCGTTTGCCGCGATGTTTACGCGCGTACAGGCGATGGTGTTTGGCGACACTACCGCCAAACGCCTGCCGCATGCGCCCGCGCTGCTGCCGGTGTTTGTGCATCTGGCAATAGTGCTGATGCTGGGCTTGTGGATACCGCCGTATCTGGCCGATTGGTACCGGCATGCGGCAAAGCTGATCGGTTGATCGAATAAACGAGCGCAGAGCAGACATGCAGGAATTTTCCCCCATTGGTTCTGAACCGCTTTCAGGCGCTGTCGTCGCGCGGCACGCGCGCGTGGACGCGCGGCGCTGGCGCGTGTGTTGCGAGGACTTCGCCACGCGCGGCGGGCGCCTGGTCGCGCTGTGGGGTTCGGATTCAGGCGGCAGTTACGAGATGCACGCGGCGCTGGCGGATGCCGATGATCTGGTTGTGTTGACGGTGCCGCTTGCGGGAACGGCGTATCCCAACATCAGCGACCTTTTTCCCGCGGCCATCCGCATGCAGCGCGCCGCGCAGGATTTGCTGGGCCTGGTTGCCGACGGCGCCGCGGATACGCGCAAGTGGCTGCGCCATGCCGCGTGGCCGGCGGACACGTTTCCGCTGCGTAAATCAACAGTAGCCACGGAATCGCAAACCATTGATAATAAAGAGAAAAATAGCCAAGAGCCAGCGGCGATGGATGCCTATTCTTTCGTACAGGTCAGCGGCGACGGTGTGCATGAAATACCGGTCGGGCCGGTGCATGCGGGTACCATCGAGCCGGGGCATTTCCGGTTTTCGATTGTCGGCGAACGCGTGCTGCGCCTTGAAGAACGACTGGGTTACAAACACAAAGGCATTGAAAAACGCTTTGAGCAACTGTCGTTAATGGAAGGCGCGAAGCTGGCGGCGCGCGTGTCGGGCGATTCGGCGGCGGCGTTTGGCTGGGCGTATGCGATGGCGGTGGAAAGCGCGGTGGATGTCACGCCGCCGCCACGCGCGTTGTGGTTGCGCGCCTTGTTGCTTGAGCGCGAGCGCATCGCGAATCATCTGGGTGATCTGGGATTTTTGGGCAACGACGCGGGGCTGGCTTTTGGTTTGTCGCAATTTTTGATTTTGAAGGAAGACGTGCTGCGTCTGAATCAGGCGCTGTTCGGCCATCGCTACCTGATGGACGTGATCGTGCCCGGCGGCGTGGCGCGCGATTTTCCCGATGACGGCGTGGCGCGTGTGCGTGAAGAATGCGCCCGTCTCGAAGAAACCGTGCGACGGCTGAACCAAATCTACGACGAACATGCGGGTTTGCAGGATCGTTTTGCGGAATGCGGACGCGTGACGCCGGAACTGGCCGCGCAACTGGGGCTGATCGGGCAGGCGGCGCGTGCCAGCGGACTGACTTGCGACGTGCGTGTGACGCATTCCTGCGTGCCGTATCGCGAACTTGAAGCCAAAATCGCCAGCCACAAGGCGGGCGACGTGGCCGCACGCGTGGCGGTGCGTTTCGCCGAGATCGCGGAATCCATCCGCCTGCTGCGGCTGATCGTGGACCGGTTGCCGTTGGGTGACATTGCCGTGCCATTGCTATCACCGCCGGCGGGTAAATTCGGCATCGGCTGGGTCGAGGGCTGGCGCGGCGATGTATTCGTGGCTCTTGAAACCGGGCCTGACGGACGAATCGTGCGGCTGCATCCGCGCGATCCGTCGTGGCACAACTGGCCGTTGCTGGAACACGCGATTCTCGGCAACATCGTGCCGGATTTTCCGTTGATCAATAAATCGTTCAACCTGAGTTACGCCGGGCAGGATTTATAGCCATGTTTCAGTTGCTCAAACAAATCGCCCGAACCGGCATCAAGACCGAGGCTTATCCGCAGCCCGACGACACGCTTCGTGTAACGATGGATCGTTTGCAGGCGGCGGTGCTGGAGCGGTTTCAGGGCTCGCTCGCGATACGCCATGTCGATGCAGGCTCATGCAATGGCTGCGAGTTGGAAATCAACCAGTTGAATTGTCCTTATTACAACCTCGAAGGCCTGGGCATCAAATTCGTCGCCAGCCCGCGTCATGCGGACATGCTGCTGGTGACCGGACCGGTATCGCGCCACATGGAGGTGGCGCTACGGCGCACCTATGACGCAACGCCGGATCCCAAGCTGGTGGTGGCCATAGGTGATTGCGGCGGCTGCGGCGGCATTTTCGGCGAAAACTACGCCAGCCGCGGGCGTGTATCGAACGTGATTCCGGTGGATGTGGCGGTGCCGGGTTGCCCGCCGACACCGGTGGCTTTGATGCAGGGGATATTGACGGCGATCAGTGTTCAAAAGCGTTAACTGCGAAAAACATACCCGCCGCAAAGACGCGGAGGCACAAAGGTGCAAAGGTGCAAAGGAAACGCAAAGAAGGGCAAAAGCGGAGTTGAATTTCTTTGCAGCGGTTTTTTGAGGCAGTTCTTGGTGGGCGTCTTTGCGCCTTTGCGGTAAGGTTTTCGCGTTTTAGTTCACGCGATACTTTTGCACCATTTTTTCATCCAGTTCAATACCAAAGCCCGGCAGGTTCAGCACCTTGATCATGCCGTTTTTCACCTGCGGACGATTGACCCACATCCGCTGCCAGATCGGATCGCGATCCGGATGCGCGAAACATTCGGCGTAGGTGCCGTGCGGCACGGCGGATAAAAGTTGCGAGGCAATCTGTGCTTCTTCGTGATGTGCCATACGCACACCGGAGGCCGCGCACAGTCCGGCCACGCGCCGCCAGTCGGTGACGCCGCCGCCTTCGGAGACATCGTAGTTCACGTAATCCACCGCGCCGGCATCCAGCAGCCGCCGCACGCCCTGACAGGTGATTTCGCTCTGACCTGCGGTGACAGGCATGCGAATGGATTTGCGTACACGCGCCATCATCGCCGCGTCGTCGTGCCACAGGCAGGGCTCCTCGAACCACGCGATGTTCAGCGGCTCGATCAGGCGCGCGAAGGTAATCGCATCTTGCGCGGACCAGCCGCGATTGGCGTCCACGCAAATCATGAAGTCATTGCCCACGGCCTTGCGCGCCACGGCCACGCGCTTGGCGTCTTCCGCGGGCGACAAGCCGCCCACCTTGAACTTGCAGCCCGCCATGCCGGCCTTGCGATAGGACTCGACCTCCTTGCCGAAATCAGCGAGTTTCTTGCCCGGCATGTAGTAGCCGCCTATCGAAATAATCGGCAGCGTGTCGCGATAGCCGCCAAGCAGTTCGCGCACCGATTTACCGAGCGACTTGCCGATCAGATCCCAGATCGCGCAGTCGATGCACGCGATGGCTTCGAGCAAGATCTTGCGATCACCCTGCGCGGTGGAAAGCGCGAACAGCTTTTCCCAAATGCGCTCGTATTCGAAAATACTCATGCCCTTCACCAGCGGAAACAAATCCTCGCGCACCATGCGCGCGATCTCGCCTGCGTGGCTGCGGTTGTCGCCGTTGTAGACGTTGCTGGTGAGGCCATCCTTGGTACGCAGGCGCGTGATCACCGTGCTGCGTTTCAGCACGCTGTATGTGGCGCCGCCGAAGTTCTGCTTCAGCGGAATGTCGATGGCGATGGCTTCTACGCTAAGGAGTGTCATGGGATTGGGGTATAAAATTTCAACAAAAACAGATACTTAAAATCACTTCACCTTCATGCCCGGCTGCGCGCCACTGTCCGGCGAAAGCAGGAACAGACCCGGCGCGTCCCCGCTCGCGGCGAGCACCATGCCTTCCGACATGCCGAATTTCATCTTGCGCGGCGCGAGGTTGGCGACCACGACGGTGTGCTTGCCAATGAGCGTCGCGGGGTCGTAGGCGGACTTGATCCCGGCGAACACCTGGCGCGTGCCTAATGCACCTACGTCGAGGGTTATCTTCAGCAGTTTGTCGGCGCCTTCTACGTGTTCGGCGTTGGTAATTCTTGCTATGCGCAGATCAACTTTGGCGAAGTCGTCAATTGTAATGGTCGTCGCGTTAGCGACGCTCGACGCCCCTTCCCCCTTGACGGGGGAAGGTTGGGATGGGGGTGTGGGTGTTGTCACAGATACAGTTTCCTTCGGTGTATCGAAAAGCGCGTCAAGTTGCTTGGGATCGACGCGCGTCATCAAGTGTTCATAAGTGCCGATTTTGTGATCGTGCGGTAGCGGACTGTTAACATCATTCCACGAGAGAGGCGCAAGGTTTAGAAGCTTCTCGACTCGTTTTGCCAAGTCAGGGAGTATAGGCTTAAGGTATATGCTGAGCAGACGAAAGGCTTCTAGTGCGTCGCTGCAGACCCACAAGAGTCTATCTCGGGCGGATTCGCTAGGATCCTTAGCAATATTCCAAGGCTGGCCGCGGTCAACAAATCGATTTACCTGATCGGAGATATCCATAATTCGTCTTATGGCTTTTCCGAATTCGCGTTGATCATAATATTCTGCAATTTCGCGGGAAGCTATTCGAGCATCAGAAGCCTGCCCAAATACACTGCCTTCGAAAAGATCAACCGACGCTACACGTCCATCGCATTGTCTTGCAATAAATCCCGCACACCGACTAGCAATATTCACATACTTGCCAATCAAATCACTATTCACCCGAGCCATAAAATCATCCGGGTTAAAATCGATATCCTCCACCGAGCCATTCAATTTAGCCGCAATGTAATACCGCAACCACTCCGGATTCATGCCCAGATCAAGATACCGCAGCGGGCTCAGTCCGGTGCCGCGCGACTTGGACATTTTCTCGCCGCCGAGCTGGATGAATCCATGCACGTACACATGGTTCGGCGCTTTGTAGGGCTTGCCCGCGAATTCGAGCATCGCCGGCCAGAACAGGGTGTGGAAATAAATAATGTCCTTGCCGATGAAGTGAATCTGCTCGGTTTTCGGGTCTTCCAGAAACTTATTGAAGTCGATGCCTACCCGTGTGCAGTAGTTCTTGAAGCTGGCCAGATAACCGATCGGCGCATCCAGCCACACATAAAAATATTTGCCCGGCGCGTCGGGGATCGGGATGCCGAAGTAGGGCGCGTCGCGCGAGATGTCCCAGTCGCCTAGCTTTTGATCGCCGTCGCCTTCAAGCCACTCGCGCGCTTTGTTGGCGACTTGCGGTTGCAGGCGACCGGGGGTGTCGAGCCACTCGCGCAAATAGGCCACGCACTTTTCATCGGAGAGTTTGAAGAAATAATGATCCGAGGTTTTTAAGACGGGCGTGGCGCCCGAAAGCGTTGAGTAGGGGTTAATCAGTTCCGTCGGTGCGTAAACCGAACTGCACGCTTCGCAGGCGTCGCCGTATTGATCCTTGGCGTGGCACTTCGGACATTCGCCCTTGATGTAGCGGTCGGCAAGGAACATGCCTTTGACCGGATCAAAGTGCTGCTCGACGGGCTTCTTGTAAATCAGGCCCGCTTTGTGGAGCCGTCGATAGACATCTTGCGAAAGCTCGGTGTTTTCCGGCGATTCGGTGGAATGCCAGTTGTCGAACTGGATGTGAAACCCGTCGAGATACTGCTTGCGGC
>DHVE01000030.1:11811-43588 GCA_002412495.1 Betaproteobacteria bacterium UBA5216
GCGGCGATCATGATCGGCGCGCCGTGGGCATCGTCGGCGCCGACGAAATGCACTTCGTGCCCTTGCATGCGCTGAAAACGCACCCAGATATCGGCCTGGATGTACTCCATGATGTGCCCGATATGGAACGCGCCGTTGGCGTACGGCAGCGCGGTGGTGACGAAGATGCGGCGTGGCGTGTGTTGGGGATCGATCATGGTGTTGCAAATTCGCTGCTAAAGACTTGAATTGTAACAAAATCAGCCCTCTTTCCCTCGTGGTAAATCACACCTGCGAGGCAAATCTCATTACAATTCCGCCCTCACGGCGGCACCCCGCAAACTGGAACCGACTCAAATGGCCATCACCGAACAGCAAGTCAAAGACGCGCTGCAAACGCTCATCGATCCCAACACGCGCAAGGATTACATCACCAGCAAGTCCGCCCGCAACATCAAGGTGAACGGCAATGATGTGTCGCTCGATGTGCAACTTGGTTATCCGGCGAAAAGCCAGCTCGCGCCACTACACAATGAAATTGCCGCCAAACTGAAGACGCTACCGGACGTGGGCAACGTTTCGGTCAACGTCACCATGAACATCGTCAAGCACGCGGTGCAGCGCGGCGTGAAACTGGTGCCGGGCATCAAGAACATTATTGCAGTGGCGTCGGGCAAGGGCGGCGTGGGCAAAAGCACGACTGCGGTGAATCTCGCGCTGGCGCTGGCGGCCGAGGGCGCGGTGGTGGGCATGCTCGACGCGGATATCTACGGCCCCTCGCAGCCGATGATGCTGGGCATCAAGGGCAAGCCCGCCAGCAAGGACGAAAAGATGCTCGAGCCGATGGAGGGCCACGGCCTGCAGGTGATGTCGATTGGTTTTATGATCGAAGCGGATACGCCGATGGTGTGGCGCGGCCCGATGGCGACTCAGGCGCTGGAGCAGTTGGTCAACCAGACTCGCTGGCGCGACGTGGATTACCTGATACTGGATATGCCGCCGGGTACGGGGGACATCCAGTTGACGGCGGGCCAGCGGCTGCCGCTGACGGGCGCGGTGATCGTCACCACGCCGCAGGACATTGCGCTGATTGACGCGCGCAAGGGCTTGAAAATGTTTGAAAAGGTCAATGTGCCTATTCTGGGCATTATTGAAAACATGTCGATTCATGTCTGCTCGAAATGCGGCCACGAAGAGCACATCTTCGGCGCGGGCGGCGGCGAAAAAATGGGCAAGGATTACGACGTGGAGTTGCTCGGCGCGTTGCCGCTGGATATCAAAATCCGCGAGCAGGCCGATTCCGGCACGCCTACCGTGGTGGCCGATCCCGACGGCCCGTCGGCGCGCATTTACAAGCAGATCGCACGCCGCGTGGCCGTGAAAATCGCCGAAAAGCAGCAGGATCACTCGTCGGTGTTTCCGAAGATCGTGGTGCAGAATACGTGAAGCGTGAAGCGTGAGGCGTTAGGCGTGAGGGGTGAGGTGTACCCCCAAGCCGCGGATGGCCCCTGCGGGTTTTTCGCCTCACGCCCCACGACAAACCGCGTGGCGTTGTCGCAACACCGTGCGTGAAATCTTGCGCCGCTCTGCGTTTTTCCGGTTATCGCGTCTTATAATCCGCTGCATTGACCGTGGCCCCACGGCAGGAGATTCGCATGAAATTCCGCTTTCCCGTCATCATCATTGATGAGGATTTTCGCTCTGAAAACGTGAGCGGCCTGGGCATCCGCGCGCTTGCCAAGGCCGTGGAGGAAGAAGGGCTGGAAGTGCTGGGCGTCACCAGTTACGGCGACTTGTCGTCATTCGCGCAGCAGCAAAGCCGCGCCTCGGCGTTTATTCTGTCGGTGGACGACGAGGAGTTTTCCGCCGACGGCGCCGCCACCACCATTTCGGGCCTGCGCGGTTTTGTCGAGGAAATCCGTTTCCGCAATGCCGATATTCCGATTTTTCTCTATGGGGAAACCAAGACCTCGCGCCATATTCCGAACGACGTGCTGCGCGAACTACACGGCTTTATTCACATGTTCGAGGATACGCCGGAGTTCGTGGCGCGCTATATCGTGCGCGAAACCAAATCGTATCTCGATGGGTTGGCGCCGCCGTTTTTCAGGGCGCTGACGCATTACGCGCAGGATGGTTCGTACTCGTGGCACTGCCCCGGACATTCGGGCGGCGTGGCGTTTCTGAAAAGCCCGGTGGGGCATATGTTCCACCAGTTTTTCGGCGAGAACATGCTGCGTGCCGACGTGTGCAACGCGGTGGATGAACTCGGCCAGTTGCTCGATCACTCCGGCCCGGTGGCGGCTTCGGAGCGCAACGCGGCGCGCATCTTCAATTGCGACCACCTGTTTTTTGTCACCAACGGTACTTCCACTTCGAACAAGATCGTGTGGCACTCGACGGTGGCGCCGGGCGACGTGGTGATCGTGGATCGCAACTGTCATGTGTCGATCCTGCATGCGATCACCATGACCGGGGCGATACCGGTGTTTTTGATGCCCACGCGCAACCACTTCGGCATCATCGGCCCGATCCCGCTGGAAGAATTCAAGTGGGAAAACATCGAGAAGAAAATCAAGGCGCATCCCTTCGCCAGCAAGGCAAAAGCCAAGCCGCGCGTGCTCACGCTCACGCAAAGCACCTACGACGGCATTGTTTACAACGTCGATACGCTGAAAGAACTGCTCGACGGCCATGTTGATACCCTGCACTTTGACGAAGCATGGTTGCCGCACGCCACGTTTCACGAGTTTTATAAGGGCATGCATGCCATCGGACGCGACCGGCCGCTGTGCAAGGAATCGATGGTCTTTTCCACGCAATCCACGCACAAACTGCTGGCGGGCTTGTCGCAGGCCTCGCAAATCCTGGTGCAGGATTCTCAAAAGCGCAAACTCGACAAGCACACGTTTAACGAAGCGTATCTGATGCACACCTCCACCTCGCCGCAGTACGCGATTATCGCGTCATGCGACGTGGCGGCGGCGATGATGGAGCCGCCAGGCGGCGCTGCGTTGGTGGAAGAATCCATACTCGAAGCGCTGGATTTTCGGCGCGCCATGCGCAAGATCGACGCCGAGTTCGGCAAAGACTGGTGGTTCAAGGTGTGGGGGCCGGAGCGGCTGGCGGCCGAAGGCATTGGCAATCGCGATGACTGGATGCTGCGCGCCAACGAGCGCTGGCACGGGTTTGGCGAACTCGCGCCGGGCTTCAACATGCTCGATCCGATCAAGTCCACGGTGATCACACCGGGCCTGGATGTCACCGGCAAATTTGCCAAGACGGGTATTCCCGCCGCGGTGGTGACCAAATACCTGGCCGAGAACGGCATCATCGTGGAAAAGACCGGGCTGTATTCGTTTTTTATCATGTTCACCATCGGCATCACCAAGGGCCGCTGGAACACGCTGGTGACCGAGCTTCAGCAGTTCAAGGACGATTACGCGAGCAACAAGGCGTTGTGGCGCATCCTGCCGGATTTTGTCGCCAAGCATCCGCAGTATGAAAAAACCGGGCTGCACGATTTGTGCGATCAGATACATGAGGTCTACAAGGCCAACGACGTTGCGCGGCTGACGACGGAAATGTATTTGTCGGACATGCAGCCGGCAATGCCGCCGGCCGAAGCGTGGTCGCGCATGGCGCATCGGGAAATCGAGCGCGTGGAAATCGACAAGCTCGAAGGCCGTGTCACCAGCGCGTTGTTAACGCCTTATCCGCCGGGCATTCCGCTGCTGATTCCGGGCGAACGGTTCAACGCGACCATTGTGCGCTTCCTGAAATTCGCGCGCGATTTTAATCAGAAGTTTCCCGGCTTCGAGACCGACATCCACGGGCTGGTGAAAGACAACGGTGGCGCGCTGTTGCGCTATTACGTGGATTGCGTAAGAGATTGATGCTGCGATGGGAATTTATTGTAAGTTATTGTTTTATATAATTTTTTTTAGATCCGTTCCAGCACGCTAAAGCGATAACCCACCGCGTGTTTTTCATCGGCGGAAAATGTTTCCGCCGAGAGTTCGCGCCATTGCGACAGTTCAAATGCCGGCATCAAGGTGTCGCCCGCGGGTTCGGCATCCACAGTGGTGAGGTAAATGCGCCGCGCGAGCGGTAGCGCGAGTCGATACAACTCACCGCCGCCAATCACGAACACTTCGCTGTCGTTGCCGCTGGCCGCCAGCGCGTCATCGAGCGAGCCTGCCATCACCGCGCCCGCGACGACGTAATTTTTTTGCCGCGTGACGATCACAGTGGTGCGTCCTGGCAGTAACCTGCCTATCGATTCCCACGTCTTGCGCCCCATGATGATGTGGTGCCCCATGGTGACGCGCTTGAAGAGTTGTAACTCGTTGGGCAAGCGCCAGGGAATCGCGCCGTTCGCGCCGATGACGCGGTTCTTGCCCATCGCCACTATTATTGAAAGGCGTGAGGCGTCACTGCCGTCGGGATTTTTTGCCTCGCGGTTCACGAATCAAACCGCCACTGGCGCTTTAATCAGCGGATGCGGGTCGTAGCCTTCCAGCGTGAAGTCTTCGTACTTGAAATCGAAAATGTTTTTAACGGCGGGATTCAATTTCATGATGGGCAGCGCGCGCGGCGTGCGTGACAATTGCTCGGTCACTTGCGTCATGTGATTGTTGTAAACGTGCGTGTCGCCGAAGGTATGCACGAAATCGCCGGGTTTGAGGCCGCACACCTGCGCCATCATCAGCGTGAGCAGGGCGTACGACGCGATATTAAACGGCACGCCCAAAAACATGTCGGCGCTGCGCTGGTACAACTGGCATGACAGTCTGCCGTTGGCGACATAAAACTGGAAAAACGCGTGGCAGGGCATCAGCGCCATTTTGTCGAGGTCCGCCACGTTCCACGCCGACACGATGATGCGGCGCGAATCGGGATTTTTTTTCAGCATATCGACCACTTGGGAAATCTGGTCGATATGCCGGCCATCGGGGGCGGGCCACGAGCGCCATTGGTAACCGTAGACCGGCCCGAGGTCGCCATCGGGTTTGGCCCATTCGTCCCAGATGCGCACCCCGTTGTCTTTCAGGTACTGGATGTTGGTGTCGCCCTTCAGAAACCACAGCAGTTCGTGAATGATCGACTTCAGATGCACTTTCTTGGTGGTGAGCAACGGAAACCCGGCGTTCAGGTCGAAGCGCAGTTGCGCGCCGAAAACACTCACCGTGCCGGTGCCGGTGCGGTCGCTTTTGTGCGTGCCGTGGTCCAGCACATGGCGTAACAGATCGAGATAGGGGCGCATGAAGGAGCGAACGAAATTGAAAATCCAGATGCGGATTCTAAGGGATTTCTTTTTTATAAGGTTTTTCGAGCATCCAATTGACAATGGCTTCAACGGTTTCACTTTCGCGTCCAAAGAATCCGTGCTCGGAAAATGGATCGCAGGGCCCCGATTGCGCAGGTGATCCGCCGGACACCGAAATAAGCGGATAACGACTCTCCAGGGCCGCGGCGCTACGATAGGGCGTGAAGACGCAGCCATCCTGCTTGTGGTGCGCAAAAAGCAGGCGCGGTTTGATGGCCGAAAAATCGAATCCGGAGAGTCCCTGTTGCCCGCCGCGCCTTCCAGGCAGCAATAGCGAGGAAGTCAGAACCGTGCCCGCAAGCTGATCCGGCAGACGCTTGCCGATCGAAGCCGCGGATACCGTGCCTCGGCTGGTGCCGATGGCGAAAAACGGTAACGCGGGAAATCGTTTTTTCAGCACGGCGATGACCGCTGCAACGTCGCCCGTGTGTTGCTCCCCGAGACGGAAGGTGTCATCCATGCCGCCGCGCTGATCGGATGGCACGTCAAACACCACCGCGACGACGCCGTGCTTGACGAAGTCGCCACGAGCCCGCACGACAAAGTTGTTGGGGCCGAAGCGGATTTCACCATCTTCCGTGCGCAGCCGGATATCGCCGCCGGCGCCCGGAAACAATAACGCGACGGCCACGGGTGATTCAGGCGCGCGCGCGACAAACACCGACTGCGTCACGCCAGCGCGCGTTGGCACGGTGATGATTTCCTGCGCCCACGCGGTGCTTGCCGCCAAGGTAACCAGGGCGGCAAGCCAATAGGTTTTCAAGGCCGTTATCCGGTAAAAGAGGGATGGCATCATTATAATGCCCTGAACTTAACATTGAAGGAAACCCGTCGTGACGCAACTTGCTACGCTGGAACAACACGAAAAGGCGCTATCCGTATCCGCCGCCAAGGCGCAATACCTGTTGATCGCGCTGCCGCCTAATGAGCAACCGGCGGCGCTGGCGAAGTTGCCGTTTGCCGCAGTGCTGAGGAAGGTGCTCGCCCGGCGCAAGAAAAAGATCGCCGATCTTGCCAAGGCGCCGGTGAGCGCCGATGTGACGGACGGCGCGCTGGTGGCGTGGGTAATGGTCGATCCGGCGCAATCGGTATTCGAGCGGCAGACGGCGATGCGCAAGGCAGTGCTGTCGTTGCTGGGCGAAAACCCGGCCGACATCACCATCGCGGTGTACGGCGACGCCGCGCAGCGGCATGCGGCAGCGGAACTCGCGTTGTATACGGCATGGGTCAATGGCGCGAAACTGCCCGAGCGCAAGAACAAAAACAAGCAAAAAGAAAACCACGTTCTGCGCGGCATCGCACTGCATGGCTGTCGCGCGCAAGCTGGTTTCAGCGCGATACGTGCGCAGGCCGAGGGCAATGTGCTGTGCCGCGAACTGACCGTGCTGCCGCCCAATGAACTCACCCCAGGCGCCTACCGCGAACGCGTCAAGGCGTTGGCGAAACAACAGGGCTGGCGGCGCGAGGAATACGATTTCAAGCGCTTGCGCAAAATGGGCGCGGGCGCGTTCTGCGCGGTGGCGCAAGGCAGTGACGAGCGCGATGCGGCCATTGTGCACTTGCAATACCGTCACCCGCAGGCAAAAAAGACCGTGGCGCTGGTGGGCAAGGGCATCTGTTTCGATACCGGCGGGCACAACCTGAAGCCCGCTCGTTACATGCAGGGCATGCACGAAGACATGAACGGCTCCGCCGTTGCGCTGGGGATCTTGCTCGCGGCCACGCGCGCCAAGCTCGCGGTCAACATCGATTGCTGGATGGCGCTGGCGCAAAACCACTTAAGCCCGCGCGCCTACAAACAGAATGAAGTCGTCACAGCGCTAAACGGCACCACGATTGAAATCGTGCATACCGACGCCGAAGGGCGCATGGTGCTGTCCGACACGCTCACCCTCGCGGGACGGCAAAAGCCCGACGTGATGATCGACTTTGCCACGCTGACCGGCAGCATGCACGTCGCACTCGGCTCGCGCTACAGCGGCATCTTCGTCACCAGCGAAGCGCTCGCGCGCGACGCACTGGTTGCGGGCGTGAGTTCAGGTGAGCGCGTGTGTGTGTTCCCGATGGATGAAGATTACGACAGTGTGCTCGACAGCGCCGTCGCCGACGTGAAGCAATGCACCCTGGATGGCGAGGCCGATCACATCCTCGCCGCGCGGCTGCTGCAACGCTTCACCGAAAAGCGCCCGTGGATACATGTGGATTTGTCCGCGCATGGCTGCAAGGGCGGGCTGGGGGCCGTGGGAACCGACTGCACCGGGTTTGGCGTGGGGTGGGGCGTGGCGTTGCTACGCAAGATTGGCGGGCAATAAGAACAAGTGGATGGATGTCTTAGCGCTATGAATTGGAGGGAGTCAAAAGCGCATCGCGCAGCTTTCATTCGCCTCAAGCAACGTATCTTCGGCGATCTGAAGTCCGCGCCGTTATCCGACGAGTGGGACGTAGCGTTAGGAGAACCGAATGCCGTTGCCGTACAGCGATGGATTGACGAGGGATGTTATCGTCGTTGTGGGCTAGCGGAGACGCTGGCATTAACCCTGACCGTGCAGGCTCTACAAGAAATGCTCAAAGAACGAGGCCTACCGACAAAGGGGAAAAAAGCTGATCTTATAGATTGTCTGATTGCAGCAGACAAGCAAGCCATTGATGCATTCGTCACATCTCATCCGGTGTGGCTCCTAACTAATGATGCGATCCGCCTGCAAGCATCATTTCGCTCTGAAATCGCGCACGAGGAGGCAATCGCCCGCCAATACGCCTATGAGCTACTGCAGGTTGGAGATGTCGGCGGTGCATGTGATGTTTGGCAACGACACGATGAGGGAAAAGTTTTTTCAGCCGCGAAGAGCGCCATCGGTTTTTCAGGCAGTGCTGGCTTGGCAGCTTTTCATCGCAGCGACATTGAGCGTTTCTTTGCGATAGGACCAAAGCAAGTGGCAGAGGAGCTTGCTCTAGAAACGCTCTTTGGTCGTGGCCCAACTTCACCAGAAACGCGGAAACTCTACACGAAGGCGGCTTTTGTGCGCGACATGCTCAAGTATCAGAAGAGTGATCAGATCGTCGGGGTGGAGATTCGTGAGAGCCCGACAGGCCGCTGCGAAGCATGCTTGGATGTTGTGGGGCGTTGGCCAAAAAGTTATGTAATATCAATTCCTTACGTGCGATGTGTTAACGAGGTAAATTGTACATGTAGCTGGGCGCCTATTTTTGCCGATGAGGTCAACGTGGCACCTTGGAGGATACCGCTCGATATGGGGACAGTGTCGCCTGCGGATCGACAGTGTGACTCACCAACACCCGAACCTCTTCCCGAGAAAATCGGCGTTCTCGGGGCGATACGCAAGTTTTTCAGTTAGCCACTTGACAAATATAACCATATAATTAAGTATATCGGCATGAACAATGACTACATGCGTGCCATTCCGAAGGAGTGGCGCAATATTTCCAAGGTGTTTACCGCGCTGGGCGACGAGCATCGGCAGCGGATTTTGCTCACCTTTGAGCCGGGCGAGCGGTTGAACGTCGGGCAGATTGTGGAGGTGGCGACGTTGTCGCGCTCGGCGGTGTCGCATCACCTGAAGATTTTGCGCGAGGCGGGCGTGCTGGAAAGTGTGAAGGAAGGCAAGGAAGTGTATTTCTGGATTGCGAAGGATTTTTTGCTCGAGGCAATAGAAATCGTGATGGAGCACATTCGCAAGAATGTTTGAGGTGGGCTTATATTTTTTTTGCCGTACATAACCAAATAACTGGTTATATTGTTTTATTGGTCGATGTTTAAACAACCTGTAAAGGAATGGCGAACATGAAACTGAAATCGAATCTGAAAGTGTGGACATTAAGTGCGGCGCTGAGTTTGTCTCTGTTTCCGATGGGTGCTACGGCGCATGGGGGCGACAGCACGCGCGCTTCCAATCACCTGTCGATGGCTTCCGGTGTGGTGGCGCTGGGCAGCATGAGCGTGCTGGCTGCCAGCGGCGAACTGATCGTCACGGGTGTGGAGCAATCCGCGCGCGGCGTATCGGTGGTAGTGCGCGAGGCGGGCAACGCGAGCGGGCAGTCGGTAACGTTGCTCCTTGATGGCGCGGCGGCGTCCGCGGTGGTGGCGGGACAACTTTTGCAGGCATCCGCCACGGGCGTTGGGTATGTGCTGGTGGCCTCGGGCAAGGCGATTGCGTTTATTCCGAATGAAATCGGGCAATCGCTGATTCATCAGTCGCGCTACGGCCGTTAACGGCACGCGGGGGACTACGCCATGCGCACCACTCGACTGTTGTTTGCGGCGATTGCGGCCACGCTCGCGATGAGCGCGCCCGTCCACGCGGGCCGATCCTGTCAGGAGGTCAAACCCGATGCTGCCACCGTGCAAAAGGCGCTGCAGCTCGCGTTGCGCACACGCGAGGCGCTCGACGCCAGCGGCGCCCCGGTGGGGCTGGTGGGGCGGGTCGGGCGCGACCTGTCGAAAAACGGGCTGCGTTACTCGCACATGGCCATTGCGCATCGCGATCATCCCAAGGGGCGCTGGTTTCTGACGCATATGCTCAACGAGTGCGGCACCGGCGCGTCGTCGTTGTACGACGAGGGGCTGGGCAATTTTTTTCTCGATGATGTGTTTGTGTTCGAGGCCCTCATTGTGATTCCCACGCCCGACCTGCAGGCGCGGCTGCTGGCAGTAATGGCCACGCCGCTGCCGCTCAATCTGCATCAAAAAAGCTACAGCCTGATCGCGCATCCGTTTTCAACGCGCCATCAAAATTCCAATCAATGGGTGCTGGAGCAAATCGCTGCTGCCCTCGCGCCGGCGGGTGCGGTGGCCAGCCGCGCGGATGCGCAGCGCCTGCTGCGTGAACGGGGCTACGCGCCCGGCGCCATAAGCATCGGGCCGTTCGAGCGCATTGGCGCGCGGCTGTTTGCGGCCAACGTGTACTTTAATGATCATTCCAACGATGAAATGCAGGCGGGGCGTTATCAGGCGGTGACCGTTGAATCGGTCATCCGCTTCGTGGAACAAATGCAAACCCTGGGCACGCGCCAGATCGTGAGATTGCCATGAATCGTTCGCTTTTGGTGTATCGTTTCGCATCGGCCTGGCGGGAGGGCATAAGAATAATGATACGAAGAATCGTCACCGCGATCGTCGCGGCGGTTGCCGCTGGCTTGTTAGTCGGCGCGGGCACGGCTCGCGGACAGGCATCAAACGCCCCGGATTCAACGTCGCCGGAAATTGCGCCCGCGATGGACGGCGCATTCGGTTTATATCCAGGCTCGGATTTTCGTGTCACTCGGGGCAACTGCACGGATTGCGCGACTCCGAAGCAGGCGTTGTGGTATTTCAGCGACGATCTGGTTGCAGTGCCGAGGTCGGGCATCAAGGCCGCGGACTTTTCGCGCGGAGTCGCCGCGCAAGGGGATGTGAAGCGCTGGCTCGCTGGCGCGAAGGATGACGAACTGAAGGCGCGGCCGCCCCTGCTGTGGCTGGGGGCGCCCAGCGTCGTTCGGGAGGCAACACTATCGGGCAATGGCGACACCATGACATTGGGTGATGGCACGAGCATGCCTTTCAAAGTCGCGCCCAAGATCAAAACCAATCTGTCGTTTTACGACGCAAGCAGCCTGGCGTATTTTCAGCAACGCACCGTTCGTATGCGCGGCGAGGTGCGGGGCGATACCTTTGTCGCGCGCACGTTATGGCCGCGGGATTGGGCGATCGACGAAACGCACATGAAATTGCAGCCATTGCAGGCGGGCGAATCGCTGATGGGGCTGGTGCGCGCGCGCGCGCATGGCAAGGATGAGCGTTTCGAAACGCGGCTGCTGTGGGAAAAGGAAAAAATGCCCGCCGCCGCACGAGATTGGTCGGGCCGCGCCGTGATCGGCATCATGCTGAACGGTGCGCAGGGCGATGACGACGAGGCGCACGGCGGGCACTTTGCCATCGCCACTGGACGTCACGCCAAGGCGGGTCAGGCCGGGCAGGGCGACGGCATGGCCGCTTGGACGGTGAACAATTTTTACAATCTCGGCTCGTTCAGCGAGAAGGGTATCACCGCGTCAATGTTGCCGATGGATAACTACTTGACGGACGTGAACAGCGGGCAGTCGTGGTACCGTCCGTCGTACATGCTGGTGGCGGTGCTCAAGAGCGACCGCGCGGCCTACGCGTATCAGGCGGGAATTTCGCGCGTGTATCATCATTTCTACCGGCAGGATTTTCACTATCGCCATGCCGGCGCCAATTGCGCCGGCATCAGCATGGACACACTGCGCACCCTGGGCTGGAACATTCCGGCGCGAGGGCCGACCAGTATGGTGAAAGCCGTCGCGGGGTATCCGTATAAATCCATTGCCGACATGAGCTTCACAAGCGGCAAGCAGGCGTACGATTACATGATCGAAGAGCAAACGCGGTTGTACCCGGCGGCGGCTTACGATGCGGCGGGGCACGACCTGTTGCGCATCGCGGGCGTCGTGAACGGCGCGGGTGGCAGTGTCGCGGCGGGCACGCTGGAAAACATGTTGCGCGAAGACATTGAGGCCATTGTGTTCGTGCGCATTCCGCAAATACCGTCCAGCCGCGCGTTCGGTTCGTTTCCGGTGGCGTCGTTCGACGAATACGAAAAACGCGTGCCGAAGGATAAATCGCAATGGAAGATCGTGCCCGTGGATCCACGCCCGTTTCCGTCTGCGTTGATCGAACCGGATACGCTCAAGGATGAACCGATGCCGCCGTGGACACCTGCAGCGGGCGGATTGGCATTGATAGCGGGCCTGATGTCGATACGCTCGGTGCGCAGGCGACGGGCACGAGACGCATAAAAAGCATTTAAAAACAATTAATTATGTAAATCCCCAGGGAGTTGGAATGTCAGAACGCAGCCAGTTTGATCTGTTGAAGGAACGCCGCTTCGGGCCGTTTTTCAGTGTGCAATTTCTCGGCGCCTTTAACGACAACGTTTACAAAAACGCGCTGGTGATCATGCTCACGTTTCAGGCGGCGAGCATGACGACGATGAGCCCGGGCCTGCTGGTAAACCTGTGCGCGGGGCTGTTTATTTTGCCGTTCTTTTTGTTTTCGGCGACGGCCGGGCAACTGGCGGACAAGTACGAAAAAGCGTTACTGACGCAGCTGGTGAAAATCTTCGAGATCGTCATCATGGTGATCGGCGCGCTGGGTTTTTATTTCATGCATCTGGAACTGCTGCTGATCGCGCTGTTCATGATGGGCATGCATTCGACCATGTTCGGGCCGGTGAAATACGCGTATCTGCCGCAGCATCTGAAAAAAGATGAACTCGTCGGCGGCAACGGGCTGATTGACGCAGGCACGTTTATCGCGATTTTGCTGGGTACCATACTCGGCGGCGTGCTGATCGGCATCAAGCCTGACGGCGCGATGTGGGTGGCGTCGGTTGCCATCGTGGTTGCCGTGGCGGGCTACTTGATCAGCCGTTCGGTGCCGTTGTCGCCCGCGCCATCGCCGGCACTCAAAATCAACTGGAATCCGCTCACCGAGACGTGGGCGAACTTCAGGTTTCTGCGCACCAACCGCACCGTGTTTTTGTCGATCCTCGGCATCTCGTGGTTCTGGTTTTACGGCGCGATGTTTCTGTCGCAGTTTCCCAATTTCACCAAGGAGGTGCTCGGCGGCAGCGAGCATGTGGTCACGTTGCTGCTGGCGGTGTTCAGCGTGGGCATTGGCCTCGGTTCGTTGCTGTGCGAAAAATTATCCGGCCACAAGATTGAAATCGGGCTGGTGCCGTTTGGATCGATTGGCCTGACGATATTCGCGGTGGATCTGTATTTCGCGTCGCCCGTCGCGCCGGGCGTGGCGTTGGGCGCGATGGCGTTTTTGCAGCAGCCGGGTAGTTGGCGCGTGCTGTTCGATCTGGCGATGATCGGCGTCTTTGGCGGCTTTTACATCGTGCCGACATACGCGCTGATCCAGAGCCGCAGCGAGCCCAGCCATCAGGCGCGCGTGATCGCTGGCAACAACATCATGAACGCGCTGTTCATGGTGGCCGCGGCGGGCGTGGCGATTGGCGGCCTGTCGATGGGTATGACCATTCCTCAGTTGTTTCTGCTGACCGCGGTGCTCAATGCGCTGGTGGCGATCTACATCTACATGCTGGTGCCGGAATTTCTCATGCGGTTTCTGGTATGGCTGCTGATTCACTCGGTGTACCGGCTGGAAAAACGCGGCATCGAGAATATTCCGGAAGAAGGCGCCGCGATGCTGGTGGCGAATCACGTGACCTTTATCGACGCGCTGGTGATCGCCGCCGCGTGCCCGCGCCCGACGCGTTATGTCATGGATCACCGGCGTTTTAATACGCCGCTGCTGCGCTTCTTATTCGACGCGACGCGTTCCATACCGATAGCGTCCGCCAAGGAGGATCCGGCGCTGCTGGAAAAAGCGTACGACGAAATCGCGAAGGGGCTGGACAAAGGCGAACTGATTTGTATTTTTCCGGAGGGCAGCCTGACCAAGGACGGCAACATCCAGACCTTCCGTCCCGGCATCCAGCGCATCATCGCGCGCACGCCAGTGCCGGTGGTGCCTATCGCGCTGCGCGGTCTGTGGGACAGTTTTTTCGGCAGACAGGGCGGCGCGCTGATTGCACGCGTGTTTCGCCTGGGGTTGTTTGGCAAGATCGGCATGACGGTCGGCGCGCCGGTGCCCGCGAATGCGGTCACGCCTGCGGGCTTGCAGGAGATCGTCACGGCAATGCGCGGCGACGAAAAATAGCGTTCGGGTTTCATCACACGGGGAGGCAACCATGTGGTTTGTCGGCATGTTGGTGGGTGCGGTCATAGGCGCCATCGGTAACGGTGGCGGTACCGTGATCGGCGGTATCGTGGGCATCATTCTGGGCGCCATTATCGGCAGCAAATTGAAGCAGGGGCGCGCGGCGGACGCGCGTATCACCAAGCTGGAAGAAGCGCTGCGCACATTGACGGCGCGCGTGGCTTTCCTGGAGAACGGCGCAATCACGCGGCCCGTGGTGACGGCTACGGCAGACAGCGAACCGCGCGCCGACATGGTGATGGCGGCCACGCCACCGGTACCGGCGGTGCCGGCACCCGTGGTGGATGCGACGTCAGCGGCGGCGCTGATCAGAGAAGCCGGTGCGCAACCGGCGACCGGCGTCGTGGCTGCGCCCGAGCCGGCACTCTCCCAGCCGATGGCGCGTGCGCCTGCTGTGTCGACCGTGCCGTCCGCGCCGAAAGAACCATCCAAACCATCCGAACCCTCCGCGCTGTGGAAATTTTTCTTTGGCGGCAATACGCTGGTGCGCGTCGGCATACTGGTGTTGTTTATTGGTGTGTCGTTCCTGCTTAAATATGCGGTGGATGCCGGCTTCGTGCCAATAGAACTGCGGCTGGCGGGCGTGGCGGCGGGCGGCATTGCGCTGCTGGTGGTGGGCTGGCGGCTGCGTCACAAGCGCGCGGATTACGCGCTGATGCTGCAAGGCGGCGGCGTGGGCATACTTTATCTCACGGTGTTTGCGGCGCTGCGGCTGTTCCAACTGGTGCCGCCGACGCTGGCGTTTATTCTGCTCGCGGGCATGGCGTTTTTCTCGGCGCTGCTGGCCATCGTGCAGGATTCGAAGGCGCTGGCCATAACCGGCGTGGTGGGCGGATTTCTGGCGCCGATACTGGCTTCGAGCGGCGGTGGCAGCCACGTGGCGCTGTTTACCTTTTACGCGGTGCTCAATGCGGGCATTTTGTTTATCGCCTGGTACAAAGCGTGGCGCGAGCTCAATCTGGTCGGTTTTTTATTTACCGCGTTGATCGGTCTGGCGTGGGGCATGGATCGTTACCAACCTGAATTGTTCGCCACGACTGAACCGTTCCTGATCCTGTTTTTCCTGATGTATGTGGCGATTGCGGTGCTGTTCGCGATGCGGCAGGCGCCCACGCTCACGCACTATGTTGATGGCACCATCGTGTTCGGCGTGCCGCTGGTGGCGTTCGGCATGCAGGCGGCAATGTTGAAAGACACCGAATTCGGCGCAGCATTTAGTGCGCTGGCGGTGGCTGCGTTTTATCTGACGCTCGCGACGATGCTCAGGGCGAAGCACCGCGACTCACTGCGGCTGCTGGTGGAATCGTTTCTTGCGTTGGGCGTGGGTTTTGCCACGCTGGCGGTGCCGCTGGCGCTGGATGCGCGCTGGACGTCAGCCGTGTGGGCGGTGGAGGGCGCGGCCATCGTGTGGGTGGGGGTACGGCAGAACCGGCGGCTGGCGCGTGCGTTCGGCATGTTTTTACAGATCGCCGCGGGCCTTGCCTTCCTGTCGAAGTTCAATCGCCCGCTGGATCCCGAACATCTGTTGCCGGTATTGAACGCGAATTATCTGGGCTGCGTGATGGTGAGCGTGGCGGGGTTGTTCATCAATTATTACGCCGAACGGCGGCGCGATGTGGTTGGCAAGGACGAGTTGATGATTACGCGCGCGCTCTTTGTGTGGGGGGCAGTGTGGTGGTTCGCGGGGGGTGTCCGCGAAATTGAATGGCACATTCACGGCGGCGCGCAATGGATCGCGGATCTGGCATTCTTTGCGCTGTCGTGCGGAGTATTCGCCGCGTTGTGGCGGCGGCTCGATTGGTTCATGGCCCGTTATGCCGCGCTGGCGCTGTGGCCGCTGATGGCTATTATCGTGATCGGTACCGCCATTGACGGCTTGATGACCATGTCTCCAGGCAGCCCGCGCCACCCGTTTGCCCATGGCGGTTATCTGGTTTGGCCGCTGGCGTTCGCCGTGCAGATGGGGATACTGCGCCTGTACCGGCCGGTGGAAAACGATTATGCAAAGCCGCTGGATTGGTGGCATGCCGCGTGGTTTTGGTTGCTGGCGGTCGTGGCGTCATGGGAGTTCGGCTGGCAGATCAATCACTTTGTCGAGGGGCAGCGCGTGTGGCCGCTGGTGGCGTGGGCGGTGGTTCCCGGTGCATTGATCGCCTTGTTCGCGACACGCGGCGACCGTCTGGGTTGGCCGGTGGCGGCGCATCGGCGCGGTTATCTGTACCTCGGTGCGCTGCCGGTCGCGGTGTTCCTGCTGGCGTGGGTTGTTTTCGCCAACTTTTCCAGCAACGGGGACCCCACGCCGTTGCCGTATGTGCCGATGGTAAATCCGCTCGATCTCGCGCAGTTCGGCGCGCTGTTGGCAATCGCCGTCTGGTTTGTTCACTTGCGCCGCTTGGCGGACCCCGGTGTCAAGCTGCCCGCCACCCAAACGGCGCTGACGATATTGGGGATCGTGCTGTTCATCGCGTTAAACGGCGTGTTGTTGCGCTCGCTGCATCACTACGCCGATGTGCCGTTTCGTTTTGAGCGCATGATGAGTTCCACGCTGGTGCAGGCATCGTTCTCGCTGTTCTGGAGCTTGCTTGCGCTGGGGGCTATGTTCTTTGCGACGAAGCGCGGCTTGCGCGCGCTGTGGTTCGTGGGCGCGGTGTTGCTCGCGGTGGTGATCGCGAAACTAGCGTTGGTCGATTTGTCGAACACCGGCACGGTGGAACGCATCGTGTCGTTTATCGGCGTGGGCCTGTTCTGCGTGGTGATTGGTTACTTTGCGCCGGTGCCGCCAAAGGCGGCGGGCAGCGCCAAGGCGAACGAGGAGGGTGTATGAGTCAACTTATTGTTTTTATTGTGGTTTTTGTGTCATCACTGGTTGCCGTCGCGGCGGAAAAGCCCGCCGACTTCGCGTATGGATTGAAGATCGATGCCAGTGGCAGCGAGGCCTTGTATGACGTGACATTGCCGCCCGCGGTTTATCAGGGTGTCACGCGCCGCGATCTTGGCGATGTGCGCGTGTTCAACGGTGCGGGTGAGGTGGTGCCGCATGCGTGGCGCCCGCGCCGCACGGAAAAAGCCGATGCCGGCGCAACGGTTGCACTGACCTTGTTTCCGCTCAAGGCGGCGGCGGGCGCGAGCGTGGATGCGCTGGCCATCAGCGTGCGGCGTGGCGCGGGCGGCGCGGTGAGCGTGGATGTGCGATCGGGCGGCGCACCCGCGCCCGCGCAGCAAACGGTGGCGTATCTCATCGATATGAGCAATCAGGATCGCGCGCTGCGCGCCATCGAACTCGACTGGAAAGCCGCCGATGGCTTCAGCGGCAAACTGCGCGTGGATGCGAGTGACGATTTGTCGAACTGGCGCACGCTGGTGTCCGGCGCGCCGCTGCTGAGTCTGGAGGTGGGGGGCCAGCGCCTGCAGCAAAGACGCGTGGAAGTGCCGCAGCAAAAAGCCAAGTACTTGCGGCTTGCGTGGGTGCGGGAGCGCTCGGATGACGGCGCGAAAATCGTGTTGCCCGAGATTACCGCCGCGAGCGGAGAGCTTGCGGAGAAATTTATCGAGGCTACGCGCGAATGGGCGAAATTTAATGCCGGCAAGGGTGAAAAGCCCGGCGAGTACTTGTTCGATTTGAAGGGGCAATTTCCGATCGATCGTCTGCGTCTGGAACTGCCCGAGCCGAACACCATAGCGCAAGCGGAAGTGCTGGTGCGCGACAAGGCCGAGCAGCCGTGGCGCAGCGTGGCGCGCACCATGTTGTACCGGCTGCGCCAGCCCGCCGGCGAAATCGCGAGTCCTGATATAACCGTGGGGACATCGTCCGAGCGCTGGTGGATGATACGCATCGATCAGCGTGGCGGCGGGATCGGCGGCGGTTTGCCAGTGTTGAATGCGGGCTGGGTGCCGCATCAATTGGTGTTTGCCGCGCGGGGTGCAGCGCCATTCACGCTGGCCTATGGCAATCGCGGTGCGCACGGCGGGGCGCTGCCGATTGAATCGTTGATACCGGGATATCGTGACGATGCCGGCGCGTCGGTGCGGGTGGCAAAAACCGGCGGGCAACCCACGGTCAATGTGCAGGCGACGTCTGCACAACCGCAAAAAGAACTCGGCGGCGAAGCGCGCTTGCAGGAACAAATCGACTGGAAGCGCTGGAGTTTGTGGGGCGTGTTGGGGCTGGGTGTGCTGGTGCTGGGGGCTATGGCTTGGCGGTTGGTGAGGCAATTGGGAACTGAGAACAAAGGATGAAGGCGGAAGGATGAAAACAATCCACGGCACACCACCGGTCAGGTTGTTTTCATCCTTCATCCTTCCGCCTTCATCCTTGAGTTTAGGTTGCCTGTGTTAAACTAGACATTGATTTAATTGGGATTTTTTACATCATGTCCGGCAGCACACTCGGCACGCTTTTTACGGTTACTTCCTTCGGCGAATCGCACGGCCCGGCCATCGGCTGCGTGGTGGATGGTTGCCCGCCTGGCATGGCGCTGACCGAAGCGGATTTACAGATCGATCTGGATCGCCGCAAGCCGGGCACCTCGCGGCATGTCACGCAGCGGCGCGAGGAAGACAAAGTTGAAATTCTCTCCGGCGTGTTTGAAGGGCGCACCACCGGCACGCCGATCGGCTTGCTGATTCGAAACACCGACGCGAAGAGCAAGGACTACTCGAAAATCGCGGACAAGTTTCGTCCGGGACATGCGGATTATACCTACTGGCAGAAATACGGCGAGCGCGATTATCGTGGGGGCGGGCGCCAATCGGCGCGCGAGACGGCGGTGCGCGTGGCGGCGGGCGCGATTGCGCGCAAGTGGCTGAATGAAAAATACGGTATTGTGATTCGCGGTTACATGTCGCAGTTGGGGCCGATAAGAATTCCGTTTAAAACGTGGGATTGCGTTCACGATAATCCGTTTTTCGCGCCGGATGAATCGATTGTCGCGCAGCTTGAGGAATTCATGGACAAACTGCGTAAATCCGGCGATTCGGTCGGCGCGCAGATCACCACGGTGGCCTCCGGTGTGCCGGTAGGCTGGGGCGAGCCGGTGTACGACAAGCTCGATGCCGATCTCGCCTACAACATGATGAACATCAACGCGGTGAAAGGCGTGGAAATCGGCGCGGGCTTCGCGGCGGTGTCGCAAAAAGGCACTGAACATTCCGACGAAATGTGTCCGCGGGGATTTTTGTCGAACAACGCGGGCGGTATTTTGGGCGGCATATCCACCGGGCAGGATATCGTGGTGAATGTCGCGGTAAAGCCGACGTCCAGCATCCGCCTCACGCGCCGCACCATCGACAAAGCGGGCAACCCCACGACCATCGAAACCCATGGCCGTCATGACCCGTGCGTGGGCATCCGCGCCACGCCGATCTGCGAGGCGATGATGGCGCTGACGCTGATGGATCACGCGCTAAGGCATCGCGCGCAGAATGCGGATGTGGTGACGGGGACGCCGCGTATTGCTGCCTTGGCGCCGGCGGAGGTGGTGGCTGCGATGCGGGGGGGCTGCGGCGGTGGAGAATCCGGAGCCGGATGAGGCGTAGTCGCTCTGACTCGCACAGGACGATCATTGAGGAGGTGAATATTCATGCCCCAAAGAGCAATAGATCGAAAGTGGCTAGTCGATTCGAGATCGGATATTCAAAAATTCTTGTTCGATCTTTATGCGGTTTGTAAGACAGTTAATCACGAAACTGCACAGCCACGTCGTGATGTATCTCAACTCCTTGTTGGAGTCGGAATTTCCCTCTGGCGAGCGGTGTTTATTATTGATCCCGTCAGCCAAAGTCGTTACGTTCACAAAGATGCCGTAAAAGTGTTGCAGAAGTTAATCGACGACAACACTTTTTTATACGGCAATGAAAAAGAAACAAAAGACTGGACAGCGGGTTACTATACTAACAACGCCTATTTCCGTCTGTCACTTGCTTATGAATATTTGCCTGGGCTTTCCGGCGGAAAGCTTGCAAAGACGGTCAGAAATTTTATCAGTCAGCAGCGAAAAAGCGGCTCACCCAAGAATCTAAAGAAATCGTGGGAAGACGCCTACACAGCTGCACGCGAAATTCTCAAATCCATTTGAATGCTCGCAGTCTGCTGGTCGGGGTGGTGAGTTTGTGGTTCCCAACAGTGTGACTTCAACTTCGCCGGGGGCAGCCTGGCAGCTGGTTACTCTCTTTTGCTTTGCCAAAAGAAAGTAACCAAAGAAAAAGCGACCCCGGTTCGCCGGCCCTTCGGGCTTCCCTGCGCTACTCGCCACGCCGGGCGGCTGCGGAACTCGCCCTCGCATAAACCAACGGCGCGAGGACTCAGACAGTCCTCGCCGACTTCCCCCGGCGTGGCTGCGTTGCTCGGCGGCTCTCAGGGGGGGGGCGGGTGGTGAGGCGTCCTCCGCACAATGGCGTAATTGCTCGGCGCGATTGTAACTATCTGTTTTTATTGTATAATTTTAAACATTGTAACTGCGTCACCAACGCCACATCCCATGTCCGCTTTACCCTACCGGCGCCTAGCCGGTTTTTATTTTTTCTACTTCGCCTATCTCGGTGCGTTCGCACCGTTTTTCACGTTGTACTTGAACAGCGTCGGGATGTCGGCGGTGGAAATCGGGGTGCTGATGTCGATGCCGCAATTGACGCGCATCGTTGCGCCGCATTTGTGGGGCTGGCTGGCGGATCGGGGTGCTAACGGCTTGCACATCGCGCGACTGGCGGGGCTGGCCGGGACGGTGGCGTGGCTCGGCCTTTACGCGAGCACGCAGTTTGCGTGGCTCTTTGTCGTGCTACTGGCGGTGATGTTTTTCTGGAGTGCGGCGCTGCCGCTGGTGGAGGCAACGACGCTCACGCATCTGGGCGACGAGACCGCGCGCTACGGGCGCATCCGGGTGTGGGGCTCGATTGGTTTTATCGTGGCCGTGATCGGCGTGGGGTATCTGCTCGACACCTGGCCGCCGCAAGCGGTGCTGTCGATCGTGTTGACGCTGATGCTCTGCATGCTGGCGCTGTGCTGGTCGGTGCCGGATGTCAAAACGCCGCAGCATGCCTCGGACGATCAATCGATCTGGGACATTATGAAGCGCCCGGAAGTGATCGCGCTGATCGCCGCCGCGGCGCTGATGGCGGTGGCGCATGGGCCGTATTACACGTTCTATACGATTTATTTGGTGGATCACGGTTACAGCAAGTCGATGGCGGGCTGGTTGTGGGCGCTGGGGGTGATTTGCGAGATCGGCATTTTTGTGTGGATGCCGCACTTGTATCGCGCGTTTACGCTGCGGCAGATTTTGCTGGCGAGCTTCGCGCTGGCCGTGCTGCGCTTTTTGCTGATCGGGTGGCTGATCGATAACTTTGCCATGTTGTTGATCGCGCAAACCTTGCACGCGGCGACATTTGGATCGTTTCACGCGGCGGCGATCGGCGTGATTCACAAGCTGTTTCGCGGCCGGCATCAGGCGCGCGGGCAGGCACTGTATGGGAGTTTTGCGTTTGGAGTCGGCGGGGCGCTCGGCGGCTTCGCCAGCGGCTACGCATGGGCAGGCGTGGGGGCGGCGTGGACTTTTACCTTGTCTTCGTGTGCCGCGCTCGGTGGCTTGTTGATTTTGTGGTGGAAATTGCGGTTATCCGGCGAGTGAGAATTACGCAGTGGTTCGCGGGGGCGCTCCTGTGAGATAATCTCATATTAACAGTAGCTTACGCGCAATTAGCTAAATAGACGTAAATAGGACTTTCAACCCAGTCAGGCCATGGCAAAAACTCTCTACGACAAACTTTGGGATTCTCACGTGGTGCATGTCGAGCAGGACGGCACCGCGCTGCTTTATATCGACCGTCACCTGGTGCATGAAGTCACCAGTCCTCAGGCCTACGAAGGCCTGAAGTTGGCCAATCGCAAAGTGTGGCGCGTCGATTCCGTGGTGGCGACCGCCGATCACAACACCCCAACGCGCAATTGGGACAAGGGCCTGCCGGGTATTACCGATCAGGTATCACGTTTGCAGATCGAAACGCTGGATAAAAACATCAAGGAACATGGCGCGAAGGTTTATTTTCCGTTTCTCGATAAGCGTCAGGGGATCGTGCATGTGATCGGGCCGGAAAACGGCGCGACACTGCCGGGCATGACGGTTGTTTGCGGTGATTCGCATACCAGTACACACGGGGCGTTTGCCGCGCTGGCATTCGGCATCGGTACTAGCGAGGTCGAGCACGTGCTCGCCACACAGTGCATGGTGATGCAGAAATACAAAAACATGAATATCCGGGTCGAGGGCAAACTCGGCGTCGGGGTTACCGCCAAAGACGTTGCGCTGGCCATTATCGGCAAAATCGGCACGGCAGGCGGCACGGGGCACGCGATTGAATTCACCGGCAGCGCGATACGCGATCTGTCGATGGAAGGGCGCATGACGCTGTGCAACCTGGCGATTGAAGCCGGCGCGCGTACCGGCATGGTGGCGTGCGATCAGAAAACGATTGATTACTGCAAGGGTCGCATGTTCTCACCCACCGGTGCGCAATGGGATAAGGCCGTTGAATACTGGCGCACGATGAAAAGCGACGATGGCGCGCACTTTGATACCGTGGTGACGCTCGACGCCGCCGAAATTCAGCCGCAGGTAACGTGGGGAACCAATCCGCAGATGGTGACCACCGTCGGTGGCAAGGTGCCCGACCCGGCGCAGGAAACCGACAAGGTGCAACGCGAGTGGATGGAACGCGCGCTGAAATACATGGATTTGAAGGCGAACACGCCGATTACCGAGATCAGCATCGACAAGGTGTTCATCGGCGCCTGCACCAATTCGCGCATTGAAGACATTCGCGCCGCCGCGCAAGTGGCCAAGGGCAAAAAGATTGCGGCCAATGTGAAGCTGGCGATGGTGGTGCCGGGTTCCGGTCTGGTGAAGGCGCAGGCCGAAGAAGAAGGTCTGGACAAAATTCTCGTCGCAGCGGGTTTCGAGTGGCGCGAACCGGGTTGCTCCATGTGCCTCGGCATGAACGAAGACCAGTTGTCGCCGGGCGAGCGTTGTGCGTCCACCTCGAATCGCAATTTCGAGGGACGGCAAGGCCCGGGCGGGAGAACGCATTTGGTGAGTCCCGCGATGGCGGCTGCGGCGGCCATCGCTGGGCATTTTGTGGATGTGCGTAATTTTGCTTGAAGCTAAATAAGGAGACCGCAATGAACAAAATTGCAGCTATTCTCATGGCGATGTGTGTGTTGATGTTGACTGGCTGTAACACCATGCGTGGTTTTGGTCAGGATGTGGAAAAAGCAGGCGAAGCAATTCAGCGAAAAACTGGCGGATAGAGACAGATAGAGACATGGAAAAATTTGTACGCAAGGAAGGGCTGGTGGCGCCGCTGGATCGCGCGAATGTCGATACCGACGCCATCATTCCCAAGCAGTTTCTGAAGTCGATACAGCGCACGGGCTTCGGCCCCAATTTGTTCGACGAGTGGCGCTACATGGATCGCGGCGAGCCGGGCAAGGATGACTCGAAGCGTCCGGTGAATCCGGATTTTGTGCTGAACAAAAAGCGCTTTGAGGGCGCCACGGTGCTGCTTGCGCGTGAAAACTTCGGTTGCGGTTCATCGCGCGAACATGCGCCGTGGGCATTGCAGCAGTTCGGTTTTCAGGCGGTGATCGCGCCGAGTTTTGCCGACATTTTTTTCAACAACTCGTTGAAGAATGGTTTGTTGCTGATCAAACTCGACGCGAAGATCGTCGATCAGTTGTTCAAGGAAACGGCGGCGAGCGAAGGTTACCGGCTGGCGGTGGACCTGGAATCGCAGACGGTAAGCACGCCGGGTGGCGATAGCTTTAAATTCGACATCGATCCGTTCCGCAAACATTGCATCATGAACGGGCTGGACGATATCGGCCTCACGCTGGAGCATGCGGACAAGATTCGCGCGTTCGAAGCGAAGCATAAGGTGGCGCAGCCCTGGCTGTTTTAACTGCGTGAGGCGTCAGGCGTGGGGGGGGCAACTACCTCGTTTTTCATGTCTAATGCCTCATGTCTAATTCCACACGGATTTAAAATGAAAATCGCAGTCCTCGCCGGCGACGGCATTGGCCCTGAAATCGTTGCGCAAGCCACCAAGGTGCTGCGCGTGCTGGCAAAAGAAGGCCTGAAAATCGAGATGGAAGAGGCGCCGTTTGGAGGCGCAGGTTTTGATGCGAGCGGCGATCCATTGCCCGCGGCGTCGTTGAAGCTCGCCAAAGAGGCCGATGCCGTGCTGTGCGGCGCGGTGGGCGGGCCGAAATACGATGCGCTGCCGCGCGCGCAGCGCCCGGAGCAGGGCATCTTGCGCATTCGCAAGGAACTGGGCCTGTTCGCGAATCTGCGACCGGCGATCATGTATCCTGAGCTGGTCGGCGCGTCGTCGCTGAAACCCGAGGTGGTGTCGGGCCTCGACATCATGATCATCCGCGAACTCACCGGCGATATTTATTTTGGCGAGCCGCGCGGGCGTCGTGACAATGCGCGCGGCGAGCGCGAAGGGTTTGACTCGATGCATTACGCCGAGTCAGAGATACGCCGCATCGCCGAGGTGGGTTTTCAGACCGCGATGAAGCGCAATAAAAAGCTGTGCTCGGTGGATAAAGAAAACGTGCTGGAGACCAGCCGCTTCTGGCGTGAGATTGTCATCGATGTGGCGAAAAAATATCCACAGGTCGCGCTGTCGCACATGTACGTGGACAACGCGGCGATGCAATTGGTGCGCAACCCCAAGCAGTTCGATGTGATCGTCACCGGCAATATGTTCGGGGACATCCTCTCGGATGAAGCATCGATGTTGACCGGTTCGATAGGCATGCTGCCGTCGGCGTCGCTGGATGCGAACAGCAAGGGCTTGTATGAGCCGAGCCATGGTTCCGCGCCGGATATCGCCGGTAAGGGTATTGCCAATCCGTTGGCGACGATATTGTCGTCAGCCATGATGCTGCGTTACACGTTCAACAAGGACGAGTGGGCGTATCGCATCGAGGCCGCCGTGAAATCTGCCCTTGCGCAAGGTTTGCGCACCGCCGATATTTACGAGGAAGGCACGAAAAAGGTGGGCACGCAAGAAATGGGCGACGCAGTCGTCGCGGCGCTGTAGGTTTTTTATAACCATATGTTTTTAATGGTATTTTTATGAACAAGGTAGGAGTAATCGGCTGGCGTGGAATGGTGGGATCAGTGCTCGTGCAGCGTATGCGCGAGGAGAAGGATTTTGATCTCGTCGAACCGGTATTTTTTTCCACCTCGCAGGCGGGCGGGCAAGGACCGGATATCGGCCGTGCGACCGGACCGGTCAGGGATGCGAAAAATGTTGCTGAATTGGCCGCGCTAGATATTCTGATTTCGTGCCAGGGCGGGGATTACACCAACGAGATTTATCCCAAGCTGCGCGCGGCGGGCTGGAAAGGTTACTGGATCGACGCGGCGTCCGCGCTGCGCATGCAGGACGATGCGGTGATAATTCTCGACCCGGTCAACGGTGACGTGATCAACGCCGCCATGAAAAACGGCATTAAAAACTACATCGGCGGCAACTGCACGGTCAGTCTGATGCTGATGGCGATGGATGGCCTGTTCAAGGCTAATGCCGTGGAATGGATTTCGGCGATGACCTATCAGGCCGCGTCGGGCGCGGGCGCCGCCAATATGCGCGAACTGTTGCAACAAATGGGTGCGGTGCATGGCGCCGCAAAATCGCTGTTGGATAATCCCGCGTCGTCAATACTGGACATTGATCGTGAAGTCGCGGCGATGCTGCGCCGCGCGGATTTTCCGGCGCAGGAATTCGGCCATCCGCTCGCGGGCAGCGTGTTGCCGTGGATCGACAAAGACCTCGGCAACGGGCAGAGCAAGGAAGAATGGAAAGGCATGGCCGAGACCAACAAGATACTCGGCAAGACGGCGGCGCCCGTGCCGGTTGACGGCGTGTGCGTGCGGGTCGGCGCGATGCGTTGCCATAGTCAGGGGCTGACGGTGAAGCTCAAGCGCGATATACCGCTAAAGGATATTGAAGCGATGCTGGCTGGCGCCAATGACTGGGTAAAGGTGGTGCCCAATCAGCGTGAGATTTCACTCAAGGAATTAACGCCAGCAGCCGTGACTGGTACATTGACCGTGCCAGTCGGGCGCCTGCGCAAGCTGGCCATGGGCGGGGAATATCTGTCTGCTTTCACCGTGGGCGATCAATTGCTGTGGGGAGCAGCCGAGCCGTTGCGGCGCATGCTGAGAATCGTGTTGCAGAATTGATAATATATTCTTTAAAAACAAATGCCTATGAATCGTTTGTTCGGTGAATTCTAGGTATCAAAAATCGCCCGCAATTGTTGTATTTTGCGCACAAAACCATATAGTCCTTTGAATTTGTTAGGTAAATTCTTTCTACCATAGGTTGTGGTTGAGGCGCCGGATTGGTGGAAAATACGGTAAATATAGCGTTAGTAGCGATTAATATTCATCAATAACCTTAGCTTGAATCGCTAACTAATTGATGTTAATTTGATTATTCCAAAAACATCCTAGAAATTCAGAGGTGGCGCTGTGCGGAAATTCAAGCTCAAGAAATGGGTGGCCGCAGGCTTGGTCGTTTCGATGCCCTACGCGGGTATCATCGATGCGGCTGGCTTGGGGGGGATCAATGTGTTGTCGCAGCTCGGTCAGCCTTTTTCGGCCGAGATCGATTTGGTCAACGTGTCGAAAGAAGAACTCGCGACGTTGTCGGCCAAGTTGGCGGCGCCAGATGCGTACCGTGCCGCAAACCTGCAATTTAACCCGGCGCTAAGCGGCATGCGCCTGAGCATCGAGCGGCGTTCGGATGGCCGCCCGTTTATTCGCGCGACGTCCGCGCGACCGGTGGCAGAGCCGTTCCTCGATATCCTGGTTGAACTCTCCTGGCAGGGCGGGCGCATCGTGCGCGAGTACTCCGCATTGCTGGATCCGCCTGGCATGGAAACGCCTGCCGCCGCGGTAACCGCGCCTGTTGTTGCCACACCGGTGGCAAAACCCGCACCCGCCACCAAGCCGCCTGCCGCCGTGGAAACCCCGGCGCCCGCCGCGCCTTCGGCGAAGTCACCCGCGCCGGCTACCCCGGCATCCGCGCCCGCACCTGCCGCCGCGTCACGTCCAATAGGCGGCAGCGAATATGCGGTCAAGCAGGGCGATACGCTGGGGCAGATTGCAGCAGGCATGAAACCCAACGGTATTTCGCTGGATCAAATGATGATCGGCCTGCTGCGTTCCAATCCGGATGCGTTTATCAACAACAACATTAACCTGGTCAAGGCCGGGAAAATTCTTCGCGCACCAGAGCGCGATCAACTGGCCGCGATAGCACCGGGCGAAGCCGCGCAGGAAGTGCGCGTGCAGTCATCCAACTGGAATACGTATCGCGGAAAGGTGGCGGATGCCGCACCCGCGGTGGCCGAGGCCGCGCCCGCGACCAAGGGCAAGATTACCGCGCGTGTCGACGACAAGGCGCCCGCAACTGGCGCCAAGGAAGTCGTGGTGCTGTCCAAGGGCGACGGCGCCGCGGCGAAGGGAGGCAAGGACGGCAAGGATCGCGTGCGTGCCCTAGAAGATGATTTGGCGGCTCGTGATAAAGCGCTGGCCGAAGCCAAGGATCGTGTCGCGGCGCTGGAAAAAACCATTAAGGATATGCAGAAGCTGGCCGAGATCAAGAATCCGGCATTGGCTGCCGCACAGCAAGCGGGTAAGGCGGAGCCGAAACCCGAACCCAAGGCAGATGCCAAGGGCGCGCCGCCGAAGGATGCGCCGAAGGCTGAACCCGCCAAGGCAGAGCCGCCGAAGGCAGCGGAGCCTGCGAAGGCTGAACCCGCGAAGGCACCCGAGCCGAAAGCCGAGACGCCGGCCACCGAGCCGCCCAAGGCCGAAGCGCCGAAGCCCGCTCCCGTGCCGCCCAAGGCCGCGACGCCCGCGCCGAAAGCGCCCGCAAAGGCCGCGCCACCGGAGCCCGGCATCATGGATACGGTCATGGATAACATTGTCCCGATCGGCGGTGGCGGTGCGGTACTGGCTGGCCTTGCCGGATGGTGGGCAGTGCGCCGCCGCAAGAAGGCCAATGAAGTCGTTGACGATGAAACGCCGGTATTCGTGCCGAAGACGGAACCCACGGCGGATAACGCGCGGGTTGCCAGCGCGGTCGCTGCCGCGATTGCCGATGCGCCGGAGCCCACGGTTGCCAGCGTAACGCCTGACATGGTGGATCCGATCGAAGAAGCGCAGGTGTATATCGATCACGGTCGCGACAATCAGGCAGAGGACATCCTCAAGGAGGCGATGGAAAAAGACCCGCAGCGTCAGGACGTTCAACTGAAGCTGTTGGAGGTCTACGCGGCGCGCGGCGACAAGGGCGCGTTCAACAAGCTAGCCAAGGACTTCAATGCCTTGACCGGCGGCACTGGTGAAAACTGGGACAAGGCCGCCGCGATGGGGCATGCGATTGATCCGTCCAATGCGCTGTATCCGTCGTCGGGGGAAATTTTCGATATCGGCGCCGGTGACGGCGGTGTGTCCGATGCCACGGTCGATCTCGATATCAGCGGCGAAGACAGCCTGGGCACCACGACCGACATTCTGCTGGAAGATCAGAGCGCCACGGATTCGAGTCTGGACAAGACCATGATGATGACGCGCAGTGATCTGCCTGCCGTGGCGGAATCAGCCCCCGCGGCTGCTGCGGCCGAGCCTGAAGCACTGCCCGAATTTAATCTGGATCTGCCGCCGGTAAATGCGGAACCCGAGGCGCCAGTCGTTGCCGCGGCGCCCGCCGCCGAAGCGACGAACCTGATGGACTTTAACCTGGATCTTCCGAGCCTGGATACGCCGGCCGCCCCGGCGGCTGCCGCTCCGGCTGCCGCGCCCGCCGCGGATGGCGGTCTGGATTTCAAAGTCGATCTTGATGGCATCAATTTGAATCTTGACGAAAAGCCCGCCGCATCGGCGGGCGGTGGCGACAAGGACGCGCATTGGAACGATGTCCAGCAGAAATTTGATCTGGCCCGCGCCTATCAGGACATGGGTGACAAGGACGGCGCCAAGGAAATTTTGAACGAAGTGATGCGCGAAGGCGATGCCACGCAAAAGGCCGAAGCGCAGAAGTTGCTGGATTCGATCAAGTAATAACGGCACGCCGTACTACCCGGACCGCGGCGGGACACTGCCGCGGTCTTTTCTTTTTTGGGACTGCTGAATCATGCGCATCGCGCTGGGCGTTGAATACGATGGTTCCGGATTCTGCGGCTGGCAGACGCAGCCGTCGGGGTGCGCGGTGCAGGATCATCTCGAGGCGGCGCTCGCACGGATTGCCGGCGTGCCGGACATCACGACCATCGGTACCATTTGCGCCGGGCGGACCGACACGGGGGTGCACGCGCTGGCGCAGGTGGTTCACTTTGATTGCATGGTCGAGCGGCCCGAATCCGCATGGGTGCGCGGCGTCAACGCGCTGCTGCCATCCACGGTCGCGGTGACCTGGATGAAGCCCGTCGCGGAAACCTTTCATGCGCGATTTTCGGCGTTGGCGCGGCATTACCGCTACGTGTTGCTGAATCACGCCGTGCGGCCTGCCGCCGATGCCGGCCGCGTGGGCTGGTTTCACGTGCCGCTGGATATCGGGCGCATGCGCGCGGCGGCAGCCAGTTTACTGGGAGAACAGGATTTCACCGCGTTTCGCTCATCGCAGTGCCAGGCCAAATCGCCGGTGCGCACGCTGACGCAACTGGACATCCGCGCGCAAGGCCCGTATGTCATGTTTGATTTGAGCGCCAATGGATTCTTGCATCACATGGTTCGCAACATCGTGGGTAGCCTGGTTTACGTGGGATGCGGACGGAAGGACGCCGCCTGGCTGAGTGCGTTACTCGCGCAACGCGACCGCACGCTTGCGGCACCGACATTCGATGCGGCGGGTTTGTATCTGACCGGCGTGGATTACGACGTGGCGTGGCAGTTGCCGCTGCGCGAACGGGTACAATCGCCCCGATTGGTACTGGAGAATGTATTGTGACGGCGATCAAGATTTGCGGCATCACCCGCGAGGCCGATGCGCTGGCGGCGGCACACAGTGGAGCGAACGCGATCGGGCTGGTGTTTTATGGCAGGAGCCCGCGTCACGTTACGCCCGCGCGCGCGGCGCAATTGCTGCGTGTCTTGCCGCCGTTCGTGACGAGCGTGGGCCTGTTCGTCGATGCCGCCGCCGATGATGTGCGGCAAACGCTGGCGGCCGCACGCGTTGATCTGCTGCAATTTCACGGTGATGAATCGCCCGGTTATTGCGGCCAGTTCGGCGTGCCGTACCTCAAAGCCGTGCGCGTGAGGCCGGGGCTGGATTTGTTACAATACGCCCTTGATTTTCGCGACGCCAAAGCATTGCTGCTGGATGCCTATGTCAAAGGCACGCACGGCGGCACGGGCGCTACATTTGACTGGGCACTGATTCCGAAAAACCTGCCATTGCCGGTGGTACTGTCCGGCGGATTGACGCCGGAAAATGTCACCGCCGCGATTCAGGCCGTGCGACCATGGGCAGTAGATGTTTCCAGCGGTGTCGAAAGCAAGGGGTTGGCCAAGGGCATCAAAGACGCAGCAAAAATAGCAGCATTTGTCACTGGAGTTCGTAATGCAAATGTATGACCTGCCCGATAGTTTGGGACACTTCGGGCCGTATGGTGGCACGTTTGTGGCCGAGACGCTGATCGACGCGCTCGACGAACTGCGCACGGCGTATGAAAAGTATCAGCACGACGCCGAATTCAAACGCGAATTTGCCTACGAACTCAAGCACTACGTCGGCCGGCCGAGCCCGGTGTATCACGCCAAACGCTGGTCCGAGCACTTCGGTGGCGCGCAGGTCTACCTGAAGCGCGAGGATCTGAATCACACCGGCGCGCACAAAATCAACAACGTCATCGGCCAAGCCATGCTCGCCAAGCGCATGGGCAAGCCGCGGGTGATCGCCGAAACCGGTGCCGGGCAGCATGGCGTGGCCACTGCAACCATCGCGGCACGCTACGGCATGGAATGCGTGGTCTACATGGGGTCCGAAGACGTCAAGCGCCAGGCGCAAAACGTCTATCGCATGAAATTGCTGGGCGCGACCGTGGTGCCGGTGGAAAGCGGCTCCAAAACACTCAAGGATGCCCTAAACGAAGCCATGCGCGATTGGGTGACCAACATTGAGAACACCTATTACATCATCGGCACCGTGGCCGGCCCGCACCCGTATCCCATGATGGTGCGCGATTTTCAATCGGTGATCGGTATCGAAGCGCTGGAACAAATGCCCGAGATGACGGGGCGCCAACCGGATGCCATCATCGCCTGCGTCGGCGGTGGCTCAAACGCAATGGGGATTTTTTATCCCTACATCAACGAAAAAGATGTGCGGCTGATCGGTGTTGAAGCGGCCGGGCATGGACTGGAAAGCGGCAAACACTCGGCCACCCTGACGGCCGGCAGGCCCGGAGTGCTGCACGGCAATCGCACGTATTTGCTGCAGGACGAAAACGGCCAGATTATCGAAACCCATTCGATTTCGGCGGGGCTCGATTATCCGGGCGTCGGTCCGGAGCATGCGTATTTGAAAGACAGCGGCCGGGCGGAGTATGTTTCCATTACCGACGAAGAGGCTTTACAGGCGTTCCATGATTTGTG
>DHVE01000152.1:0-2294 GCA_002412495.1 Betaproteobacteria bacterium UBA5216
GTTGATCCACCATGGCTGCGGCGTTAACGGAGGGCAAACAACCACGGCGTGCCGACCAAAAGCAAAACGCCCAGAAAGATCACTCCGAAAATAGCGCCCAGCCACCAGTAATCGCGCGACGGCAGATAACCGCTGCCGTAATAAACCGGGCTGGGGCCGGTGGCATAAGGCGAAATAATGCCCATCAGTCCCAGCGTCAGGCACAGCAGCAGCGCGAATTGAGCCACGGGCATGCCCGGGATGGCCGTGCCTATCGCCAGCATCACCGGCAGCACTGCGGTGACGTGCGCGATGATGCTGGCGAACAGGTAGTGGATGAAAAAGAACAGTGCCACCAATAGCAGCATCGCCATCACCGGCGACAACCCGCCCATCTGCTGCGCCACGCTCTGCGCGAACCACTTCACGAATCCCACGCGGGCGAGGCCATCGGCCAGCGCCAGCAGCGTGGCAAACCACGCAAGCGTATTCCACGCCGACGAGTGCTTGACGATGTCGTCCCAGCTCACCACGCGAAAAACCAGCATCAGCGACACGATCAGCAGCGCCACCGTGGTGGCGTTGATGTAATCGGCGCCGAAGATCCACAACACAAGGGCCAGCACCACCAAGGCGGCGAGTGTTATTTCACGCCCTGTCAACGCGCCGAGTTCGCCGAGCTCACGCGCGGCCCACGCGGGCACTTTATCGCCCGACTTGATTTCCGGCGGACACAGCCAATAGGCCAGCAGCGGCGTCGCCAACAGCAGCACGATCCCCACGGGCGCGAAGGCCATGAACCAGTCGGTCCATCCCAATTCGAGCTTGGTGGTTTTTTTCACCATCTCCAGCGCAATCAGGTTGGGTGCCATGGCGGTCAGAAACATCGAACTGGTAACGCTGGTGGCGGCGATCGCTACCCACATGATGTACGAGCCGATCTTGCGCGCGGACGAATCATTGGGCTTGGAGTCGTAGAGCTCCGGCAAATGGCGTATCACCGGATAAATGGTACCCGCACTGCGCGCGGTGTTCGATGGCGTGAATGGGGCCAGTATTAAATCCGCGAAGGCAATGGCGTAACCCAGCGTGAGCGTTCGACGGCCCATCCACTTGACCAGCGTCAGCGCAATGCGTTTTCCCAAGCCGGTTTTTTCATAACCCAGCGCAAACATGAATGCCCCGAAGATCAACCACACCGTGTTGTTGGAAAAGCCGGATAGCGCCCATGTCAGCGCGGCATTCACCGGATTGAAACCCGCCTTGGCGAGTTCCGCCGGGGTATACAGCACATACGGGGCCAGCACCGCGGCGACGGTGACACCGATCAGACCCACCGCGCCGCCGGGCAACGGCTCCAATATCAGGCCGGCAATAACGCCGGCGAAAATGGCGAAAAAATACCAAGCGTGCTGCTGAAGACCATCGGGCGCCGGCAATAGCGCGATGGCAATTGCCACCGACACGGGCGCCAGTGCACGCCACGGCCATGTATTCGCCGGGCTCATACAAAGCCCAGAATGCGCGGTGCGCGACGGGTGGTCGCGGGCGTCTCGCCGCGCGGCGTACCCACGATAATCGGCGCCACTGCTGACATGTCCGGCGGTATGCCCAGTTCCGCTTTGACATCCGCCTGATTCAAAGCCGAGAGCGCAAAACCGATAACGCACGTGCCCAGACTTTCGGCGCAGGCGGCAAGCATCAGATTTTGCGCAGCCAGCCAGCAGTCCGCGCCGCCGAAGGGCGCAGTCGTCGGCGCGCAGATCACCACCAGCGTACCCGCGTTGTAGAAAATATTAAAGTCCGGCTGCGCGACCAACGCGCGCGCACGGTTCGTCTCTTTAGACTGCATGCGTTGGGTCTCGCGCATGAATTCGGTCTTCGCGCGATCCGACAACGTTTTCAATACGCTGAGATTCTGCACGATCAGAAATGCCCACGGCTCGGCGTGCATTGCCGTGGGCGCCCGCACGGCGCACGCCAGCAGGCGGTTTACCGTGTCGGGATCGGTCGCGCGCGGCAGGTAATCACGCACCGAGCGACGCTGGTTAATCAAATCAATCATGTCAGTACGCGGCGCCGCATGATCCATGACCGTCTCCCAGGCAGATAGCCAAGCGGGATGCCGCTTGAAGAATTGAACATAACTGTATGATTAAATTGCACTTTTTTTAATAACTCAAACTCAAGTGATTTATATTGTTCATGATGCACGCGCGGCCCCCCCGCGCTTTGATGCACATCAATCATTGTTGTCGAGAGACGGCGGAGTATCGGTAACAACTCAACTGCCAGTGCCGCCGTGAATACCGATA
>DHVE01000152.1:2573-2693 GCA_002412495.1 Betaproteobacteria bacterium UBA5216
CAGTGCCGCCGTGAATACCGATAAGCCGATTGCAAGTCCATCGAACGCCTACGACGTCCTGGCGCAAGGCCTGCGGCAACCATTGCCACGAAACGTCGTGGCACTCGGCGTCGTGAGTCT
>DHVE01000003.1:0-292 GCA_002412495.1 Betaproteobacteria bacterium UBA5216
CACCGTGCCGGTCACCACGGTGCCGCTGCCCGCCACGCTGAACGCGCGGTCGGCGGCGTAACGGAAATGCTGTTCCGCGTTGGCGCGCGACGCCGATGCGGCCGCCTCGCGCTTCAGGAGTTCGCGCAACTCGTTGATGCCGGTGCCGCTGATGGCGGAGACGGGCATCACGGTGGCGCCCGCGAGTTGCGTGGCGGAGAGCAGCGCGGTGACGTCTGCACCGACTTGCCGTACACGCGCTTCGTCCACGCGGTCGATTTTCGTAACGACCACCGCGCCGCGCTGGATGTGC
>DHVE01000003.1:627-14442 GCA_002412495.1 Betaproteobacteria bacterium UBA5216
ATGGTCTGGGGCATCACGCCGTCGTCGGCGGCCACCACCAGCAATGCGTAATCAATGCCGCACACCCCCGCCAGCATGTTGCGCACAAAACGTTCATGGCCGGGCACATCGACAAAGCCGATCAGCTCGCCGTTGGGCAGCGGCAGATAGGCAAAGCCTAGGTCAATCGAAATGCCGCGCGCCTTTTCTTCGGGCAGGCGATCAGTGTCCACGCCGGTGAGCGTTTTCACCAGCAGCGTTTTGCCGTGGTCGATGTGGCCCGCGGTGGCGACTATCATTGCGTGGCTCCAGCACAACCCCAACCGCAAAGGCGCAAAGGCGCAAAGGCAACGCAAAGAAATTCAAAAACAAAATTACTTAATAAAAACATATAGTTACATTATATTCGATCTGGGGTTCTTTGCGAAACCTTTGCGTCTTTGCGCCTTTGCGGTGAAGCTTGGGGCGTTCATATGTTTAAACCCTTCAACTGCGCGACAAATTCATTTTCATGGTCGAGGCAGCGCAGGTCCAGCACGAAGGCGCCGTCTTTGATGTGCCCGATTACCGGCACGGGTAATGCGCGAAACGCTTGCGACAGCTTATCGGCGAACGAGCTTTTGCTTTTGCCGGCGGGCGCGATGGCGATGCCCGCGCTGGGCAGTGAATCGACCGGAAGCGAGCCGCTACCGATCTGGCTACCGGTGTCGATGATCGTTGCTTGTGCGTTGCCCCCGAGCGCGGCTTGCACGGGCGGCAGCACGCGTTCGCATTGCACGCGGATGTCCGCGCGCGTGCGCGTGAGCAGCCGTAGGGTGGTGACTTCCTCGCGCAGTTTGTCGGGGTTGGTGTACAGGCGCAGCAGCGCATCGAGTGCCGCGAGGGTCATTTTGTCGACGCGCAAGGCGCGTTTCATCGGATTTTTGCGGATGCGCGCGATGAGTTCTTTTTTGCCCACCAGCAAGCCGGCCTGCGGGCCGCCGAGCAATTTGTCGCCGCTGAAAGTAACGAGATCCGCGCCGTTGGCGAGCGCCTCGCGCGGCGTGGGTTCGTGCGGCAGGCCGTAGTCCTCCAGGTTGACCAGCATGCCGCTGCCCAAATCAACGATGTAGAGTAGGCCGCGCTCGTGCGCCAGTGCCGCAAGTTCCGGTTCGGGTACTACTGCGGTAAAGCCTTGCACCACGTAGTTGCTGGTATGCACCTTCATGATAGCGGCGGTGCGCGGGGTGATCGCTTCGGCGAAATCCTTCAAATGCGTGCGGTTGGTGGTGCCGACTTCAACGAGCTTCACGCCCGCGCGCTTCATGATGTCGGGGATGCGAAACGCGCCGCCGATTTCGATGAGTTCGCCGCGCGACACGATCACTTCTGGCTTGGCACGTTGTGCGCCCAGCGAGTTGAGCGCAAGGTACACCGCCGCCGCATTGTTGTTGACCACCACCGCGCCATCGCCACCGGCCAGTCTGGTGATCCATTTTTCGACGTGCGTATCGCGCTCTCCGCGCGCGCCGCCGCCGAGATCGAATTCGAGATTCACCGGTCGCGTCATCGCGGTCATCACGGCGTCCGCCACCGACTGCGGCATCTGCGCGCGGCCGAGATTGGTGTGCAGCACCGTGCCCGATAGATTGAACACCGGGCGCAGCGAGGGCTGCGTTTGTTTCGCGAGCGAGGCGTCGCAGGCTGCGATGAATCCGGCCTCGTCGAACGTAAACGTGCCTGCGTTCTGGGCGAGTTTTTCGCGCTGTACCTGCAATAGTTCGCGAATGGTATCGGTGGTGAGCGCGCGCCCGTAACGCGCCACGACCAAGGCTACCGCGCTGCTGGTCAGCAGCCGGTCAACCGAGGGTAGCGCGCGACGCGCGGCTGGGTTCGGATTCACCATAATGGCGAAAAATCCGGTCCGGGAGCGTGGCATCTGCTGTGCATCGCGAGCATGGGGGTAGGGGAGTGGCACATATGGAAAGAAGGGCAATTTTAGCGCAAACGCGGAGGTGCATGCTATTCTCGATTTTGCCGTCTTTACCGTTTGCTCAGGAGATTTTATGTCTGACCGCACCACCCCGGCCGAAACCGCCTACGACGTCGTATGGCCGCTCGGCAAACCCGCCTATGCCACGCGCGCGCCGGTTGATCGCGTGGCTGATCTCAGCAACAAGGTTATTGGCGAAACCTGGGATTACCTGTTTCGCGGCGAGGAATGGTTCCCGATCCTGCGCGAAGAGTTGGGCAAACGGTATCCGGGAATCCGCTTCGTTACCTACGACACGTTTGGCAATCTGCACGGGCCGAATCAGCGCGAGCTGGTGGCGCGGGTGCCCGCGTTACTGAAAGAACACAAGGTTGATGCGGTCATTTCCGCGATAGGCGCCTGAGGCGCCTGCACGCCCGCCGTGTTGCGGGCGAGTGCGGTGGTGGAGCGCTGCGGCATTCCATCGGTGTCGATCATCTCGACGGGGTTTTTGAAACAGGCTTCGGTGATCGCCAAGGGGTTGGGGTTGCCCGACATGGCCATTGCGGAATTTCCCGGCGTGCCCATGACGCAGAGCAAGGAAGAGCTGCGCCGTCAGGTGGTGGAGTTGCTGCTGCCGCGCATTATCGCGGGCCTGTCGAAGCCGCTGAGGTTGACTGCGCCGGTCGCCGAGGCACCGATCCCGGCGCCGCGCGATATTGTGTTCAGCGGTACGCTGGATCAGGTGAACGATTATTTTCATGAGCAGAACTGGTCGGATGGCATGCCAGTGGTGCCGCCCACACTCGATCGCGTCGAGAAATTTCTGCGCTTTACCGAACGGGATCCAAACGAAGTGATCGGTGTTTGCCCGCCCGCTAATCGCGAAGCAACGGTGTGGAACGTCGCGGTCAACGGCGTGATGGCGGGCTGCCGGCCGGAATACATGCCGATTCTGCTGGCGGTAACCGAGGTGATCTGCACACCCGAATACAAAGTCGAAGACGCGGGTTCGACGCCAGGCTGGGAATCGTTGATCACCTTGAGTGGCCCGATCGTCAAGGAGCTTGGTTTTAATGCAGGTCAAGGCGTGATGCGCGTGGGGCGCCAGCCGAATACCAGCATCGGGCGCTTTCTGCGCATGTTCATTCGTAATGTCGCGGGTTTTACGCACGGACCCGAAGGCGCGGACAAGGGCAGCATCGGCCAGAGTTTTCTGGTGGTGCTTGCGGAGAACGAAGACGCCATTGCCGAACTGGGCTGGCAGCCGTACAGCGTGGATCGCGGGTTCAACGCGGGCGACAATGTGGTGACGGTGCAAAGCGTGGTGGCGATCAGTGCACCGGCGTATTCGCAAAGCGAACGCGCGGAAGAGCACGCGGCACTGCTCGCGGATGTGATCGGCGAACGCGCCTGCGGCTACTGGACGGCCATCGGCATGTGTTACGCCAACTGGCATCCGCTGATTATCCTGGGGCCATCGATTGCCAAGGTGTTTGCACAAGAGGGGTGGAGCAAGCGCGACATCTGTCAGTATTTTTACGAGCACGTAAAGATCAAGGCCTCCAGAGCGGAGTATTACGCTTACAGCGCGGGCCTCACGGGATTCCGTATCGCCAACGCCGTGAAAGAAGGCTTGCTGCCGAAGGCGTTCCATTTGTCGGATGATCCGGACCGGCTGGTGCCAGTGTTTCAAAGACCCGAGTGGATGAGTATCGTGGTGGCGGGCGACGCGGGGCGCAATCAGTCACGCGGTTATGTGTGTAATCACGTGCAGGGCGTGCCGACGAGTCGCAAAGTGGTGTTGCCGCAAAATTGGAAATCGTTGTTGGCGAAATAGATGCAGTTGCAGGTTGGGCTGCAAAGCCCAACACTCGCGGTTGTTACGGCTCACAAACCGCGGCGCGGGCCGACGACTGCTGTGTTGGGCTTCGCAGCCCAACCTACGATCAGGATTATGAAATTGCAGGAAAACAATCGAGGTGTGACTATGCATGATGTAAAACAATGGGTTTGCGTAATCGCGCTGTTCGCGGGCGCGAGCAGCGCGCTGGCGCAAACGTATCCCACCCGTCCCATCCGCTTCGTCGTGCCGTATGCGGCGGGCGGCTCGGGCGATATTTTCGCGCGCGTGATCGGCGCCAAGCTCGGCGAGGCGTTCAATCAGCAAGTGGTGATCGACAACCGTCCCGGCGCCAATGCCATTATCGGCACCGATCTGGTGGCGAAAGCGCCGCCCGACGGCCACACGCTGGTGATGGCCAACAGCGCGCCGTTTGTGGTGAACCCCGGCCTCTACAAGAAGTTGCCTTACGATCCGGTCAGGGATTTCGCGCCGGTGTCTCAGGGCACGTATTACGGCTATGTACTGATCGTGAATCCGTCGGTGGCGGCAAAAAACGTGCAGGAACTGGTGGCGCTCGCGAAAACCAAGCCGCTGAGTTACGGCACCGCCGGCGCGGGTAGCGCCAATCATTTGGCGGGCGAATTTCTGGCGTCGATGACGTCCATCAAAATGACGCCCGTGCCTTACAAGGGCAGTGTGATCGCGCTGGGGGATGTGATTGGCGGGCAAATTCCCATGATGTTTGATACGCCGATCACCACGCTGCCGCAGTTGAAGGCAGGCAAGGTGCGTGCGCTGGCGTTTTCAGGCAAGCGGCGCATGGCGCAGATTCCCGACGTGGCGACGATGGAAGAGCTGGGTTACAAGGGTTTCGAAGTGAGTTCGTGGCAAGGCGTCATCACCACCGCCGGCTCGCCCAAAGTCGCGATTGACCGGTTGCACGTCGAGACCGTGAAGGCGCTAAAAATGCCCGACGTGATCGAGCGGCTGGCGACACAGGGCGGCAATGAACTGGTGGGCAGTTCGCCGGCGGAATACGCGCAGTTGATCAAGGATGAAATCTCGAAGTACGCGAAGATTATTCAGCAGGCGGGGATCAGGATCGAGTAGCCTGCGCCACACCAAAAAATAGCGGTGGTAGGTTGGGCTGCAAAGCCCAACGCCAGCGGTGATGCACCGCAATCGTTGGGCTTCGCAAGCTCAGCGCCAACCTACCAATTCACTCCCACAACCGCTCCGGCAACGGCAACCCTGCGATATCTTCCGGCTTCAAAGGCCCGTCGGGTTTGATGCCAAAGCGCTCCAGCACGGCGGTGATTTGCCGCACGTGTTGCGTCGAGTGCCACGTTGAGCGTTCGAGCAGTTGTGACATCGGTTGCACGCCGTAGTAAGTGTTGACTTTCGCGGTGCAGGACTTGTCGGCGAGCGCGGACCACCATTGTTGCAGGTGTTCGATCGTGCTCTCGCCGTACTGCGCGATTCGCGCGCCAGTCATGTAGTCGCCCTCGGCGGGCGGCACGTTGGCGAGCTGCACGCCGTAGTCCTTGCCGTCGCGCGCGGTTTCCAGAAACGCCTCGCCGATGCGGAAGATATGAAAACTCAGAAAGCGGATCGAACGGTCGCGATTGTCGATTACGTTACCGGTGATTTTGTCATCGGGAATCTGGCGGATCAGGCGTTGCGCCGTGCGCAGAATGGTGGTCCAGCGCTGGATGAGTACTTCAGGCGACAGCGGCTTGTGGCCGGTGCCTTGCAGACCAACAAACACCGCGACGTCTTCGAGGTTTTGCCCGAAAACATAATCCTTGCCGCGCGCCACTACGGGTACATTGCGCACGCCATACGACAGCAGCTTTTCGCGCCCGCCAGCGTCGTTCAATACATCGATCACATCAAACGCAATATTTTTTTTCGAAAGAAACTCTTTCGTTTTGAGGCAGCTACTTCATCCCGGCTGGGTGAAGAGCACGAACTTGTCTGCGACTGCGTTCATGGCGTTACTCCGATTAGAAAACGATTTGAGATTACTCCCGCTGCGGAAATACCGTCAAGGGCAGGCGGATTGCCGCATACGGATGGCTTCGGCGCCGGCGGCCGATTGCGCGGTGGATTCGATGATGCCGCCGCCGAGACAGACGTTGCTTTCATACACCACCACCGACTGGCCGGGCGTTACCGCCCATTGCGGCTCGGCGAATTCAATTGCGCAGCTTTGTTGCGTGGCGGCGGCAATGACGCACGGCGCGTCTTTTTGACGGTAGCGTGTTTTTGCGCCGTAGACCCAGCCGCAGTGCGGCGTGGCGCCGCTGATCCAGTTGAGATTCACCGCCGTCAGGCGGTCGGAGAAGAGCTTTTCGTGGTCGTGCCCCTGCACCACGATCAAACGGTTGCTGGCCAGGTCTTTTTCAGCGACGTACCAGGCATCGCCATCGCTGTTTTTTGTGCCGCCGATCCCCAGCCCCTGACGCTGGCCCAGCGTGTAAAACATCAGTCCGGCATGTTTGCCGACGCGCGCGCCGGCGGGCGTCACGATGTCGCCGGGATTGGCGGGGATGTAGCGATTCAAAAATTCGCGAAACGGCCGTTCGCCCACGAAGCAAATGCCGGTCGAATCTTTTTTGTCGTGCGTGGCCAGACCTTCGCGGCGCGCGATCTCGCGCACTTCGATCTTGGTGAGATGGCCCAGCGGGAGCAGCGTTTTCGACAACTGCCGTTGATTGAGGCGATAGAGAAAATAACTTTGATCCTTGCTGCCGTCGTCGGCGCGCAGCAGTTGATACAGGCCGTCCCGTTCGCGTACCTGCGCGTAATGGCCGGTTGCGATGTGGTCGGCGCCCAGCGCCATGGCGTGATCGAGAAACGCCTTGAATTTGATTTCGGCGTTACACATCACGTCGGGATTCGGCGTGCGGCCGGCTTTGTACTCCGTGAGAAATTCGCTGAATACGCGTTCTTTGTACTCGGCGGAAAAATTCACCTGCTCGATGTCGATGCCAATTTTGTCCGCGACGGAAACCGCATCGATCAGGTCTTGCCTTGAGGAACAGTAGTCCTCGGTGTCGTCGTCTTCCCAGTTTTTCATGAACAGGCCGGTCACGTCGTAACCCTGTTGCTTCAACAGCAGGGCGGCGACCGACGAATCAACGCCGCCGGACAGGCCGACAACGACTTTCCGGGCTTTGGGGGAGGATGGGGGCGAGGCGTTCACAAAGCTATTTTACCTTGCGCGGCGCGCGGGCAATAAAAAAGGCAGGGTCTCTCGACCCTGCCTGGTCTGCAAAAAACGGCGATTACTTCTTGTCGCCTTTTTTGCCGTCTTCTTTCTTGGCGTCGGCTTTTTTGGCGTCGGCTTTGGCGTCATGCATCACGACGTCTTTCTTGGCGTCGGCTTTCTTGTCGTCGCTCTTGCCTTCGGCTTTCTTTTCAGCAGCCTTGGCTTTGCCGTCGGTTTTCTTCTCGTCGCCCTTGCCTTTGTTATCGGCCTTCTTCTCGTCGCCTTTGCCTTCGGCCTTCTTTTCGTCGGCTTTTTTGGCTTCGGCTTTCGGCGCGTCTTTCTTGTCCTGCGCCATCACGGGGGTCATGGTCGCAGCGGCGAATACGGCAGCGATCAACGTTGCAAACAGCTTGCTCATTGTTTCTTCCTCTTGGGTGGTTGGTAAAGGGCTGCTTGCGCAGCCGACCGCATTTTTTTCGGTCAATGTCACTAACGGGCGAACAGCCGGGCGGTTGACGTCATGGGGCGTTCCAGCACCTGAATGGTGCTGGTGGAAAAATAAATCAATAAAATCATATATTTAAGGTATTTTCATGGAGGCCGAAACGGGTAGTCCCTGCAGACTCCATGCACCAATGCGGTAGCGAATCAGCCGCAACGTGGGATGCCCTACGGCCGCGGTCATGCGGCGCACCTGCCGGTTTTTCCCTTCGCGCAGGACGAGTTCAATCCATGCGGTCGGTATGTTTTTGCGAAAACGCACCGGTGGATCACGCGGCCACAGCCAATCCGGCGGATCGACGAGCCGCGCTTCGGCGGGGCGCGTGCGTCCGTCATTCAACGGAATGCCGGCGCGCAGTTGCGCCAGCGCGTCGTCGCCGGGTATGCCGTCCACTTGCGCGTAGTAGGTCTTGGGAAGCTTGTGACGCGGATCGGTGATGCGATGCTGTTCGTCGCCGTCGTCGGTGAGTACCAGCAAGCCTTCACTGTCGGCATCCAGGCGTCCGGCGGCATGCACGCCCGGTTGATGGATAAAATTTTTGAGCGTGAGCCTGCCTGCCACCGGACGGAACTGGCACAGCACGCCGTACGGCTTGTTAAACAGAATTATCATGGGCCGAAACAACAACGCCCGCGAAGGCGGGCGTTGTTGCGTCTACGGTAAAGCGGGTAAATTATTTAGTGCCCCAGGGCTTGATCGCGGCTTTCAACTGGTTGTAACCGTCGATGTAGCGCGGACGCTTGCCCGACGAGTAAATTTTGTCGAACGTGGCAAGCTGCGCATCCAGCCAGTCGGCCAATTGCTTGTTGCCCGGATTAGCGGCCTTGTAAGCTTCGTTGATCAGCACGAAGTGAATGCGCGGATCGTACGGGTCCTTGGTGCCGCCGACGGTTTCGTCACCGGCCAACAAACGCAGCAGCATGGCATCGGCCGAACCGAGCGTTTGCTCGTAAATCGGCGCGCCTTCCATGCGATACATCACGCTGGTCATGTCCTTGCCGTTGGTCATGGTGAAGCCCATTTCTTTCCACACCTGCTTCATGTCCTTGCCGGCCTTGGCGTGATCGAGCACCAGTTGTCCCCAGGCGCGCAACACGTCGGGTGCATCGGCCATCAGGTCGGTCAAACGGTCGCCGTCCAGATCGGTTGCGTACACGATGCAGCCGCGCTGATTCATCATGTCATGCAGTAAAAGACCGAAGTTGGTGTCGGAGATGTGTTCGTAAATATCGCCGCCCCAGCTTTCCATGCCGGCCTTGAAATCTTTCGGCAGGAGCGCCGCGATGGCGTCCACGTTTTCCTTGTGCTCTTCGTAGGCATCCACTGCGTACTGGCGCTTCAGTTTGAACTTCGTGCCCTGCAACAGCCAGCGCATGATGCCGGCGTTCACGGCGTCTTCCTTCGCTTGCGTCGGCTTGGTGGCGACGCGGCCGATCTGACCGGTTTCGTGCACCATTTTCAGGAACAGACGCGCCGCATACGCCATGCGCACGCCCGGCGTGTTCATTTCAGAGTGGATGTTGCCGGTGGCTTTATCGACAACAAACTTTTTGTTGTCTTGCGAATACGGCAGGCCCGGCATGAAACGAATGCTGGTGATCGAGCCGTAGGGGCGCACGTTGCAATACACGCCTGCGGCAGTGCGCAGCGGCGCGTTGGCGGATTTGCCCGCCACCACGACTTTCTTGCCGCCATCGTTCACCATGAAGTCGCCGGCCGTGGACCATTTCAGGCAGGTGTAGTCCATCTTGCCGAACCACTCCAGCGGCTTCAGCTTGGTATCGTGACGGTACTGCGCCATCATCGGGATGCCGAGGAACGGCAGGCCCAGCACATCCAGCGCCATGATCGTGCCGTTCAGGGCGAAGGTATCGGTCAGCGCATGGGCGACCGGCTTTACGCCGCCCGCATCGTTGCCGCCTTCCCAGATCACTGCGTCGCTGATGCCGCGCGGCTGAATCTTGGAACGCTTAAAGATACCGTCCAGGTATTTGAACAAATCGCCTTCTTGTTCTTCCTTGGCAATTTTGAACAGGTCAAGTTTTGCAGTCATGGTGCTGAATCTCCGTTAATGGAATTAAATCGGGTCATTCAAGATGATCGGCGTCAGTCAGCGGGTGCGTCGATTCGCGGCGATCAGTCGGGGCGGCCGGAAGGGGAATTCGGGCTGGGCCGCTACTGCCGCGCCTGCCGCGTCTCCCCGGTGGGTGCGTGGCGGCATTATCGCATTGTTTGGAATTCCTATAAATGACCGCGGATTTCGCGTTTCGCAGCCGAAGCGTTCGTATTGTGGTTGCCGCGGGTTGGGTGTACGGACCGGCGGCTACCGGAATCCGGGGGCAATCGGTGAAATTGGGCGAAAATAGGAGCCCAATATTGGCGACAATATGAGATTCAATGCGCATCGGGTCGGAACGAACCAGGGCGCGGGGCCTCAAGTCGTGATTCCGGTCATACCTTTTATGCTTTTTGTACCTTATCGGGCTTACGTTTTTTACACCGCCTTGTCTGCAGATGCCGTTCAAGCGCGTGTGGCAGAGCATGCCCACCTCGGACAGTGGGACGGGATGATTTTCAGCAGCAAGCCGTATTACGGTGAATGTTCAGCGGGTGGATTCCAGATCAGGGCCTGTGGCGCCCGCAAGCGACACAGTTTGAAACCGCTGTTGTCCGCCTCCCTCCGAACCGAGGGTTCCCGTCATACGGTGGTGATGACGGTGACGCCGCACGCATTGCTGGTCAGCTTGGCGATCTTGTTCGTGGGCGCGTGCGCCTTTTACTGGGCGCTCAGTGTGGTGCATTTTTTCGGCACGGGGAATGCGGCGCCCGTTCTGTCATGGATGCTCAATTTGGCCGTGGTCGGGGCGTGTTTTGTCCTGCCTTATCATTTTGCGGCGCAAAGAACGCTGGCGTTCTGGATTAAGATGCTGCAACTGGAACCCTCGCCGAGCGGCTGACGGCGCCGTCGGCGCCGCAGTTACCTGCGGGTTGTCAGCGCTTGCGCGCCGTCAGCATCGGAACAATGGCGTTCACCGCGGTGCGCGCCTTGGCGCGCAGCACGTTGTCGTCATTGTTGGCGACGGGATGGCCGATGACCGCGAACGGATAATCCTTCAGACCGTTTACCTGACTGACCGCTTGCGCAGTGCGCGCGAAGTGGTCGGTAATGATCGCCACGGCGGGGATGCCGAGTCGTTCGGCTTCGATGGCGTCGTGCAGACTGCACGATGAGCAACTGCCTCAGTCGCCAATCGCGGCGAGTATGGCGTCCGCCGCGCGCATTTCCATCAGCATCGGTGTTGGCACGGGTCGTGAGGCGTCGGGTTTGCGGCGGCGTATGCATTCGCGCACGCCGTATTCCCCGCGCAGGATTTCCTCGATGAAATCGAACAGCCGTGCTGTGCCGATCTTAGCATTGTCGATCATGCCGACCACCGCGCCGTTCAGCGAGGCGAGCGGCGGCGCCATGCACAGCGCGTCGCCATGCGCGGATTGGCGCGGATCCAGTACCCGGATTGTCATGAACGTGCTCCTTTCAATTGCAATGCCATCATCCCGCAATCGGCTCGGTGACCGCCAGTGATTTATTGCCGTACCACGGGGGCAGTATCGCGCCGAATCCGCCCGCCGGTCCGCCGGCGGCAATTACCAGCAGATCGTCCGGCGACCGCAGGGCGCGATAGACCTTGTCTTCGTCCTTGCGGCCCGCGACCGCCGCCTTGCCCACCGTGCGCCATTCGCTGCGTTTGACGCGCGCCGTTTCGAAAACATATTCGCGTATGTTTTGTTTGCTCCATTTCGCGGCAGCGAAAATTTCACGGTGTTGCCGGGGAATCACGATCGCGTAATTGCCTTCCCATATCGAGTACGTGAGCAAATTGGCGCGCATGGCGGCGGCGTAGGTATCGAGAATTTCCCTTGGGTCGTGCGTCCATTCGTTCATGATCTGGTGCGGCGATTCGACTTGCAGCACGGTGACGGCCGAAATGCCCGCCGCCACGCCGCGTTCCGCCGACAGCGGCAGCCACGGCGAATCTTCTTCATCCTCGGCGATGCAAAACGTGAATTTGCCGGGATGCCCAAGCGTGGAGCGGTCAAGCTGGCCGGGAATGCCGCCCAGCACATTGAGCAATATCAGTCGCACGCTGCGGCCGATGGTGGCGTTGGCGCGGCTCGCATTGGCGAGCACGTTGTGTGTGGCGTTCATGCCCAGCGCGAGGCGAATCGGGCCGTTGACCACGATAAACGGCGCGCTGCCGCCGGTGCTTGCGGTGCTGCCGTGCAGCGCGTATTCGGGCCGGCACATCGCTTTCATGATGGCGACGATCACCGGCAGGTATTCGGGCAGGCAGCCCGCCATGACAGCGGCGATGGCGACTTTTTCAGCGGTGATGGCGCGCCGGCGCACGGGTTCGATGCCAATCACGCTGGCGGCATCCAGCGACGCGGCGGCGAGAAAGCGGGCAACCGCCGCTTCGGTGGGTGGCACGACCGGCAGGCCGTCGGTCCAGCCGTTGCGCTGGTAGAGTTCATTGGCTTCCAGCGCATCGCCGACTTCATGAATTTCGCTTGCAAACGCGGTGGTCGTCATGAACGTGCCTCTCCAAAACGCAAAAAGCCCGTGTTGCCCATAAAAGGATTGTGGGCTTACGGACTTGCAGTAACGCTGGCTGGGTGGCGTTCGCGGTCGATGATGCCCGCTGCGCCAGCCCGCTTCAGAACGCGGCTAGGAGACCGCCTGAATATTTGAAGCTTGTTTGCCTTTGGGGCCCTGCGTTACCTCAAAGGATACTTTCTGGCCTTCCTTGAGCGTTTTGAATCCGCCCATCTGGATAGCCGAGAAATGAGCGAACAGGTCTTCGCTCTTGTCGTCGGGTGTAATGAACCCATAACCTTTGGAGTCGTTGAACCATTTCACGGTGCCAGTTGCCATGCTTCTTCCTTCCCAAAATAAAATGATGCCTGCAGACTCAACAACCGGTCTGCTGTTTTCCGGGTAGTTGCCGCACACACATACACACATAGTTCCGGCAACCAGCTGCCTGCCACTGAGCACCGGCCAGTGTGCATCACTACACACAGAATTAAAGCATACACCAAAATTGCCGTTAACAACCGTCATGCCGTTTGTCGGCAAGCCACTTGAATTTTCCGCGATTCCGTCCAAAATAGAAGCTAATGTGCGGGTTTGGCCGGGTTTCCGGAAGCCGGGTTCGCCGCGAGCGGGCAGTGGCGAAATTGGATGATGGGGTGATTGTACCGAACGCTTTTTTGAGTTATGTTCGATTATGGCAGGCAAACAACGCGATGACACAGTTCTGGAGGCCAAGCGGGCCAAGACCAAGCCGCCGCCCATGTTCAAGGTGATGATCCTGAACGATGACTACACGCCGATGGATTTTGTGGTGGTCGTGTTGCAAAAGTTTTTTTCGCTGGGCCGCGAAAAGGCCATGCAAATCATGCTTAAGGTGCATCGCGAGGGCATGGGGGTGTGCGGCGTGTATTCCAAGGACGTGGCGGCGACCAAGGTGGATCAGGTGCGCTCGTACGCCAAACAGCACCAACATCCGTTACAGTGCATGATGGAAGAAAATTGAGAAACGTAATGAATCCCCGCAACCGAAATTCAGAAGCCAATAAAGGACGCCGATGATTGCTCAGGAACTGGAAGTCAGCCTGCACATGGCCTTCATGGAGGCCCGTCAGAAGCGCCACGAGTTCATCACCGTGGAGCATCTGCTGCTCGCGCTGGTGGACAACCCCTCGGCATCCGAGGTTTTGAAGGCTTGCGCCGCGGACGTGGATGATCTGCGCAAGCAATTAACCGATTTTGTCACCGAGCACACGCCGATTCTGGCGGGCGACGAGGTGGATACGCAGCCCACGCTGGGTTTCCAGCGCGTGATCCAGCGCGCCATCCTGCACGTGCAGTCGTCCGGCAAGAAAGAAGTCACCGGCGCGAATGTGCTGGTGGCGATTTTCGGTGAAAAAGATTCCCACGCGGTTTATTTTCTGAACCAGAAGGGCATTACGCGGCTGGACGTGGTGAACTTTATTTCCCACGGCATCAGCAAAACACCGCAGGCGTCGCCCGCCAAACCCGAAAACGAATCCGAGGCCGAACAGGAGGCGCCGGCTTCAGGTGGTGCGCTGGAAAACTATACGCAGAATCTCAACGCGCTGGCGCAACAGGGCAAGATCGATCCGTTGATCGGGCGCGAAAAAGAGTTGGAGCGCGCGATCCAGATTCTGTGCCGCCGCCGCAAGAATAATCCCCTGCTGGTGGGCGAGGCGGGCGTGGGCAAGACCGCGATCGCCGAGGG
>DHVE01000128.1:0-90122 GCA_002412495.1 Betaproteobacteria bacterium UBA5216
CGGCCGGCCATGTTGGTCGCGATGGTTACCACCTTGGCGCGCCCCGCCTGCGCCACGATCTCGGCTTCGCGCGCGTGTTGCTTGGCATTCAGCACGTTGTGCGGCACACCTTCTTTTTCCAGCATGCCCGCCAGCAGCTCCGAACTTTCAATCGACGTCGTGCCCACCAGCACGGGTTGTCCGCGCGTGTAGCAGTCCTTGATATCGGCGATAACTGCCTTGTATTTTTCGGGCGTGGACTGATAGACCAGATCGTTCATGTCCTTGCGGATCATCGGATGGTGCGTCGGGATGATCACCGTTTCGAGCCCGTAGATTTGCTGGAACTCGTACGCCTCGGTATCTGCCGTGCCGGTCATGCCCGCCAGCTTTTTGTACATGCGGAAATAATTCTGGAACGTGATCGTCGCCAGCGTCTGGTTTTCCTTCTGGATCTCAACGCCTTCCTTGGCTTCAACCGCCTGATGCAGCCCTTCCGACCAGCGCCGGCCCGGCATCAGACGCCCGGTGAATTCATCGACGATGATAATCTCGCCGTTTTGCACCACGTACTGCTGTTCGTTGTGATACAGCGTGTGCGCGCGCAGCCCCGCGTTCAGGTGATGCATGAGATTGATATTGGCGGCATCGTACAGGCTGCTGTTTTCCGGCAGCATGCCCGCCTGGGTAAGCAACTCTTCCGCGTGCTGGTGGCCTTCTTCGGACAGCGTGACCTGATGCTGCTTTTCGTCCACCCAGTAATCGCCCTCGCCTTTTTCGTCTTTCTGGCGCACGAGCTTGGGCACTACCGCGTTCATTCGCACATAGAGATCGCCCGTGTCCTCGGCCTGCCCTGAAATAATTAGCGGCGTGCGCGCCTCGTCGATCAGAATCGAATCCACCTCGTCCACAATGGCGTAACTCAGCACCCGCTGCACTTTCTCCGAGTTGTGATACACCATGTTGTCGCGCAGGTAATCGAAACCGAACTCATTGTTGGTGCCGTAGGTAATGTCGGCCGCGTAGGCCTCCTGTTTTAACGCATGCTCCATCTGCGACAGGTTTACACCCACGGTCAACCCGAGGAAGCGATAGATGTTACCCATCCAGTCCGCGTCTCGTTTGGCGAGGTAATCGTTTACGGTGACGATATGCACGCCCAAGCCAGCTAGCGCATTCAGGTAAGCGGGCAGGGTCGCCACCAACGTTTTGCCTTCGCCGGTGCGCATCTCTGCGATCTTGCCGCTGTGGAGGGCAATGCCGCCGAGCATCTGCACATCAAAGTGGCGCATGCCGAGCGTGCGCTTGGATGCCTCGCGCACCACGGCAAACGCTTCGGGCAAAATTTCATCCAGAATCTCGCGGCGCTCACGGTCGCGCGCCAGTTCCAGCGCCGCCCCGCTGCGTGATGCGTCACCGGTTTCCAACTTCGCGAGATGGGCCCGGATGCGCTCGCGAAATTCCGCGGTTTTTCCCCGCAAGGCATCGTCGGACAGCTTTGAGATTTCAGCTTCCAGCGCATTGATCGCCACCACACGGCGGCGATACTGTTTCAGCAACCGGTCATTGCGGCTGCCAAATATTTTCTTGAGAATTCCAGTAACCATGAACTTCCTGCGCAAATAAAAAGGGGCGGGGAAATCCCCACCCCTCGCGTTTCATTTCGTAGCCGTATTCGATTTCAGCCCGGCAACTGCAAGAACTGGGCAGGATTCACCGCAATGCCACGCTGCCGGACCTCAAAGTGCAAATGCGTGCCCGTAGCCCGGCCGGTACGGCCCACTTCCGCGATTTTCGCGCCGCGCAAAACCATGTCACCTACTTTGACATGAATTTTGGAAGCGTGTGCATAACGCGTAATTAAATCATTGCCGTGATCTATTTCAACCATATTACCATACGCCGCATGGTACTCCGCGTAGACCACCACACCGCCGGCCGCCGCCAGAATCGGGGTGCCTTCGCCGCCGGCAAAGTCTATGCCTTCGTGATAGGAATGCTGGCCATTAAACGGATCTATGCGCCAACCGTAATTGGAGTTGTAGCCGCCCCCCAGCACTGGCAGCATGGTCGGGATCAATTTTTTCTTGGCGCCTTCAATGGTCAGCATCGACTCCAGCGCGCCGAGTTTGTCGCCGCGATCATCCACCGTACGCGTCAGGCGCTCGATCTGCTGCGCGAGGTCGGACAAGCTGAAATCGCGGCTCGGCACGGTGGAAGGCGCGCCCCCACGACCCGGCGGTTCGTTAAAGCGGAAATCCTGCGGCTTGAAGCCTGCCAGTTTCGCCAGCCGCTCGCCCAAGGTGTCGAGACGCAGCAATTGCGCCTGCATCTCGCCCAGCCGCTGCGCCATCGCATTGAGGTTGTCGCGCAGGTAGGACTCGTTCTGGGTCTGCTGTGATTGCTGCATCGTCGCCACCATATTCTGCAAATAAGGCAGAAAATGCAGTTCCGATGCATAGCGGATCATCAGATAATTGAGCGTGCCCGCCAACACAAACACCGAGACCACCAGTCCCATGCCCAACAAGGCAAGCTGGCGTACGCCGATATTGATGGTTCTGGCCTTCGCAAGATGCTCGGAAACGAGAATAATGTTCAACGCCTGCCTCCACGCTGCCACGCATGCCTATTCGTGACATACGAAATCTGTTGGGCGCATCAAGCGAACTTGCTGCGCTCCGCGAAAAAACACAACGCCTGCTGGCGCTGCAACGGGCTTATATTGACTGCACCCCGGTCGAACTCGCCGATATTACCAAGGCAAGCCGTGTGGGTTACGTTAAGGCAGGGACGCTTTATCTCTTGGCCGACAACGCGTCGGTTGCCGCGAAGCTTCGCCAACTGCTACCGCGCCTGCTACCCATATTCCGAAAACTCGAAGCGGAGGTTACTGGAATTCGCGTGGACGTGCAACCCAAATCCCCGCCGGCCGGGCCATCAGAAAGCCCGAACAAAACCACATTACCCATTGATTATATTAAACAAATTGAAGATACAGCCAAGACAATCCGCAACCCGACTCTTAAGTTAGCAATCACCAACCTGATGCGGAATCGCGTGAAAAAACCGTAGCACCCGCGCAGGCGCCAACGCGCCGAAGTTCTACCGTGTGTCCGGTAATATCACGAAATAGATCAAGCGATCTGCGGCTGCCAGAATACGAAGCGGGGCGCCTCGTCGGCCTGCGGAAAACTACAGAATTCCCATGCCGTCGCGTCCGCAAGCAACGCGCGCAGCAACTGATTGTTCAGCGCATGGCCGGATTTAAATCCGCTGAACGCGCCGATCAGCGGGTGGCCGAGCAGATACAAATCACCAATGGCGTCCAGCGCCTTGTGTTTGACGAACTCGTCGTCGTACCGCAAACCGTCATTGTTCAGGATACGGTACTCGTCCATCACAATCGCGTTATCTAGGCTGCCGCCCAGCGCCAGCCCTTGCGAACGCATCGACTCCACATCCTGCATGAAGCCAAACGTGCGGGCGCGGCTTACTTCCTTGATGAACGAGGTGGACGAAAAATCAATGCGCACGGTTTGCCGCGTGCGATCAAACACCGGGTGATTGAATTCAATGGAAAGGTCAATCTTGAATCCGTTGTAAGGCTCCAGCCGCACCCATTTGTCGCCGTCTTTGACTTCCACCGTCTTGACGATACGGATAAAGCGCTTGGCGGCATTTTGCTCTTCGATGCCCGCCGATTGCAGGAGGAACACAAACGGCCCCGCACTGCCATCCATGATCGGCACCTCAGGCGCGGAAAGATCAATATAAGCGTTATCCACACCGAGGCCCGACAACGCCGACATCAAGTGTTCCACAGTGCCGATCGATGCGCCGTCTTGTTGCAGGCACGATGCCAACCGCGTATCGCCCACCGCGTACGGTGTGGCCTTGATATCAACCACCCGCGGCAAATCCACGCGACGAAATACGATACCTGTGTCCACGGCAGCCGGACGCAACGTCATGTACACCTTTTCACCGGTGTGCAGACCCACGCCAGTGGCGCTGATCACATTTTTTAGCGTACGTTGCCGAATCACGGGAGAGAGCCGCCGAGTGGTTTAGTTTTAAGGCCGCCTGAAACTTGCTTTAAATTCATATAGATACAGATTATAACACGCGCCCGACGCGGCCTCCAAGCGATTGTTACCCGCCCCCTTATTCAAGTGGCAAGGGACAACGTATATGCTACAGGTCTCACTCCGCCTTGATGCCGGCTTCCCGGACAACCTTCCCCCAGCGCGCGTATTCTGAACGCAGGAACGCAGCCGTTTGCTCGAGGGTGCGCGCTTCGGGTTCGCCGCCCATCGTGCGCAGCCGGGCCTGAACGTCCGGCGGCGACATCACCTTGATCGATTCGGTGTGCAGCCGCTCGACGATTGCGCGCGGCGTGCCCGCGGGCGCCATCAGGCCGTACCAGTTCACCGCCTGTAATTCCGGCATGCCGGCTTCCGCAGAGGCGGGCACGTCCGGCATGGACTGCGAGCGCCGGGTGTCCATCACCACGATCCCGCGCATGCGTCCGTCTTTCGCGTAGTTCACGCCGCTGGAAACCACCGTGATGACCATGTCCACCTCGCCGCTCATCGCACCGACAAAGCCGAGACTCGCGGTCTTGTACGGTATATGCGTGAACTTCACCTTCGCCAGGCTTTCGAGGAACGCCACCGCAATGTGATTGGCCGATCCCACGCCACCCGACCCGTAGGCGATCTTGCCAGGTGACAGCCGGGCCAACTGTGTCAGTTCGCGCAGCGTTTTCGCCGGTACCGACGGATGGAGAAACAGCGCATTGGGAATCGTCGAAAGCAACATGACCGGAACGAAGTCCCACATCGGATCGTAAGTCACCTTGCGGTAAATCAACTGGTTGGTGAGCAGCGGCACCGCGCCCATCAACAACGTGTAGCCATCCGGCGCGGCTCGTGCCACGGCGTCAAACGCAATGTTACCGGCCGCGCCCATGCGGGCTTCGACCAGTACCTGCTGGCCCAGCACGGGCGCCAATTGCTGCGCCGCCAGACGCGCCATCAGTTCCGAACCACCCGCGAAGCCGACGAGGATGCGAATCGGCTTCACGGGATAACCTTGCGCCCGCGCGCCCGTCATCGCGATTCCCAGCACAAACGCCACGACGGCCAGGCGCATGCGGCGATAAAACGCCCCGCCCGTTTGAATTCGCGCGGTGCCCGTGCCGCCTATTTGTGCGCGCCGATCCACTGGAGCAGCACACGGTTAAACGCATCGGGTTGCTCGACATTGGGCAAATGGCGCGCACCCGGAAATTCATCGTAACTGCCGTGGGGAAACAGGCCCGCAATGCGTCGACTTTCGACCGGCGAGGCGCTGGGATCTTCGGTACCGCAGACCACTAGCGTCGGCGTCGTAACCGTGCCCAGCCGCGACGTGAAATTAAAGTTGGCGATGGCCTGCGCGCAGCCGGTGTAGCCCACCGGCGTGCAGCCGGCGATGGTGTCGCGTATCTGCTGCCAGCGGCCAGGGTGATTTTTCTTGTAATCCGCCGTGAGCCAGCGCCCGATGGTCTCGTCCGCGATGGGCTCCAGCGATTGCGCCTTGGCCACCGCCTCGATGCGCGCCCCCCAGCGCGTCGCCGCATCGGCGGGCGATTGCGTCTGCGTGTCGCACAACATCAGCGATTGCACGCGGTTCGCGTGGCGCAGACCCAGCGACTGGCCGATCATGCCGCCGATGGACAGTCCCACGAAATGGCACCGCGCGACACCCAGCCTGTCCAGCACACTGATCACATCATCGGCCAACTGATCGATCGTGTATGGGGCGGGCAACGCGCCGCTACCGCCGTGACCGCGTAAATCCATCCGCAGCGCGCGGTAGCCCGCGTTGGCAAGCGCCGGCACCTGTTCGGCCCACATGCCATAGTCGGCGGCGAGCGAGTGCGAGAACATCACCACCGGTCCCGATTCCGGGCCGATGATGTCATAGCAGATATTACGGCTCTTGAGTGGCAGCAACATGCGAATTGTCCTTTTGGTAACTTGCGTCGGATGGTTTGGAACGCCGGATGCGGCGTTCATTGAACGTGGATCTGTGGATTCGTGGATATATCAGCGACTGAAAAACTTTTTCACCGTTTCGTCCGCGACTTTCTGGACGAATTCACGGGTGTCCTTATCGATCGCGCCGAAGTAATCATACGGGTTGCCGGCCGCCGAGCGGCCATAGAGCGTGCCATATACCACGGCTGCAGCCAGATATTGCCCTGCAATGGTGGGGTGATAATCGTCGTAGCCCATCTGCAGCTTGACGCCGGGCCGTTGCCGGTAGGCCTCGCGAAACGCCAGCCCCACCGGAATGACCAAGGCACCCACTTCATTGGCGACGGCCAGCGTCATCTCTTCCAACCGGCGGCCATGTTCCGCCGACGCAAGCGAACCGCCGGGCTGGCCGTGCGGCGGTAGCCAATACAGCGCAGTGTGACCGCCGTGTTTTTTGATGATGGCATCGAAATCGATCACCGTCTTCCGGTACAGCGCGCGACCCGAGTCCGTCAGCACGTCGCGGAAGTTTCCGCCCAGCACCACCAATTGAAACGGCTCTTTGCCGCCCAGATTGCCCGGCGTCACATAATGCTCGAGCGGATAGTGATGCAGCGCTCCCGTGGTAATGTGCACTGACTTGAATCCATCGCGCAGAATAAGCGGCGGCGTGGCGGCGGCCGCCAGGCGGTGTGTATGGGTTTGCAGAGCGCCCGCGTAATACATGATGCTGCTGCCGACAAAAAGCACGCGCTGCGGCATGTCGACCGGTGACTTCTTAACCACGGGCGTCAACGTGCTCTGGGACCAGCCCGCCGCCGGGAACAACACCCACCCCAACATGCACGCCGCCGCAATGAATCGTTTCATATCACGCACTCCAATATTTTCAGAATTTCGAAGACTTTCGGCGGCTATAGTAATTTGAAACCGCCGGATCCAACAATGCCGGAAACTTCGCCCGCCGCGTGCTTGTGCCCTGGCGCCCTTGCATAGCGATCGGGCAAAAAAATACGGCCAGCCGCGTACTGTGCCGCGACCGGCCGTGCAAGATCGATCCGCAGAACTGCGGTTGCTGCTATGCCGTTACTGCACCAGGGAATTGGAACCCTAATCCGCCTGCTTGCGCAAAAACGCCGGGATATCCAGCATTTCCACGCCGGACTGGCGCATGGCTTCCACCGTCGCATCGCGATTACGGCGGCGAATTACGGCGGGTTGTTCCAACTCGTCGTAGTTCACTTCCATCGTCTGGTTATCGGTGCCGGTCTTTAGCGCTGGCACGATCATCGGCTTCATCTGCTGCCGGCTCATTGGTTTGCCCAAACCGGTTGCGACGATGGTGACACGCAGGTTGTCTTCGATGGATTCATCGTAAACCGTGCCTACGATCACCGTGGCGGAATCCGCCGCGAATGCCTTGATGGTATCCATCACGTCATACATTTCCTGCAACTGGAAGCTAGCCTTGCTGGCGGAAATATTAACCAGCACGCCGCGCGCGTCGGAAATATTGATGTCTTCCAGCAGCGGACACGCCACCGCTTGTTCGGCCGCCGCCCGCGCGCGGTCCGGCCCCGCCGCCTTGGCCGAGCCCATCATCGCCATGCCCATCTCCGCCATTACCGTGCGCACGTCGGCGAAATCGACGTTGATCATGCCGGGGCAACTGATCACTTCCGCGATCCCCGCAACCGCGCCATGCAGCACGTCGTTGGCGGCCTTGAAGGCCTCATCGAGCGTGATCGTGGAACCCAGCACCTGCATCAGTTTGTCGTTGGGAATCACGATCAGCGAATCCACGTGTTGCGCGAGCGCGTCCAAGCCTTCCTGCGCAATGCGCTGGCGTTTGCCTTCAAAGGCGAACGGCTTGGTCACCACCGCCACCGTGAGCACGCCGAGTTCCTTGGCGATTTCCGCCACCACGGGCGCGGCCCCCGTGCCCGTACCGCCACCCATGCCGGCAGTGAGGAACAACATGTCCGCGCCGCTGATAAGTTCGGCGAGACGCTCGCGATCTTCCAGCGCGGCCTGCCGTCCGACTTCCGGATTAGCACCCGCGCCCAAGCCCTTGGTCACCGTGGTGCCCAATTGCAGTTGCACTTTGGCCTGATTGCGCTTTAGTGCCTGTGCATCCGTGTTGACGCAAATGAACTCCACGCCGGAAACACCCTGCGCGATCATATGATCCACGGCGTTTCCGCCGCAGCCACCCACGCCAACCACCTTGATTACCGCTTCCTGCGACTGTGCATCGATCAGCTCTATCATTTTATGCCCCCGTTTTTGTGATGATCAAAACCCATTTAAAAACAAATAGTTACCTAAAAACCCCTACGCCTAAAAATTACCCTTGAACCACGCTTTCATGCGATCGATCAATTGCTGGAACGCGCCGGTCTGCGTGCGTGCGATTTCCTGTTGCCGGTATTGATCCATGCCTTCCATCAATAAACCCATCGCGGTCGAATAGCGCGGATGCCGCACCACCTCGGCCAGCCCGCCGTTGTACGAGGGTTGCCCCACGCGCACCGGCATGTGAAAAATTTCTTCGCCGAGTTCCACCATGCCCTGCATCATGCTGGACCCGCCGGTGAGCACGATGCCCGATGACAGCAATTCTTCGTAACCGCTGCGACGCAATTCGCTTTGCACCAGCGAATACAGTTCCTCGACGCGCGGCTCGATCACCTCAGCGAGCGTCTTGCGCGACAACTGCTTGGGACCGCGGTCGCCCACGCCGGGCACCTCGATCATTTCCTGTGGATCGGCCAGTTGCGACAGCGCACAGCCATGCTTCATCTTGATGTCATCGGCGTCCTTGGTCGGCGTGCGCAACGCCATCGCGATGTCGCTGGTGATTTGATCGCCGGCAATCGGAATCACCGCCGTGTGACGAATCGCGCCGTGCGTAAACACCGCCATGTCGGTGGTGCCGCCGCCGATGTCAATCAAACACACGCCCAGATCTTTTTCGTCATCCGACACCACGGCGGTCGCGGAGGCGAGCGGCTGAAGCACCAGATCGCGCACCTCCAGCCCGCAGCGGCGCACGCATTTGACGATGTTCTGCGCCGCCGACACCGCACCGGTGACGATATGCACCTTGACCTCGAGCCGCACACCGGACATGCCGAGCGGCTCGCGCACGTCCTCCTGCCCGTCGATGATGAATTCCTGATTGAGTATGTGCAAAATCTGCTGATCGTTCGGAATCTGTACCGCCTTGGCGGTTTCGATCACGCGATCGATATCGAATTGCGATACCTCCTTGTCCTTGATTGCCACCATGCCCTGCGAATTGAAGCTGCGCACGTGGCTGCCCGCGATGCCGGTCAGCACTTCGCGAATCTTGCAATCGGCCATCAGCTCCGCTTCTTCGAGTGCGCGCTGAATCGCACTGACGGTGGTCTCGATGTTCACCACCACGCCCTTTTTCAATCCGCGCGATGGATGCGTGCCCATGCCAATGATTTCAAAACCGCCATTGGAACCATCCACCTTCATCTCGGCGACAATGGCAACGATCTTCGACGTGCCGATGTCGAGACCGACGATCACCGTTTTATTTTCCTTGGTTCGACTCATTGGCAGCTCATGGGCGACTCATCGCGATCAGACCCCCGGCCGCGCGGTCCCGCGCGCCGCCTCGACCTTGGCCAGTTCCGGCACGCGCGCCGCGAATCCATTGGCGTAACGCAGATCAACATAATCGATGCGCCGTGCCAGCGGCGCCAGCGTGCGCGGATACGCCGCGAGGAACCGTTTCAGCCGGCTTTCCGTCATCTCTCGGCCCATCTCCAGTGTCATGCCGTCGTCGAGCCGCACGCGCCACGCGCGGCGCGGCGAAAGCTGCACATGCACCGGCGTGCGCCCGATCCCGGCAAACTGCCCGCGCAACTGTTCGTATTGAATCGCCACCTCGCGCGATGTGCCAGCCGGCCCTACGAACACCGGCAAGGTTTCGTCATAGGCCGCCTCGAATACCTCGCCCTGGAGATTCACCAGCGCGGTATCACCCCAGCGCGCTAGCGGCTGATGCTCCTCGACTGACACATCAATGCGATCCGGCCAACTGCGGCGTATGTCCACCTTGCGCACCCACGGCATTTTTTCGAACGAACCGCGCAGCCGCGACAGATCCAGCGTGAAAAACGTGCCGTGAATATCGCGCCGCGCGATGGCTTCCACCTGTTCAAGGGTAATGTGCGTGGCCGACCCGCCCAAGCGAATTTCGCGCATCGCAAAAACCGGCTGCACGATGGCGAAACGAATCACCCAATACAACACGATCAGACCCGCCGCCGCGATCAGCAGATCCGCCGTTCGATTGAGCGCGGCCGCGTTATCCCACATGGTTCACCCGGGCCGACGACAGGATACGCACCACCAGATCATCAAACGCGATGCCGCTTTCGCGCGCCGCCATCGGCACCAGGCTGTGATCCGTCATACCCGGAATGGTGTTCACCTCTAGGAACCATGGGCGGTTTTCGGCATCCAGCATCGCATCCAGCCGTCCCCACCCTTGGCAGCCGATGATGCGAAACGCCGCCAGCGCCTGCTGCTTTATTTGTTTTTCAAGATCAGCCGGCAGCCCGCTCGGGCAGTGGTATTTGGTTTCGTTGCCGAAATACTTGTTGTGATAGTCGTAGTTGCCTTGCGGCGCTTCGATACGAATCAGCGGCAACGCTTCGTCGCCGAGGATCGCCGCCGTTATCTCGCGGCCTGCGATAAATTGCTCCGCGATCACCGTGTCATCGAGCTTGGCCGCGACTTCGTACGCAGCCGCCAGCTTTTCGACCGAATCCACTTTGGTGATGCCGATGCTTGACCCTTCGTGCGCGGGCTTCACCATTAGGGGCAGGCCCAACCGGGCCGCCACGTCCGCCGCATTCGAGTCCGCCGTCAGCAACTCGTACAGCGGCGTGGGAATGCCGGACGCCAGCCACGCGAGCTTGGTGCGCCACTTGTCCATCGCCAGCGCGCTCGCCATCACACCGCTGCCCGTATACGGCAACCCGAGATATTCCAGCGCGCCCTGCACCGTGCCGTCTTCGCCAAAACGGCCATGCAGCGCAATGAACACGCGTTGAAAACGCTGTGCCAGCAGTTGTTCGATGCCTTGATCGCGCGGGTCAAAAGCGTGAGCGTCTATGCCTTTGCGTTTAAGGGCGGCCAACACCATGGCGCCGCTTTTCAAAGAAATCTCCCGCTCCGCCGAACGGCCGCCCATCAGTACCGCAACTTTTCCGAAATTATTCACGGACGGCGGCCTTTCCTAATTTTTCACGTGCGCAGCCGATGCACGCCTCCGGGGTCGCATCCCCGCAAGCGGGGCCCCTGCTCCGCCCTTCGACGTGCCCCCCCATCAGCACCGCGACTTTTCCGAAGACGCTCGCGGCACTCATGCACGTTCCCCAATAATGCGCACTTCGCGCTCCAACTCAACGCCGAATTTTTCGCGCACCGTGTTCTGCGCGAGTTCGATCAACGACTCAATATCGGCCGCGCTCGCGCCTCCGGTGTTGACAATAAAATTCGAGTGCTTGCGCGAGATTTCCGCGTTGCCGATTCGTGTGCCTTTCAGACCGCAGGCTTCGATCAGCCGCGCGGCGTGGTCGTTGGGAGGATTGCGAAACACCGAGCCCGCGTTGGGCTGTTGCAGCGGCTGACTGGCGATACGCCTGGAGAGTAACTCCTTGATTTTATTACGGGATTTATTGCCGTCTCCGAGAGGAACGCGAAACGTCACCGCCACGAATGCCTCGCCCGCGGGCCCTGCCACGCTGCGATAGCCGATCTTGAATTCACGCGCAGCACGCTGCCGCACCACGCCGTGACGATCGATGGTGCGCACACCTTCGACGAGATGCCACGTCTCGCCGCCGTAGCATCCAGCGTTCATCGACAGTGCGCCACCAACGGTGCCGGGTATACCAGCGAGAAACTCCGCCCCCTCCGCGCCATGCAGCGCGGCGAATCTTGCAACTTTTGGACTGGCGATGCCCGCCTCGGCGTAAATCGCTATGTTATTTTCCCCGGTACTAAGCACACTGATCTGCCGTAACGCCCAATGCGTAAATACGACGGTGGCTCGCACACCGCCGTCGCGAACCAAGAGGTTACTGCCAAGTCCGACAAAGTACAAGTCCTCCGTACTCGAAATTTCACGTAAAAACACTGCCAAATCATCCACATCCGCCGGAAAATACGCACGCGCAGCCGCGCCGCCCGCGCGCCAGCTCACGTGCCGCGCCATCGGCTCGTTCAGACGTAACTCGCCACGCAGGTTGTGCAGATTCGGGAGTTCGGCCATGTTCATCGCCCGCGGTTACCGGTAAACACCAGAACCACAAAACATCACCGCAAATGCGTAAAGGTTTTTGAAATTCATTTTGCAGCCGCCACCGTCGCCGGCACGCCGCCTATGGATCCCGCGCCCATCGTCAAAACCACATCGCCGTCACGCGCCGCGCCGGCAATCACCGCCGGCAATTCGTTGACACTTTCGACAAACAGCGGCTCGACCTTGCCCTGCACGCGCACGGCGCGCACCAGCGCGCGTCCATCCGCGGCAACGATCGGCGCTTCGCCCGCCGGATACACTTCGGTCAATACCAGCGCGTCCACCGTGGACAGCACTTTGACAAAATCCTCGAAACAATCCCGCGTGCGCGTGTAGCGATGCGGCTGAAACACCAGCATAAGCCGACGGCCCGGGAACGCACCGCGCGCCGCCGCCAGCGTCGCAGCCATTTCCACTGGATGATGGCCGTAGTCGTCGATCAGTGTAAAACTGCCGCCCGCCGGCAATGCGATTTCGCCATGCCACTGAAAGCGCCGCCCCACACCCTTGAATTCCGCCAGCGCCTTGACGATGCGTTCATCGGGCACGCCAACTTCCATACCGACCGCGATCGCCGCCAGCGCATTCAGCACATTGTGCATGCCGGGTAAGTTAAGGGTGACCGCCAGATCGCCCGCTGGCGAACCCTCGGTTGCGCCACTGCCCGCGCGTACGACCCGAAACCGCATCTGCCCGCCGTGATGCTGGATATCCACAGCCCGTATTTGCGCCTCGGGCGACAGGCCGTACGTCGTGATTGGCTTGGTGATTTCCGGAATGATGTCGCGAATATTCGCATCGTCCAGACACAACACCGCCATACCGTAAAACGGCAGCCGGTGAATAAAATCAACAAACGCCTGCTTCAGATTGTCGAGCGAGTGCCCGTACGTCTCCATGTGATCGGCGTCGATATTGGTCACAACCGAAAGCACTGGTTGCAAGTGCAGAAACGACGCATCCGACTCATCGGCTTCCACCACGATGAATTCGCCCGCGCCGAGCCGCGCGTTGGCGCCGGCGCTGTTCAGCCGCCCGCCGATCACGAACGTCGGATCCAGTCCGCCCTCCGCCAGCACGCTCGCAGCGAGACTGGTGGTGGTGGTCTTGCCGTGCGTGCCCGCGATGGCAATGCCTTGCTTCAGTCGCATCAGTTCGGCCAGCATCAGCGCGCGCGGCACCACGGGTATATGTTTTTCGCGCGCGGCGACGACTTCCGGGTTGTCGGCTTTCACGGCAGTCGAAACCACCACCGCATCCGCACCCGCAATCTGCGCGGCAACATGCCCCTTGAACACGGCGACGCCCAACCCTGCCAAGCGCTGCGTGGTGGCATTGGACGACAGATCAGACCCGCTGATCTCGTATCCGAGATTCAGCAACACCTCGGCAATGCCGCTCATACCGGAGCCGCCGATGCCGACAAAATGCACCCGTTTAACCTTATGCCGCATGCGCCAGCTCCATACATATTTGCGCGACGGCTTGGGTGGCATCCGGTTTTGCCGCCGCGCGCGCGGCTTGCGCCATCGCCAGCAGCTTGTCGGCCGTAAAAGCTTGCAGCAATTGCGCCAGGGATTCGGCGGCGAATTCCCGCTGCGGTATCAGAATCGCCGCACCGCGCTCCGACAGGAAACGCGCATTGTGTGTTTGGTGATCGTCAACCGCCGTGGGCAACGGCACCAGCACCGACGCGACGCCCGCCGCCGCGATTTCAGCGATCGTGGACGCGCCCGCGCGGCAGATCACCAGATCGGCTTCGGCATAACGCGCCGCCATGTCGTCGATAAACGGCAGTGCCTGCGCCTGCACGCCCGCCGCCGCGTACGCCGCATTCAAGGCATCTATGTGCGCCGCGCCGGATTGATGCGTTACGCGCGGACGCTTGCTTTCGGGAATCAGCTCGAGCGCCTTGGGCAGCGTGACATTCAAAATCGACGCGCCCTGGCTGCCACCGAGTACCAGCAGATTCAAGCGTTCGGCGCGCTGGGCGTAACGCGATGCCGGCGCGGCGACGGCGCCTATGTCCGCGCGCACCGGATTGCCCACCCATAACGCCGGACATTGGTTCTTAAACGCATCCGGGAAAGCCACCAGCACTTTGTCAGCCAGCCGCGCGAGCACGCGATTGGTTAATCCCGCGACGGAATTCTGTTCGTGAATCACCAGCGGACGATTCAGCAGCGACGCCATCATGCCGCCCGGAAACGCTACATAGCCACCCATGCCCAGCACCACGTCGGGCCGGTGCGCGAAGATCGCGTGCGCGCTTTGCCAGAACGCAATCAGCAAATTAACCGGCAGCAGCGCGGCACGCAGCAAGCCCTTGCCGCGCAACCCCGAAAACCGTATCCACGCCATCGTGTAACCACGCGACGGCACAATGCGCGCCTCCATGCCCGCTTTGGAACCAAGCCACACAATCTTCCAGCCTTTTTCGCGCAGCACTTCCGCCACCGAAATCGCCGGATAAATATGCCCACCGGTGCCGCCCGCCATGATCATCAGCGTGCGGCTCATACTTTAAATCCGCGCGCGATCTGGCGGCCTTCCCAATCGATGCGCAGCAGAATCGCCAGCGCCACGCAAGTTGCCGATATCGCGCTGCCGCCAAACGACAACAGCGGCAGTGTCAGCCCCTTGGTCGGCAGCACGCCCATGTTGACACCCATGTTGATAATCGCCTGCACGCCGATCCACAAACCGATGCCCTGCGCCACCAGCGACGCAAAATACCGCTCCTGCAGCGCGGCGCGGCGGCCGATCAGGAACGCGCGCTGCACCAGCCACGCAAACAGGATGACTATCGTCAGCACGCCCGCGAAGCCCAGTTCCTCGGCGATCACCGCCAATAAAAAATCAGTATGCGCTTCCGGCAGGTAAAACAATTTTTCCACGCTGCCGCCGAGTCCCACGCCAAACCATTCACCGCGTCCGAACGCGATCAGCGCATGCGACAACTGATAACCCTTGCCGTACGGATCGGCCCACGGATCCATGAAGCCGATCACGCGCTGCATGCGGTACGGCGAATAAAGTATCAGCGCCAGAAACGCCGCCAGCAGCATCACGATCAAACCCGCGAAGAGTTTCCAGTTCATGCCGCCCAGAAAAAGAATGCCCATCGCGATCACCGTGATCACCGCGAACGCGCCGAAGTCCGGCTCTTTCAGCAGCAGCGCGCCGGCGAGAAACATCACCACGAACATCGGCAAAAAACCTTTTGTAAGGCTGTGCATGAAGGCCGCCTTGCGCACCGTGTAGTCGGCGGCATACAACACGGCAAAAACCTTCATCAGTTCGGAGGGCTGCAAATTGAATACCACCAACGGCAACCAGCGCCGCGCGCCGTTGACCTCGCGACCAATGCCGGGCACCAGCACCAGCGCCAGCAGCACCAGTCCGACCACAAACAAGTACGGCGCCGCCTGCTGCCAGAACCGCACCGGAAACTGAAAGGCGATCACGCCCATCACCACGCTCATCGCCACAAACACCGCGTGACGCAACAGGTAATAACTCTGCTGGTAGCCCGTGCCGCGTCCGCCCTCGGCAATCGCGATGGACGCCGAATACACCATCACCAGCCCCAGCGCGAGCAGCGTCACGGTAACCCACACCACCACGCGATCGAACTCGGCGACCGGCGCCTGTGCCGCGGGTGATTTCAAGGCCGCTGAATACGTCATGGAAGCCATCTCAGCCCGCCCGCCGCGCGAGTTGCGCCACGGCATCAACAAACACCCCGGCACGATGCACGTAGCTGCGGAACATGTCGTAACTCGCGCACGCCGGCGACAGCAACACCGCATCGCCGGGTTTCGCCGCGCGATACGCGGTCTCGACCGCCTCAACCATATCGCCCGCGCGCAACATCGCAACGCCGGTGTGTTGGAGCGCTTGCGCGATCAAATCCGCATCGCGCCCTATCAGCACCACGGCGCGCGCGCGCCGCGCCACGTCGGCCAATGGCGAAAAATTCTGTCCCTTGCCGTCACCGCCCGCGATCAATACCACCGGCTGTTGCATGCCGCGTAACGCGGCAACCGTGGCGCCCACGTTCGTGCCCTTGGAGTCGTCGTAAAAATCTATGCCATTGATTTTATTTATTTTTTCCACACGATGCGGCAGTCCCTTGAAGGCGCGCAACGCGCGTGTGATGGGTCCATGGTCAATGCCGATGGCGTAGCACAGCGCGCCGGCGGCCAGCGCGTTGGCGGCGTTGTGCAACCCCGCGAGCGGCAATTCGTTCACACGCATCAGGGTGGTGTCGCCGTGCGCCATGGCCAGCGTCTCCCCCGCACCTGACAATCCCCATTCATCGGCCGACAGCGGCGCGGACAACCCGAACGTCGCCAGCCGCACGCCAGCCCGCCGCGTTGACAGACTGTACTCATCGTCGCGATTCAACACCTGCGCACCCGCTTTCTTATCCAGCCCCGCGAAAATGCGCGCCTTGGCGGCGCCGTAATCCGCGAAACTGTCGTACCGATCCATGTGGTCTTCGCTGAGATTCAGTAGGGTCGCCGCGTCCGGCTCGAGACTGGCCGTGGTTTCCAATTGAAAACTCGACAGCTCCAGCACGAACGCGTCGGGCCGGCGCCGACCATCCTCGATGTCGCACATCACATCCAGCACCGGCTGACCGATGTTGCCAGCCACCTCAGTAATAAGTCCAGCCGAGGCGCAGATATCACCGCACATCTGCGTCACGGTGCTCTTGCCGTTCGAACCGGTGATCGCGATCACCTTCGCGGCATTTTTGTCTTTCCCCGTGTCGAGACGTTCGCGCAGCGCGCGCGCAAAGAGTTCGATATCACCCACGACCGGCATGCCGCGCTGAATGGCCGCCGCCAATTCACCCTCGCGCGGATCAATACCGGGACTCACGGCAATCATCTCGGCGTGTTCAAAATCCTCGCGCTGGAAAGCGCCCGCGCGCACCCGCACCTCTGGCCATTCATCCGCGAGTTGGCGTGCACCCGGCGGCGCCGCGCGCGTGTCGGCCACGGACACAACGGCGCCCCGCCGCGCCAGCCAGCGCGTCATCGACAAGCCCGTGTCACCGAGTCCCAGCACCAGAATCTTCTTTCCTTGTAAATGCATTTACCGCGGCTTCAGCGCAGCTTTAACGTTGATAGCCCCACCAGCACCAGCATCATGGTGATAATCCAGAAGCGAACCACGACTTGATTCTCCTTCCAGCCTTTCAGTTCGTAGTGGTGATGCAGCGGCGCCATGCGAAACACGCGTTTGCCCGTCATCTTGAACGACGCCACCTGAATCATCACCGACAGCGTTTCGACCACGAACACGCCGCCCATGATGAACAACACGATTTCCTGGCGCACGATGACCGCGATGGTGCCGAGCGCCGCGCCCAGCGCCAGCGCGCCCACGTCGCCCATGAACACTTCCGCCGGATACGCGTTGAACCACAAAAACGCCAGCCCCGCGCCGCCTATCGCGGCGCAAATCACCATCAGTTCGCCCGCGCCGGGGATGTACGGAAACGCGAGGTATTTTGCGAACACCGCGTTACCGGCCACGTACGCAAAAATGCCCAGCGCGCTGCCGACCATCACGGTCGGCATGATCGCGAGGCCGTCCAAGCCATCGGTGAGGTTGACCGCGTTGCTGGTGCCCACAATCACACAATAGGTCATGGCGATAAAACCCACGACGCCCAGCGGATACGCGACTTCCTTGAAAAACGGCACGATAAATACCGTTTGCGCGGGCAAATTGCTGGAAAACGCGATGTAGTACGCAGCCACGAGACCCACCATCGATTGCCAGAATAATTTCGCGCGCGCCGACAGGCCCTTGGGATTGCGATGCACCACTTTGCGGTAATCATCGACCCAGCCCACCGCGCCAAAACCGAGCGTCACCAGCAACACGATCCAGACGAAGCGGTTTTCGAGATCCGCCCACAGCAGCGTGGTCACCGTGATCGACACCAGAATCAGCGCGCCGCCCATGGTCGGCGTGCCGGCCTTGATCAGATGCGTTTGCGGGCCGTCGTCGCGCACCGACTGGCCGATTTTGTAAGCGGTGAGTTTGCGGATCATCGCTGGTCCGATGACAAACGAGATCACCAGCGACGTCAGGCATGCCAGCACGGCGCGCAACGTAATGTAATTGAACACGTTGAAGACGCGCATGTCCTTCGCAAGCCATTGCGCCAACTCTAGCAGCATGTGCGGTCTCCGTTCATGAGTGTGCGTCCCCGCCGGCGGATTCGTCCAAGGCGAATGCCTTCACCACGCGCTCCATCTGCATGAAGCGCGATCCCTTGACCAGCACCGTCACGTCCGGCGCGAGCGTGCTTTTTAATTCCGCGAGCATCGTGTCGATATCGGCAAAATGCCGCGCCCCGGGGCCGAAGGACCGCACCGTGTTGGCGGACAGTTCACCCAGCGCATAAAGGGTTTCGATGCCCGACACCCGCGCGTATTCGCCGACTTCCGCATGACACGCCGCGGCGCGATCGCCCAATTCGCCCATATCGCCCAGCACCAGCACGCGCTTACCGGTTGCGCGAGCGAGCACTTCAATCGCCGCGCGGGTGGATTCGGGATTCGCGTTATAGGTATCGTCGATCAGCGTCGCGCCGCCTTGCGCGGGCTTGCGTTGAAGGCGCCCCTTGAACCCGGCATACCGCGACAGGCCCGAAGCCACCGCCGCAAGCGGCACGTCGAGGGCGATTGCCGCCGCGCACGCGGCCAAGGCATTACGCACGTTATGCAAACCCGGCGCTTGAATCGTCACGCCGGTATCACCGGCGGGCGTTTTGATCTGCAATGCGCTCGCGAACACACCCAATTCGTACCGCGCGCTGATATCGGCGGCCGGATCAAGCCCGAACGACAAGCATTTGTTTTTATTGCACAATTCCCGCCACAGCGCCGTGTGCGTGTCGTCGGCATTGATCACCGCGATACCGTTCGCCGCCAGGCCCTCGAATATTTCGCCCTTGGCGCGCGCAATGGCCTCCTCGCTGCCCAGATGCTCGATGTGCGCGCGGCCCGCGTTGTTGATCAGCGCCACGTCGGGGCGCGCCAGCCGCGTCAGCCGGCTGATTTCGCCGGCGTGATTCATGCCGAGCTCAATGACGGCGCAGCGATGCTGCTCGCGCAATTCCAGCAACGTCAGCGGCACGCCGATTTCGTTATTCAGATTGCCGCGTGTCGCCAGCACCGCACCCTCGGTGATCTCGCGGAGTATCGCGGCCAGCATTTCCTTCACCGTGGTTTTGCCGCTGCTGCCGGTCAACGCCACCAGCGGTCCTTCAAAACGGCTGCGCCAGGCATACGCCAGTTGCGTCAGGCCCGAGCGCGTGTTGTTTACCACGATCACGGGGAATTGCGGCGGCAATGCCGCCGCGGCGTGTGCCGCGCCCTCCGCATCCACCATCACCGCCGCAGCGCCCGCCGCTTGCGCCGCACCGAGATACTGGTGCGCATCAAAATGTTTGCCGCGCAACGCAATGAACAATTCGCCGGGCTTAACATTGCGGCTGTCGGTTCCCACCGAGGTAAACACCGGATTGTCGCCGGCGTGCTCGACGCCCAGCGCAAACGCGGCTTCCGAAACACGCATCATGCCGCCACCGCCTTGGCCGGCCGCGCCACTTTCGCCCTGTTCGCCAGCGCCGCCCGCACCACTTGCGCATCGCTGTACGGATAACGCACGCCGCGAATTTCCTGATACGGCTCGTGCCCCTTGCCGGCCACCACCACGATATCGCCGCGCGCCGACGTGAAAATCGCCTCGCGCACCGCGCTTGCACGGTCTTCGATCACCGTGCAATCGCGCGTCGTGCCCTTGAGAATGTCGGCGATAATCGCCATCGGTGGTTCACCACGCGGATTATCACTGGTGATGATCACGCGGTCGGCGCAGCGCGTGGCGATGCGCCCCATCATCACGCGTTTGCCGCGATCACGATCACCGCCACAGCCGAATATGCAGGTCAATTTCGCGTGACGCGCGCTTCCGCCCACTTCGCGCAGCGTGGTTAATATTTTTTCCAGCGCGTCCGGCGTGTGTGCGTAGTCCACCACCACCAACGGGCCAGTCTCGCCACGGCCGCCGCCATAACGTTCGGCGCGGCCCGGCACGGCTTCCAGTTCGGCGAGCACGCGCACGGCGTCAGAGAGTTCGGTATTGCTCGCCAGCAACACGGCCAGCGTGCCCAGCAGGTTCGACGCGTTAAAACGCCCCAGCACCTTGCCGCGCACGTGCGCCGTGCCCCACGGGCTGACGACATCGAAGGTCACGCCATCCGGCGCGAGGCGCAAGTTGCGGCCCTGCACGCGCGGCACACGGCGGCTGGCGACGTCAGGCCGGTTAAAACCATAACCCAGCACGCAGGCGGACCGCGGCCGCCGGGCCAGGTCGGCGCCGAAGCGGTCGTCGAGATTAAACACCGACCATTTGAGCGTTTCCCAATCGAACAGGCGCGCTTTCGCCCGGCGGTAATTCGCCATGGTGCCGTGATAATCGAGATGGTCGCGCGTGAGATTGGTAAACAGAGCCACGTCGAATTCGACACCGTTCACGCGCCCTTGTTCAAGACCGTGCGACGAAACTTCCATCGCCACGGCGCGCGCGCCGCCGCGATTCCAGTCCCGCAATTGCCCGTGCAGCCACGCCGCGTCGGGCGTGGTATTGACGCTGCTTTCCAGCGCGCCGGGAAAACCGTTGCCGATCGTGCCCGCCACCGCGCAGCGGCGCTCCAGCCGGTTGAACGCCTGCGCGATCCACTGGCTGCAAGTCGTTTTGCCGTTGGTGCCGGTCACACCGATCATCCACAGCCGCGAACTGGGCCGGCCGTACACGTGGCTGGCGACAAAGCCGCTTTGCCGGCGCAGTTGCGGCACCGGCAAGTTCCTGACGCGCCACGACGGCTTCCACTGGAATGCCGACGGCTCCCACAACACGGAATCCGCGCCCGCCAGAATGGCGTGCGCGATAAAGTCGCGGCCATCGCGCGTTTCTCCGGGATAGGCAACAAAGGTATCGCCCGCGCGAACAGCGCGGCTGTCGCTCGTAAGCCGCCGGATGCGTAGCGCATCGACAGCGGCCCAGTCGATACTGTCCGCGGCACGTACCGAAGCGTTTCGCCTCACGCCTGACGCCTCACGATCGCCCCTCACACTTCTTCCTTGATCTCAGGCGCGGCCGCGGGCGGCAACACCAATTTGTCCATCGGCGCATCGGGCGGGATGGCCATCAAGCGCAGCGAGCCGCCCATCACCTCGCTGAATACCGGGGCCGCAACTTGCCCGCCATAATGCTGGCCGGCGCTGGGTTCGTCGATCATCACCGCCACGATCAGGCGCGGATTCGACACCGGCGCAAAGCCGACGAACGACGACACATAACGGTTGGCGGCATAACCGCGCCCTTCCAGTTTGTGCGCGGTGCCGGTTTTGCCCGCTACGCGATAACCCGCGATCTGCGCTTTCGGCGCGGTGCCGCCCGCCTGCACGGCCATCTCCAGCATCTTGCGCACGGCTTGCGCGGTCGCCTCCGATATAACCCGTGACGACTCCGGCGACGCATCGCGCTTGATCAGCGCGGGCGCCTTCAGCTCGCCGTCGGTCGCGAAAATGCTGTACGCGCGCGCCAACTGCAACAGCGACACCGAGATTCCATGCCCATACGACATCGTCGCCTGTTCGATGGGTTTCCAGTTCTCGTGGGCACGCAAGCGGCCCGCCACCTCGCCCGGAAAACCCGATTGCGGCGGCGTGCCGAATCCCACACGATTAAAAACGGTCCACATGCTTGAAGGTGGTAGTCCCAGCGCGATTTTCGCGGCGCCCACGTTGGACGATTTCTGGATAACCTGCGCCACGGTCAACGCACCCGACGCATGGGCATCGTGAATGGTCGCCTTGCCAATGGTGAGTTGCCCCGGCGCGGTTTGGATAATCGATTCCGCCGTGACGGTGCCGGCCTCAAGCGCGGTGGCAACAGTAAACGGCTTTAGCGTCGAACCCGGTTCAAAAAGATCGGTGACTGCGCGATTGCGCGCCTTCGAGGCGTCATGGCCGCTGCGATTGTTCGGGTTATAGGTCGGAAAATTCGCCATCGCCAGCACTTCGCCGGTCAGCGCATCCAGCACCACGATGCCGCCCGCCTTGGCACGATGATCGACTATCGCCTTTTTCAGTTCGCGAAATGCCAAGTACTGAATCTTGGCATCGATGGACAGCGTGAGCCTTTCGCCATGCTGGGGCGCGCGGATGCTGTCCATGTCCTCGACGATGCGACCCATGCGATCCTTGATCACGCGCCGATGCCCGGATTTGCCGCGCAGCTTGTCCTCGAACGCAAGCTCCAGCGCCTCCTGGCCTTTGTCATCGACGTTGGTAAAGCCGATGATGTGCGCCATCACGTCGCCGGCCGGGTAATAGCGGCGGTATTCGCGTTGCAGGAACACGCCGGGAATATTGAGTTCGACAATTTTTGCGGCCTGCTCCGGCGGCAACTGGCGTTTCAGGTATACGAAGTCGCGGCGTGTGTCTTCAAACTTGCGCGCCAACTCCGCCGCATTGACTTGCAACAGTTTCGCGAGTTTTTGCGATTGTTCCGGCGTGATATCGATGTCCGCCGGGCTCGCCGCCACGGATTCCACCGGCGTCGATATCGCCAGCGGCTCGTTATTGCGATCCACGATCATGCCACGCGTGGCGGATATTTCAATCGCGCGCGAGTAACGCGATTCGCCCTTGGCCTGCAAAAAATCGTTGTTCAGCCCCTGCAAATACACCGCGCGGCCCGCGAGCAGCGTGAAGGCCAGCAGCAGGCTCGCCAGCAAGAAGAACGAGCGCCACCCCTGCAGGGAGGGCGCTTCCTGCAATTGCGCGCGCAGGTTGTCGCGGCGGCTTTCGCGCGGTTGCGTGACGCCTTTCATTGCGGCGCTCCGGCGGACGGTGTTGGGTCCGCAGCAGGCGCAACCACCTGTATACGCGCGGCGGCGGGCGCGCGCATGCGCAATTGCTGCGTGGCTATTTTTTCAATGCGCGCATGCATGGCCCAGGTGCTTTGTTCGAGTTGCAACTGCCCCCACTCCACGTCGTAACGCTTCTCGAGTTCCTGTTCGTGCTGCAATTCAACATATAACTTGCGCGCCTTGTGCTGCGAGGTCACCACCGCCAGCGCGCACGCGATCAACACCGCAAGCAACACGAGGTTGAGGCGCGTCATCATGCCGTTTCGCCCTAGGTTCTTTCCGCCACGCGCAGCGTCGCGCTGCGCGAGCGCGGATTGCGCGCCACTTCATCGGCGCTCGCCCGTTGCGCCTTGCCGATCAGGCGCATCCGCGGTTGCGGCATTTCATGCGCGCGCAACGGCAGCCGCCGCGGCACGCTGCCGCCGACCGCCGCCTCGCGCATGAAACGCTTGACGATGCGATCTTCGAGCGAATGAAAGCTGATCACCGCCAGACGTCCGCCCGGGTTGAGCCGTTCGAGGCATTGCGGCAACACTAGCGACAGCTCCTCGAGTTCCCGATTGAGGTGAATCCGTATAGCTTGAAACGTGCGCGTCGCAGGGTCCTGGCGTGGCTCGCGCGCCGGGACGGCGTCCGCCACGAGCGCGGCAAGTTGTCGTGTGGTTTGGATAGACCCCCCCGCTCTTGCAGCAACAATCGCTGCTGCAATCTGTTTAGCAAACCGCTCTTCGCCATGATTTTTTATAACCTCCCTGATTTCAGACTCTTCAGCCCGTGCCAGCCATTGCGCCGCGGTGATGCCGCGGCTGGTATCCATGCGCATGTCGAGCGGCGCGTCAAACCGGAAACTGAAACCGCGCGCCGCATCGTCCAACTGCGGAGAAGACACGCCCAGATCGAGCAATATCCCGTCCACCCCTTTGTTCGTTTCCACGCCCGCGGCCGACAACAACGCGTGCATTTCGCCAAACCATCCGTGCAACAGCGTGAAGCGCGGGTCCGTCGCGGTTAGCGCCGCGCCCGCCTGAATCGCCGCCGGATCGCGATCCAGTGCGATCAATCGGCCACCGCTGCCCAACAACTCCAGAATCCGCCTGCTGTGTCCGCCGCGCCCGAACGTGCCGTCCACGTAAATGCCGTTGGCACGCTGCTCGTTCGCACGCACATTCAAACCGTCCACCGCCTGCTCCAGCATCACTGCCTGGTGCTCGCCACCGCTCACAAGGAGAAACCCTCCAACTCCGGCGGCAGCCCGCCGGGCGCAAGGCCGCCGGGCGCTTCCATGCGGCTATCCCATTGCTCCTGGTTCCACACCTCAAATTTTTTGCCCTGCCCCACCAGCACCACGGCCTTGTCGAGTTGCGCGTATTGGCGCAAGGCGGGCGACACCAGCACGCGGCCTGCAGCGTCCATTTCGGTATCGACGGCGAAACCGATCAGCCGGCGCTGCAATTCGCGCACCCGCGGATCAAGGTTCGATAAGCCTTCGAGTTTTTGCTGGATGACTTCCCACTCCGGGAGTGGATACACCAGCAGGCAGCGGTCGGCGTCCGCCGTAATCACCAGGTGGCCGCGGCAGCGCTCCAACAGCACATCGCGATGACGCGCCGGGACGGCGAGCCTGCCTTTGCTGTCGAGATTGAGTTGCGCAATGCCGCGAAACACGGGTTTCCTCCGCCTGAGGTGGGTACTTACTAACTATTGCCGGGTTGCGATTAATTCGTCGCTGTTCCCCACTTTTTACCACTTTTTCCCACTATAGGCGAGGTACTTATGACGGGTCAAGAAAAATGGCCAATTTCTTTTTCTGGACAAGGACTTATGCCAAAAATGGCGGCGCGAAATCGGCTTGCACTAAAAATATAAAAACAAATAAAAACATATAGATGCATATTTATTCGAAAGTAACACTTTAAAAATGTACGCTGAGTGTACGAAAGTACGGGGAAATGCCGTACGTTGCGGTACCGCAACATAAATCCGGGGATTTGCGGGCGGCGCGGCGGTTTGGGATGAATTTGGGTATGTAATCGGACGGCAAAAACCACGCCCAACCGTAAACGCCCCGCCGCTATCGATCAGGGCCGCCCTGCCGCGCCGGGGGAATTACGTGGCTGGCGCCACCCGTGGCCACCCGTGCGGTCGCGCCTCGCGTAGCACCCCGGTTATTTTTTCTATTTTGTCCAGGAATCTCGAATTACCCAGCGGCTGGCTCTGATTGAGCGCAAGGCGTATGTCATTGATGGCGGCACCATCCAACTGCGCGCGAAACAAAGCGCGATACGCCGCCTGTCGCTCCGGCGCGCCGGGCCCAATGAGAGATACACGGTGTGCGGCGTCAGCCGCGCATCGGGCGGCCCCAACCCATTGGCGCGGTAACTCGTCCAGCGGTAATGCACGGGGTCCTCCACCATCGCCGCGCGGACCGGGTTCAATTCTATGTAGCGCTGGCAGGTCAGCAGCGCCCCCCCTGCTGCACTCGATTTGCCGAATCACGAATCAAAGGGGTCAGGCTCGACTTAAATCAAATTATCTCCCCCCTCATCCAAACGATAACAAAAAACTTATTCAATCCCAACCAAAAAAGTGAAGTCGGCCGGTAAGCCGGGTTCTGTATGGAGGCTTGCGCCCCTGACAGTCATTCCTCTGGGCCGTGAATTGCTCCACGGCTCTAGCCACCTACCCGCAGACTCGACGGGCCGCGTCAGCGCCTGCCTATTTGGTGTTGCTCCGGGTGGAGGTTGCCGCGTTTCACCCCTGACGCTTGCGCGCCAGGACTCGTCTCTGTGGCCCTGTTCCTCGCCTTCACCATGGGCTTGCGCCCACCGCTTATAACGGACGGGTGTTACCCGCCACCCTGCCCTGTGGAGCCCGGACTTTCCTCCACGCGCGGCACCGGCACCGTGAGGCGACGGGTTTTATCCGCGTGCAGCGACTGTCTGGCCGACTTCGCGGGCGATGGTATCACCCGCGCCGTGTTTTCGCCTGCAATTCACCCACGCGCGCATACAGCCGCTCCAGCGCGCGATCGCGCACGCCGAGTTCGCGCAAATGCTGCACGGTGTTGCACAGATACTCAGCGTTGGGGCCGCGCAAACCGTGTGCGGTGGCGATCATTTGCGCCGTGCGTTCGAGCGCCAGTTTGCCGGCATACGCATAGTGCGACGGATCGGCGACAAAGACGAGGGCGCGCACCGTGCCCCGCGCCCCGCGTTCCAATCGCACCGGCAGCAGACGCGGCCGGTACGTGCGGCGCGGCATCTCGCGCACCCAAAGATCATCCAGCGCGCAACTGACATCCTTCGCGGCGATTTGAAAGGCCACGCCGCGGCACGCGCCGCCGGCGTTCAAGCCGAGCACCAGACCGGGCGTTTGTTCGGTGCCGCGAAAGCGATGCGAGTACACGCAAAACGCACGGTGGTATCCATACAGCAACGCAGGTTTCGCCACGCGGTAGGCAAAGCCCGCGTCCCACATCAGCGAGCCGTAGCCAAACACCCACAGCGGCCCCCGGGGCGCCTGGAAACCATCGCGTTCGGGCGCGGCGCTCACGTGGGCAAGTTAGGGGGTGCGTATCACGTGTGGCACGGTCGCCCTATGTGCCCGTAAGCTACACGAGCCGCCACGCCACCTCGCCGCCGGCGCGAAACGGGGTCAGCCGATCGTCGCCGTACGGCACATCCATCGGCACGCGCCACGCTTCTTTTACCAGCGTGATGTTGTCGCGATTGCGCGGCAAGCCGTAAAAGTCGGGCCCGAAGTGACTGGCGAAGCCTTCGAGTTTATCCAGCGCGCCAGCGGCCTCGAATGCCTCGGCATACAACTCGATGCCCGCGTGCGCGGTGTAGCAACCCGCGCAACCGCAATCGGCCTCTTTGGTATGCCGCGCATGCGGCGCGCTGTCGGTACCGAGAAAAAATTTAGGGTTGCCGCCGGTCGCGGCCGCCACCAGCGCCTCGCGATGAGCCTCGCGCTTCAACACCGGCAGACAATAATTATGGGGCCGCATGCCGCCGGCAAACAGCGCATTGCGGTTGAGCAGCAGATGATGCGCGGTAATCGTCGCCGCGATGGTCGCCGGCGCGCCCAACACGAACTGCGCGGCTTCGCGCGTGGTGATGTGTTCGAGCACGATTTTCAGACGCGGATATTTCACCGCAAGCGGCGCGAGCACTTTCTCCAGAAACACCCGCTCGCGATCAAAAATATCCACGGTGGTGTCGGTCACTTCGCCATGCACCAACAGCGGCATGCCGGTTTCCTGCATCGCTTCCAGCACCGCCGCGCAACGCGATAAGTCCGTCACGCCCGCATCGGAGTTGGTGGTGGCGCCAGCGGGATAATACTTGACCGCCACTACGCACCCTGCGCTATCCGATTGTTTTGATTTAATAATTTCTTCCGGCCGCGTGTTGTCCGTGAGATACAACGTCATCAGCGGCGTGAAACTCGCCTGTGCCGGCAGCGCATCCACAATGCGCTTGCGGTAAGCCAGCGCCAGCGCCACCGTCGTCACCGGCGGTTTGAGATTGGGCATCACAATGGCGCGCGCAAAACGCTTCTCGGTATCGGGCAGCACCGCGCGCAGGTAAGCGCCATCGCGCAGATGCAGATGCCAGTCGTCGGGGCGGGTGAGCGTGAGTTTATTCATGGTCATGGTGCGCATGTTAAACGGTGCGACGCGCTACGTGAAGGCCAACAAAACAAGGGCGAAGGATGAAAACAACCCAACCAGCGGCATGCCGTTGACCGTTTTCATTCTTCAGCTTTTAGCTTTCATCCTTTCTCATCGCCAGCGCCTGCTCATACAACGCATTCCGGCTGCCGCCGGTAATCTTCACCGCCAGCGCCACGGCCTGTTTTAGCGGCAATTCGTCGAGCAGCGCCCTGAGTGTTTTCTCGACATCCACCGGCTCCGTCCCTGTTGATGCAGCGGCGCACTCCACCACCAGCACAAATTCGCCCTTGCCGCGATGCGCGTCAGCGGCCAGCCAAGCCTGCGCATCACGCAGCGCGCATACGTGCGTTTCCTCGAACAGCTTCGTCAGTTCACGCGCAATCAGGATGCGTCGTGCGTCGCCCAGCACGGCGGCCAGATCGGACACGCAGTCCGTCACCCGGTGCGGCGCTTCATAAAACACCAGTGAATATGGCATCGCGGCCAGCGCCGCCAGTTCGGTGCGCCGTGCGCTCGCGCGTGCCGGCAAAAATCCGTAAAACAAGAAGTGGGGCGACAGAAATCCGCTCACCGACACGGCCGCTGCGGCGGCATTCGCACCGGGAATGGGACTCACCGCATGGCCGGCTTCGCGCGCCAACGCTACCAGCCGCGCGCCAGGATCGGAAATCGCCGGCGTGCCCGCATCGCTGACCAGCGCCACGTTTTTTCCGTCGGCAAGAATGTCCAGCACGTCGCGCGCCGCGCGTTCTTCGTTATGCTCATGCAACGCGATGAGCCGCGCGGTGATGCCGCGATGATCCAGCAAATGCCGCGTAACGCGCGTATCTTCCGCCGCGATGGCCGCAACACTGCCCAATATCGCTATGGCGCGCTCGCTGATGTCGGCCAGATTCCCTATGGGCGTCGCGACTACATATAATGTCGCACGCACCTTGGGTGCCACGGGTTTGTTTGGCTTGGACGGAGATTCAGATTGGAATGCTTTCATAAACGGGCGTGCGCGCCATGGCAGGTGTGGATGTCCATGGCGGTCACGCTACTATACGGTGGGCTGTGCGCGATAGCCAGCGCACAGTCCAGCATACCCGGCGTTGCCGCGGTGGACGCGCCGCACATTGCCTTGCTGCTGCCGATCGAATCCAGCGTGTTCCGGCGGCACGCCGAGGCGCTGCGCGACGGCTTTGTCGCGGCATCCAAATCCGATGCGCGGCAAACACTGCCGGTACGCGTCTACTCCGTGGGAGATGACGCCAAACAGGCGAGCGCCGTTTACCAGCAGGCCACGCAAACCGGCGCGCGGCTGGTGGTCGGCCCGCTGATCCGCTCCGCCGTCACGGCTGTTGCCAATGGCGACCTGAACGTGCCCACGTTGCTGCTCAATGCCCCAGAAGGCAAAACACCCAACCGCCCCAACCTGCATGTGCTCAGCCTGCAAATCGAAACGGATGCGCAGCACGCCGCGCGTCTTGCGTATCGGGACGGCAAACGCGCCGCGTATACCGTCACCGGCGACAGCCCGTTGCTAAAGCGCTTGCAGTTGGCGTTCAACAGTGAATTCACCAAGCTCGGCGGCAAGCTCGTTGCCGAATTCGCCTTTAACACCAGCCCGGCGGAACTAGCGCGGCTCAAACAGGCCGCTGAATTGCGCGTGGCGGACATGGCGTTTCTCGCGCTCGATGCACGGCAGGCGCGCGCGGTGCGCGCCCATCTGGAACCGCTGGCGGTATACGCCTCGTCGCAAATTTACGCTGGCGATGGCGGAGCGGCGGCGGCCGTCGAACTCGCCGGTGTTACTTTTTTCGACATGCCGTGGCTGCTGCAACGCGACCATCCGGCGGTGATGGTCTATCCGCGGCAGGATTTTCGCGGCGACGCCGACCTGGAGCGGCTCTATGCGCTGGGCATCGATGCGTGGCGCATCGGTCAGGCGTTGCTGGCGCGCCAGACCGAACTCACGCTGGGCGGCGTTACCGGAAAGCTCACGCTCGGACGCGACCGGCATTTCGCACGCGAGCTGGTCAACGCGCGCATCGGCGCCAACCTGCCGCCCGCCGCCGCCGGGCCGCCACCGCCGTCAGCCCCCGCGCCCTTGCCCGCGAAGCCCGTGCCTTCCGTGCCGGCAAAATCCGCGCCGTCGGTGCCTGCGAAGCCGTGAACGAACGCGGCAAGGACGCGGAAGCACGCGCGGCGAAATTCCTTGAAAGCCAGGGCTTGCAAATAGTCGAGCGTAATTATCGCGGCCGTTACGGCGAAATCGACCTGATCGCGCGCGACGGGAAAACGTTGGTATTCGTGGAAGTGCGCGCCCGCGCGAGCAACGCCTTTGGCGGCGCGGCGGCGAGCATCACTGCCGCCAAGCGCAGCAAGCTCACGCGCACCGCACTGCAATATCTCGCCACGCTGGGCCGCACGCCGCCGTGCCGCTTTGATGCGGTGCTTATGCGCAACGGCGCCACCGGCGCGGAGCCCGTCGAATGGATACGCGACGCGTTTAGTGCGTAGCGCGGCACGGGGTTCACGCGCGATGTCCGGCGCAGCGCCCCACACAGGCCGCGCCGTCGTGAATGCTCGCTGTACAAATGCCGCGTTCAGGGGCAAAATAGCGCCATGGATCTCGTAAGCCGCATCGGCGAACTTTTTTCCGAAAGCGCGCACTTGAAGCTGGAGTGCATGGATGCGCTCGCCGGCCCCATCGCCACGGCCGCGCAATTGATGGTCGATTGTCTTAAGGCCGACGGAAAAATACTTGCCTGCGGCAACGGCGGATCGGCGGCCGATGCCCAGCACTTTTCGGCGGAGCTGCTTAACCGCTTTGAAAAAGAGCGCCCCGGCCTTGCGGGCCTCGCGCTTACCACCGACAGCTCCACGCTGACCTCGATCGCCAACGATTACGACTTCGAGCAGGTTTTTTCCAAACAGGTGCGCGCGTTGGGGCGCGCCGGTGATGTGCTGCTGGCCATTTCCACCAGCGGCAACTCCAAAAATGTGATCGCGGCCATCCAGGCCGCGCATGAGTGTTCGCTCACCGTGGTCGCGCTCACCGGGCGTAACGGCGGTGCGATTGGGGAACTCATGGCCGCAAAAGACGTCCATATCTGCGTGCCGGCGCAAAGCACGGCACGCATACAAGAAGTACATCTGCTGACGTTGCATTGTTTGTGCGATGCAATCGACTGTCTTTTATTGGGGGTGGATTAATGCGCAACGTACGAAACATCATCGGATTACTGATCCTTGCGGCATTGCCGTTGCTGAATGGGTGCATGGTCGCAGCCGTGGGCGGCGCGGCGGCCGGCGGCGTGCTGATGGCGGAAGATCGCCGCACGGTGGGCACCATCACCGAAGATCAGGGGATTGAACTCAAGGCATCGAGCCGCATCGACGACCGGCTGCGCTCGGCGCACATCAACACCACCAGCTACAACCGGCTGCTGTTGCTCACGGGCGAAGTGCCCAATGCGGCGGCACGCGAGGAAGCCGAACGCATCGCGCGCGGCATTGAAAACGTGCGCGGCGTTTATAACGAACTGCAAGTGTCGGGCAACAGCGCGCTCACCGTGCGCTCGAATGACTCGTTCATCACCTCCAAGGTCAAAACGCGCTTTGTGGATGCGCAAAAGTTCAACGCCATCCATGTCAAAGTGGTCACCGAGAACAGCACCGTTTTCCTGTTGGGGCTGGTCAAGCGCGCGGAAGCGGATGCAGCGACCGAAGTCGCGCGCACCACGGCAGGCGTGCAAAAGGTCGTGCGGCTGTTTGAATATCTCGACTAGGCGTCGCGCGCCTGATTGCCTGCCGCGTGAATTACCCGCCGCCCGCCTTCGAAGCAAAAATTCGCGCGCCGGCGCCCGCCGATAAACTCGCGGCGCACGTGCTAACGCTGCCGCGACCGCTGGTGTTCACCAACGGCGTGTTCGATGTGCTGCATCGCGGGCATGTCACCTATCTCGCGCAGGCACGCGCGCAAGGCGCAAGTCTGATCGTCGCGCTCAACAGCGACGCTTCGACGCGCCGCCTCGGCAAGGGTGATGATCGGCCGATCAACCGGCTGGAAGATCGCGCCGCGGTGATCGCATCGCTCGAAGCCGTCAGCGCCGTGACCTGGTTTGAAGACGACACGCCGCTCGTGCTGATCCGCGCGATACGTCCCGACGTGCTGGTGAAGGGTGGCGATTGGTCCGCCGATGCCATCGTCGGCGCGAACGACGTGCGTGGCTGGGGCGGCACGGTACATTCGATTCCGTTTCTGCATCAGAAATCGACCACGGCCCTGCTCGCCGCCATCAGAAAAAATGATTTAAAACAATAACTTACATCAATACCGCGCCATGTGGTGATATCACGCCGGGCACGGCACCGCGCGCACCTCGCTCGCCGGCATTTGCGCGCGTATCGCCGCCAGTTTCGCCACCGTCGCCTCGCTCGGTTCACGCACGTAGAACACCACCTGCCGCAGAAAATTTTCTCGCTTCTCGGCAACCGCGTCGATCACGCCCCGGCGCTGCAATGATTTCAGAAAAGATTGCGCGGCCTCGTCGCTGCGGAATATGCCGAGCGAAATCGCGTTGCGCCATTCCGTCTTCTCCTGCACGATGGAATATTCGGTGACGCCCAGTTCCTTCAAGGCCCTGGCGGATTTCTCCGCTTCGTTTCTCGATTTGAGCGGCGGGATATACACCCAGTAGCCACTGGCCTCCACCATCACACGCTTGAACTGCGACGCCGGCAACCCGAGTTCCTCCATGGCCGCGTCTGCGCGCGCAACCGCCGCGCCCGCGAACGCGCCCCACTCCATGCATGCCGCCGCGCCCGCCACCCGTGCGTTGGCCTTGCCGGGCGGCGCCACTTCTTTTACCAGGCGGATTTTCTCCGGTGTGATTTCCACTTGCCGGTTATGCACTTCGGCGCTGACCGGCGCGCGCAGATAGCGATCCCATGCGAAGAACGCAAGATTGGCCAGAACAAACAGCAGGAAAAGCGCGCGCATGGCGTTAGCGTTGTTTTGCAATTTCGAGCAAGCCCTCGAGCACCAGATTATCCACCAGCTCCACCGCGACGTTAAGCCTCGGTTTGATCAACGCCGCCGCGCCGCCCGACAGCACGACAAGCGGCGAGCCTTGGCCGGTTTCTTCCATGTACCCGCGCATGCGGTCGATGGCGCCGGCAAGCGCATTGATCGCGCCGCTCATGATGGCGTCCGCCGTGTTGTCCGGAAAATAATAAAACGCCCCGTGCCGCAATCGCAATTGCGCGGTACCGCTGTCGAGCGACGCGCGCATAAGGTCCAGCCCCGGCACGATTACACCACCGAGAAACACGCCTTCCGCAGACAATGCATCGACCGTCATGGTGGTCCCCGCGTTAACGATCACGCAGGCGCGTCCGGTTCGCCCATACAATTTCCACGCCGCGATCAAACCCGCCCAGCGGTCAGAGCCGAGTTGCGTCGGATCGGCGTATCCGCTGCGCACGCCGCATTGTTCGTCGCGCCCCGTAACCCAGCGCGGCACCACGCCAACCCCGCCCAGCGCGCGCGTCAAAGCCTCGCGTACCCGTTCGCCCGCCACATTGGACACGACGATGCATGCCGGCGCCGGCAGCTCTTTTAATACCGCACCGAACGTATCCGCCTCGGCTGTCGCCAGCCACCCGCGCCGCAACCAGCCGGTACCGTCGGCAATACCCCACTTGATGCGGCTGTTGCCGGCGTCAATGGCGAGTATGTTCACCCCGGCGTTCATACGGCTCGCCCCGCCGCGCGCAAACTGACATCGCCGCTGTGAAACGGCAGCACGCCGCGCGCGGTTTCGAGCAACAGCGATCCATCCGCGCCCACGCCGCGCGCCACACCCGATTCGCGCGCGCCGTTGGGCAGCGCCAGCCGCACCGCGCAACCCTGATGCACATGATGGCGCTGCCAATCCTCGCGAAACGGCTGAAAGCCCTCGCGTTCGAATTCCAGCAGCGTTTTATTGAACTCGTTCAACAACGCCGCCAACAATTGATTCCGATCCACCGCATGCTCCAATATCGTTTCAAGATCGGCAGACGCCTGATCAATTTTTTCGCGGGTCGCGGGCGACAAACGCACATTGACCCCGACACCAATCACCACGGCGCTCGGCCCCAGCGCCTCGCCCTGCATCTCGATCAAAATGCCGGCGATTTTGCGACCGCGCCACAATACATCGTTGGGCCATTTCAAACCCGCTCCCGTGACGCCCAAGGTTTCCAGTGCGCGCACCACCGCCAGCCCGGCGGCCAGACTCAAACCGGCGAGCGTTGCCGCACCCTGCGAAAACCGCCACAGCACCGAGAACGTCAGCGCGCCGCCCACCGCCGCATGCCACGGCCGGTTCAGGCGGCCACGCCCCGCGCGCTGCCATTCGGCGGCGATCACACTCGCGTGTGACGCCCCCGCCTGCGCGCGCTGCAGCAACAGTGTGTTGGTCGAATCGACTTCGTCCGCTACTTCCACGTTAAACGGCGCCGCATCGCCCAGCCATTGATGGATTTTCGCGGCATCCAGCATGGAAATCGGTTGCGACAGCCGGTAGCCGCGCCCGCGCACGCTGAACACATCGAGACCCGAGGCCTCGATTTCCTGCACGGCATTCCACACGGTCGCGCGCGACAGGCCGGTGGCGTGCGCCAGCGCCGCGCCGGAACGAAATTCGCCGTCGGCCAGCAGACGCAACAAGTGATAAGCAAGCGGTTTCATGGAGAGCGCCAAGGATACTACGCCGCCACGCACTCTGTAGTGCTCCGTGGCGGGTTCGACAGCATCGCGTGGCGCGACTACACTAGAATCCATAAATCAAACTTGAGGAGTGTTCCATGCGCAGTTCCACCACCGCCCGCAAACTCACCGCCACCCTGACAACCCTGGTTGCCATCGGCATGGCGCTGCCCTCGGCCGCCCACGCACAAAGCTGGCCGGCCAAACCCATACGCATGCTGATACCGTACCCGGCGGGCGGCACCTCGGACATACTCGCCCGCATGATCGGCCCCGAACTCACCAAGGCGTGGGGACCGCAAATCGTGGTGGACAACCGCGTCGGCGCAAACGGCAACATCGCCATGGAGATCACGGCGCGTTCTCCCGCCGACGGTTACAGCACGGTGCTCACTGATCTGGGTAATCTGGTGATCAGCCCCAGCATGTATTCCAAGCTGCCTTTCGATATTCAGCGCGACCTTTCACCCATCGCCATGGTGTCGTACTCAGCGCACTTGCTGACAGTGCATCCGAGCGTACCGGTGAAAACCGTAAAGGAGTTAATTGCGCTTGCCAAGGCCAGCCCCGGCAAGCTGAACTACCCGGCCGGGTTGGGCAGCGCCGTTCATCTGGCCGGGCTATCGCTCGAACAGCGCACCGGCGCAAAGTGGGTGTACGTGCCGACCAAGGGCGGGCAGGCGTCGATCATGACGCTGGCCACCGGTGAAGGCGATCTTTTGTTCATGGGTATGTTGCAAACGCTGCCGCACGTCAAGGCGGGCCGTTTGAAACTGATCGCGGTGTCCAGCGAAAAGCGCGATCCCAATCTGCCCAATGTGCCCACGGTCAGCGAGACCGCGGGACTGGAAGGGTTCGTCACCGGCTCGTATCAGGGCATCATGGGACCGTCGAAAATCCCCGCCGACATCGTGAATAAATTCAACACCGAAGTGAACCGCATCATCGCACTGCCCGACGTCAAGGAAAAACTCGCGTCATACGGTACCGTGGCGCTGCCGATGTCACCCGCCGACATGGGCAAGTGGCTGGCCACCGAACAGGCGCGCTGGGGCAAAGTGGTCAAGGCCAGCGGATTCAAAATTGAATAAATCTCGATAAAAAACAGTCAAAATCAATCTCGCACATACTTCAGACTGACAAGCGTGTCGCCACGGCTATAGCGCACTTCGGGTAAAGTTATCAGTAGCCGGCCACGGCGGCAGCCGCTTTTACGTGCAGCCAGTTCATCGCGGATCTGCGCAAGACCATCGTCGAAGGGTGGGCGCCCGGAATCAAGGCGACCACCTTACACGACATGCTGACCACGGGCGGCACCGAAAAAAGGAATTCGCCGATCACATCCAGCGCGAAATTGTTAAGTGGGCGAAAGTCATCAAGGATGCCGGGGTACGGCTGGAGCGATTCCCGGGGGAGCGAACGCGACACATTAGCATAGACAGTGGGAGGTCTCTCTCAATCGCAGCCTCTCAGAATTCTCTTCACGCAATCGCGCACCCATTGTTCTGCCGCAGAAAGTTGCCGCTTGCTCATTTGAGCGGCAATAATTTTCCGATTGACGCGCGCATCCGCGTTGCCCAACGCAGCGCCGAGAGTCAACCAGGCGTGTGCGCGAACATAATCCTGCTCGACGCCTTGACCGAAGGCATACATCCAGCCCAAATTATGTTGTGACGCCGAGCTGCCCTGCGATGCCGCGAGGCGATACCACTTCAACGCTTCCGCATGGTTTTGCGGCACACCCACCCCGTTGTGCAGTACCACGGCAAGATTATGTTGCGCCTGAATATCGCCTTGGATAGCGGCCTTACGCCACCACTGGGCGGCTTCTGCGAAATTCTGCACCACACCTCGCCCTGCCTTGTACATCTCTGCGAGATGGTTTTGTGCGATCACCAGTCCCTGCGCCGCAGCGAGATGAAACCATCTCGCCGCTTCGGCGGAATTCTGCGGCACTCCTTCGCCGTCAAGGTACATCTCGCCGATACTGTTTTGCGCGAGTGCATAACCTAGCGCCGCCGACTGACGATACCACCGAAGCGCTTCAGCAAAGTCTTGCGCAACGCCATGCCCGTTATAATGCATAGCGCCAAGGTTGTTTTGCGCCATTGCATAACCTTGCGCCGCCGACATGCGAAACCAGCGCACCGCTTCGGCATAATTCCGCGGAACGCCTTCGCCATTGAGATACAGGGCGCCAAGGTTGTTTTGTGCGCCAGCATGACCCTGCGCCGCCGACTGCCTATACCACTTCAAGGCCTCGGCAAAACTCTGTATGACACCACGTCCTTCGTAATATCGCTCACCCAAGGAAAATTGCGCACCCGAGTCTCTCTTTGCCGCCAGTGCGGCGGTTTGTGACACTGTCGCAGGAGAGTTGTCGTGGTCCATCGCCGTCGTGGACACTCCATAGCCCACGAGCGCGGCTAGCAACACATAGCTCACTACACTTTTTGCGCGACCGCCAACATCAACCCTCATCGTCAGTCTCCGGCCTTAAGCATCGACGACCACTGATGATCAAAAATGCCACAAACGCGGAAATTCGTTAACTAGACGAAGGTCGGGCTCCAACCACAACATGGTCGTACGACCGCAGCGGATAAACTGTGACGTTGGAAAATTCGCCATAAAAAATTAAAATAGCGCTCCATGAAGTTTCTCGTCGTCGATGATCATGCGCTGGTGCGCGAAGGGCTGCGCCACACCCTCGAATTGCTGGCGAATGACGTCACTGTCTTTGGGGCCGCCAATGCCAACGATGCTTACGCGTTGGCGGATCAATATATCGATGATCTTAGCCTGGTGCTGCTTGATCTGAATTTGCCGGGCATCGATGGCCATGCTGTGATGCGGGAACTGCATCGCCGCCATGCCAACTTGCCCGTGGCGATACTGTCGGCATCGGACGACACCGTAGGGGTGGTGAGCGCATTGAAAATGGGCGCCGTGGGTTTTATCCCGAAATCCTCGACGCACGAAATCACATTGCAGGCGCTACGCCTGATACTTTCCGGTGGCGTTTACATACCGCCGCAGGCGCTGGGTCTGGCGGGGCTAGACATTTCCGGCGCGGCAAGCGCTTCCGCCGTCAAGCCGGCGCTGACTGCGAGACAAACCGAAGTCCTATGCCTGATCGCTTTAGGAAAGCCCAACAAGATCATCGCCGATGAACTCAAAATTACCGAGGCCACGGTAAAAACGCATGTCACCGATATCATGCGCGCGCTGAAAGTCACCAATCGCGCGCAAGCGGGCGTAGCCGCGCGGCGGCTGGGGTTTGGTTAACAAACACGCCAAAAAATCCCTTTTCAAAGCCATTTCGCAACGACAAAGCTCGTGCGGGAAGAGACTCCCCACGCCGCAGGTCACGAAGGAGAACGACGGGGCGTGGAACCGTCAAACAGTAGCCTTACGCGCCCTACCCGAATATCCCGCGCAGTCAGCCGGAATGCGCGAAATCAATAAGCTCGCTGGCCTTGCCGCGCGCAGCGTGCCGTTTCCTGTTGAACACTGTCGCGACGACAATTGCCAGACATGCCAGCGCGTTTCCCAGAAATATCATGGCCAGAACAAAATCACCGGCACACACAAGTGCGTAAGCGATGGTTGTGACGTGCGAAAGGAAAAATAGCCCCCAAGTGGCATATGAAATCGCCGATGCGCCATTTCTATCTTGTGTGGCCTTGATGATCTGCGGGATATAAGCGACGATGCGCACGGTATTGGCCACCGTGAATGCACTAAGAACGGCGGCGGCAAGCCATGGGTAATTCATGTCCAAATAAGCTTTCGCCGCTGGCCCATAATCAGCAACAAATTTTATGACGTCATCGAGATACACAAACATACCTTACCTGCATGATCAATTAAGAAAGATGGCGCCTGTTTTCGGCAACTGGCCACTGCCATTCAAGCCCAATAGTCGTGAGGCGTCGATCCGGGATGGTCAACGCGTGGAATCTGCTCATTGCCATCTAGTGTCTCCGCATCTGTCTTCTTGGCAGACTGAAAACATAGCCACGCACCAAGTCCCAACCCGGCCAAGAAGAGTCCCTGGCTCAGAAGAATCAACTGGTCCATGTCAGCCTCCCGTAGTTCGACAAGCAGTCCGATCAAATCGGCCTTGGCTCCGTCAACAAGAATGGTGGAGAAAGTAATGCGCGAAAACAATTAGACGAAAGTCGGACACGCACCCGCGCGGGTCGTACGGCCTGCCCCGTCAGAGGCTGATCTCGCCGCCGAGTGCGTCCTTACGTGACAGCAGGATTTGCATCATCTGGCGCAGCTTTGCAGGCTGCACCGGTTTGTGCAGCAGCTCAAAGCCACTGGCGTGTGCCTCCTGCAAGCGATCGGGCGCGGTATCGCCCGTGATCAGGATGGTCGGTAATTTGGTTCCAAGCGCATGATGGATGCCTTGAATCACCTGCACACCATTGCGGTTGGTTCCCAAACGATAGTCGCAGATTAGCAGGCTGGGCGTGGTATTTGTATCCTTAAGCTTGCGAAGCATTTCAGCTTCGGAGTCGGCAGTGGTTACGATACAACCCCAGCGCTGGAGCAGTTCTGCCATCGCACGGATGATCGCAGTCTCGTCGTCAATGATCGCCACTCGCACGCCGTCCAGACGATCTGTAATGACACATTCATCCCGCAGTTCGCCAGCGGCACTTGTACCCAATGGCACTTCGATGGCAAATCTCGAGCCGCGACCCGGGTCGGACTGCAGGCTTATCCGGTGCGCCAGCAAACGCGACAACCTTTCGACGATCGCAAGGCCGAGCCCCAGCCCCTTGCTGCGGTCGCGCTGCGGATTCCCGAGTTGGAAATATTCCTGAAAAATATCCTGCTGGTGCTGCGTGGGAATGCCGGGACCGGTATCCAGCACTTCAATGGACATCGTGTTCGCACGTCGGCGGCAGCCGATGACAACACCGCCCGTCTCGGTGTATTTGAGTGCGTTCGCGGCAAGGTTTTGCAGTATGCGGTCGAGCAGCAGTGGATCGCTGCGCACCCACGCACTTGATGCCACCACGGTGAACCGCAGGCCGCGCTCTATCGCAAGCGGCGTGAAGAGAGTTTCGAGTTGCGTCAAAAGCGTCTGCACCTGGAAATCGTACACGTTTTTTACCACTACGCCGGCATCAAGCCGCGATATGTCCAGCAGTTCATTAAACAAAGCATTCATAGCCTCGAACGAATTCTGGATACGGTCCGTCAAAAGCAACGCACGCGGTGCATTGCGCACCTCCTCGCGCAGGCTACCGGTCAACAGGCCCAGCGCATGCATGGGTTGCCGCAGGTCGTGGCTGGCCGCTGCAAGAAAGCGCGATTTGGCGATATTGGCGCGTTCAGCCTCTGCCGTGCGCTGCTTCAGATTCTCGACCAGATCAATGTTTTCAAAACGCAGGTTGAGCGAGTCGGCCTGCAGCTTGTGCATGTTTCGCGCGAAAACGATGGTCACCACGAGATAAATCGCGATCATTATCGCGAGCACACTGTGCAGTGCACCGCCCTCTCGAACAAACACCACGCCCGCAGCAATAATGCTGGGCAGGAAAAACGCGTAAAACGCGGGTATGAAAGGCGTCAGGGAATACACCGACGCAGATCCCATACCAATCAGCACAAACAACAGCAGCAACTGAAAGTCGATCTGACCCGGGACAAAAAGCGCGAACGCACCGACGCCCCATACCGTGCCCGCAGTCCCAGACCCCCACGCACTCCACACACCCCATTGTGCCGCGTCGCTTGGCAGCGGCTGCCTCCGCCGGTAGACAATCCAGAGCACAAGGCGCCCCACGCATTGTGTAATGGTCGCGGCCAACCATAACGCTTTTACATCCATCGATATTGCTGGCGGCAGAATAAATACCAGAAGGCAGGCCATCAGCACGTTGCCTGCGAGCACCATCGGCGTGTTGCGATACAGCGCGACAATTTGTTCGGCGCGAACGCGGGTCGCTCGTTGAAGTGCGTCAGGCTGATCCATTGCGAGCGCGTGCCCGGGTCTTTCGCCGATGCTCGGCTCTCGAGTTGTCGAGTTAGAAGTTACGGGAATCACGAACCTCACCATCGGCCACACCGGGCAGAAAGAGATGAAATGCCGGTAATCACAAACACCATACGAATGCCGTGAAGACACCAGCCCTCATTGAATACTTATAAAATTCAAATCGATTACAGACATTGCATTGAATGTGCTTGTCACGGCGGCATTATTGTCCACGTATCCCGGCGAGTTTAATCACCTTCGCCCACTGACTTTGTTCGGCCCGTATCAGCGCGGCAAATTCAGCGGACGTGCTGCCCACGGCCTCCGAACCGTCGGCGGCGAGGCGCGCGGTCAACGCGGGGGTTTTCATGATGCTTGCGATCTCGCGCGCGATGCGATCCACCGCGGCTTGGGGCGTATGCAACGGCGCGGCCAGCCCATACCAGTTCACCACCACCACGCCCGGCACGCCGGCCTCGGCAAAGGTGGGAATTTCCGGCAGCGCGGCCACGCGTTTGGCCGTGGTCACCGCCAGCATGCGCAGGCGCCCGGCCTCAACCAGCGGCACCGATGTAATTGTGGTGAGACACGACACTTCCACGTTGCCGCCGACCAGATCGGCGATCGCCGGGCTCATTCCCTTGAACGGAATATGCGTCATGCGCGTCCCCGTGGCCAGTTGAAACAACTCGCCGGCCATGTGTATGGGGCTGCCGATGCCCGATGACGCATAGTTCAGCGTGTTGGCATTGGCGCGCAGATGCGCCACGAATTCCTTCAGCGACTTCGCCGGAATTTTGGGATGTATCACCAGCACATACCCTTGCGCGCTCACCACCGACACCGGCGTGACATCGCGCGCCATGTTAAATCGCGACGGATACAGCAGCGGGTGAATCACCGTAGTCGCGGAGAGCATCATCATCGTGTTGCCGTCGGGCGCGGCGGCGGCCAGCGTTTCGAGCGCGGGCAGGCTGCCGGCGCCGGGACGGTTATCCACCACGATGTTCTGCCCCAGCCGCTCGCCGAGCCGTTGCGCGACGCCGCGCGAAATGGTGTCGATACTGCCGCCTGCCGCGGTGCCCACGATGATGCGCATGGGGCGCAGTTGCTGGGCGTGGGCGTACGGCGGTATCGCCGCGAGTGCGGCAACAAACACACAAAAACTGAAAGGCTGTGTCAATAGGATGTTCATCGTACCGTTTGTGGAGCGGGATTCCATGCGCTGCGCCTAGGCTTATTGTGTTCTGGATTCCCGCCTACGCGGGAATGCCAGTTTTAGTGTTGATTCTCCGGCGCAAAGGCAAACATGAACTAGGGCACGGCACGTCCATCCCGGCCGGCAAACCGCGCCCACTTACTCCGTCCGCACCTCGGTATTCAGCATCTGCTCTGATCGCAGCACCACTTGTTCGGACTTGAGTTTCCGGACGTCGGCGGCCGAGTACCCCAGCGCCGCCAAAATCGCATCAGTATGTTCCCCGAGATTGCCCGGCTGTTCACGCACGGCGAAATCGGCGGTCTGGCCCATGCTGATTGGCAGCTTCGGCAACTTGAATTGCTTGTCACCGACTTTCAGATTCATCCAGCGGTTGCCTTCATTCATCTGCTTCTCGTTGATGAGATCCAGCGGCGTGTTCACCGGCGAAAACGGCACCAGCGCCTTGTAGAGCCGTTCCGCCACTTCATCGTAGGGCAGCGTCTCCACCACGGCCTTGACGCGCTCCGCAATGCGCGGCTTTTGCGCACTGCGTTTTCGATTGCTGTTGAATTCGGGCAGCTTTTTCCAGTCGTCGAAACCCAGCGCATCACATAGCCCCGCCCAATGGCGATTGCCGGTCACCGCGATAAAAATCTGCTTTTCGTCGCGCGTCGGGAACAGCCGGTACACGCCCCAGCCCATGGTGTCGCCCATGCCACTGGTACGCGTGCCGCGCGGCGGCGGATTGACACCGCTCATCTGCGCACCGGTGATGTACTGACTGACCCAGAACACGATGGTTTCATACAGGCCCGCTTCGATGTTGTCGCCTACACCCGTGTGTTCACGGCGATACAACGCCGACAAAATGCCGATGACCCCGTAGGTCGCCGCGCCTATGTCGGTAATCGACGCGCCCGCGCGCATCGGTTGATCCTTCATCCCCGTCAGGTACGCCAGGCCACCGGCCATCTGCGCCAGTTCGTCGAGAAACGGCCGGTCGCCGTACGGCCCGGGCAGAAAACCTTTGACGGAGCAGTAAATGATGCGCGGATTGATTTTACGGCCCCACTCATAATCCAGCCCCAGCCGTTTCAAGGCGCCCGGCGCGAAGTTGTCGAACACCACGTCCGATTTTGCCACCAGTTGCTCGAAAATTTTCTTGCCGCCGGGTTTGCGTAAGTCCAGTGCGAGATATTTTTTGTTGCGGTTAAACGAGAAAAACGTCGAGCCGTTATTCGAATGGCTGCGCGCGGTATCGCCGGTATCGGGATGTTCGATCTTGATCACATCGGCGCCAAGATCGCCGAGCATCAGTCCGCCGCTGGGGCCAGCGACGATGTGACTCAGCTCGAGTACTTTTACGCCGTCGAGCGGCAGCTTTTGCTTGTCCAGGCTCATACCTTTCCACCCACCACACGCACCGGCGCAGTCGCTTGCCCGGCCGGCTTGAACTCCGGCCGTTGAAAACTCGTGATCTGCTCCTTCCAAGGCGAGGCCGCGCCTTCATAGGCCTTGGGCCCGAGAATAAAATGCCGCGCCTGCGCCAACGTCTCGATGCGCGGCATGTCCATCGGATACAGCTTGTCAAAGCGCGGGCGCGGCCCGGCCTTCGAGACAAAACCATAAAGCGAGTGCCCCACCACTTCCTCGGCCAGCCACACCGCCTCGATCAGTTTGTAGAGATCAACGCCGGTGTGGATGCCCATTTCTTCGAGCATGTGCATCAGGTCTTCCGTGGCGATCATCATTGCGGCCTGCCCGTTGCCGCAGTACGGGCAACCGGCCATGCCGCCGATCGAAGTTTGCAGCCGCAACGTATCACTGCTGTCCATCACGCGCAGCGCGGCATACACCGAGGCCAGCGCCGTGCCGCGCGCGTTATGCAGATGCAGATTGAAATCGTTGATCGACGGCCAGCGTTCCTTGATCGCCACGATGGTGCGCTCAACCTGATGCGGCATGTTCCAGCCCATTGCATCCGAGAAACCGATGCGCGTGACGGTGAGGCCCGCGTCGTTCCACTGTTGAACCATGCGGTCGAACATGTTCATCAACTGTTCCAGCGACACATCACCAATCCAGTTGGAACCGAAAGCATTGCTGATCGACATGCAGCCTTCGGTGGCGCCGGCTGCGCGTGCCTGCTGCACGGTTTTCGGCCACGCCGCCATCTGCTGTGCCTGCGTGCGGTTGGTGTTGCGCTGGGCGAACACGTCACACATGTCCACGCGCGTCGCGAACTCCAGCACTTTCTGCGACAGCGGCGGCGTGTAGGCGCGCGCGCGATCGCGACCTTTGTCGTTCAACGCCGTGTACACATAACGCACGCCGGGTGCGGGCTTGAAGCGCGTGACGAGTTCGTCGGTGGTGGCCATCTGCGGCGTCCACTTGGGGCTGACGAACGACCCGACGGCGATTTCCTTCAAGCCGGTTTCGGACAGCGCATCGAGCAGCCGCACCTTGGCATCCACCGTGATGTCCGGGCTCTCGATCTGCAAGCCGTCGCGCATGCCTTCTTCGGTATGAATTATTTTGGGATAGCCGCTCATGATTTCACCTGTAAATATTTGTTTTTAAATGATATTTAAGTTTGTGGTTCGATGATGCCTTTTTGCTCCAGCAGGGGATAAATGCCGCCCGCCTGCAACAGATCGAGCAGTTTTGCCGGCAATGCTTTCGCCGTGATGGATTTTCCGGCAGTGAGGTTACGCACGGCGCCATCGTGAAAATTCACCTGAGCCACATCGCCTTCGTTAAACAACGCCATCACGCCGGGACACTCCATCGCCGGGAACGCGTAGTTGATGCTGTTGCGAAAGAACAGCCCGTTGATCGATTCGGCAATGACACAGCCCACGCCGAGCATTTTAAGTGACCGCGCGGCGGGCCGGCTTGAACCCATGCCGAAATTTTTGCCAGCGACGATGATGTCGCCGGGACGCATGTCATCCACCCAGCCGGGGCGGTTGGCCTTGAACGCGAGCTTCGCCTGCTCCGCGGCGCTGAGATAAATCGAGCCGCTCGGAATGATCAGATCGGTATTGATATTGTCCGGAAATTTCCAGACGCGCGCTTCTAAAATCATGCTCATTGCAAGAACTCACGTGGATCGGTAATCACACCACGGATCGCCGAGGCCGCCACCGTCGCGGGCGATCCCATGAAAATGCGCGCGCTGGTTTCACCCATGCGCCCCTTGAAGTTGCGCGTGGATGACGTGATACATGTCTCGTTCTCGCCCAGCACGCCCATGTGCGTGCCACCACAGGCGCCGCAGGTGGCATTGGTGACCACCACGCCCGCATTGGCGAGCGTGGAAATGATGCCCGCTTCACTCGCCGCGCGGTACACGGCTTGCGACGCAGGCGTCACGATAAACCGCACGCGTTTGTCCACGCGCTTGCCACGCACGACTTCAGCCGTCAGTGCCAAATCTTCCAGCGTGCCATTCGCACACGAGCCGACAAACGCCTGATCGATACGCGTGCCGGCCGCGGCCGCCACCGGCTGTGAGTTCTCAACTACACTGTCGGGATACGCCACCAGGGGCTGCAATGCCCCCAGATCCACCTGCCGCACTGCCTTGTACTTCGCATCGGCATCGGGATAAAAACATTCGAACGCATCCGGCCGCCGCGCGCGTATCCATTCGCACATCACGTCATCCGGATCGAAAATCGCGAAGTCGGCGGACAACTCGGTGGACATGGTAGTCAGCGTCTTGCGCGCGCTGATGCTCAAATGCGCGAGCGCGCTGCCGCCATATTCGACATTGGTATTGGTATGGTCGCCGTACCGGCCGGCGATTTGCAGAAACGCGTCTTTCATGGTCACCGCGCGCGGCAGCCGGCCCGACAGGTCGTAGCGGATGGTCTCGCCGACGATGAACCAGGTTTCGCCCAGCGTCGCAGCGTAAAACACATCCGGCACGCCCACGCCGCGCGCCAGGCAATTAAACACGCCCGCACTGCCGGTGTGCGAATCGCTGCACACCAGCAACGAGCCGGGCAGCGCGTAAGCATGATCCGCGACCACCTGATGGCTGATGCCCTGATCGTAGCCGATGTCGTGAAAGCGCTCGATGCCGTATTGATCGACAAACTCGCGCGCAATCTTGTGCGTAGCCGCGCCTTGACGATCCGGCACCGGCGCACGGTGATCAAGCACCACCACCACGCGTTCGGGATGATCGAGTTTTTTGATCTTGCGCCAGCGCGTGGGCACGAACATGGTATCGACGAACACCACGGTATCCACGCCCACCGTTACCAAATCGCCAGGGCTGACTTTCGCCTGCCCCGATTTGCGGGCCAGAATTTTTTCGGTGATGGTCATGCCCATGCTGATTCTCGCTTGAATTTCAATGATTTCCGCGGGGATGCCAGGTCAGACGGTGCGTTTATTCCGGCTTCACGCCCGCTGATTTAATGAGCCGCGTGTACTTGTCGATCTCGCGTGCCAGAAATTCGCTGAACTGCGCGGGTGTGTTCGCCACGATGGTCATGCCGCCCGCCGTCATCAATAGTTTCATGTCCGGCAGCGCCATGATGCGCGCGATTTCGAGGTGAAGTTTCGCGATGACGTCTTTCGGCGTCGCGCCCGGCACCAGCATCGCGTACCAGTTGGTCATGTCAAAACCGCGCAATCCGCTTTCGGCGATGGTCGGGAGTTCCGGCGCAATGGCGGAACGTTCGCCGCTCGATACGCCCAGCGCGCGCAATTTGTTGCTCTTTACCAGCGGCAACGCGCCCAGCACATTCATGAAATACAGCGGCACCTGTCCGCTCATCACATCGATCAACGCGAGTCCCGGGCCTTTGTACGGCACATGCACCACCTTGATGCCGCTCATCGAGGCAAACAGTTCCGCGGTGAGATGCGGCAATGAGCCGGTGCCCGAATTGCCGACGTTCAACTCGCCCGGACGCGATTTGGCGAGTGCCGTCAGTTCCTTCACGCTGTGCACCGGCAGCGAGGGATGCACAATCAGCACCAGCGGCCCCGCCGCGAGCAGCGTGACCGGCGCAAGATCGCGCGCCTGATCGTAGGGCAGATTCTTATAGAGGCTCGCGCCCGCCGCATGCGCGGCCGCGACCACCACCATGGTGTGGCCGTCGGGCGGCGCCTTGGCCGCGACGCCCGCGCCTACCGTGCCGCTGCCCCCCGCGCGGTTATCCACCACCACGGCAACGCCGTGGCGTTCCGTGATGCGCTGCCCGATGGCGCGCGCCAGGATGTCGGTGCCACCGCCCGGCGGATACGGCGAAATAATGCGCAGCGGGCCGGCGGGGTAATTTTGTGCTGCGGCAGAAACCGCAAAACCCAAGGCACATGGGACACACATGGCCCATGCGACTGACCCACGCATCACGCGGGCATCCGCTGCTCGACATTCACCCGCACATCACGCGTGGCGGCGGTGTCGCTCGGATGCAACTGCCCCTTGATCATGATGCGGTAAAGGCGGCGCGTTTCGTTCATGTCGTAATCAGCATTCGCCTGGTGCATCACGCTGCGGTTGTCCCAGATCACCATGTCGCCGTACTGCCATTGATGCCGGTATTCGTACTTTTTCTGCGTGGCATGCGCCATTAACTCACCAATCAGCGCCAGCGCTGCGTCATCGGGCATGCCAATGATGGCCTCCATGCGCACCGGATTCAGATAGAGATACTTGCGTCCGTTTTCAGGATGGATACGGACCAATGGATGCAGACCCGGCGGCGGTATTTTTTTAGCCTGATCACCATCCACCTTCATCAGTGCGCGCGGGCTGTACTTGCTGACGTAAACATGCACGGCAATCAGCTTGTCGATGCGCTTTTTCATCGCCTCGGACAAGTCATCGTACGCGTTGTGCATGTTGACGAACTGCGTATCGCCGCCCTTGCTGGGCAGCGTGATGGGATGCAACGACGTGGCTTTCGGCGGCACCGGATCGTTGGAGTGATCGGTGTGAAAAGTCTCGCCGGCAATGTAGTACTTGCCGTCGCCGATGGGCTGGTTGAATATTTCAAATACCGACGTATCCGAGGTGAAGTCGCCGGATTTTCGGTGATGCGGCATGATCTCGCCGAACACGCGGCCCGCCGCCATGAACTGCTCCGTGCCGAACTTTTGATTGCGGATGACCAGCACGTGGTAACGCGCGAACTCAGCATTGAGTTGTTTGCGCGTCGCGTCATCGACCGGCTGCGTCAAATCGATGCCGCGTACTTCGGCGCCAATTCCGTGGCTGGTCAGCGGATTCAGTTGGTACGACATGGCCTTGCTCCTTTAGTCGTTTATCAGCTTGCTGATCACCGGCCAGTAGCGGTCGCCGTCACCCGCCGCGATTGCCCGGTCGAACAACGCATCGATATCCCGCGAACTCTGTTCATCAACGCCCGCGCTTTTCGCCAATTGCCTGGCATAGCCCAAGTCCTTGCGCGCATAACGCACGGAAAACGCCTTGAGCGGAAAATCGTCCTTGAGCACTGCCTTGATGCCATGATTGCGCAGCGCAAAGCTGTCGGCGGAACCTTTCGCCAGCGTTTCAAACAGCACCGTCGAATCCACGCCGGCGTGCGTGGCGATGGCCTTGGCCTCGGCGAGTATCTTCACATTGTGAAACAAAATCATGTTGTTGAGTATCTTCAGCACCTGCCCCGAACCCACCGGGCCGCAGAGCGTGATTTCTTCGGCAAACGTCTCGATCAGCGGGCGCACGCGGTCAAACGATGCGGTATCGGCGCCCACCATCACCGACAAGGTACCCGCTTCGGCGGCGGCGCGGGTACGCGCGATAGGCGTATCGATGAACGTCGCGCCGCGCGCGGCAAAATCCTTTTGCAGTTGCCGTGTGACCTCTACCGAAGAGGTGCTGAGATCCGCAACCAGCTGCCCCGCTGTGATGTTCGCGAGCAATCCGTCCGCAGCGTGCGCTGCCTCGAACACCGCTTCGCCCGACGGCAAACAGAGAAACACCACGTCCGATCCGGCAACGGCTTCGCGCACGGACGCGGCGCGTACAACGCCATGCTTCGCCAGACGTTCCAGCGGCGCGGCAGAGAGGTCATAACCCACTACGCGCACACCCGACTTGACGGCCAGATTGCGGCACATGGGCTCGCCCATGACACCCAATCCGATAAAACCGATTTGCTTTATAGCTGCGTTCATTCGGAACTCTCTCCTGTCGTACTGTGGAACTACTTGGGAATATTCGGCTGATAGTTGTGATTAGTGTATTCCCAATCGGCGGCACGTTGTTAACGGGTGTGCGGCACCTATCGTGTCCATCGTACCCGATACACTTGACGCACCCAGGCGCCTGAAACACACTGACCGGATTCAGGAGGAACCCCATGCGTGGCAGCATTTTCGCGACAGCAGGGTTGATGTTGAGTTTGGCGCAATGCGCTTGGGCGCAGGCCTACCCCAACAAACCCGTGCGTTTCATCGTGCCCTATCCACCCGGCGGCGCGACCGACATTATTTCGCGTTCCATCGGCGCGAAACTCACCGCCGCGCTCGGGCAACAATTTGTCATCGACAACCGCGCCGGCGGCGGCCAAAAAATCGGCACCGCGCTCGCCGCCAAATCGCCCGCCGACGGCTACACGATTCTGCTGGTATCGGTAACGCATTCGATCAACCCTGGGCTGGACGCCAGGCTGCCGTACGACTCGGTAAAAGATTTCGCGCCGATCATGCTGGTGGCGTCGAGCCCTAACGCGGTGGTGGTGCATCCGTCGTTGCCCGCCACCTCGGTCAAAGGCCTGATCGCGCTGGCCAAATCACGGCCCGGCAAATTGAACCTTGCCACGTCCGGCAACGGCTCCGGCGGCCATCTGGCGGGCGCGCTGTTTCAATCGATGGCCGGCGTGCGCATGACGACCGTGCCGTACAAAGGCGGCGGCCCGGCGTATGTCGATCTGATGAGCGGACAAGTCGAAGTCATGTTTACCAGCCCGAATCCCACGCTGTCGTACGCCAAGGCGGGACGGCTGCGCGCCATTGCCATGACCGGCGCGAAACGTTCGCCCGCAGCGCCCGAGTTGCCAACCGTCGCCGAGGCCGGCGATTTGCGCGGCTACGAAGCCAGCCTGTGGTACGGCATCATGGCACCGGCCGCCACACCGCCGGACATTCTGCAACTGCTGCACGCCGAAACCTCGAAGGCGGTGCAGGCCCGTGATTTCCGCGATCCACTTACCGCCTTTGCGATTGATGTGATCGGCAGCACGCCGGATGAATTTTCCACGCATCTCAAAAACGAAACGGCGAAGTGGACGAAGGTGATCAGAGAAGCCAACATCCGCGCGGATTGAGTTCTCGGCGCGCAGCCATTATTGTGTCGAACGCACGTCGCATTGATCGAGGAGAAACGCCATGCCACACACTAAAAATATATCAATAAAAACAATAGTTTATATAACGGTTGCCACACTGGCTTTCGCGGCCGGCACAGTACACGCACAGGCGTGGCCAGCGAAACCCATACGCGTCGTTGTGCCGTATCCGGCGGGCGGCACCTCGGACATCCTCACGCGCATGATCGGCGTCAAACTCACCGAAGCGTGGGGCCAGCAAGTTATTTCCGATTCGCGGCCCGGCGCCAACGGCAACATCGGTGTTGAAATCGTGGTGCGCTCACCGCCCGATGGTTACACCTTCACGCTGATGGACATCGGCAATCTCACCGTCAGCCCCAGCATGTATACCAAGCTGCCGTTCGACATCGTGCGCGATCTCACGCCGATTACCTCGGTGACGTTTTCGCCGTATCTCTTGTGCACACATCCCAGCGTGCCGGTAAAGACGGTTTCCGAACTGATCGCGCTGGCGAAAAAAAGTCCCGGCAAACTCAATGCCCCCGTGGGGCTCGGCAGCAACATCCACATGAGCACGCTCGCCATGCAGCAGCGCGTGGGCACGCAATGGACCTACATTCCAACCAAGGGCGGGCAGAGTTCGGTGATGTCAGTGATGACCGGCGATGGTGACTTTCTCATGATGGGCGTGCTGCAAACCTGGGTGCATGTCAAAAGCGGCAAGTTGAAACTCATTGCGGTGTCGAGCGAACAGCGCGAACCGATGTTCCCGCAAATCCCCACCGTCGCCGAAACGCCGGGCCTCGAAGGCTACAGCGCCGGCTCGTGGCAAGGCATCCTCGGCCCCGCGAAGCTGCCGCCCGATATCGTCAACAAGCTATACAACGAAGTAAAACGCATCATCGCGCTGCCGGAAGTCGGCGAAAAACTCACCTCGCAAGGCTCACGGCCACAGGCCAAAACGCCGGCCGAATTGGGCAAGTGGCTGGCTACCGAGAAGGACCGGTGGATTAAGGTGGTTAAGGAGAGTGGGTTGAAGATTGAGTAGAAATACTCATTTAAACAACATGTTAACCGTGCCAAGACCGGCTCAACTAAAACACGGAACGAAGCACTAAACCGCTGAAGATAATCCGAGGCCTGTTCGCCCGCATCCGCACCAACAATTTCAGTTTTTCCTCGCGATGCCGTTAACCGGCTACGTTCTTACTAACGCCACGCCGCGAGGAAAATTGCCGTGATCATTGCACAATTAATGCTGGGCCTCGCTGCCCTTGCCATCTGCGGCGCGCTGCTCAAACGCTTCCGTACGGAAACGTTTCCGCACGGAAAAGATTTTCTGCGCGTCTTGTTGGGTTGCTGCAGATTTGCCGCGATACTCGGCCTGTTGACACACTAACGTCAACACCGGACGCACTTACCCGTGACACCGCCCCAGGCGATGGAGAGAATGGGTCGCCGCCTGCGCAGCCCAACATCGCAGATCTGCGATCTGGCCCCATGGCCGTTTCGCGCTGATCCACTGCGTTGGGCCTCATTACGTTCAGCCCAGCCTACAAAACCCTAGGGGGCTCGCAAACCCGCAAGCATCCAGATTACGCGGTGCGCAACGCCACCTTCTTCTGCGCATCGCGCCTGGCACAGGCCTCCGCCATCGCCAGCACGACGATCGCCCACTCATCCACCGGCACGTCGATCATTTTGCCGTCCAGCGGCACGGCCGCCGTGCCTGCAGCCACACCCTCCGCGAACGCCACGCGTACGCGGCGGTTCCATTCCACCAGTTCCGGCGTGGGCGTGAACGCCGCGTTCACCGGCGCCACCCAACTGGCGTGATGACAAATCACGCCTTTCATGCCGAGGTTTTTGGCCTTGGTGGCAAGTTCATGCAGCTCGGCTTCGGGCAGCTCGCGCGGTTGCACGCTTAACGGATATGCCATGCCCACCGCCGCGACTTTAGCAGCCGTGGTTTCCACCGCGAGGCGGCCGCGCGCGTAATCAAAGGGGTCGAGTTCCGGCAATGGCGTTATACCCAGATCGGCGGCGAGCGCGCGTTCGTCGAGCGCGGCTTGTGTCACGCGCGGGCTCGCTTTGATGATGGGGCGTATGTCCCACACGCCGCGCGCGGATTCGATCCCCAGAATGAACTGCAGCGACCCCGCCGCGAGACGGCGCTGTTTTTCCAGCGCGGCAACGAGTTGCCCGGCTTGCGACACTTCCGCCGCCGATTCGACACACGGCAGCATGATGCCGCACAAGCCCGGCCCTATCGCCGCGTCAAGATCAGTCTGCAACGAAGCCTTGTTGACGCGCACGAACACCTCGGCGCCGCCCTTGGCGGCCGACGTAATCGCCGCCTGCACCGTTTCGCGCGTGAAGTTGTTACCGGTGAGATCGAGCGTGATCGCATCGGCGTTGTGCCGCCATGCATTCGCCACGGCACCCGTGTCGCCGGCGTTACCGGCGGCACCCAAAGCCACCAGCAGGTTGGATCGTCGAACCAGCAGGCTCATTTCGGAAATCCGTAGAGTTCCTGCGGGTTGTTGACCAGAATCCGGTTACGCGTGGCTTCATCCGGCGCCCATACGCCGAGCAGATCAAACAACAATGCGTCATCGGGTTTGACCTTCGGCCCCGGATGCGGCCAATCGCTGCCCCACACGCAGCGCTCCGGCGCGGCCTTGACGAAGGTCTGCGCCACGGCCGTCGCATCGGCATACGTCGGCGGCCCGACGAGCGTGTTCATGTACGCGCCGGAAATTTTGACCCACGCGCGGCGGCGATCCAATAAATCGCGTATCACCGCGTGCGACGGGTGCTTGATACCCTCCGTCTCTGGCGGCTTGCCGAGATGATCAAACACCACCGGCGTGGGCAGGCGCCCCAGCATGGCGGCGTTCTCGACAATCTTGTCGTAAGGCATGTTGAGCTGAATATGCCAGCCGTACTCGGCGATGCGTTTTGCCAGCGGTTCGATCATGTCTATCGACACCACGGCGGTATGTGGATCACCCACGGTGAAACGGATGCCGCGGATGCCCGCCTCGTTGAGTTGTTTCAGTTCGGCATCGGTGACGGTGGGGCGCAGCACGCCCACGCCGCGCGCATTGTCGATGCCGAGTTGCCTGATCGCGTCGGTGGTGACGGTGTTGTCGGTGACATAGTGACGCGGCGTGACGATCACCACGCGCTCAACCCCGACGCGCTTTTGCAGCAGGCGGTAATCGGCCACCGTACCGTTCGCCATCACCGGCGTGGACGACGGAAAGCGCGCATCGTAAATGTGTATGTGGCAGTCAACGGCCTTCGCGGGCGCGACCAGGCTGGGCGGGTTGGCGCCGGTGGAATGGGGAACTGCTTGTGTTACGCCTTTCATGGTTACTCTCTTTCAGATGGCTGTGATCTACGTTGGGTTGCACCCCACCCCCATCCCAACCTTCCCTCTGAAGGGGAAGGGGCTTCGAAGCATGTAACAACGTGCCGCGAAAATCCCCTCCCCTTCAGGGGGAGGGCCAGGGTGGGGGTGGGGTCGCCTATGCGGCCTGATATTAGTGGGTTCCGGTTAACACAATCCACAAATCCCGATTATTCAATTTTAATACCCGCCGACTTCACGAGCTTGTCGTACTTCAACAAATCCTGTTTGATAAATGCCGCGAGTTCCGCAGGCGAGCTGGCGATCACATCCACGCCTTGTGCTGCCATGCGGTCGATGGTTTCCGGCAGGCGCAGCACGCGCGTTACTTCGGTATGCAGCTTGTCGATCACGCCCTGCGGCGTGGCGGCGGGCGCGAGCAAGCCGTGCCACGCCGCGTTTTCGAATCCGGGCAAGGCCGCCTCATTCATGGTGGGGATATCCGGCGCGGCGCGCGAGCGTTTCAGGCTGGTGACCCCAAGCGCGCGCAACTTGCCCGTGCGCACATGCGGCATGGTGCTGGGCGTGGTACCGAAGTACATCGACACCTGCCCCGCCAGCAGGTCGGTCACAGCCGCGCCGCCGCCTTTGTACGGCACATGCACGATCTCCACACCCGCCATCACGCGAAACAATTCGCCGGACAAATGATTGGAGCTGCCAATGCCCGCGGACGCAAAGGTCAGTTCGCCGCGCCGCTGTTTGGCCAGCGCGATGAGTTCCCTGGCCGACCGCACCGGCAGCGAAGGATGCACCGCCAGTATGTTCGGCGCGGTGGTCATCTGGCTTACCGGCGCGAAATCCTTCACCACGTCGTACGGCAGCTTTTTGAAGAACACTGCGTTGACCGTGTTCGGCACGCCGCCCACCAGCAGGGTGTAGCCATCGGGCGCGGCACGCGCCACCAGTTCCGACCCGATATTGGTACCGCCACCAGGACGATTTTCCACGATCACCTGCTGGCCGATGGTCTCGGACAATTTCGCCGCCACCACGCGTGCAACAAAATCCACGCCGCCGCCGGGGACGTACGGCGCGACGAAGCGTATCGACCGGGTGGGGTAGGCCTGTGCATGCACGGCCTCTATCCCGCACAGCAGCGTAACCGCGATGATCGCAATCATCGTCATTCCCGCGCGGGCGGGAATGACAGGCTTGAGAGGCCGACTACAAACAATCATTACTGTTGCGCCTGCTGTTGCTCCAACTGCGCGCGCACCTTGGCCACCGCCTCGGCCTTCTCGCGATTACGCGCGGCGCACGACTCGGCCCATTGCAGCGTGCCGCGCGCGCGTTCGGCCTCGTAACGGTCAATCACGCGACCTTCGACTTCGAGCCACGGCGCATCCGTTGCCTGCAAACGCTCGAATTGTTCCAGCACCCAATGCGCGTCGCGCACATCGGCCCCGGAGGGCGTGTAGCCAATATTGTGTGATTCCACCACCGCCGGATTCAGCCCGCCCCCGCCGACGCGCAGGCCACACGCGCGCGCGGCTTCGGCGAGGCGCAAGGCACGGTTGCCGTCGCTGACGCTGCCGGTGGTGTTGGCGATAAAGGGCGCCGCGCGCACGCCGAGACCCAGCGCGCGCGCGGCCAGATTCGCTTCGCCGCGCAGATATACAAACTGATCGTACGGCACGAACATCTCCACGCCGAGATCGCGTGACATGTCGTAGCCGCCATTGGTGGCGCCGAATTCCTTGATACGCGGGCTGGCGGCGGCGATGTCATAGACGTTGGTCACGCCCACCGCGGTTTCGATGCCGGGGTCGATTTCAATGGTGCCGGACGGTATGCCGCGCTCCCGTTCGTAACGCGTGATCAGCGCATCCAGCGCGCGCACTTCATCGGCGGTTTCGGTTTTGGGATACTTGATGCGCGACAACCCCGGCCACACCGCCGCCGCGGTATCCGCCTGCAGATGCTCGTGATTGATGCGCACGAACGCCTCGGTGCCGGCGCGCGTGACTTTGGGTATCGACTCCTTCACCAGCGTGCGTGCGTAATCCTTGCGATTTTGCGGCACCGAGTCTTCCAGATCGAGGGTGACGAAATCACAGCCGCGCCGCCACGCCTGATCGACAAAACGCGGCGTGACGATGGGCATGGTTAATCCGGAACGGCGAACTTTTTGCTGTGCCATGATGATTCCTACGCGTAGATTTTATTCAGCGGTTCAACCTGATCGGCGCGCAAGCACAGCGCGCCTTTAAAGCCGACGGCACGGCCGCGCTTCGCGGCCTGCAGGGTATTTTCCGCCGTGGCCAGCAAGCCGCGATCCGGCGCGCGCCACCACGCGCCCAGCGGCGTGACGTTCAGCGCGCGCGCAATGATGACCAGCCGCTCCATCAGATACGGCATCTGGTGAATTTCGCCGGAAGGCTCCGGCCGCAAATCCATCACCAGATCGGCCCGGCCCAGCGTGAGCGCGCGCACGCGCCGGCTCGCGCTGGCGACCTCGTACGCATCCTGATTGCCGCGCGCGGTTTCCAGCGCCAGTACCATGCCGATGGCGCCGGCGGGCATGCCGCGTTCCGTCTCCAAAGCCGTCAACACCTTGTCGATGGCCATGATGCGCGCCGGCGACTCCGCGCGCGACACCACGATGCCGTCGAGGCCCGGCCATACGCTGGCACGCAAATCGGCTTCGTGGTGTTGCGGATCGATCTGCGCAAACACCTGCGCGCCGCACGCGCGCACGGCATCCATGGCCGCGCGACATTGCTCGCGCGCAGCGGGCTTTTGCGCGTCGCGCACCAACTCCACGAGATCCAGCACGACGACATCGGCGCCGGATTTTGCCGCCTTTGCAACTGCGTCCGCACTGGACGCGGGAACGATCAGCCATGACCGTTGCAGGTTGTTATTCATGCTTGCCTTTGCTGAAAATTTCGAACCGCCGTCATTGTAGCGGCTTCATGCATTGCTGAAAGAGTCGTCCGATAGTTTCTCCCCGGCGAGCACGCGCTGCACGGCGACCACATAGTGCAGGTTTGCGCCGAGCCGCGCCTTGGCCTCGTCAATGCCAATAACCTGCGCCAAGCCGCCGTCATCGCTGATCACGTGATACAAAATCAGCGCCACCGCGTGCCGGCGCGCTTCGGCATCCCGCGCGTCCGGATGGTTCTCAAGCCATGTCAGCGCCTCATGCACACGCGCGGCGGCGCGCGAGTAACGGCTGGTGGTCAGAAAAAACGCGGCAAAAAAACCGGCTGTGCACGGGATAACCAACAGCCAGAACAGGATGTCCGCGATGAGCGGCGGCCAACCCAGTTGTTTCGACACGGGCGGCAGCAAGATCAGCAGAAATCCCGTGGCGAGCACCGTAACGCAACCCATGCCGCGCCGGTCGCGGGGCAACGGCTCGGCGCGCAGGCGGTGCGCCTCCGCGAGGATCGCCGCGCGCTCGTTGTCATCCAGCTCGACGATAGCCATGGCGCCCGCCTCCGGTCAATCGCGGCAGCCCGATCAGCCCAGCGCCGTGCGCAACTCGCCCGTCACGCGCGAACCTTCGGCGAGAATGAACGCGATCTCGCTGTTGGTGGTGATAAAACGCATGCCCTTGCGGATGAATTCCACCTGGCGCGCGAGATCACGGTCGCCGCCCACCCCGGGCACCTTGCCGTATTTTTTACACGCCGCGATCACCTTTTCCAGCGCGGCGATGTGCTGCGCGCTGCCGAAACTGCCGGGCTTGCCCATCGCGGTGAGCAGATCATTCGACCCTACGTGAACGACATCGACACCCTCCACCGCACAGATGGCCTCGACGTTATCCAGGCCTTCCTGCGTTTCAATCATGCACACCACCAGCGTGTTGTCCTGCAATGCGGCAACCACATCCGGCACCGGTGTCGGCCGGTAATTCAGGATCGGGTAACCGCCGCCGACCGAGCGCGTGCCGACGGGCGGATATTTTGAACGGCGCACCGCGCGCCGCGCCTGCTCGGCGTTGTTCACATCGGGAAACACGATGCCCATCACGCCATTGTCGAGCAGCACCTGCGTTTGCTGATCGTCGCAACTGCTGACGCGGGCGAGCGGCGCGACGCCGATGCCGTTGGCCGCCATCGCGATGTGGCCAATGGTCTCGACGTTATAAAGCGAATGCTGGCAATCGATAAAAATAAAATCGTGCCCCGTGCTTTTCGCGATGCCCGCGATGTCACCCGAACGCGCGAGACGCACGTTCATGCCGAGCGCGATTTTGTCCTGCCTGAACAGTTCCTTGATGGGATTGGGTATTGAGACCGCCATTATTTTTCCTTTAAAAACAGATATTTAACGCATCAATGCTTGCGCACGTGATTGGGTGTGAGCTCCTTGATCGAACGCGCGCCGCACTGCTGCATGGCCGCGCGCGTTTCGATGCGCAGCAACTCCAGCACGCGCTCCACACCCGGCTGACCAAACGCACCCAGCCCCCACAGATACGGCCGGCCGATGCACACCGCGCGCGCGCCCATCGCCAGCGCTTTCACCACGTCGGTGCCGCGCCGGAAACCGCTGTCGATCATGACAGGCATGCGACCTTTGACCGCCTCGACCACTTCGGGGAGCGCATCGATGGCGCCGCGGCCATTGTCTTCGCCGCGTCCACCGTGATTCGAAACAATGATGCCATCCGCACCGTGCTGCACCGCCAGCGCCGCGTCCTCGGCGGTGAGTATGCCTTTCAACACGATTTTCATTTGCGTCACGTCGCGCAGGCGCTTGATGAAATCCCACGTCATGTTGGACGACTGCATACTGGCGACCTTCGACAAATCAATGCCGTCGTAGTTGGGGCGGCGGTCGCGATTGCCGCTGGTGCCGCCACCCGAGGCGCTTTCGTGGCACTTGATGCATTCGCGCGTGTCGGTGCGCCGCATGCGGAACAGCGTTTCCTGATTGCGCCCGCCGACGCGATCCACCGTCACCGCCACCACGTTGGAGCCAGCGGAATCGGCGCGTTTCACCAGCCCGCGCGCCACATCCCAACTGGTGGTGGCGTAGAGTTGAAACCACACCGGCGCTTCGCGCGCGGCAATGGCATCGTTGATCGAAGTGGTCGCCGCCGTTGAAAGAATCTGCAAATGATTGCCGCCCTTGGCGGCGCGCGACACCGCCATCTCGCCGTCGGGGTGATAGGCCTTGTTGCCACCAGTGGGCGCGATGCAAATCGGCGAAGCATAGGTCTGACCAAAAACCTCCATGCTCATGTCCACCTTCGACACATCGACCATGCGGCGCGGCCGCAAATAATATTTGAGAAACGCCTCGCGGTTCGCGCGCAACACCACCTCGTCGTCAATGCCCGACGCCATGTAGCCAAAATGCGCGGGCGGCACGTTCTTGCGGCACACCAGCTCAAAATCGAAAACGTTGATCGCCTCCTTCGGGTTGGTGATGAGGCTTTGCGGCGTGAGCGATCCCCACATCAACGGATCGGGCGAGCGCGTGGTGGGCATGGCCTCCGCCGCCAGCGCGCTGGCGATATAACCCGGCGAGGCGAGCAAGGGGCTGGCGGACATCCATTTCAGAAATTGGCGACGCTGGGCGGCAGTGTCATTCGGCAGCATGTGGAGTCTCCCTAGTGTTGTTGTGGGACAGAGATTCCGCCTGTCGCGCGATGGCGTCAAGCACTCGCGCGCGCAAACGCACGTGAGGTGAAACTGGCAAAATCACGGCCTCAAACGAGGAATCCACATGAACAAAAAAATCGCAGTGCTGGGTTGCGGCGCCATCGGCAGCAGCGTCAGTGCTGATCTCACCAAAGCCGGACTGGACATTACCGTCATCGATCAATGGCCGGCGCAGGTCGAAAAAATCCGCACGGACGGGTTGGAAGTCACCATGCCCGACGGCGTGGTGAAAACGCCGATACGCGCGCTGCACCTGTGCGAGCTGTCGTCGGCCAGGCTCGAATTCGACATCGTATTCATGTGCGTGAAGTCGAATGACCACCGGTGGCTGGCGGAATTCATCAAGCCGTACCTCAAGGACAACGGCGTGTTCGTCGCCATCCAGAACGGATTCAACGAAGACTCGCTCGCCTCCATCATCGGCAAGCAGCGTCTGATCGGCTGCGTGGTCGAGCTGTCGGCGGAAATCTTCAATCCCGGTTTCGTGAAGCGCAACACCACGCACAAGACCACCTGGTTCTCGGTGGGCGAGCACGACGGCTTTCTCACCGAACGCGTGAAAGAAATCCAGTCCATACTGAATCACGTGGGCCGCTGCGACATCACCGGCACCATTCAGAGCGCCAAGTGGACCAAGCTTATCGCCAATAGCATGACCATGGGCCCGTTCGGGCTGCTGGGGTTGGGCAACTCCGACGCCGCGCACCTGCCCGGCATGTTTGATTTGTCAGTACAGCTCGGCAAGGAATCGGCGGCGGTCGGCGAAGCGATGGGGCTGCGCATGGAGCCGATTTTCGGATTGCGCGCCGACGAATTCGCGGGCACCACCGAGGAAAACATTGTCACCGCGATGAAAACACTGCTCGGACACGTCAGCCGCGGTCGCACCGCGCCGATTCACGATCACATGAAAGGTCGCGTAAGCGAGATGGCGTTCATCAGCGGTTTGGTCGCACGCAAGGGCAAGGAACTGGGCATCGACGTAACGTGCAACGCGGCGGTGGCGGAGATCGACCGGCAAATCAATCGCGGCGAAATTGATATGAAGGCGGAAAATTTCGAGTTACTGAAATCGATGGTTGCAAAATCATAGATCCACCTCGGGGTGCTTGGCGCGCCCCGCATCCCCATCCCGCGCCCGCTACGCGCTTACGCGGCCAGCCGCACCTGCGGCAAAATGACATGCTGGCGCCCGATCTCCGACACCCGGTTGCACGACACGTTCGCCATGCCGCGGCTAATTTCGCCGCGATATAATTCCAGCGCCCGTGCCGCGCCGTCATAACCGGCGGCCGCCGTGCCATACAAGGTGCTGCGTCCTATGAGCACCATTTTTGCGCCCAGCGCGAGCGCCTTCACCACGTCGCTGCCGCGGCGCACACCGCTGTCGAAAACGATAGTGGTGCGATCCCCCACGGCCTTGACGATCTCCGGCAGCACTTCGATGGGCGCGGGCGCGGCGTCGCAATTGCGGCCGCCGTGATTCGAAACGATGATGCCATCGGCGCCCAGCTCAACAGATTTGGAGGCGTCATCCGGATGCAGTAGCCCCTTCACCAGCAGCTTGCCCGGCCAGATGTCGCGCAGCGCTTTCAGATCATCCCAACTCAGCGAGTCGCTGCGGGTTTCCTTGGTGCCGCCATAGGCGGTGGTAATTTTGCCTTTTAATTCGTCAGGAAAATTCACCCGCTGCGGCATGCCGCCATTGGCGATGTAACGCCCGAGCACGCCGTACATCCAGCGCGGATGCATGAGCACGTCAAGGGTGTTTTTGCGGTTGTATTTGAACGGCACTGAAAAACCGTTGCGCTTGTTGTATTCACGATTGCCGGCCACCGCGCCGTCCACCGTGACCAACAGCGCTTCAAATCCGGCGGCCGATGCGCGCTTGACCAGTTGATGCGACAGCTTGCGGTCGGCCCACATGTAAAGCTGCATCCACAGCGTGCCACCGACTTCGCCGGCGATTTCCTCCATGCTGGTGATCGAGCCGGTGGCCAGTGAAAACGGCACGCCTGCGTCGCGGGCGGCGCGAGCGAGCGCGAGCTCGCCCTTGTACCACATCATGCCCGCCGCGCCGGTGGGCGCGATGCCGATGGGCATTTTGTGTTCCTTGCCGTAGATCGTGGTGTCGAGCTTGCGGCCCGACACATCCACCAGCATGCGCGGACTGAATTGAATGCGCTCGAACGCCTCGCGATTATTGCGCAACGCCACTTCCTCTTCGGTGCCGCGATCGACAAACTCAAACAGCCATTTCGGCAGGCGCCGTTTGGCCATGTCCCGCAGATCAAAAATATTGTGCGCGTCTTCTATGTTCGGAAAAATCATTCTGGCTCCCTTTTGGTTTTGTCGTTTTTCGTACCGTGTTTATTGCGGGCGGCATGGTTAGCCAGACGGCGGTGTACAACCCGTCGCGCCCATCCCGCCTACGCTACCCTTTAATCAAACTGTATCTTCGCCTCGCGTATCACCTTGGCCCAGCGAGTGACTTCGCTGCGGATGTATTCTCCAAACTCCGCGGGCGTGGCGGACACCGTGGCATCAATACCCACCCCCGCGAGGCGTTGCTTCACATCGTTCATCTGCATTCCCGCCACCAGATCCTTGTGCAGCCGCGTGATGATATCAGCGCGCACGCCCGCCGGCGTGGACACGCCATACCATGTGGTGAGTTGCAACTCCGGCATGCCGGCCTCGATGCTGGTGGGCAACTGCGGCAATTGCGGCACGCGTTTCTTGTCGAGCACGGCCAGGCCGCGCAGCCGGCCCGCCTGGATGAACGGTATTGTCGCGGGCACGGTGACCACCACCATGTCGGATTCACCGGACAAGATATTCGTCAGCGCAATGCTTGCCCCCTTGTACGGCACGTGCACCATCTTGATGTTATTGAGCGATGCAAAAAGTTCGCTCGCCAGATGATTTGACGACCCCACGCCGCCGGAGCCAAAGGTCAGTTTGCCGGGCGTACGGCGGCCAAGCGCGGCGAGTTCCTTCAACGTTTTTACCGGCAGCGAGGGATGCACCACGATCAGATTGGGAACGGTCGCGGCCAGCGATACCGGCGTGAAGTCCTTCACCGGATCGTATTTGAGATTCTTGTACATGCTGGTGTTGGTGGCGTGCGACGCGCTCAGAATGACCAGCGTGTAACCATCCGGCGGCGTGCGGGCGGCAATTTCCGCGCCGATGTTGCCGCCACTGCCGGGGCGATAGTCCACCACCACCGGCTGGCCGAGCGACTCGGCGAGTTTTTCGGACAGCATATGCGCTAAAATCTGCGACGCGCCGGTGGGAAACGGCGCGATCAGGCGCAGGGGTTTTACGGGGTAAGCCTGGGCCTGTGTGAATTGCGGCAACAGCCATGCCGCCACGGCAAGAAATCCACATACATATCCACGAACAAAATTCATTGTGCCTCTCTGGGTTCCGGGTTACTTCCCAGTTGAGTTTGCACCGCCCGCCATCGATTTGCAACGCATGATAACCACACCATGATTCGCGCCGCCATCGTTGGTCTGGGCGCCTGGGGCAAAACCCTGGTCGATTCAGTACACGGCAAAACCGACGACCTGCATTTCACCACGGCGTGCACGCGCACGCCCGCAAATGTTGAAGCCTATTGCGGCGAGCGCGGCATCCATCTTGCGACCAGCTACGACGCCGTTCTCGCCGACAAGACCCTTGATGCCGTGGTGCTCGCCACGCCCAATTCGCTGCACGAAATGCAGATTACGCAGGCCGCCGCCGCGGGCAAGCACGTGTACGTCGAGAAACCGTTCACGCTCACCCTCGCCAGCGCGCGCACCGCCGTGGATGCGATTACGCGCGCGCGGGTCACGCTCGCGGTGGGGCTGAATCGCCGCTTTCATCCGAACATGATCGAACTCGCGCGCCGGGCACGTGACGGCACGCTGGGTACCATTGGCACGATCAACGCGGAACTCACCGCCGCCACCGGCTTTCATCGCCCCGGCACGTCGTGGCGCGTGAATGCCACCGAAGAACCCGCCGGCGCAATGGTGTCGATCGGCGTGCATCTGGTGGATGCCATGATGCACATAGCGGGCCGCGTGCGCGAGGTGGTTTGCGTGGCCGCGAATCGCGGCGGCCCGCATGGCGACGACACCACGCACCTGATGCTGCAATTTGATTCGGGCGTCACCGGGTTGATTTATTGTTCGGTGGCCGCGGCGCGCAACCACCGCATAGCGGTGTACGGCACGAAAGGATTTGCCGAGGTGCTGAAGCCGCAGATGGACACTTTTCGCTTTATTCCCGTTGTCGAGGGCCATGCCAGCCATCTCGCGCGCATCCCGGAACCCGAAGTGATCGAGGTGCCGGGCTTTAACTACGTCGGCCAGTCGCTGAAGACATTTGCACACTGCATTCGCGACGGCTTGCCCTATCCGATCTCCACGACCGACATCCTGCACGGGGTGGCGGTGCTGGAAGCCGCCATACGATCCGCGGCGACGAAAAAACCCGTCCAAGTCACGGACTGAAACCGCAGCACAGGCGCGTACTTTGCTAGACTGCACGGCACATTTTCAAGGAAGCTACTCATGGATTTCGCACTCAACGAAGAACAATCCCGCTGGCAAAACGAAGCGCGCCATTTTGCCAAAGAGGTGCTGCTGCCCGCATCGCTGAAGCGCGACCAGATCGAAGGCGGTCGCGAACCGTGGGATTGGGAGATCATCAAGGCGGGTTCCAAAATCGGTTTTCGCACGTTTACCGTGCCCAAGGAACTGGGCGGTGTCGGTGCCGATTTCGTGACGCAGGCCATCGTGATGGCCGAACTCGCCAAGGGCGATAGCGCGATGTCAAAGGCGTTCAGCCAGAACTGGAAATGGAGCCACCTCATCGCCGAGTTTTGCACCAAGGATCAGAAGGATCGTTTTCTGAAACCGTTTCTCGCCGACGACACCTACGTCATCGGCTCGGCCAGCACGGAACCCAACTCCGGCTCGGACAACCGTTATCCGCCGGACGACGTGAAATCCGGTTTTCGCGTCAAGGCCGAGCGTCAGGGCGACGACTGGATACTCAATGGCGAAAAGACCTTTATCGCCAACGGCTCGGTGGGCAAACTCTTTTTTGTGAACACACGCTCCGACACCAGCGTGCTCGCGCGCGAGGGCACGACCGTGTTCATGGTGCCGCTGGGCACGCCAGGCTTTCGCATCGGCAAGGTGTTCAACAAGGCTGGCTGGCGCTTTTATCAAAATGCGGAACTCATTTTTGAAAACGCGCGCGTGCCGCACGCCAATGTAGTGGGCGAACCGCACAAAGGGCAAAAAGTGCGCAGCGGCGTCGCCGCCGAATTCAGCGACTTTGAACTCGCCGCCAACGCGCTGGGTATTTGCGACGCGGCCGTCGAATATGCGATGGTCTTCGCCAAAAAAGAAAAACGCGCCGGCAAGGCGCTGTGGGACCACCAACTGGTGCAACTGAACATTCACGAAATGCACATGCTCACCGAAACGCTGCGTTCGTATGTGATGCGCACCGCGTGGGACATGGACACGAAGGTTCACGGGTCTTTAAGCCCAGTGCTGGTGATGGCGTATGCGTCGGACGTGCTGCAACGCGTGACCAAGCTCAACATGGAAGTGCACGGCGTGCGCGGCGGCATGATGGATGCGATGACGCAAAAGCTGGTGCGCGATGGCATCATCTGGACGCATCTGGCGGGCGACAACACGCAGCGGCTGAAAGCGGTGCGACGCATGAAGTAGTAAAAATATATATTTAAAAACAATAAGTTAAATACTAACAGCACCACATGAGCACAGCCTTCAAGGTATTCGGCAGCAACGCGCTGCGCACGGTATTGCTCGATTGCCTGCCGGCGTTTGATCGCGCAAACGGCGTCACCACCACCGTCGATTTCGGCGCCACCACGCATACGCTCGAGGCAGTGCGCGGCGGCGCCATCGCGGACGTAATCATCGCCACCGCCAGCGCGATTGATGAGCTCACGAAGGAAGGTCACATCGTCGAGGGCACGCGCGCGGATCTCGCCTCGGCCGGCATCGGCGCGTGCGTGCGCGCCGGCGCGCCGCGCCCCGACATCAGCACGGTCGAGGCGCTCAAGCGTACGCTGCTCGATGCGAAATCGCTGTCGTACTCCAAATCCGGGCAGAGCGGCATGCACATGGCGAAAGTCATCGCGCAACTCGGCATCGCGGACATCGTGAATGCCAAGGCCATCGTCAACGCCACCGGACTGGTCGGCGAACGGGTGGTGCGCGGCGAAGTCGAACTCGGTTTTCAGCAGGTGAGCGAATTGCTGGCGGTCAAGGGTATTGATCTGATCGGCGAGTTACCCGCCGCCGTGCAGCTTAACAGCCTGTTTGCGGCTGGCATCGGCGCGAAAACACCGCATCGCGATGCCGCGCAAGCGCTGATCGCGCAATTGAACACCGAGCGCGCACGGCAAATCATGCGCGACAATGGGCTGACGCCAGCCGCGCGTTAGTCCGGGGCGCTTGTTCGTTGGCGTGTGATGCAACCCTGTCCCGGGTTCACCAGCCACCCAGTGACTCGGTCACTCAGTTAGCCCCCTATCACGTTTGTCCAAATCGGCGGCGATAGACTCGCGCAAAAACAGCGGCAACGCGCGCGAATCAAACGGGACGTCCAATCTTTTCAGCACGTCGCGCGCGGCGATTTGCAGGCGCCAGCAGGCGTTACCCAGCGCGGACTGCGCTTCGCGCACGAGCTGATTGCGTGTTTCGCCATCATCGGCGCCGCTGGTCATCTGCTCACGTAGACGCAAAGCGCCGGCCCGTACCGAACAGGCCGGGTGCGCGGACAATATTTCCAGCAGCGGCAGACCGCGCACCGCCGGCAGCGGCCGCAATCGCAGCACCGCACCCAGCACGCCGGCAAACGGACTCGCGCGGTTCGCGTTGAGTACGTGTTCGATATCGGCCCACATCATTTCGATTTCTGGCGCCGTGGCGGCATGCGCCGCACATTCCATCACGCGGCCCACGGTCCAAAGCGCATTGAAGTCATCGCCCGGCAACGCCGTGATGCCGGCGCGCAATTGCGTCGTGAGCCGTTGCCAAGCAGTGGCATATGCCGCCGCATCCAGCGTGCCGCCGGTCAAGCCCGGCATGACACGGGATAACGCTTCCGCCAAGGGAAGATTCTCTTGCGCGGCATCCGCCACGGCGGGGCAGGACGGGGCGGCGTCTGGTGCCGCGGGCGTCGCCGCTGGCCGGTACAACGTAGCCAGCGGCCCGCCCAACAGCTCGCTTTCCCGCGCCGGTGTAAAGGGTTTCTCCGCGCGCGTATAGGTGGCCCGCGAGGGTTCATGCAGCAACAGACCCAGTGTCGGCAGGCCGCGCGCCCACGCCGCGTCGCCCCAGCCGGAATTGGCTTGCCATTGGTTGGCGCCACCGGTGTCGATCAACAAGCCGATGCCGTTGGAGGTCGCCGCGCCCTGCACCAGCACGTCACCGCGATAGTGGTCGTCGCCCGCGCCGTCATATAACACGCCCACTGCCAGATCGAGCCCCATGCCCTGCGAGACGCCCACCGCCGCGGTGTACTGGTCATTGCCCGCATCATCGCGCAGCACACCCACCGCCTCGTGCACACCGCTGCCTTGCGCGTAACGCACCGCGTGATAATGGTCATTGCCACCACGATCCCACAGCAGACCGATGCCGTAGTAGTAACCCATGCCCTGCGCAAACATCTCGGCGGTGTAGCGGTCGTCACCGGCGTCATCGCGCAAGATGCCGACTCCGCCACCCAGACTCATGCGATAACCGAAAGCCGCGCCCTGCGCCGCGCTGATGCCGCCGCCGCGGGCAAAGGCATCGGGCAATCCCGCGGCAGTATAAGTATCGTTGCCCGCGCGATCCCACAAAACACCGATGCCGCCCGACATGCCATAGCCCTGCCCGCCGGTGCGCAAACGATAGGTGTCGTTACCCGCGATATCAATAATCGCGCCCAGCCCGAACGCGGCAGCGCCCTGTGCGAAAAATCCCGCGTCGTAAACATCATCTCCCGCCATGTCGATTATCAACGATGCGCCCGCCAGCGCCGAACCCTGACCCGCGCCCGTAGTGGTATACCGATCATTGCCCTCGAGATCAACGATGGCCGACAGGCCAAACACCACCGCATCGGTGCCGTCGTAACGGTCGTTGCCACCCAGATCGATGATCACCGACACCGCGCCGCCAGTAGTTGGCGCGCGGATGTAGGTATCGTTGCCGCCGGGATCAATGATCAACGCCGCATCGGCCGCGTGCGCATCATCTCCGCGCGTGCCGATCACCACCCATCCGATGGGTGACTCGAAACGCGCGGCCACGTCCGGAAATCGCAGGCTGTCTTGCCGCGCGCACAACGCCGCGACAAAACGCGCCGTGGCATCGATGAACATCGCATTCGCACGCGCCAGCAGCCCGGAATCTATCGCGCGCATCACGACGCGCAAATCCTCCCGCGAGGGCGAACCGCTATCTAGAGTTTTGAGCAGCGTGGCCGTGTCCAGATGCCCCTTGGCCGCCGCGCGCAGCAGCCGCTGCGCTTCGGTCAGTTCATTCAAATAGGGCTTCAGCAGTTCGGCCACGTCGAACGACCCTGCGTCAGGCTGGTGTGGCGGCGGCGCCATTGCGCCATCCGCCAGACGCCGCAATGCATCCGGAACCAGTTGATCGAACAACGTCGCCACATTAACGGCGGCAAGCGGGTCTTTCAGCAACGCACGCACGTGATCCGGCGCGGCGGGTGGCGGCGGCCCTTCGTGCGTGATCAGATTATCAATTACCCGCAGCGCATCGGCGCCCAGCCCCCGGTGTTCGAGTATCAGGTTCACCCGCTCGGCCAGCGCTTCCGCTGCGCGCGACGGCGCCGCAGTGGCCGCCAGCACAAGCGCGCAAGCCACGCGCACCCATTGCGTGCGCGTCAACCCGATCATTTGTCCTGCCGCATCCGCTTGAACACGCCGCTCATGCGCGCGGTTTCCGTTTTGATCATATCCGCGAATCCTTCGGGCGTGCTGCTGAGGAGTTCAACGCCGAGCGCGGCCATGCGCTGCTTGTTCTCGGCGTCGCCAAGGATGCGCGCGATTTCCTGATTCAGGCGCTGGATGATGGCTGGGGGCGTTTTCGCGGGCGCGAAGTAACCCGATAAGGAAACGGATTCGTAACCGGGCAACCCCGCCTGTGCCACGGTAGGCAGCCCCGGCGCCAGCGGCGTGGGTTCGGCGGTGGTCACCGCCAGCGCCCGCAATCGTCCGCTTTTCACGTGGCCCGTGATGGTGCCCGCTGCCGGAAACATCAATTGCACCTGGCCGGCCAGCAAATCGTTCACGGCCGGGCCGCTGCCCTTATAAGACACGCGCACAAGACGTATGCCCGCCATCGACGCAAACAACTCCGTCGATAAATGCGCCGATGCGCCCAGCGTGCCCGCCGCGTAATTGATTTCGTCCGGCTGGCGCCGCGCGAGATCAATCAACTGTTGGACCGTGGTCACCGGCAACGATGGATGCACCACCACGATGTTCGGCGTGCGCGAGGCGAGCGTGATAGTGGAAAAATCACGCTGCGCGTCCCAGCGTACATCCTGCATCAGATGCAACAGCCACACCGGGCTGGTGTAATGCAAAATCGTGTAGCCGTCGGGCGGCGACTTGGCGGTGATCTCGACACCGATGATGCCGCGGTTATCCACGATCACCTGCTGGCCAAAGCTCGCGGTCAGTCCGCGCGCGATGATGCGCGCCGCGAGTTCCGTGCCGCTGCCCGGCGCGGTGGTGATGATGCGCACGACTTTGGCCGGGTAGGCTTGGGCAGCGGCGTTGCCGGGTAACAGTCCCGCACCTGCGGCGGCGGCAAAGTACACAATGGTTTTCTTCATGGTGGGGCATAATGCCACGAAGAAAACCGGAGGTGAAACCGATGCCGACATACACACCGCACCTGCGCCGCATCCGCATGCCGCGCATTCGAACCACTGGATCGCTTTTGATGCTGCTGACACTCGGCACGTCCGCCGTCGCCGCCGCCGAGGCATATCCGTCAAAGCCCATCCGCATGATCGTGCCGTTTTCCCCCGGCGGCACGTCGGACACGCTCGCACGCATTCTCGGCCAGAAAATGACCGAACAATGGGGCCAGCAGATCGTGGTGGATTTTCGTCCCGGCGCGAGCGGCATCATCGGAACCGAAATCGCCATGCGCGCGGCGGCGGATGGCTACACGCTGATGCATGGCAACCTCGCGCAGTACGCCATCAACCCCAGTTTGTATGGCAAGTTGCCTTACGACACGCTGCGCGATTTTGTGCCACTGTCGTTGATTGCCACCGCGCCACAGCTGTTGGTGGTCAACCCATCGCTCGCCGCCAAAGACGTGCGCGGGCTGATGGAACTCGCCAAGGCGTCACCGGGAAAACTCAATTTTGGCTCCGGCGGCAGCGGCACGCTTGCTTATGTTGGCGGCGAATTGTTCAAATCGAGACCGGCGCCAACATCGTTCACGTTTCGTACAAAGGCACTGTTCTGGCATTGACCGATCTGATGGCGGGCCAGGTGCAAATGCTGTTCTCCGACATGCCCATCGCGCTGCCGCACGCCAAAACCGGCAAGCTGCGCGCGCTCGCCGTCACCAGCCCGCAACGATCAGCACTGGCGGCGGGCGTGCCCACCGTCGCCGAATCCGGGTTGGCGGGCTACGCGCTGGTGAACTCATGGGGCATCTTCGCGCCGCGTGGCTTGTCGCAGCCGATTATCACCAAGCTAAACACCGAACTCGTGCGCGCCCACGCGCTGGCGGATTTGAAAGAGCGTTATACCAATCTCGGTGTCGAAGCCACCAGCAGTACGCCACAACAGTTTACGGAATTCATAACGGCGGAGGCGGCAAAATTCGCCAAGGTACTGCGGGAGGCGGGAGCGAAGGTGAACTGAACTGCGTGAGGGGTGAGGCGCAGGGCGTCAATAAGCCTGTCCTGAGCTTGTCGAAGGGCGCAGCGCATTGTTCGGATGCGTGTGTGTGACATGCAAGCATGCGGCGCATTGCCCTTCGGTTAGTGTGCTCTACGAGCTCTCACGCCTCACGAACCTCAATTACACCCCGCCACGCAGTTAGCCTTCCCATCAAACTCCATCGTGCGCCCGCTGATCGCCAGATGCACCGGGCGCTTTTGCATTTTGACGAGGGCCGCCGTGCGTGACTCCGGCCTCAACTTGCCACTCGTGGTCGCGCGCTCGTTGACATGAGTGGCGATCACCGCCGACGGTTTGATAAGCTCGTTCATCGCATACGTCGCCGAATACGCCGAGATTGCACTCGATCCATAGTTCAACAGCACGAGGTTGGCCTTGTGAAAATCACCCACAACGCTTTTCATTTCCGTGTGGATGCCGGTGTCGCCCGATAGATACACCGTGAGGCCGTTGGTGAACTTGATGACGTAGCCGCTGGGCGGGCCGAGGTAGAGACTGGTGTTATCCACTGCGAGCGCGGCTTTTTGCGGATCGGTGAGTAGCTCGCGCGACACGGTGCTGTCGTGCGACGCGGGCACGATGGTGATTTCCACGCCCGCGGTGGCGCCCGGCGCTTTGAGGATGCGCGAGCCGCCCAACTGCGCGTTGGCCTGGCAAGACGCGGCAAACGGCACGTTGAGCACGCCGCCTTTTTCGGGACAGTTATCGGTGGGCTTGCCGGTGATATTCTGGATCTTGCGCGCAATGAAAGCACCCATTGGCGACACCATCATGATGGCCGAATGCTTGGCCGCCGCGATTTCGGCGGTGGTGGAATGCGGCGCGGCGGAAATGGTATCCACCTTTTCGCAACTGCCGGCTTCAAGTGCCTTTAACTTGCGATCCCCCATGTGATCGCCGTGCGCGTGCGAGAGCAGCACCATGTGCACCTCGCCCAAGCGCGGATCGTTGCCGCCCGTTACCGATTGGCCCGCGTCATACAGAATGCGCACGCCGGTGGGGTCTTCAAACAGCGTGGCGCGATCACGCTCGCACAACTCGCCTGCGTGAGAACCGAGTGGGGTGATTTTGACGTTTTGCGCATAGCCTGACGCACACGCCAAAAACAGTGCGCTGGTCAGTACCGTGAATACGAGCGTTTTTGATTTCATGGCGTTCCTCCGGATTACGATGGGTGAGAATGAAAAACCATCCCCGTCGTTCGCGCGCAGGCGGGAATCCATGCAATGTGCCATAGGACGCTGCGTAATGGATTACCACCTGCTCGTGAATGACAGCTTTGGTGTTAGGGCAGCATCATCACAAATGAGGGAGGTTTCAACCTGTTGTTTTTAAACACTTTTCTTTTCAGCCAAAGCCAACAACTCTTTAACCTGCGCGTCACTCATTTGCAAACCCTGCTCGCGCGCCGCAGCCGTCAACTTCTGTCGCCGCGCGCCTGGGAGCCTCACCCCTTCGTCGCGCAACATGGCGGTGATCATCACTTCCAACCGCGAGAAATACGTGTCGGTGCCCGCCAGCGCGCCGGGATCAATCGCGAGAATGGCATGCCCGATACGCGGCTTGTTGCCAGGCTCAAAGTAGGAATCGTTTTCAAAACTGAGCGCGGCACCCGTGAGGCCCACGCACAACACCTCCACCATCAGCGCGAGTGCCGCCCCCTTCACGCCGCCGATGGCATTGAGGCTGCCGGTCAACGCCGCCTTGGGATCAGTGGTCGGATTTCCGTCTTTATCCACGGCCCACCCAAGCGGAATCGGTCTGCCTTCCTTGGCATACACCATGATCTTGCCGCGCGTGACTTCGGTGAGCGATAAATCGATCACGACGGGTTCGGCGTTGTTGCGCGGGAAAACCGCAGCCACCGGATTGGTGCCGAAGAACGCGCGCTTGCCGCCCCATGCATTGATCGCGGCGGGCGAGTTGGTGAAAGCGATGCCGACCATGCCCGCCTGCGCGACGGGCGCAAGATGGTAAGCGAGCGCGCCCATGTGATGACTGTTGGTAACACCCACCAGCGCAATGCCCGTTCGCCGCGCGCGCGTAATCGACTCCTGTACCGCCAAGGCGCACGCCGGAAACGCGAGCCCGCCACCGGCATCCACCAGCGCGGTGGCCCCTTTGCGCTTGATGATTTTGGGTTTGGCCTTGCCGTTGGCGCGCCCCTCGCGCAGGTGCTGGCAGTAGAGCGCCACGCGCGAAAGGCCGTGCCCGCCCAGGCCCTCGGCTTCGGCGGCCACCAGCGCTTGCGCGGTGCATTGCGCCATGGCTTTGGATGCGCCGGCGCGTTTCAGTGCGCGGGTTACGAGATCGGTGAGTTGATCGAGGGTTAGTTGGGGCATTTCAGTATTATTGTCTGTAGTCTTTTATAATTGGCGGTCCACCAATATTTACGCAAGGTAAAACTCTTTCCCTGTCGTTCCCGCGAAAGCGGGAACCCATAACACAGTGCCACTTGAGACGGGCTTATGGGTTCCCGCCTTCGCGGGAACGACGGTGTTGGTAGGCGCAGTCCATACGCTCTACCTTGCTCTTACAACCCCACCGCCCCATCATATTTTCTTTTCACTTCATCAGCCGGCAGATACTTTTCTTCCAGCGCCTTCCACTTGGGAAACCCCGCCATTTCGTGAAACGCACCCATCGGATGATTTTTCAACCGATTCTGAAAATCGATTTCCGCCTGCGCGCCGCGCGCTTTCAAATCGACCGCGTAGTCCCACATGCCCATCATGGTGGAGCGCATGCCGGTCAGCGACACGTGCATGATTTTGTAGCCCATCGCGGCGAAATCCTCGAACGTAACCTTGGATTCGTGCCATTTGAGATTCGCGGAATAGTTCAGATACAGCGGCACGCCGGGAAACTCCGCCAGCACTTCGCGCGCGAAGCGTTGCGGCTGTTCGATATCCACCGTGGGAAACTCCGCCCAGATCATATCGGCGCCCGCGCGCGCGTAGGCGCGGCCTCGCCGTATCGCCTCGTCCAGCCCGCCGCCCGCCGCCGCAATGGCATCGGTGCGCGCGATGATCATGAAATCTTTGTCCTCGCGGGCATCGAGCGCAGCGCGAATTTTACCAACGGCCTCTTCGATGGACACCACCACCTTGCCCGCGACATGGCCGCACTTCTTGGGCGCCACCTGATCCTCGATGTGGATCGCGGCAAGACCCGCCGCCTCGAAATCCTGCACGGTGCGAATCACGTTGAGCGCATTGCCGTAGCCGGTGTCCACGTCGGCAATCACCGGCAAATTGACCGCGCGGGCGATGTGGCGCGCGTTGTTGAGCATTTCGGTTTCGGTGATAAAGCCCACGTCGGGCAAACCCAGCAGCGTGAGCGACACATCGTATCCGCCGACATACACAAAATCGAAACCGGCTTTCTCCACGATCATCGCGTGCAGCGGCGTGGTGATGCCGGGCGACGTGAGAAATTTTTTTTGTTTCAGCAACTCACGCAGCTTGCGGCCCATGCTCATGGGGTTCTCCTGTGATGGTTGCCGCTACTTCAACAACGATTCGCCGGGCTTCACGCGGCTGAACACCACCGGCTTGGTCGCACACGCAAATTGCCCTGCTTGCCACGACACGCTGGTGAAACGCGAGTTCTCCAGATCACGCACGTCCGGAAAGTCGGTGCGGAAATGCGCGCCGCGCGAATCTTCGCGCGCCTCGGCGGCATAGCGAATCGACTTCGAAACGAGGATGAGGTTCTTTAAATTGAGCCAGTCGTGCCACGTCAGATTAAACGCAAGATTGCCGCCATCGACGCCAGTGGCATCCAGTTCCGCCTCGAGTTCATCCAGCACGCCGGCGGAGCGCTTGAGCGATGCGGCATCGCGCACGATGCCCACGTCGTCCCACATGTGGTTGTAGAGTTTTTCGCGGATGTCGGCCAATGAGCCGGCAGGCTTGCCAAACGGCGCACGGCAGCGTGCCACGGCCTCGTCCATGGCGGTCTGATCAGGCTCATTGAATGCGCCATGTGCCTTTACCCAGCCCGGCATCACGTCGCCCGCAATACCACCAAACACGGTGGAGTTCGCCACGCCATTGCCACCCAGACGATTCGCGCCATGCACGCCGCCGGAATCTTCGCCCGCGCAGAAAAGGCCATGCAACTGCGTGGTGCAATCCACCTTGAATTCAACCCCCCCCATCATGTAATGCGCCGTCGGCACCACGTCCACGAGCCCCGACACCAGATCAAAACCGCAGTCAGCACAGCGCTCGACCATGCCTTTGAATTCCTTGCGCACCATCACCGGATCGAGATGCGCCATGGTGATGTAAAGACCACCCACCTTGTTAACACGGCCTTCGCGCATTTCCTGATACATGCCGCGCGATACGATGTCGCGCGTGGCGCGTTCGTTGCGCGGATCGTACTTGTGCATGAAGCGTTCTTTATTGCCGTTCAGCAACTGCCCACCCGCGCCGCGCAAACCTTCTTCGATAATGGTGCCGGTAATACGCGTATCCATCCCCGCGATCAAACCGGTCGGATGAAACTGCACCATTTCCATGTCACGCAACGGCAACCCCGCGCGCAGCGCCATCGCCATGCCGTCGCAGGTTTTGTCACCCGAGGGCGTGTGATATTTGTACATCGTCGGGCCGCCGCCGGTGGCGAGCAACACAGCCTGCGCCTGCACGAATACAAATTCGCCACTGCGAATGTCGATCATCAGCACGCCGGCAATTGCGTCGCCCGACTTGCTTTTGATGAACTCCACCGCGCGGTGTTCTTCCATGCGATGGATGCCGCGCGCCCACACCTGCTCGGCAAGGCGATTGATGATCTCGATGCCGGTCAGATCGCCCTTGTGCACCGTGCGATCGAAAGTCTGTCCCGCAAACGCTTTTTGATGAATCGTGCCATCGGGATTGCGGTCAAAAAAGCAACCCAGTTCATTTTCGAGTTCGTGGATGCGTTCAACCGCGGTTTCCACCAGCGTCCAGGCCAATTCCTGATCCGGTAGCCATTTGCCGCCTTCGATGGTGTCCATGAAGTGCCGCTCGACGGAGTCTTCTTTCGCCAGCGCGACGTTGTAGCCGCCCTGCACCATGCGCGTGCAGCCGGATTTGCCGAGCAAACCCTTCACCGCGACCGTGATCGACAGATTCGGGTTGTGCTGGTGCGCATGCAGCGCGGCGAACAAGCCCGCACCGCCGGAGCCCAGGATAAGAATATCGGTTTTGATGGTTTTCATTAAGAACCAGACTCGCCGCAAAGGCGCAAAGAACAACGCGCAAAGAACAATGCGCAAAGAAACCCCGTCTTTGAATTTCTTTGCCGCCCCTTTGCGCCTTTGCGCCTTTGCGGTGGGTATTTCAAGTTTTCACGCCCAGCGCCGCCAGCACTTCAGCACGATTGTCGCGCGCGGCCTTGTTGACCTCGGTATACAAATTGCCGCCGTGAGAATCCATCGCCACCAGCAGCGGACCGAAGCCCTTGATACGGAACTTCCACAATGATTCGGGGTTCAGATCATCCAGATCGACTTCCTCGATCTGTTCGATCCAGGTAGTTTCCAGTGCCGCGGCGCCGCCGACTATCGCCAGATAAATGCCGCCGAGATCCTTGAACGCCGCTTGGGATGCCGCGAATAGCCCGCCCTTGCCGATGATGATACGCACGCCGTATTGCTCCATCAGCGGTCGCGTGAAACGCTCCATGCGAGCACTGGTGGTGGTGCCAATGCAGATCGGCTCATAGCCCGACGGCGCGGCCTGCGTCTCGCCCACCCATTTGACGTTGGGCGCGGTATGCACCACCGCGTGCCCGCGCAAGTCAAAGCGCGTTTTTCGGCCTTTGTCGAACATGTGAATTTGCGTCGCATCACGGATGCCGTAGAGCGTTTTGTTCAGCGTCACGGTGTCGTTGACGCGCACCTGGCGGATCTGGGCCTCGGTAACCGGCATGTCAAATTCGTAGTGGGCCATGATCAGAATCCGTAACTCAAACCGCGAGGCGTAAACGTCGCCCGCGAACGCCGTGCCGAATGACACTGCATGTTTACCGCCACGGGGTTCAGCGTAATGTGCGTCGCGGCGGTTTCAACGTGCACTGCAAACGACGTGGAGTCGCCGCCCAGCCCCTGCGGGCCGACACCCAGTTTGTTCACCACGGCACTAAGTTCCTGTTCGAGCCTGGCGCCTTCGGGATCGGTGCAGGACGTGCCCAGCGCGCGCGTGGCCGCCACTTTGGACAGATGCACGCATAAATCCGCCGTGCCGCCGACACCCACGCCCACGATGGTGGGCGGGCAGGTTTTGCCGCCGGCCTCGAGTACGCAATCGATCACAAACGTTTTGATGGCGGCGATGCCATCGGCGGGTAACGCCATTTTAAGCCACGAGTTGAATTCGGAGCCCGACCCTTTGGGGATCATTTCTATCGACAGCTCATCGGGCTTGTCGGAGAAATCAATGTTGATCACCGGCACGCCGCGCCCGCAGGAGGTGTGTTCGTTTTGCCGCGTGGTCGGATGCACCACGCTCGAACGAATCGGATGCTCCTTGGTGGCACGCTCGCACCCTTTGGCGATCGCCTGCTTCAACTGGAACCCGTTGAATTCGACGTTGGCGCCGATCACCACGTTATAAATCGGGATACCCGTGTCCTGACACAACAAATTGGTGTTGGCTTCAGCCACGCTGATGTTGCGGATCATGGTGCCGAGGATGGCCTTGCCGGTTGGATTGGTCTCCGTGGCGTCGAGCCGCTTGAAACCGGCCTTGATATCCGGCGGCAGCAGCTTCAGCGCGCGGATATAGATTTCCTTCGAGGCGTCTTCGACCTGTTGCAGATCCAGTTTCATCAGTTCACCACCAGGTTGCGGTCAAGCACGATCTTCCCCCAGCGCACGGTTTCTTCCTGAATAGTCTTGGCGAATTGTCCCGGCGTGTCGCCCACGGGTACCATGCCGAGCTGTTCGTAGCGCGTGCGGATGTCGGGCGCTTGCAGCGCCTTGGCGGTGTCGGCGTAAACCTTGTCGATGATCATCTTCGGCGTGCCCGTCGGCGTCACCAATCCAAACCAGCCGAGGTTCTCAAATCCCGGCAGCGTTTCGGCGGCAGCCTGCACATCGGGCAATTGCTTGAGGCGTTGCAGGCTGGTGACAGCGAGGCCGCGCAATTTGCCTTGCTGCACCTGGCCGATGGCAGCGGCAAGATTGGCGGGCACGAAATTAATTTGACCGCCGAGCAAATCCGTCAATGCCGGGCCTTCGCCTTTGTACGGCACATGCACCGCGTCCATGCCCGCCGCGTGCATGAAGTTTTCACCGGCCAGATGCGTTTGCGTGCCGAACCCCGCCGTGCCCATGGTGATGGTTTTCGGCTTGGCCTTGGCCATGGCAATAAAATCCTTCAATGTCTTCGCGGCAAAGGACGGATTTACCACGAGTATCTGCGGCCCGCTCGCGACCATGGTAATCGCCACAAAATCTTTTTCCGGGTTGAACGGCATCTTGCGATACATGTGCTGATTGGCGGAAATGATCGAGCCAGACGTCATGAACAGCGTGTAACCGTCAGGGTTGGCCTTTGCCGCCAGATCGCCGCCGATGTTGCCGCCCGCGCCGCCGCGATTATCGACCACGATGGACTGACCCCACATTTCCGTCAGCTTCTGCGCCACCACACGCGTGACGATATCGTTGGCGCCGCCGGGCGCGAACGCGACAATGATGCGCACCGGGCGATTCGGGAAACTCTGCGCCTGCACAACCGCCGTGCCGGCCAGCATGGCCACTACCAGCAGAGATATGCGTAAGTATATGTTTTTATACATTATTTAAACCTCATCCCAATTCAACTCCACACCCTATCAACTAGCATCATGCGTCACGCCGCGCGACTTGGCGACTCACACCAGGTTCAGCAAAAACAATAACCCGATCGCCACGCTCACGCCGGCCGCGCAGGCCAGCAGCGTCTTGTGCCACGCGCCAGCCTCCATTGCGTTACCCGGAACATCCATGAATTCGAGCATCAACAGACGCACGCCACCGGCCATATGCGCGGCCAGCAACAATACCAAAATCACTTCCGCGCACTTCACCAGCGGTTGATCGCTCCAGCGTAGAAAACTTTCCAGCCTGGCCTCGCCGTGCAGCGCGTTGCCCAGCGCCCAAAAATGCAGCGGCAAAAACAATGTCAGCGCAACACCGGAGATGCGATGCACCAGAAACGCCCAGTACGCCGGATGGCTTCGTGATCGTGCGTCGTTCTTCATCAAGACACCACCGCCCACACCGCGCGCGAACCCCACATCACCAGCGTCAATCCCAGCGCGCACACGAGAATATCCACACCGCGCCCGCGCCAGCCAAACTCGGCACAGATATTACGCAAGCCGATGGGCGCATGGATCGCCACCGCCGCCACAAACAACGCATAGAATAAACCCCACGTCACGCTGCCCCGCGTGCGCCCCAGAATTTCCGCCGCCGACAACCCGTTGCGCACGGCGATAATGATGGTAATGAGATGCACGATCACGCACACGGCCAGCACCATCGCGCTGAACCGCTGTGCTCCCCACAGCAGCACCTGCATCCGCACACCCGATTGCGCCTCACGCCTCACGCTTCAGCCCCCGTTTTCCAGTTCGCCCTTGAGGGTCGCGCTCAACACCAGCCGTTTCAACCCCGCGATACCCGCCGTCGGCGAAATACCCTTGGGGCAGCGCTCGGTGCAATTCAAGTGCGTATGGCAGGCGTGACACCCGGCGTCTCCGGCCACCGCCGCCAGACGCTCTTTTTGCGCCACGTCGCGCACGTCGTTCGCCAGCGTCCACGCGCGGCTTAACGCGGCCGGCCCGAGGTAATCGGGCTTCCACGTCACTACTTCGCATGAGCTGTAACACACACCGCAGCCGATGCATTCAATCGCCGCATCGACGCGTTTACGCGCCTTCGATTCCGGCTTTACTTGCGCGAAATCATCCTTGCGTGTTTTGTCGCCGGTAAACCGCCCTCGCGCCTTGGCCCACTTGTCAAAAAATTCACTCATGTCGGTGACCACGTCCTTGATCACCGGCAGGTTGCGCAGCGGGGCTATTTCAAGCCGGTTATCAAGCGCCACTTTCGATACATGGGTGCGGCAGGTCCAGCGCGACACGCCGTTCACCGACATTGCGCACGAGCCGCACACGCCCACGCGGCAAGCAAAGCGATACGCGAGCGACGGATCAAGCCGGCGCTGCACGTATGTCACCACGTCGAGCACGGTCTGGCTTTCGAGACGCGGCACGTCGTATTCCTGAAACTCGCCGGTTTCGGCGCCTCGCCAGATTTTGACTTTGAGGGTGCTCATGATTTTTGTCCACGCACGTTCCCAAAAACCTCGCCGCAAAGGCGCAAAGAACTGCTCGTATTGCGGGAGGGCTTTGCGCTTCCTTTGCACCATTGCGCCTTTGCGGTGAAGCTTTTCAATGTGCGCTCCCACCCGCCGCCGCCACGCGCGACACCGTTGGCGCGGGGTTGCGTTCGATCATGATGTTTACGCACGCGGGCAACTTTGATTTTACGGCACGCTGCAGCGCCCACGGCACATCAGCGCCGCTGGTGACGCGTTCGCCATGCCCGCCCAGCGCCACCACGGCTTTTTCGTAGCCGGTCTGTGGCAGCAATTCACAACCCGCAGCGCGATCCTTGCCATAGGTGCGCAACTGAATCTGGTATTCGGCATTCCAGCAGGCATCATTGCCCACCACGGCGACAAACGGCAGGGCATGGCGCACCGCCGTATCAAACTCGGCCATGTGAAATCCAAACGTGCCGTCGCCCAGCACGGCCACGACCGTGGCATTCGGGCGCGCAACCCGCGCGGCCATGGCAAAAGGAATCGCGCTGCCGATGGAACCCGCCGGCCCGTTGATGATGCGCGTGGGCGCGCTGATGCACGCCTGCGCCCACTGGCCGAATTCGCCGCCATCGATCACCAGTATCGGGTCATCGGCATCATCGAGAATTTTTTGCACCGCGCGACCGATTTCCAGCGCATGCGCGGTGCCCGGCGAAGTTGCCGTCTGCGTGCGCCATGCCGCCGGGCGATAGGCCACGGCCTCCAGCACGTCTTGTTTGTAACGGTTTATTTTTGAGTCGTTTTTGCCGTCAGCGGCTGCGAGGCCTTGCGCCGCCGCCGGAGCATCGGCAACGTAGTGCAATAACACCCGCTCCGCTTTAAGCGTTGCAATCGACTGCCGCAAAACCGCGATGTCGGCATCGATGACGATAAATTTGCACTGCGCGTTCACGGCGGGCGGCTGCGCGAAACGCAGGGTGTAATCGGGTTGCTTGCCGATGAGCACAATCAGGTCTGCCTCGGGCAACACATCACCAAACGCGCCCAGGCAGGGATCGGCGATGCCGCGCGGACTTTCCATGCACACCACGGCAACACCGGTGGCGGCGCCGAGCTGATCGCGCAGCACCTGACCACGCGCACCAGACAGTTGCGGCCCGGTCACGATAAGCGGGCAGCGCGCTTGCGCCAGGGCATGCCGCACGGCTTCCACCTGATACGGCGAAAGCGTTTGTGGCGGCGCGTGAAAGGCGTCCGCATTCGGCACGCATGCGCTGGCATTGGCCACCGTGTGTTCGAGGACATCAAACGGCAAACTCAGATGCACCGGACCGGGCCGGCCGCTACGCGCGAGGCGCATCGCGCGCGCGATGTCGTCGCCGAGTGATTCAGCACTGCGTGCCGTGAATGAAGCCTTGGTAACCGGCGCGGCCATGCCGGCCTGCGCCATTTCCTGAAACGCGCCGCGGCCGAGTTGATTCAGTGGCGCGTGGCCGGACAGCATCACCAGCGGCGACTCGGAGGCAAGCGCCGTGTAAAGCGCGCCGATACCATTTGCGTGACCCGGGCCGCCGGTCAGCAGCGCGATGCCGGGTTCGCCGGTGAGTCGCCCCCACGCGTCGGCCATGTGTACGGCGGCGCCTTCGTGGCGCACGTGCGTAATCGACAGGCTCGCATCGATGGCCGCGTCGTACACTGGCATGATCTGATTGCCCGAAAGCGAGAACAATTGCCGCGCGCCCGCCACCGCCAATGCGCGCGCCAGTATGTCCGCGCCTCTGGATTTCGCGGCCATTTCAGCCGGGACGCTACGCGCTCTCGTACAAGCGTGTCATCACGAATTCATTGTGCCCCAGCGCTTCGGCGGCGGTGAGGCGGCCGTTACAGGTGCGCATCATGATGTCCAGCAATTCGTCGCCGGTTTGATCGAGATTTTTCTCGCGCTGCAAAAGGCCGGAGCAATCGTGATCGACGTGTTCGGACATGGTGCGCACGGTGCGCGGATTGGCGCACAGCTTGATCACCGGGATGATCGGGTTACCGATCACGTTGCCTTGACCGGTGGGGAAGAAATGCACCACGTAACCCGAGGCCGCGCACAGCGTCACCATTTCGGCGGCGGCAGACGAGGAATCCATGAACCACAAACCCGGCTTGGTCGGCGTTTCGGCCTTGTCGAGCACGCCGATGACCTTGCACTTCTTGCCGATTTTCTGGATGTTGCCGAGCGCTTTTTCCTCGATGGTGGTCAGGCCGCCGGCGATGTTGCCCTTGGTCGGCTGCGAGTCGGACAAGTCGCTGGTCTTGTGACGCTCGATCACTTCCTGGTAGCGATCAAACATTTTCATGAAGGCGGCGCGCACTTCAGGCGTGGCGCAACGATCGGCAACGATGTGTTCGCCGCCAGTGATCTCGGTGGTTTCGCCGAAGCACATGGTGACGCCCAGCGGCTCCAGCTTGTCGAACGCGTTGCCCACCGTGGGGTTCGCGCCACAGCCGGAGGTGGTGTCGGATTCACCGCACTTGGTCGAGACCCACAGGTCGCTGATCGGGCATTCGACACGGCGAATTTCCGAGGCCCACTGCACGTATTCCTTCGCGACTTTAGATGCGCGCATGATGGTGTCGTGGTCACCGTGCAGTTCGATGCCAAAGCCAGTCACCGGTTTGCCGGTTTTCGCAATTGCCTGAACGATGCGATTGGTCCATTCTTCCTCGATGCCGATCACCACCACGGCGGCAACGTTCGGGTTGCAGCCCGCTCCGATCAGCGTGCGGAAGTGCAGTTCCAGGTCGGCGCCGAATTGCAGGCGGCCGTACGGGTGGCCCACCACGGTGGTGCCCTTGATGTTGTGCGCGACGGCTTCACACGCGGCATTCGACAGATCGTCGAGCGGCAGGATGATGACATGGTTGCGAACGCCGACACGGCCGTTTTCGCGGCGATAGCCCATGAATGTGGTTTTGCTGTTGATCATTTTTGAACCTCGTTAAGAGTGAAGGGTGGGGCGTGAAGGGTGATGGGGTAACCCGTCACATCACCAGCGCTTGGTCTTAATGTTGTGCGTATGGGCGTGTTCGCCGACCTTGATGTCCGCGACCGCCTTGCCGATGTCGAATCCGTATTTCCAGATGGTGTCGCCGCTCTTGACTGCGGCCGTGGCCACCTTGTGTCCGATGGGAATATCGTTGATCGCCTTGACCGTTACCGTGGAGTCATCCTCCATCAGCCAGCCGGTTAATTGCTGCCCGGCCTTGATGCCTTCAACCACGGCGACGCCGACGGTGTCTTTCTTGTCGTGAACCAGAAAATGAATCATGTTCGCTCCTGAACTATCGTGAATACGAGGGTAAGAATATGCGGGGGGAAACAGCGGGATATCCGATGATATCGAATTCTATCGAAAAAAAAGGCAGCCTAAGCTGCCTTTTTCGATATTGCCACGCCAGTAGCCCCGAGATAACCGTTGACCACGGGACTAGGGAGAGGGCCAGGGCTTACTTTGCGGCCTCGGCGGGCGCTTCCGGCAGCATATCCGGCACCACGACTTCCCGTGCAACCAGCTTTTCCTTGATACGCGCGGCCTTGCCGGTGCGCTGGCGCAGGTAATACAGTTTCGAGCGGCCCACGTCGCCGCGACGCTTGACCTCGATGCTGGCGATCAGCGGCGAGTAGGTCTGGAACGTGCGCTCCACGCCCTCGCCCGAGGAAATCTTGCGCACGATGAAGTTCGAATTCAGCCCGCGATTGCGCTTGGCAATCACCACGCCTTCGTAGGCCTGCACGCGTTTGCGCTCGCCTTCGACCACTTTCACGTTGACCACCACCGTGTCGCCCGCTGAAAAGTCGGGGATCTTGCTGCCCAGACGCGCGATTTCTTCGTTTTCGAGTTCTTGAATCAGGTTCATTTTGCTGCTCCTTGTGCTTCCACAGAATTTTCAATCATGTATTCATCGAGGAGCTTGCGCTCTTCCGTGCTCACCCCGCGCGCCGCAAGCAAATCCGGCCGCCGTTGCTGCGTTCTGCCCAGCGACTGCTTCAGGCGCCAACGATTGATGTCCGCATGATTGCCCGACATCAACACCGGCGGCACCGCCATGCCTTCGTACACTTCCGGCCTCGTATAGTGCGGGCAATCCAGCAACCCGCTCACAAACGAATCCTGCTCCGCTGAATCCGCATCGCCCAGCACGCCGGGCAACTGCCGAATCACCGCATCCATCACCACCATCGCCGCCAGCTCACCGCCTGACAGCACGTAATCTCCAATCGAGATTTCTTCCGCGCCATCCGCGAGCTGGCGTTGCATCACCCGCTCGTCGATACCTTCGTAACGCCCCGCCACCAACACCAGCCCCTGCTCCGCCGCCAGCGACTTCACCACCGCGTGGGTCAACAAGCGTCCTTGCGGCGTCAAAAAAATCACCCGCGGCTTGCGCACGCTGGCGCTGATCTGCCGCTGCCGTGCCGCGTAAATCGCCCGCTCCAGCGGATCGGCCATCATCACCATGCCGGGGCCGCCGCCATAAGGCCGGTCGTCCACCGTGCGGTGCGTGTTGGCCGCAAAATCACGCGGATTCCACGGCAAAAACTGGTACGCCCGCCGATCCTTGGCACGCCCGGTAATGCCCGACTCGGTAATCGCGTCGAACATCTTCGGGAACAACGTCACAACATCCATATGCAGCATTGGCACTCGCGGCGATTCAAGTTATCCGCGCCCTAGTAATCTTCACCCCACTGCACTTCTATCAAACCTGCTGCAATATCCACACGCTTGACCACATCGGCGATAAACGGGATCAATCGCTCCCGTCCCTTGGCGTCGTTCTTGTTACCACCATCGCCATCAACCGCACTTTGTTGCACTACCTGTTTCGCCACCGGCTGCACCACCATAACCGCGTTGGCGCCGGTTTCGAGCATTGCCGTTACAACCCCAAAATCCACGCCTTCGGTATTCTTTACACCGAGCCCCACCAGATCGGCCCAGTAATACTCACCTTGCTCCGCCGGCGGAAATGCCTCGCGCGGTATCGCGACTTGCTGACCCTTGAACCCGGCCGCCTCGTCACGATCATCAACGCCCACCAGCTTTGCGATCACATCCGCGCCCTGCACCTGCGACTGCTCAACCTTGTATTCGCGCCAGTTTTCAGCGCTGCCCAGCCACCACGTCGAATAATTTGTCAGTCCGCTGGCGGTCGGGGAAAACGACTGCACCCTGATCCATCCCTTGATTCCAAACGGGGCGCTGATGCGCCCCATCTCCACCAATCCCACCGCCAAGTCAGACAACTCAGGCGGCTTTGGGCTCGCTAACCGTGCCGGCCGCAGTGGCAGGGAACTGCTTGACCAGCCGCATCACCGTATTGGACGGTTGCGCACCCACTGACTGCCAGTGCGCCAGACGCGCGCGATCCAGCCGGAATGTTTCGTGGCCTTCGGGCGCCTTGGGATCGTAAAATCCCACACGCTCGATAAAACGGCCGTCACGGGCGCGACGCGCATCCGCCACTACAATATTGAAAAAAGGACGCTTTTTGGCGCCGCCTCGCGCTAAACGAATCACTACCATGGGAATTCCATCCTCAGTTGCCAACCATCCGCGCCAGAAAACCGGGAAACGCATGCCGGGAAACGTCATGCGGCATTTGCCGCACAATGCCCATCCGGCGTGTTTACACGCGGGCGAAAATCGAAAGGCCGTGATTTTACGACACTTTTTACGCTAAACGCAAGGTAAACCCCCGGTAGCGTTGTACATTTGACGGCTCGTTGCAGCTTTGACGAATACAATGCAACTATATGTTTTTATTGAGTAGTTTTAACACACTTTCAGCGAATAACGACCATGACCAACCCCAGCCCCACGGATGCCCAGCGCATCGAAAAAGCCACCCAGACCCGCTTTGGCGAAGCCACCCCCGCGCCTGCGGACGTGGCCGGCGCCGATGAACTGCGGCGCATGGTCGAGCACAGCTCCCATCGCAAGTGGACCGGCCAACCGATTGAGCCCGCGCTGCTCCGTCTGCTGTTCGCTTGCGCGCTTTCCGCGCCGTCGAAATCCGATTTGCAGCAGGCCGACATCATCCACGTCGCCGACCGCGCCAAAATCAAAGCCATTGCCGACACCATTCCGGACATGCAGTGGATTAACAACGCGCCGGTGTTCCTGGTGTTTTGCGGCAACAACCGGCGCATCCGCCAGATCGGCGAATGGCGCGGCAAGCCGTTCGTCAACGAACATCTCGATCATTTCATGAACGCCGCTGTCGACGCCGGCATAGTGCTCGCGACATTTATTCACGCCGCGGAAGCCGCCGGGCTGGGCACGGTGCCCATCAGCGCCGTGCGCAATCATCCGCGTGTAACCAGCGACATTCTCGGATTGCCCGATGCAGTGTTCCCGGTCGCCGGACTGTGCGTCGGCTATCCGCTCGAACGCGGCTACGTCACCGCGCGCCTGCCGCTTGATGTGACGGTACACACCGACCGATTCAACGAGGATGGGCTGCGGGAAAAAATCGATGCTTACGATCAGCGCCGCCACGCGCTGTTTCCGTTGCGCAAGCAGCGCCACGCCCAACTTTATCCCGACGCGCCCTTCAACGGCTGGTCGGAAGACAAGGCGCGGCACTACTCCGTACCGGAGCGCGCGGATTTCGGCGCGTTTATCCGAGAGAAAAAATTCAGCTTGAAGTAAGCCTGTTAAAAAAAGTTACCGCGGCGCGTGCTGTCAGCCCATCGATTTCACGATGAATTCGATGTTCGAGCGATCCGGCTTCATTTCGCCGCGCTCGATGCGGCGGCACAAATCGACAATGGCGTCGTTCGCCGGCGTGGCAATTTTTTTCTCGCGGCCCTTGCGCGCGATGTGCCCGTTGAGAAACTCCGTTTCGGTGCGGCGCCCCTTCAGAAAATCCTGAAACACCACGCCGCGCGCGGTGCGCGAGCCTTTTTTCCCCATGTGCCCAAGAATGGTAAACAACAGCTTGTCGATGATTTTTTCTTCCGGCCCCATGAACTCCTCCGGGCTCAAGCCAAAAATCGCGTCGAGCTGATAACCGTGCGCCGCGCCCACGCGCATGGTTTCACTGGCAAGCTTGGCGCACAGATTGACCACTTCGGGAATCTCCACGGCCTGCCACGATTGCAGTCCCAGCGCGCCGAAGGGCGCGAGAATCATTGAACTGTTAACGAGCTTGGTCCACTTCGCACCTTCGATGTTATCGGTGATGGTGATCTTGCCGGAATGCTTCATCAGTTTTTCCAGCTCGGTCAGGCGCGGCGTCACGCCGCCATCGAGTTCACCGAGGCCGAACCAGGTGTGCGCCGGATCGGTGTTGCGCTGCACGTGGCCCGGCGTAAATACTTCCGCCGACAGCTCCAGCACGCAGCCCATGACGCGCGGCTTGCCAATGATGTCGATAATGTCGGCGTTGTTCATGCCGTTTTGCGCACCGACGATCATGCCGTCATCCTTGAGATACGGCTTGATGAATTCAGTGAGCCAGCGCGTATCGTGCGATTTCGCAGTGAGCAGCACGATATCGAATTGCCGCTTCAACGACGACAACTCGCACAGGTGATACGCCTCGACCGGCGTGTGCAATTCCGAATCCGGCATTTTCACGTGCAGGCCGTTGGCCTTCATGGCCTCGACGTGCGCGGGCCATTGATCAACCAGCGAGATGTTGTAGCCCGCCGGCGCGGCGTGGGTCATGTCCGCGCCAATGCTGCTGCCGATGGCGCCGGTACTCAAGATAGCGACTTGTTTTTGCATCATATTTTCCTTTTAGTTATCCCGCGCAAGCCACCCCGGCGCGGCCGCGTAGGTGCTCATGATCTCGCGAGGGCGTGCATCACCATCCAGCGCCGCCACCAGGTCCAGCACTTTATTCAGTGTCGCGTCAGGCAACGCATCGGCCACGGTGTCTTTAAACAATGCGGACAACTCATCCCAGCTCATGCGCCGGTGCGGGCTGCCGCGCGGATGCGGTTCACGCGCCTCCAGCGTTTTGCCATCTGCAAGTTTGATCGTCACGCGCGACGGCACCTCTTCGGTATTGGTGCCCGCCTCGATTTCCGCGTCGAGCACGCAGCGCACGCGATTGGACAACGCGCGCACGGCCTTGTCGGCCAACGCCACTTCGTAATCCTCGCGTCGCAGCGCGGCTTGCGCACCGCGCGTGCGCCCGAGCGACAGCGCCATCGCGAGGCTGAACGGGATGGAGAGTTGCGCCGCTTGTAAATCCGGCGGATCCAGTTGCGTGAGCCGGCCTTGCACCACCTTGGGGATGCCGACTTCGAGATCGGTGATTTGATCCGGCGTGAGTTTGTTTTCGAACCCCAGTCGCAGACCCGCATCCGCCGTCGCCTGCAAGCGCCCCGCGCCCGCGTGAATTTTCGTGCTGACTTCCATCAGCCGAAAGCCGCGGCCCAGATCGCCGGTGACTTTTTCGGGACGCGCATCGCCCGAAAACGCCCGGAAAAATCCCGCCTCGCCTTCCAGAATATCGCGCGGCCCCCAGATGCCCGCCTGCGTGAGCAATGCCGCCATCACGCCCGACTCCGCACCGCGCGCACCATTGAGCCGCTTGGTCACGCCGCCCGAGTGATAAAACTGCGCCAGCCCGCCCGCATATGCGCCCGCCGCGCCCAAGGCGCCCGCCATATCGGTGGCGTTGAAGTTCAGCAACTTGCCCGCTGCCAGCGCCGCACCCATCGCGCCGCAGGTGGGTGTTGCCATGAATCCGCGTTGAAACAGCGCGGGCTGCGTGGCGAGGCCGATGCGCAGCGACGCCTCATATCCGATGATCGCGGCTTCCAGTGCCGCGCGACCCGTCGAATTTTCCCGTTCGGCCATGGCCAGCACCGCCGGCAGTATCGAGGCCCCCGCGTGATGCATCGATCCCACGTGCGTGTCGTCGAGATCGCAGGCGTGCGCATACGCGCCGTTCACGAACGCAGCGCGCGCGGCATCGATGCGGCTGCCGCACAGCAAGAGACTGCTCTCCGCCTTGCCGCCGAGCTGCAGCGCAAGCTGGCGCGTTGAACGGCTCCACGGCAAACGCGCGCCGACGGCCGTAACGCGCAGAAAATCCAGCACCAGCGCCTTCATGCGCTGCACCACCTCGTCGGGGGCGTCTTCAAGACGGAAACCGGCGGCCCACTCGGCCAGTACGGCTGTGGTGCCCTTGTTGATTGCTGCTGACATGTGCGCTGTTACTCCTTGCAAGGATCATGAGAGAGGGGTTGCTATTATAGTGCGCCGTGTACGCGTACCGATTCCGCGTTCGCTATCCATGGATGCGGCAAAGTATCGTCGCTTCGACTAAACACCGCACGCTCGGCGCCGCTGTTGTCGCGAAGTCGCCACCCGGCAGGCACACGATGCTCGTAACGGTTGCTGGGGCGCAGGCCATCAACCGCACATGCCTTTATAGCTGTTTGCTATCATTAATAATGAGTGCTATCGTACCGTTGTCAATTTTATGGAGTGATAGCAATGGCGGCCGTGACCATCAGAAATTTGCCGGATGAAACCCTGCGCGCCCTCAAGAAACGCGCTGAACAGTGTGGACGCAGCACAGAAGCTGAAATGCGCGTGATCCTGCAGAACGCGGTGCGCCCGCAGCGCGGCATGGGAACGGTGTTGGCGGAAATCGGCCGAAAACATGGCGGCGTTGAATTCCCGAAGACACGCAGGCGTAGCCTTGTGCGACCGGTGAACCTTGAATCATGATTATTCTGGATACAAATCTTGTCTCCGAACCCCTCAAACCGAAACCTGATGCAGCGGTATTGGCGTGGCTGGATCGGCAAGCGCCGGAAACGCTCTACCTCACCACGATAACCCTGGCCGAGCTACAAGCGGGCATCGAAACATTACCCGCGGGGAAACGCCGCGCGGCGTTACAGGCGGCGGCGACCGAATTGGTTGCCCAGTTTGAGGGGCGCGTTTTGTCGTTCGATCAGAACAGTGCGCACGCTTTTGGGCGCGTGTACGCGGGCACGCAAGCAGCAGGCAATCCGATCCACTTTGGCGATTGCGCAATCGCGGCAATCGCCGTGAGGCACAGCTTCGTGTTGGCGACACGCAATGTGCGGGACTATAAGGGCGCGGGCATTGAACTGATTAACCCTTGGAACGCGCCTTAATCTTGAATTCGCTAAACCAAGACGTTCTCTTACGTCGCATCGCTGTAGGTCGTCCATTTTCTTGCGGAACGCGACCACGGCGCGGTAATCGTCCTCTTCCTGCAGCCGATCTAGTATCAACTCGCGCAACATCGCGTCCGGCGATACTTTCGCGCGACGCGCACCAACGCCTTCTTCAAGTCGGCGTCGAGTGTCTGTAGATACTGATGTTCAGTGGGTTCGCCCATGGGTATCCAGCATAACATTCAACGGCTTACCGCCCAGAAAATGAAAAGGGGCTACGCCGTAACGTAACCCCTTGATGCTACAGACACTAAATCTGGTAGGCGGTGCGAGATTCGAACTCGCGACCAA
>DHVE01000128.1:90456-90950 GCA_002412495.1 Betaproteobacteria bacterium UBA5216
TCAAAAAGGGGCGAATTTTACCGCTCGCGGGAGGGTGGGTCAACCAAAGCGGCGCCAAAATCACACATTTGACGCGCCATTACGCGATTAGGGCGGTGGTTTTCCTGCTACGCCTCGCGCATCATGCGCCAGTATTGCACCTTCATGGTGACCACTGCGGCGGCAACTATGGCCACGAAGGTGAGCATGGAGCCGATCGCCAGCGTGGACATGCCGGTGATCGCTTGCCCCACGGTGCAGCCCATCGACAACACGCCGCCGATGCCCATCAGCGCGCCGCCAATGACATGATTGACAAAATCGCCGAATGACGCGAACCACTCGATGCGAAAATTCTTGGTCGTTATCGCATGGATGAACGAGCCGGTGATCACGCCGGCCAGCGCCACCACGCCAAAATTCACCAGTGACATTTTCATCGGGTCGAGCAGATAGCGCACGGTGTCGCCCATCGGGCTCACAAAGGTGTAGGACTGCACCTGCACGCGGCTGGG
>DHVE01000093.1 GCA_002412495.1 Betaproteobacteria bacterium UBA5216
ACCATCGCGGAATCCGGCGTGCCGGAATTGGCGTCGTTCGAGGCGAGTACCGCGTTCGGTTTGCTCGCGCCGGGCAATACACCGCCCGCCATTGTGAATCGCCTGAGTCAGGAGATCGCGCGCATTCTGCAAAATTCGGAAGTCAAGGATCGGCTGGCCGCGCAAGGCCTGGAGGCCGTGGGCAGCACACCGCAGCAATACGACGCGCACAATCGCGCGGAGCTGGCGAAGTACGCGCGTATCGTGAAGTCGGCGGGGATCAAAATCGAGTGAGGCATCGCATGTTCCGCGCATTCATCCAGATGGCGATGATGCTGATGATGGTGCTGCCGTTGAGCAGTGCGGTTGGCGCGGCGGAATATGAATACGAAGGGACGGACCCGCCGCGTTATCAGCCGCCGCGCGCGGAAGACGCACGTCCGCGCCTGGCACTGGTGCTGGGTAGTGGGGGGCGGCGCGGCTTTGCGCACGCCGGCGTGTTGCGCGTGCTGGAGGCGGAAGGCATCAAGTCCGATCTGATCATGGGCGTGAGCATCGGCTCGATCATTGGCGCAATCTACGCCGCCGGCACGAGCGCGGCTGAAGTGGAACAACTCGCCATGACACTTGATCTGGGGGATTTGCGCGATTTGTCGTGGGTGCACTGGGGGCAGGTGCGCGGGCAGAAGCTTGAGGACTTCGTCAACGCGCGGGTCGGTCATCGTCCGCTGGAAGCGCTGGGCGTGCGCTTTGTCGCGGTGGCGACGCGCCAGCACGATGGCTCGCTGCAACTCTTTAACAACGGCGACACCGGCGCCGCCGTTCGCGCATCCAGTGCGGTGCCGGGACGATTCTATGCGGTGCGCATCGGGGGTGTGACCTACGTGGACGGCGATGTCGCCAGTCCGGTGCCGATTCGCGCGGCGCGCATGCTGGGCGCCGACGTGGTGATTGCGGTGGATATATCCGCGCGCCTCGAAAACGTGCCGAATCGCGTGCCCGAAGAATGGCTAAAACTGGATCTCGAGCGGCGCAAGCGCATCGATGCCGAAGCCGCGTTCGCCGATGTAATGATTCACCCGGAGCTGGGTTACCGGGCCGGCACGTCCGAGGAATATCGCAAGCGCGTCATTGCCGCCGCCGCCGAGGCCACGCGCGCCGCGATTCCGCGCATTCGCGCAGCGATGGCGTCGGGCGCGGCGAAACGTGCCGCAAGAACGACGCCTGTCTCGCCTTCCGTTACAACGCCCACAGCGCGTTGAGGCGCGACATGGGTAGCGGGCGGGCGGCACCATGCCTCTTGTTAGAAATAATTATAAGTGTTTGTTTTTAAATGAAAAATTAAATTCCGCCTTTTCGAATATCGTGCTGCGCAGCGTCTTTTGCATTCGCAGTGCGGTTTCGATGCCGCTGTAGTAGCCCGGCACCGCGCGCACGAACTCAAAGCCCAATGCTTCATAAAAAAATCGTCCGCCCGGATTGTTGGCGCGCAATTCGAGTTGAATTTCGGCCATGCCGGCGGTGCGTGCGGATTGCTCCAGCCACGCGACCAGAGAGCGGCCTATGCCCTGGCGCTGTTGCGCCGCGTTGACCGCGAGAAGGCTCAGATGCATGCGGGTGTCGCCGAATTCCGCGATGGCGAAACCTTCGATGCGATGATTGATTTCCGCCACGACGATACAGACCTCGCGGTGCCGCATCGCGCGTTTGACGCGCGCCGGATCCCAGCTCCAGCCGCGCAGGCCGACCTCGATCAGGCAGCGCGACATCACCGCGATGCAGTGCGCGTCACTGTCTCTGGCAAGGCGTATCAACGGGGCGACCATGACGCATATTACCAATAAAAACGGCAACCGCCGAAGCGGTTGCCGTTTTCAGAAAGCGCGGAAAATCAGGCCTTGCTCTTGGGTATGAACTTCAGCGCCACACCATTATTGCACCACCGTTCACGCGTCGGTTGCGGACCATCCTCGAACACATGGCCATGATGTCCGCCGCACTTGGCGCAGTGATATTCGGTGCGCGGCAGCACGAGTTTGTAATCGGTCTTTTTCGCAAACGCGCCAGGAATGGTGGTGAAAAAACTCGGCCAGCCGGTGCCAGACTCGTATTTCATCGCGGAGGTAAACAGCGGCAAATCGCAACCCGCGCAGACAAATACACCGGGGCGCTTTTCGCCATTGAGCGGGCTGGTGCCCGCGCGCTCGGTGCCTTCCTCGCGCAGCACGTCGTAGGCCGCTGGTGACAGGCGCTTGCGCCATTCGTCCTTGCTCAGTTTCAGCTCGGGTTTTGCAGTCACCTCCGGCGTGCCATCGGCCAGCAGCGACTTCCAGTTCTTTTGCATGTCCTCGACGGCTTTCTTGTCCATCGACTGCGCAAAAGCGTCACGCCCGATCCAGACTCCCAAGCCAGCGAATGCCACGATGCCCTGAATAAATCCGCGTCTTTCCATACGTCCTCCAATGATGTGTCAGGCTAAGACCGCCGACGCCGGGAGGGATTCCCGGCGCGGCGAAATTGCACTCATTTCCGTGGATTGGTCGGCAAAGACGCGGCTTCCTTACAGCGTGGCTTCCGAGCCGAAAATGACCGTACACTCGCTGGACAATAAGCCGCCATTGCCTTGTGCGTCGTAGGGCGGAGCAGGGGCACCGAACGAAGTTCGGGGATGAGACCCCGTAGACGCACGTGCGCAAGGCATCTACATTGTGTTTTCAGAGCCGAAAATGACCGTACACTCGCTGGATAATACGCCGCCATTGCCTTGCGCCAAGGCCACGTCGCAGCCCTTCACCTGCCGTTGCCCGCATTCGCCGCGCACCTGCCGGATGGCCTCGATCATCACCAACAGCCCGTACATGCCGGGATGGCAATACGACAATCCGCCGCCGGACGTGTTCACCGGCAGTTTGCCCCCCGGGGCGATGGCGCCGCTGGCGACAAACGGTCCGCCTTCGCCCTTTTTGCAGAACCCCAAATCTTCAAGGAACAAAATCGGCGTGATGGTGAATGCGTCGTAGAGCGACAACATTTGCATGTCCGACGGTTTCATTTTTGCCGCTGCATAGGCCTGCGCGCCGGATTCCTTCGCCGCGCTCACGGTAAAGTCGGGCATGCTGGAAATATTCGCGTGCGAAAGCGACTCACCGGTGCCAAGTACATAAACCGGCTTTTTCTTCAGTGACTTCGCTCGATCCGCGCGCACCATCACAATGGCGCCACCGCCGTCGAGCACCAGGCAGCAATCGCGTACCGTGAATGGGTAGCTCACCATGCGTGCGTTCAGCACCTGTTCAACAGTGAGCGGTTCTTTTTCCCAGGCCTTGGGATTCATCAGCGCCCATTTGCGGGCGGATACGGCGACTTCCGCGAGCTGTTCACGTGTCGTGCCGTACTGGTGCATATGGCGCATTGCCGCCATGGCATACGCGGTGCTTGGCATGAACGGGCGATAGGGGGATTCAAACGGATTGAATTCGCGTGGGCTTGCGGCCGCGCGCGAAACCGAACGCTGCGTGCTGCCGTAGGCGATTACCGCCACGTTGCACAGCCCGAGTTGCAGCGCCGCCTGCGCATGCGCCACGTGCGACATGAACGACGATCCGCCGATGATGGTGCCGTCAAAATATTTTGGCTTGATGCGCAAATACTCGGCAAATGCCATGGGGCCCATGCGCACCTGTGTGGCCGCGACGAAAAGGCCATCGACGTCCTTGAGCGTGAGTCCGCAGTCTTCGAGTGCGCGCATCGTGGCTTGCGCCATCAAATCCATCGGCTGCGTGCCCGCCGCCATCTGGCCGAGGTCGGATTCCGCCGCGCCCACCACTGCAACGCTGCCGCGCTGCAATCCCGCAAGATTGGGGTTGCTCATTTTGCATTCTCCACGGGGACAAACACGGGATAGGGGGCCTGCTTGTCATTGCCCGGACAAACGCGGAATTTCACGCGCATGCCGATCTTGACCTGCATTGCATCGATGTCTTCCACGCGACTCATCATGCGAAAGCCTTCGTCCAGATCGATCATCGCCACGTTCAGCGGTGGCTCGCCCTTGTAGTGCACGGCGGTGGTGGTGTACACGGTGCCCAGCCCCTTGGACACACGCCACTCGATATTTTCGCTGCCGGTTACGGGCGCATACGCGCGCGGATAGAAAAAAGGTTTGTTGTCATCAAGACACACCTGATAGGCAAGTTCGCCTTTGGCGAGATGTGCTTGGAACACACCCAGTGGGGATTTTTCCAGCAGACTGGACATGATTGATCCTTCGATTGGCGTTATGTAAAAAATTGGTTGAACTGGAATATTTTACATCGCAAAGAGACTCCCGCACGGTCTTAAAGGGGCAAGCGTTCCGCCGCAGGTTGGCCGCAAAACCGACACAAACTTAATCGGCCCTGGCGCCGGTGGCCTTGACGACCTTCGCCCAGCGCGCGATTTCTTCCTGCACATAGGCGTGGAACTGCTCCGGTGAGTTGGAAATGGCCGCCATGCCGAGTCCTGCGTAATGTGCCTTAATGTCCGGTAGCGCAAGGATGCGCACGGACTCCGCATTTAACTTGGCCACCACCTCGCGCGGCGTGCCGGCAGGTGCGAACATACCCCACCACGGCGCCATCTCAAAGCCGGGCACGGTTTCGGCGACGGCGGGAATATCGGGCGTGGCAGGGTCGCGCCGTCCGGCGGTGATCGCCAGCACGCGCAGTTTGCCGGCGCGGATGTGCGGCAATGACGTCGCCGGGTTGGCGAATATCAGATCCAGCCGTCCAGCCATCAGATCGATGGTGGATTGCGGGCTGCCTTTGTACGCGATGTGTGTCATGGTTACGCCCGCGAACGCCTGAAACATCCCGCCAGCCATGTGCGGTGTGGTGCCCGCCCCCGCCGAGCCGTAATTCAGTTTACCGGGATTGGCTTTGGCCAGCGCGACCAATTCCTTGACCGTGCGCACCGGCACCGACGGATGCATCACCAGCATCAGATAGGCATTGGCCACGATGGTCACCGGCGCGAAATCCGTGCGCGCGTTGTAAGGCATCTTGCTGTAGATTGCTGCGTTGATCGCGTTCGTGCCGATGGTCCCGAGCAGCAGCGTGTAACCATCCGGCGGTGACTTTGCCACCAAGTCCGAACCAACATTGCCGCCCGCACCGCTGCGGTTATCGACGATGACCGGATGGCCCCACGTTTCACTCATTTTCTGTGCGATGGGACGCGCCAGCACGTCCGCCACGCTGGCAGGGGGGAATGGGGCGACGATGCGGATGGTCTTGGTGGGGAAGGTTTGGGCAATGGCAGGCAACGCAAGCAAGCCTGCGGTTGCGAAAGCCATCCCCATGACGGAGCAACCGGAGAGACGGCACTGTGGAATCTTTCGCATCGCATCAAACCCCGCGAATCACAATCTTGCCAAAGTGCTTGCGCGCGGCAAGATAGTCGTAAGCCGCGCGCGCTTCGCCAAACTTGAATTGTTTATCGATGATCGGTGTCAGTTTTGCCTGCGTGACCGCGCGGTTCATGGCCTCGAACATTTCGCGGCTGCCAACCTGTATACCATGCACATGCGCTCGCTTGGCGAGTATCAGACGCGGGTTGACCTGGGCTTCGGCGGCGAGATTGCCAATCAGATACAACCCGCCGCCCATGCGCAGCGACAGCAGCGACTTCGCAAAAGTGCCCGGGCCGCCCAATTCAACGACGTGATCGACGCCTTGCCCATCGGTCAGCTTTTTGACTTCACGCTCCCAGTCGGGATGCGTGCGGTAGTTGACGATATCGGTAAAGCCCATTGCCTTGAGCCGCGCGATTTTTTCTTCGCTGCCCGAGGTGATGATCACGCGCGCGCCGGCCATGCGCGCGAACTGGGCCGCGAACAGGGAGACGCCGCCGGTGCCCAGCGTCAGCACGGTTTCGCCGGCGGTCAGTTGGCCGTGCGCAAACAAGGCATGCCACGCGGTCATGGCCGCGCACGGCAGCGTTGCTGCTTCTTCGAACGACAGATGCGCAGGTATCGGCACCACGCCTTCCTCAGACAACACGATGCACTCCGCCAGCACGCCGTCCACCTGACCGCCCAGCGAGTGCGATGAATTGGCCGGATTGATTTTTCCGGCGAGCCAGCGTTGCCCGAAAATCGGCGTCACGCGATCTCCCGCTTTTACGCGGGTTACGCCGGGGCCGGTTTCGATGACTTCACCGGCGCCGTCGGACAGCGGAATCAGCCGCGGCTTGATTTCCGACGGGCTGTAGGCGCCGGTGGCTACCTTGAGATCACGATAGTTGAGCGAGGCCGCGCGTATGCGAATGACAATTTCACGCGGGCCGGGGCGCGGCGTGTCTTCATCAAACAGTTTAAGATCATCCAGCTTGCCGACTGGATCGAGTCTGTAGACTTTCATGGGCGCCTTTCTGTTTCGTAATCTTGACTGCGTGGCGCCTTGGTTGGCGCGCTTGGAGAATCCGTTCATTATAGAATGTCACGCAGGTTCAGTCGCGACGAACGTGGAGGCAAGCAAACCGCGGGGAGTCATCAGAATGAAAATGCCGGCTGGGGTTTTTCGAAGTCTGTTGATAGGGTCTGTCGCGTGCGCCAGCTTGTGGGGTGGCATCGCGATGGCGCAGAATTATCCCGTGAAGCCGATACGCCTGGTCTTCGGCTACACGGCGGGCGGCGCGGGCGACGTGTCGGCACGCATGCTCGCGCAAAAGCTTGCCGAGATTCTCGGCCAGAACGTAGTGGTCGAAAACCGGCCGGGCGCCGGCGGCGCGATCGCGGATGACGCGGTGGCCAAGGCGCCCGCCGATGGTTACACGCTGCTATATGCGGCGGGTTCCACGGCCATACTGCCCGCGTTGCGTTCGAAACTGCCCTATGACGTGGCGCGTGATTTCGCGCCGGTGTCGCTGGTGGTCATTACCTCATTCGCGCTGTCGCTGCATCCGTCGGTGCCGGTGCGCGACGTCAATGGACTGATCGCACTGGCGCGCGCGCAGCCGGGCAAACTGACGGTCAGCTCCCCCGGCATTGGCAGTTCGGCGCATTTTGCCGGCGAGGTATTTAAAATGATGGCGGGCGTGAAAATGCTGCACGTGCCATTCAAAGGGCCGCCTGAAGCGACCGCCGCAGTGGTGTCGGGCGAACTCGACGTGGGTTTTCCCAGCGTAACGGGCGCATTGCCGTTTATCGCTACCCATCGCTTGCGGGCGCTGGCGGTTACCAGCGCCCGGCGCGCGTCGCAACTGCCGGCGGTGCCGACGCTCGATGAAACAGGATTAAGCGGCTATGAGCGCGCGGGCTGGAATGGCGTACTGGCGCCGGCGGCGGTGCCCAAGGACATCATCGCGCGCTTGAACGCGGCGATAGTCAAGGCGGCCAACACACCCGAAACGAAAGACGCGTTTTTCAAGCAGGGCCTCGAAACGCAAACCAGCACGCCGGAACAGTTTTCCGCGTTTATTCGGCGCGAGCTCACGCAAAACGCGAAGGTGGTCAAGTTCGCCGGGATCAGGGCGGAATGACGTACTGCGGCCGCTGCCTGGTACTGTATTTTCAATTTATCGGTAACATCGTTTCAACAGTACTGCCGGTGTGGCCCAATGTACACTCCAGCTACGTTTTGTAGACGCAGCCATGACGCGCTATTCGAAAGGTGCTGGATATGAACATTTCATGCAAGATTACACGCGTCTGTTGCACGCTTGTACTTGGCACGCTGGGTGCCGTTGTCGCAGGGCAAGCGGCCGCGCAAAACTATCCCAATAAACCCATTCGCGTCATCGTGCCGGTCGCGCCGGGCGGTCTGCCCGACATCCTGGCGCGCATACTGACGGCAAAACTCACCGAGACTTTCAAACAAGCGCTGGTTGTCGACAATCGTGGTGGGGGCGGTGGCATTCAAGGTACCGAAACCGCTTTGCGGGCAGCGGCGGACGGCTACACCATGCTCATGACGTCAAGTTCCTATGCCACCAGCGCGGCGCTCGGGAGGTTGCCGTATGACCCGGTGGCCGACGCGGCGCCGATTGTGCTCATTGGTGAAGCGCCTTTAGTCATCGCGCTACATCCGTCGGTCCCCGCGAAGAATATCAAGGAACTGATTGCCCTTGATAAGGCGAGTCCCGGACGGCTTAACTACGGCACGGGTGGCGGTGGCGGCAGCACCCACCTGGCCACCGAGCTCTTCAATCACATGGCCGGCACCCGCTTGACGCACGTGCCCTACAAGGGCACGGGGCCCGGGCTGAATGCTCTGCTCGGTGGGGAGATTCAGCTCTACGCAACGCCCATCCCCTCGGTCATTTCGCACCTTAAAACCAACCGCCTGCGTGGCATCGCAGTGACAACAGCCAAGCGCTCCAGCGTGGTGCCCGATATTCAAGCCGTGGCTGAAAGCGTACCGGGCTATGAAGCTTCGGGTTGGTCCGCTGTCTTTGGCCTGAAGGGATTGTCCAGGGAGATTACCGCGCGCTGGAACAGCGACATCAATCGCATACTTCAGTTGCCCGACGTGAAAGAGCGCATGACGGCGCTGGGCATGGACCCCGCGGGCGGCTCGCCGGAGCATCTGCGTGATTTCCTAAAACGTGAAATCGCCAAATGGCAGAACGTGGTCAAGGTGGCCAACATCAAGGCGGATGGCTGATTGCAGGGCGTTCTGAAGTCGCGGCTTGCCGGGGTTAGAGGATTCATTGACTGCCGCGCAAACGGATGTGCCGTTCACGAACGGCACAAATAGTGATGTATTTATTCGAAATTCGAATCAGTTACAGCCCCTGTCCCAACACGAGTTCAGGCTGATCATTTGATCTTGCATGCCGGCTTGGCAGCCGCCCATCTTTTATGGGAGCGACGGGATTTTCCGCGATAGTGCTGGCCCAGGATTTCCTGTCACGCAATATCACGTAAAGCAATTACTGCTTCTCGGCCTCAGCAGTCGTCCAACATGCACCAAGTGAGCGACGGCAACGGTGCATAATCCTGCCGCACGGCGCGCCGGATTGTCGAATGGCAGGTCTACGACCCTTCGATTCACCCTGCCGACCCGCAGTCGAAATCAGAATGCAACATGAAAACCCGAGATCCGTGCCTGCCTTCAGTCGCTGATCTTGATCTCGCGGAACGTCTCGCTGAGCTGAAGCGCGGCACTCCTGCGGTCGCCCATATCGACCAGCAGATCCAGAACGCGCAGCAGCTTCTGCCCGAGAGCAGGTGGCATCGTCTCGCGGTCAGCTAAATACTGCACGAGGGCAGCAATCCGCGCCGGAATAAACGTCCCGTTCCAGCCTTTGAGCGGCTGCGTATTGTCTTCGATGATGGCCAGAACCTGATCGGCGAATATCTCTGCTGGATATGCGTCCTTGGCGCGCTCACAGAGCATCAGGAAATGGCTCATGATGTTCACCGACCAGCCACCCGCCCGAACGTATCGGTCGATCAGCGGAAGGATCGTCCCAATCTCCGACCAGTCGCCGTTAACGTATCGCGCAGCGCCGCTCGCGCGCTCGATGGAGATGAACATCAATATTTCAGCAAGGCGCGGCTCATCGAAGCCGCGGAACTCACCCGCATAGTAAGAATTGCGCTTGAACGTGGGAGACTGGAGCATCCGATCAAGGCACAAACTCACGACCTCAATCGCGTCATCCGGCATTTTCGATGCATCGTATATGTAGCGGCAGATGTAGCTCGATGCAAACGGCGTGAGCAGCGCCCAGCAGGTATCTCCTTCGAGCTTGAACATCGGCTCCAAGATCCGTGCTTTGACCTCAGCCACCGGCAGGTAGCCTGCAATCTCGCCCAACGTACTGCCGAGCTGATGCGTCCATTCGTATATGCGCGTCGACTCGAGGTCGCGCTTTCCTTTCTTGAGCCACGGCGGCGAGTTCTTCTCATTCGTCCAGGCGAAGACGCTGGTTACGAATGTAAGGGTTTCGTCCCTTGCTTCGCCGGACAGCAGCTTCCCGAACGGCACCAGCGCTAACACCTTCGCTGCATACTGCGAATACCAGTGTGTGCTGGGTTCGCCCCACGATTCTTTGGGGTCTTCTACATCGTCCACGTCAAAGTCCACATCCGGGGCTTCGACATCGCCTTTGTCCTCGTCCTCAACGGTGCTCGCAGGCGGTTCCCGCTTGACCCACGCAGGTGGCGGTAGCGGCAGCGCAGGCCAGCCGGTGCCGCTCTCATAACATTCAGTTGCCGATGCCAGCGCGGCCTGCCTGCGCTCTGGCGAGTGCATGGCGTCGCTTGGGCCGCGCGGCGTATCGCGTGAGAAGGGACCTATACGGCACAGGTCGAAAGCCAGTTGAAGGCCAGCCCAGACGAGTTTCGCGTCGACTTCCCAGAGCGACGATATCTCCACCAGTGCCGCAAGCGACACGGCTTCGAGCGGGTTTGTCAGCAGCGCCAGAAGCTGCGTGCGCGTGTCGCGACCCGCGGTTCCGTGGCGTAGGTCCGCTGCAAGGCCGCGGGCCACGTAGATTGCGGGATGCCAGGGAATGATGGACTGCGGCAACGAGAACTGATCACGCATTTCAGGCGCTTCGAATGCGCGCAGCAGGACATCTCGCGCCCATCGAAGGTCCTCGTCCGAACGTCCTTCGCGGAAGTTCAGGACAACGGCGGCTGTCCCTGCGACCGCGCCCCTGTGCATCGCGACGTCTTCGGGTTCACCATCCGCACTAAAGAGCGTGGCGCTATCAAACTCCTTCGCTCGGGAGAGAGCGGGTGGAACCGTGGCCGGGTCTTCTATCTGGCCCTTATCGAAGCATTTGGAAGCCCACGACCAGAGCCCTGATTGCTGGAGCGAGCGGTTTGCACGTTCGGCCTTTTCAACGTTCTCGGGCTTCGAAACGGAGGGGCCGACGTGCGTAATTTCGACCATGCCCTCGTGCTGCGCGGACTTCTCAACCTTATAGTGCTCGCGCAGGGCGATTTCGGCATTCTCGTTTGCCTGCTTGAGAAAGTATTCGGCCGCCTTTGCATTGCCCTTTTGCTCCTCGTACTGGAAGGCCAGGTTATCCTTGAAGGCAAGTGCGGCCTGCTTCGTGCGCTCGCCGAACTCTCTGCTAAAGACATAAGCAGGCACCAGCCATAGTAGCGTCTTTCGGCGTGATGACCTTTCACCTGCCTTCTTAATCTCGGCAACGTGCGCCTCATCGCCCGCCTTGAAGCCCATCAGTGAAGTCTGTTCGCCCGAACCGTCCTGCACCATGCGGCTGAGATCGACGTGCCAGAGGCTCTGCGCCAGCACGATTGGAAACGCTGTCTCGGATACCAGGTCCGTGTGCAGGATGAGGGAAGCCGCCATACCAAGGATGCCAATGCTTTCGTTACCTTGGACGATCTGGCGGATCACGTCGTCCACCGGACGACCGCGCTCGAGTTCTGAAAAACACCAGTCCTCAAGCGCCAAGAATCCAGATGCCAAAGCGTCGGGAGCCCAAGTGCCGCGATGCCAAAAGTATTCTCGGTCGCCGCCCCAGAACCGCTGCTTGCCCCAAGGAAACTGAAGTTCCAGCGGGATAGGTGTCGCTTGTCTTTGGTAGTCGTGCCGGTGCAGCTGACGCCAGGCGGCCACCGCATGATTGCAGAGCGTCGTGAACAGGCGCAGAGCCTGCTCCGGGGCCGTCTTGAACAATGAATGAAACGGCTCGCGCAACGGCGAGGGAGGCCAATACATCTGGGCGCCGCGATCGATACACAGGGTGTCCCAGTCGTGATACGAGAACTGATGCGAGTGATGGAAATGCGGACCCGAATGACGGACGATTCGTTGCTCAAGAGGGGTGCGCTCGCTCGCGGGCTTCGCACGCGCCGCGTCGCGTATCCGGGCTGACTCCTCCAGCTCCTGCCGCTCACGCGCCACCCGATCATCCGGCAGCTCTTCCTGCAAATGCTTGAGAGTGAGATCAACCAAGAGCTGTGGGTGCGTGGTCGCCAGTTTGGGCGCAAACGCGATGATCTCCTTGTATTTTTCTTCGCGGACATCATCTGCTGCAAGGATGTGCTGTAAGTATTCCTCCGCCAGTTCCGGAACAGAGACAGCCGAGTGCAGTATCAGCCTGCACAGCGACTGCCTGAAGTCCCCCATCTCTTCAAGCTCCTGCCAGCGCGATTGATCTTCAAACGGCTTGTCGCGTTCGAACTGGATTGCGCGTTCGAACTGATCTTCACGCGCATCAATCTCTCGCAGCCAGTCAGCGCACTGCTTGAGCAGCGCGGAGGAAACCGTGTTCTTGAACGCCGCAAAGACGTTCTGCCAGACTTCGAAGAGAGCAACGATGTGGGGGTAGAGCGCAACGGGGATGGTGTCGGCGCGCTCTAGCAGAAACTCGATAAACCGACGCCAAGTCGAGAGGTCGGACGGCCAGGCCAAAAGGTCGGCGGCGCGCACACGCTGGTCCGAAGGCAGCTGGCTTGCCAAGATGTTCGCATTTGGAACGGTCCGTTCCGCCTGAAACCAAACGAGAGCCTTCCTCAGTAACTCGAACTCGCCTGCGAAAGCTGCATTTTCAAACTCGTCTTCAATTGTGGTGAAGGAGGGGAGTCCGGGCGGCCCCAAGAGCCATGCACGTGTCCATTGCGAGCGCATCTTCGAAGCCGCAAGTTTGTGCAGCGTCAAAGTCCAGTTCTTGTCCTCGCGATACTCCCATTGCGACAACAGCTCGACCACGCGCGCAACGGCGGGCGGCTCGCCGCATGCGCGGATCTCATTCGGCCACTCGCTCCCGCTCTCAACGAGGACATGGAAGAACGACCACTCAAAGAAGATGTCATGCGAAAACCGAACTGTGTGGCCCTTTCTCACATGTTGGAGGATGCCGTCTTCGACCAGCCCTTCGATCTGGGTTCTGGTCTCGGCCGTCAGTCGCGCCAGCGGGATCGGCTGGCTCAATTGCCGAGCACGGACGGAAGCAAGATCGATGATCGCCCGCTGGCGGTTGATCGCCTCCTGTCCGCTCGCGCTGTACCCGCCGCGTTCCCACCAGTTATCAATCAGATCGATTTCCGACTTGGGCTCGAAGGGCGGCCCGCCATCAGATGCATAGCTCTGGTGAAGGACCTTTGCGAAGAAGGGACGCCGGACAATCTCGGATACCTGCGCAGGCCCAAACAGCAATGGCCTGAGTGCTGGCTTCTCCTTCGCCAGCAGCTCCGCTTCCTCCTTATCAAGTGCCTCAACCTCAACCGTGCCGATGGTTAGAGCACTGAGCACTTCCGAGAGCCAGTTACGCAGCGGCTCAATCCCAGAGTCCCGTAGCGTGACGACCACCTTCAAGTTTGAAAGCGCAGGCGTGCGGATAATCGTCCGCAACACATCGAGAACGATCAGCCGATGATCTTTCTCAACGCGGTCGATCCCATCGATATAAAGAGTGTCAGAGCCGGTGGCCGCAATCTCGCCCAGCAGAGTCGCCAGCGGCGCACCGGAAAGGCCGTTGGCGGTGGCGAAGCTGCTCCAGCTTTTGCCCTCTAGCCTGTCAGATTTGAGGAACAGCACGTTTCCCCGGCCAAGGTCTTCTTCCACTCGCTGGCGTAAAAAGACGGATTTGCCGCTGCCGGGAAGACCGACGATCTGTACGAACCTGCGCTCCAACGTTGTTTTATCCAGAAGTGCGGATAGCGCTTTGCGTGCCAGGTGCGTGCCACCCACGTCATTCTGGATGTCTTCGATCCAGGCTCTCGTGAGAGAGGTGATCTTTTCCAGATCACCTCTCAGCGAGGACACGCCGCGCATCCGGCCAATGCTTGCGCACTCGCGCGAAAGCCGCGCACGGTCGTAGACGCCTGCCTTGCCCGCAGAGTCACGCGCCATCTGACAGAGCTTTGCCCAGAGGGCGGGAGCCTTCGATACTTCATCGGATGCAAGGCATTCACGCAGTCGTGTCATCGCATCCGCCGTATGCGTTGCTCCTGCGTGCATGAAGTCGAACTCAACAAGGACGAAATGCGCGAGAAACTCGCGCAACTCTTCATCAGATGGCTTCTCGCCCTTGACGTCTGTCAATACCGCAATCAGATCCTCTCTGATCGCCTTTTGCTCGTTACTGGCATGACCACCATCGGCAAATCGCAACTCAAAGTGCGCAGCCGTATCGCTCTCGCGCGCGAATTCGCAGAGCCTTCGGAGATTGCGGGCCTTCTCCTGATTGATGCTCCCGACAGCCGCGCCGTAGCAGTCGAAGTTCTTCCGAAAGTCCGTCTTCTTATAGGTGAGCCAAGAGTCGCGCATGATGTCGCGAAAGTCGTTGTTGCTCGGTGCCGCAGTGATCACAAGCGCGCTCTTTGCCTGAAGACTGAGGCGCGCTTCCTCGCCAGCCGCGCCCCGAAAATCCACGATTACATCGTCAAGCGGTTCGCCAAAGTTGCGTTGCTGGAGAGCTACGCGCGAGACCGTGCGGCCCTCCATGCCAGGCGCATAGGCTTCGCCCAGGAGGGCTACCAAATAAAAGCCTCCGACACCCCCTTCGAATGTGAAACCCGCGCCCCCGGCAAGCTCTGGGGATTGCGTCTTGGGTCTCTCTTGTGTTTTCTGCTCCATTGCACTCAAGCCCTCATTCTTCATGTAGGCGCCCGCATTCAGTCGTAAACGCCGCCATTGTACGAAGCGGTGATCGAATGCGATGTCCGCTTCTAGCCAGATCCGGCGGTCGATATTAAGCCCGCATAGCTGCCAGCGGCAAAATTCGCGAAATCTTTATCGGACGGCTTTGTGCTGTTATGCTGTATAGAGAGATCCGGCCACAAGCCATCCCACGGCTTTTAAAATTCATGGTCACAAAGCGGTCGCTCATTGTTGCACAAAGGATTCCTATTGCGACCAAGGAAGCCCGGAAAGCGTTGGCCTAGGCGGGCCATCGGTCAGTAATACGCCGCCAGCAAGCGGGCGCCCCTGAAGACAACGTTCAACAACTGCCAATGAAGATGTCTGGCCGACTGGTATGGGTCGGCACTTCGCGTTGATTTCTTAAAAAGCGGCCACTCGAAAAAGAAATCGGAAATTACAGCGAAACGGAGTTTGGCTGACCGCAATCTAGTGCATTGCTGCCGATATTAGCTCTAAACGCCAACGTCAGGAATGGCCGACTACCGGAATTTGAGATAGTTGCGGTGAATGTCTTTTGGAACTGAATCCTGAATCGAGCAATACGAAGTATCGAATCGGACATCGCATGTCGGATGATGTCCAAACCAGTGCCGATCAATCGTCCTCGTAGTTCACCGCGTAGTAGCCGACCGAGCCGGTCTTCGACGTATCTTTCCACCAGTGCGGCGTGTTGGCGGGAATAGTGATCACGACGCCCTTCACCAAGCGATGCGATACGCCGCCTTCGATGCCCTTGGCGCGTATTTGTCCCGGCGCGGTTTCCCTTGGTTCAATCAACGTGCCGCCGGTGATGAATTCGGCCTCGCCGTCCATGATGATGAAGACGTGATTGGTTTTCTTGTGTAATTCGGCGCTGCGCTGTACTGCGCGGTTGGCGATCACGATGAGCCCCGCATCTTCAATCACGCGGCCGCCTTTGTACATGGCGGCGGTGGTTTTTTCGTGGTCAATGTAGTGAACTTTTTTGGGAAAGTCTCCGGCGTTGGCGGATGCGGCGAACAGGGAAAGTGAAAGCAGGGCGGCCAATGCGGTGAATGCTGAAAAGGTTTTCATGAGCATGTACTCCTGACGTTAGTAGTGCGGTGGAATCTCATCATTCAAGTTACGCGGTTCGTTCGGTTGCGCGGCCCGCATTTGTTCGCGCAGCGTGATGATCTCGCGTTGTAATTCTTCGATCTGGCGTTGCTGGCGATACACCGTGTCGCTCAACGATTCGAGCATGTCTTCCGACAGGCTGAGTTTGGTTTCTATTTTTTCCAGACGTTCGTCCATGATGATGGGCACTGCCGAATTATTCGCCACGGATATTCGCGTCCTTGATGACTTTTGCCCACATCGCGGTTTCAGCACGCTTGAGTTCGGCGTATTGCGGTGGTGTAACGTAGGCAGGTGCGTAGCCCACTTTGTTCATTAAATCAATAACTTCGGGTATTTTTAGTGCTTTGAGGGTTTCGCTGTAAATGCGCAGAACAATGGGATTGGCCGTACCCGCCGGGGCTTCCAGACTGTTCCATGCCTGCACGTTAAATCCGGGAAAGCCCGACTCGATCATCGTGGGTAGTTCAGGCACCAGCGCCGCGCGCGTGGGCCCGGTGACCGCCAGCGCACGCAAGCGTCCAGCGCGCGCCTGCGTCAGCGTGGAGGCAAAACTGCCGAAGATGATTTGCGCTTCGCCGGCCATGACCGCCGTGGCGGCTGGCGCGCCGCCTTTGTACGAGATGTGCACAAGGTTGATGCCGGCGCGGCTTTTTAACAGTTCCGCCGACAGGTGCAGCGGACTGCCGATGCCGCCCGATGCGTAATTCAAACTTGCGGGCTTGGCCTTGGCGAGCGCAACCAGTTGACTTACGGAGGTCGCCGCCACTTGCGGATGAACCGCGAGCATGAAGGCTGCCGTGGCAAACTGCGTGATCGGTGTGAAATCCTTGATCGAGTCGTAGGGCAGTTTATACAGACTCGGTGCCGCAGTGACGCCGGTGGAGGAACCCATGAGCATTGTGTAACCGTCGGGCGCGGACTTGGCCACGATGTCAGCGGCGAGTATGCCACCCGCGCCGGCACGATTGTCGATCACGATCTGCTGACCGAGCGCCTGGCTCATGCGGGGAAATATCGCCCGCGCCACGGCATCGGTGCCGCCGCCGGGTGGGAATGGCAGCACCATGCGGATGGGTTTGTCGGGGTATTGGGCGATTGACGGGGTTGCTATGAGCGATAGTGCCGTGGCGACGATACATGCGCAGGATGAGTAATGGACTAAAGGCCGTAACCCATCACAACACAAACTCATATGCCGACTGTGTTTGTGATGAGTTTCACCCATCCTACGGGCGCCGGGATGTGCAATCAATGGCATGTTAATTAACGGCAATCTTCGCCGCTTTGACCAGCGCGGCATTGATGCCGATTTCGTTTTTGATGTAAGTGTCGAATTCGCGCGGCGTCATCAGCATTTGTTCGCCGCCGAGTTTGGCCATGCGTTCGGTGATGTCGGCGGCTTGCAGGGTCTTTGCGGTGTTCTGATGGAGTTTGCCAATGACGCCGGCGGGGCTTTTCGCGGGCACGGCCATGCCGACCCAGAAGTTGTAATCCGAATTCGGCACGCCGGCTTCCAGCGTGGTTTGCAGATCTGGCAGCGCCGACGAGCGCTTGGTGCTGCCGACGGCGAGTCCGAGCAAGCGGCCATCCTTGATGAATTGCAGCACTGAAATCACCGGACAGAAATAAATGTCGATGCGGCCCGTGATGATGTCGGTGAGCGCTTCGGGCGTGCCTTTGAACGGCACGTGCGTGCCTTCCAGTCCCGCGCCCATGCGAAAGCGTTCCGCGTTGAGTTGCGTGGCGCTGCCCGCGCCCGCCGAGGCGTAGCTCAGCGAACCCGGCTTGGCTTTGGCCGATGCGATTAATTCCTTCACCGAACGGATGCCCTTGGACGGCGCGATCACCAGCACATTGGGCAGATTGGCGAGCGGCGTGATGCCCGACAAATCACGCAGTGTGTCATACGGCGTGTTGGCGTACGTGGTGGGTGTCACGGTATACGACGATGAGTGTACGAGGAGGGTGTAACCGTCGGGATTGGCCTTGGCCACCACGGCCATGCCGATGGTGCCGCCCGCGCCGGGGCGGTTTTCCACCACGATGGTTTGTCCGAGTTGCGTGCCGAGGCGTTCGGTCACGATGCGCGCGACTGCATCGGTGGCGCTGCCGGGCGTGAAAGGCACCACCACGCGCAGCGTTTTGTTGGGCCAGCCGGGCGCGGTGTCTGACAGGGCGGCCGGTTGTGCTTGGGCATGGGCTGCCACGGTTAGCAGTGAAAGCCACAGGGAACTTTGCATCAGGGTCATCCTGCTCATCATGGTCAGCTTCTCCCCCAATAATCCGATCGGCGCGCCGGCAAACGCCCCCTGCGCCCTGCCGCGCAGTATGCGTCGCTTTTACGCGGGCGTGAAGTCCGCGCCGTCAAAATCAGCAGCCGGCGCCGGCTAATCGATTTTCGCGCGTGACGCCTTGACCACGCGCGCCCAGCGCGCGATTTCCGACTTGATGAATTCAGCCAACTGCTCGGGCGTATTGGCCACCGGCTCCACGCCCTGTGCCAACAGGCGCTCGGTGATGTCCGGCAGCCTGACCGCGCGGGCGACTTCGGTGTGCAGGCGTGCCACGATCTCGCGCGGCGTACCGGCGGGTGCAAACAGCGCGTGCCAACTGCTGGCGTGATAGCCTGGCATGCCCGATTCCGCGATGGTGGGCACCTCGGGCAGCACGCGGGATCGGCGCTCGCTCGCCGCCGCCAGCACGCGCAGCTTGCCGCTGCGGATTTGCGGCAGCAGCGGCGGTGTGTCGAGAATGGCCATGTCTACTTCGCCGCTCAGCAGGGCAACGATGGCGGGTGATGCGCCCTTGAAGGGCACATGCACCATGTCTATGCCGGCCATCACCTTGAGCATTTCGGCGGCCATGTGCGAGGTGGCGCCGCCGCCCGCCGAGCCGAAATTGAGTTTGCCGGGCCGCGCCTTGGCGAGCGCGACGAACTCTTGCACGCTGCGCGCAGGTACTGAAGGATGAACCACCATCAGGTTGGTGCCGAGCGCAACCAGCGTGACCGGCGCGAAATCCTTAACCGGATCATAGGGCAGCTTGGGATAAATGCTCGGCGCTATGCCGTGAGTTCCCGGTGTGGCCCACAGCAGCGTGTAGCCGTCCGCCGGCGAACGCGCCACGTGTTCCGAGCCGATGGTCCCCGCCGCGCCGCCACGATTGTCGATGATGACGGATTGGCCCAGGGCATCGGCGAGTTTTTGCGCCACGGCGCGGCCGATGATGTCGGTTGGGCCGCCGGGCGGGTAGGGCACGACGCAGCGAACGGGCTTTAGGGGATAGGATTGGGCTGCCGCGAGCGATGCCGTGAGCAGCGCCAGTGCGGCGGAGACGTACCGCAGGCTAAGTAGCGCGCGCATTTAATCCACCCTCATGCCCGACGCTTTGACGACTTTGCTCCAGCGCGCGATTTCGTCACGCACTTTTTTTCCCATCTCGTCGGACGATGCGAGCGCGGGTTCGGTGCCGGCGGCAATCAGCTTGGCGCGTATGTCGTTATCGCGCAGCGCGGCGGCGAATTCGCTGTAGAGCCGCTGCACGATGGCGACGGGGGTTTTGGCCGGCGCGAATATGCCGCTCCAGCCTTCGGATTCATAACCCGGCAGTCCGGCTTCGGCGATGGTCGGCAGATCCGGCAGGATGATCGAGCGTTTTGCATTGGTGACACCCAGCGCTCGCAGACGTCCGTTCTTGATGAAAGGCACCACGGCGGGCGCGCTGAGGAATGCGAGTTGCACTTGCCCGGCGACTTGTTCGACCGCGGCAGGACCGCCGCCTTTGTACGGAATGTGCAACAGCGTGATGCCGGTCATGGTTTTCAGCAATTCACCCGCGAGATGCGAAGGCGAGCCGTTGCCCGCCGAGCCGTAGGTGAGCAGTCCGGGACGCGCCTTGGCGAGGGCAATCAGTTCTTTCACTGATTTTGCCGGCAAGGACGGATGCGCGGTGAGGATGCTGGTGGTGATGAAGAGCTGTCCGACCGGATCGAAATCGCGAACCATGTCGTACGGAATTTTCGGAATCAGGCTGACGTTGATGGTGTTGGTGACGGTGCAGTTGAGCAACGTGTAACCATCGGGCGGCGATTTCGCCACCAGGTCCGAGCCGATGATGCTGGACGCGCCGCCGCGATTTTCGACAATCACGTTTTGTCCGAGCGCTTCGGAAATTTTCGGGCTGATGATGCGCGCCGTGACATCGGTGGGGCCGCCAGCGGGAAATGGCACGATGAGCCGTATCGGTTTGGAAGGATACGATTGTGCATGCGCGGTGATCACCGTGATCAACAAGGGGGCGGTCAGCACATGAGGGAAATGTTTCATAAGTATTTGTTTTTAAATGTTAATTTAACAATGGCGCTGCGCTATGCCTTGCCCGGCATGGTTCATGTATTGCGCGGCGCGCGGCCACTGCACAACCCGCGGTAACAAACACGCAGCCGCGTTTCGACGCGCTGCCGCAACGTTATTAAGCTATTCGTACTCGCGCGGAAATTCCAGCACCAGCGCCTCCAGTCCCTTGGCGCCTGCCGTGATGTCGAATGCCTTTTCGGTCGGCTCTACCACGGCCACGGACCACAGCGAGAGATCCTGGCCCTGATGCACCATGCTGCCGTTGATCACGAACACATAGTAGCCGGCCGCGCGTTTCGGATCCGGCCCCGACACCGTTTGTCCGGCGCCCAGACGCAACACCTGTGCGTTCATCTCGTCTTCGATGGTGGCCGGATCCCACAGTGGCTCCCACTTTGGTTGCTCGCGATGCCGCAGAATGGAGACGGTGGATAGCTCCACGCGCGGCGACAACCAATTGCGCCGTTTGCTCGGCGCGAGTTTCTCGCGAAAATCCGGATCGTCCAGATACACTGGCGCGGACACGCCGGTAAACACGCGCAGCGAAATAAACGTCAGTCCGTTGGGCCCCGCGACCAGCGGGCCATAGGCGGTGTGATGGTCTTTATACTGCACCATCAGCGATTGTATCGGATCGTTCTTGCGGCCGATGGTGCCCGAGCCCGCCGGAAAAAGCTGAAACTGCGCGGTGCCATGAAAGTGTGGATGCACCACTTCGCCGGGTTCCATGTCCACCATCAACGCCTGCGGGCCAGGCGCCTTGGTATAAGAATATCGCGGGCCGAAAATATCCGAGCACCAGTGTTTTTTGTTGTTGAACCGCGGGTATTCCTTGACGTAAAACCCGTCCAACGCTTCGCTACCGCTCTTGATATAGACCATGTTGTTCTCCCGGTGGAAAGAGTAGCACAACCCGGGCATGCTGATGATTGGCGTCACGGACTTGCGATAAGTGCGGCCTGTTTGCATACTTCGGGCAGTTTCGTTTTTGTCAGAAGCAGGAGGAATCGATTTTGGCGGCTGAAACACGATGCATGATGTCTTCGGCAACGGTTGCCTCGCGCCGGTTGGCGTGGCGAACGTCTGGCGCCGCTCTCGCGATGCTGGCGTTTACGGCGTCCGCATTCGCGCAAACGCAATCCAATGCGGCCAGCCCGGCCAGTGCCGCGTATCCGAGCCGCCCGATACGCTTGTTGGTGCCGATGGCGGCGGGCGCCGGTACCGACATCGGCGCGCGCATTCTCAGCACAAAGCTCGCGGAGGCGATTCTGCAACAGGTGGTGGTCGACAATCGTGCTGGCGCCAGCGGCATTGTCGGCGCCGAACTTGCCGCGCGCGCGGCGCCCGATGGACACACGCTGATGATTGTCACCATCAGTCATAGCGTGAGCCCGAGCCTGCACAAGAAACTGCCGTACGACATCGTGAAGGATTTTTCGCCGGTGTCCCTGTTGATCGAATATCCTTTTTTGCTGAATGTGCATCCGTCGCTGCCGGTGAAATCGGTGAACGACCTGATCGCGCTCGCGAAGGCCAAGCCGGGGCAGTACAACTACGCGTCCAACGGCGTGGGCGGCGGCGCTTACCTTTGCGCGGAGTTGCTGAAAAGCATGGCCGGCATAAAACTCACCCACGTGCCGTACAAAAGCACGGCGGCCGCGATCACCGGCACCGTTGGTGGCGAAACCGGCGTTGCTTTTTATTCGGCGTCCGCGACGCTGGCGCACGTCAAGGCCGGGCGTTTTCGCGCACTGGCGATGACGGGCAAGAAACGTTCGCCGTCATTTCCCGATCTGCCGACGGTGGCCGAAGCGGCCAACTTGCCGGGCTACGAAGTCAGCGGTTGGACGGGGCTCGTCGCGCCGGCGGGCACGCCGAAACCCATCATCACCCGGTTGCACGGCGAACTCGCGCGCATCCTGCAAATCGCGGACGTCAAGGAGAAACTCGCCGTGATTGATTTCGAGCCCGTGGGAAATACGCCGGAGGAATTCGGCGCATTCATCAAGCAGCAGATGGCGAAGTGGGCCAAGGTGTTAAAAGAGGCTGGCGCGAAGGCGGAGTAGCCCGCAGTCGAGTCAAGTTTGAAAACCGATTGGCTGAGGCCGAGCGTGATTCAGGGAACCATAGTGACAACGACAGCAATGTATCGAAACGAAATAAAGGAGTAAAGACAATGGCAACAACTTCCGCGCAACCCTCCGTTGCGGTTCAAGCCGCCGGCGCCGCCAGCCTGACCATCAAACCGATACAGGCCGCCTTGGGCGCCGAGATTATTTGCGGCGACGTGCGAGCGCTGGATGCGCGCCAATCGCAGTTGATAAAACAGGCGTGGCTGGACCATCTGGTGTTGCTGTTTCGCGGCCAGTCGCTGAACGATGATGAACTGGTCGCGTTTGCGCAGCGTTTCGGCAAACTGTCGCATCCGGTGGCGGGGCATCAGTTGCACGGCAACGTCGAGACGTTCAGGCATCCCCATGTCAACGTGGTGTCCAACGTCGTTGAGAACGGCGTGCCGATCGGCACGCTGGGCGATGGTGAGGCATTTTGGCATTCCGACTTTTCATTCGAGGAAGTCCCCTATGCGGCAACGTTGCTGCATTCGCACGAAATACCGGCCGACGGCAGCGGCAATACCGGGTTCATCAATATGTATCTCGCGTACGAAACGCTGCCGCGCGATCTGCGCGAGCGCGTGCGTGGGCTGACCATGAAGCAGGATGCCAGCTACAACAGCGCCGGCATGCTGCGCCGCGGCTATCAGGCGGTGACCGATGTGCGCGTCTCGCCGGGGCCGGTGCATCCAATCGTGCGCACGCACACTGAAACAGGCCGCAATTGCCTGTATCTCGGGCGGCGCAATTTTGCCTATATCAACGGCCTTTCGGTTGAAGACTCCGAACAGCTGCTCAATGCGCTGTGGGCGCACGCGGAGCAGGCGTCGCTGCAATGGCATCACCAGTGGCGCGTCGGCGACATACTGGTTTGGGACAACCGTTGCACCATGCATCACCGCGACGCGTTCGATCCCACGGCGCGGCGCATCATGCACAAAACCATGACCGAGGGCGACCGCCCGCATTTTCAGCCGCAGGCAGACGACAGCGCGAAACACGCGCGCGGGTATCTGTACGCTGCTTCGCATTAGTGCGCGTGTTGCATACGTTGCGTGTACTGCCCGAGGGAGGGCGCATAAGCCGGTTCGCGATGCGTGCTGGCATGGCCACGTGGTTAACGGGTGCACTCGCATTTTGCGGTGGTGAATGCGCGGCCGCCGACGCCGGCGCGTATCCGTCCAAGCCGGTCAAGATCATCATCGCCAATGCGGCGGGCGGCGCGTCGGATGTGCTGGTGCGGTTCATGACACCCCGGTTGTCGGAGTATCTCGGCCAACCGGTGGTGATCGAAAACCGGCCGGGCGCGGGCGCCAACATCGGCGCGGAAATCGCCGCGCGCTCACCACCCGACGGCTACACGTTATTTCTGGTGTCGGCGCCGCACGCAATAGCACCCGGACTTTACAAGAAATTAAGCTACGACCTGCTGAAGGATTTTTCACCGGTCGCGATGGCCGCGGAAGAACAATTCTGCCTCGTGGTGCATCCGTCACTGCCGGCCACAAACGTGAAAACCTTCGTCTCGTTTGTAAAATCGCATGCGAGCCAGGTGGCCTACGGTTCCACCGGCAATGGCGCGGCGAATCATCTCGCGATGGAGTTGCTGCAAACGACGGCGGGCATTCGGTTAAACCACGTGCCGTATCGCGGCAGCGGCGCCGCCCTTACCGACGCGATCAACGGTCGGGTCCCGGTGTTGTTCGTCAACCTGTCGCCTGTAAGCGGGCATTTGCAGGCAGGCAAAATGCGCGCCCTCGCGGTGACGTCGCTCAAGCGCTCGCCGCTGCTGCCACAGGTGCCCACCATCGCGGAATCCGGCTACCGTGATTACGATTTGGTGAACTGGTTTGGTTATCTGGCGCCCGCCGCCACGCCCGACGACATCGTCCGAAAACTCAGCGCCGCGCTGACCCGCGTAGCCGAATCAGCGGAATTCAAAAATCGCATCGGTCATCACGGCGCGGAACCACGCATCGCCACGCCGGAAGAAATGCGCGCCTTCCTCGTGAGCGAAATCGCGAAGTGGGGAAAGATAGTCAGGGCTACGGGGGCGCGGGTGGAGTGATTGTGTTCAGGCGTGATGCGCCGAAGGTGTTGGGCTTGCCAGCCCAACCTACAAGAACGGGTAGGTTGGTGCTGACGAAGGAAGCCCAACAGGCATCACGATACGTCACCGTTCACCATAAGCGCTCTCCGAGCCACTGCCAGAGCCACTCCAATCCCGGCTAACCAAGCCACGCCTGATGTACTCGTGCAATGTCGAATGCGGCCAATCGGCGGCGCGGGTTACCCAGCCGTGCTTGACCGGATTGTAATGAATGTAATCGACGTGTCGTTCCAGATCGGCGTCGTCACGGATTTGATGTTCCCAATACCGTCGTTGCCAAATACCGCGTTCGCGTTTGGCGGCACGGCTGGCGGCCACATTTTCTGTCTTGGCAACGTAGCGTGAAAATCCTGACTTGATTAACGACCAGCGCATGGGGAAATCCGCATCTCCCAAAGGCAAACGCCAGATGGCGTGCAGGTGTTCGGGCATCACGGCTTGCGCGATGAGTGAGTACGGGTGAGCAGCTTTGACCTTGTGCATCACGACTTTCAGATCGTCGATGTGTCGCACCAGGGTGTCCATCCCGCGATCAGCGAGGTTTACGGTGAAGAAATAGGTAGCCCCTGCTGCGTTGGCTCTGCGGTAGTGCATTTGTTCTTTTCACGTAAGCGTGTTGTTGGGCTTATCAGCCCAACCT
>DHVE01000025.1 GCA_002412495.1 Betaproteobacteria bacterium UBA5216
CCACCCTAGCCCTCCCCCTTCGAGGGGGAGGGGACTAATTTTTTCGGAATGGTGCGGTTCGCGAGCTGCCGGCCGCAATCGCCTCTTTATACGCTTCGAAAATCCGGTGATACCCCGTGCAGCGGCAATACACGCTGTCCACGCTGGCCTTGATCTCTTCTTCCGATGGGTTCGGATTTTTTGCCAATAAAGAACATGCCTGCATCACATGCCCCGGTATGCAGATGCCGCATTGCAAGGCTGTTTGCTTCACAAACGCTTGCTGTACGGGGTGTAATGCATCGGGGGTAGCCAAGCCCTCGATGGTGCGGATGTCCGCGCCATCACACAGCGCGGCTAGTTGCAGGCATGCGGGCGTCGGTTCGCCATTAACGATCACGGTGCAGATGCCGCACGCGCCGATGCTGCAACCCAGTTTGACGCCGGTGAGCTGAAAGTCTTCGCGCAGCACGTCCGAAAGCAGACGGTCGCCGGCTTTGAGCGTGACCTCCGCCGGGTCGCCGTTGAGAGTGAATTTAATGAGCATGGATGGGGCCTTTCGAGAGGGCGGGATTATAAGCGGTAAGCCACCGATTGTTATCGCAGGGGGCATTTGGTCTTACAATGTGTGCCCATTTTGGCCCATGGAGCAGCCGGTGTTCGACACTCATTTTCACATCATCGACATGCGTTACCCGGTGCAGGAAAACCAGGGGTTTTTTCCGCCGTCGTTTCCCGCGCCGGATTATCAGGCGCGCACCCGGGGGCTGGGTATCACCGGCGGCAACGTGGTGTCGGGGTCGTTTCAGGGCTTCGACACGGGCTTCATGCACGAGGCGTTGCGCGTGCTGGGGCCGACGTTCACCGGCGTGATCCAGATTCCATCCACGGCGAGCGACGGTGAAATTATGAAGCTCGACGCGATAGGCGTGCGGGGCGTGCGTTTTAACATGGTGCGCGGCGGTTCGGCGGACGTGGCTGATCTTGAAAACATGGCGAAGCGCGTGTGGGCGCTCGCGCGCTGGCACGTGGAGTTGTACGCCGATGCGCGCGATCTCGAGACCATGATCGATACACTGTCGGCGTTGCCGGCCATAAGCATCGCGCATCTGGGCATGTCCGACGAAGGCCTGCCCACGCTGCTGAAACTCGCCGAGAAAGGCATGATGGTCAAAGCCACCGGCTTTGGCCGCATGACGCTCGATCCGGTGAAAGGCATCCGCGCATTGATCAAAGTAAATCCCGATTGCCTGATGTTCGGCACCGACCTTCCATCGCAGCGCGCGCGGCGCGCGTTTTTACCGAGCGACATCGATCTATTGCGCGACAACATTGACGCGAGCTTGGTGAAGAAAGTTTTTTTCGATAACGCGGTGAAGTTCTATCGGCCGCGGCAAATGCCGGTTTACGGCGGGAAATAAAATGTTGTTTAAAAACAATAGTTTATTGTTGTTTCTCGCAAGCGCGATAACAGTGAGCGCCGCCGATGCGCTTGCGCAACATTATCCGTCCCGCCCCATCCGCCTCGTAGTCCCTCAAAGCGCCGGCGGCTCCACCGATCTCGTCGCCCGTCCGCTCGCGCAACGCGTGGCCGAAGCGATGAAAGGCTCGGTCGTGGTCGATAACCGCCCCGGTGCGGGCAGCACCATCGGCACCGACATCGTGGCCAAGGCGCCGCCGGATGGATACACGCTGCTTGCGGTGGCGGCATCGTTCACCATGAGTCCTAGCCTCTACAAAAAATTGCCGTTTGATCCGGTGAATGACTTCGCGCCGATATCGCTGCTGTCATCGCTGCCGAACATTCTGGTGGTGCAGCCCGCGTTACCGGTGAAATCCGTCAAAGAGTTATTGGCGTACGCCAAGGCGCAACCCGGCAAACTCAACTACAGTTCCAGCGGCATGGCCACCGGCACGCACATGTCGATGGAACTGCTAAAACACATGACCGGCATAACCCTGGCACACATCCCCTACAAGGGCGGCGCGCCGTCGGTGACCGCGTTGTTGAGCAGCGAAGTGCAACTGTGCTTCGCTACCATTTCCACCGCCTTGCCGCATGTGAAAAGCGGGCGGCTGCGCGCGCTCGCGGTATCCACTGCGCGGCGTGCCACCGCAGCGCCGGATGTGCCAATCCTCAGTGAGGCCGGCGTGCCGGGCTATGACTACGCGTCGTGGATTGGTCTGCTCGCACCCGCCAAAACATTGCCAGCCATTATCGCGAAGTGGCACGCGGAGTCCGCGCGCTTGATGCAAATGCCGGATATGAAAACGCTGCTGCAGCATGAGGGCTCCGAGGCCGTCGGCAACTCGCCGTCGGAATTCGCAGCCATTATTCGTACGGAAGTCGAACGGTGGAAAGCGGTGAGCAAGGCAGCGGGCATCAAGGCCGAGTGACGCAAACGGTTGTATTCACATACACAGCGCAGACATGCGCAAAGGGTAAGTCATCATGAAAACCAGCAGGATTATTGTACGGATGTTGCTTGCCGTGACACTGGCAGGCAGCGGGCTCATGGCGCGCGCGGCGGAAATCGCCGTTATTTCCACGGTGGCGCACAAGGACGCCTATATCGAAATGATGCCCGCGTTCGAGCGGGCCAGCGGCCACAAGGTCGTCACGCAATGGGTGCCCACTGTGGAGGTTCTGCGCCGCATCAAGGCCGGCGAAGCCACGGATCTGGTGTTGATGGTGGCCAGCGGCATCGACGAACTTACCAAGGTCGGCAAGATCGAGTCGGGCAGCGGCGTGCCCTTCGTCAAATCCGGCATCGGTATCGCCGTGCGTGCCGGCGCGCCGCGTCCGGACGTGAGTTCGGCGGACGCATTTCGCCGCACACTGCTTGCCGCCAAATCGGTGGCCTACTCCACAGGACCCAGCGGCAACTATTTGGCGGGGCTGTTCGAGCGCATGGGCATCGCCGCCGAAATAAAAGCCAAGGTTCGCGTGACGCAAGGTGAACCCGTGGGCAATTTCGTGGCGCGCGGAGAAGCCGAGATTGGCTTTCAGCAGATACCGGAAATTCTGCCGGTCAAAGGTATTGATTACCTTGGCCCGCTGCCGCCGGATATTCAGTACATCACCACGTTCTCGGCTGGAATTCATGCGGCGGCCAAACAGCCGGAGGCGGCGCGCGCCTTGATCAAGTTTCTGAAGGCGCCCGAAGCGGCTGCGTTTTACAAGAAGCACGGGCTCGAGCCAAGCTGACGGCGACTGGAGTCGGGCGCGGCTGTATTTTTTGGTGGCTTGCGGGCAAAAATTGTCGGGCGGAAGACGCTGCGCCTTCCGCCACATATCACCGCGTTATCGAATATCCAGCAAGTCCGCCAGATTCTTCCACAGAATCTTTTCTTTCTCCGCCGCCGTAATCGAGCCATGGCCTTGCAGCCACGCCACCGGGGACGGATGCCAAGCCACGAACGGCCAGTCGCTGCCCATCACCACGCGGTCGGCGCCGACTTGATCGATCAGAAAGCGCAGCGCGGTTTCGTCACCTGTAACGGTGTCGTAATAGAGCTTTTTCTGGTACGCGCTCGGCGGTTTGGGGGTGCTGCGCGTGGCTGGGCGGTCGTGCCAGCCGCGATCGAGCCGCCCCATGGCGAAGCACGCCGGTCCGCCGCCGTGGGCGATGCAGACTTTTAGATCGGGGCATTTTTCCAGCACACCGCTGCAAATCAGCGTGGCGGTGACGATGGCGTCGTCGATGATGACGCCCATGCTGTTGTTCAAGCCGTGGCGCGGATTGCGCTTGAGAACAAAGTTGTTCTGTGGCTGCGGGTGATAGAACAGCAATGCGCCCAACTGCTCGGCGGCCTTGAAAAACGGCAGAAACTCGGGTTCGTCCCATTCCTTGCCGTTGACCTGCGTGTCGAGCGACGCGCCTTTCAGGCCGAGCTTCATCGCGCGTTCCAGCTCGTTGATGGCGAGCTTCACGTCCTGCACCGGCAGGGTGGCGAGACCCGCGAGCCGCCCGTTCGACCGGCGCACGGTCGCGCTGACTTCGTCGTTAAAGTCGCGTGCGAGCGCCAGGCCCTGCTCCGGCGGCAGGTGATAGCCGACAAATGGCGTGTGAATGGACAGTACCTGCACATCGACTTTTTGTTCGTCCATGTCCTTAATGCGCTGTTCCAGCGAATAGCGCACCTTGGGCGTGGTGAAGGTGGTGCGCGCGCCGCACGCGACCATCGCGCCCAGGCCTTCGCCCGCTTCGTGTTTGTAGCCGTGCCACTGCTGTTTGGCTTCTACCGCGCGCCACATGGAGTCGGGGACAATGTGAGCGTGAATGTCGATGGTTTTCATGATGTTGTCTCGATGCGTGGTGGGTTGTGAGGTTGAATCAGGAAGAGAATATCCCATGGAATGAACGCCGATGCACGCGTTTTGGCAACGGCATTACATTGCTCGGGGAGGTGTGGAATTACAAATCCGGCGGTGGCAGCAGCTTGACCATGTCTCCGGTTTTTGCGTCCATCAGCACCGCACCCCAGCCACGCCGTGTTTGCAACGGCAGGTAATTCAGATCAGCCGCTTTGCGGCCGGTTTCCGCGATGTGTTTTTCAAGCTGCTTGGAAAAGTGGGTATCGCCTTTGAGCAGCTTCTGTACCGGCTGGCTTTGTCCCAGTGCCTGTGTCCTGGCTTCGGCGTACGGGACGTAGTATTTGGGCAGGTGTTGCACGCCCTTGCCGCCTTTTTGCGAGTCGGCGATGAGCGCCTTGAGCGTTGCCATTTCCTTTGGAAAATCGACCGAGACCATCAGCGGCCCGGTCAGCGGCAAGGATTGGTACTCCGGGCGCCGCGCCTGCGCGACATCGGCGGAATCGAGGTCATTGGCACGCACGGTCTCGAAGGCATCCAGTACCAGCACCACATAAACCGGGCGCGCCACGAACATGACATAGCCGCCGTAAATCAGGGCGCCAAGTTGCAACAGCGCAATCACGGTGAGATCCATGCGCAGACTGGGCTTTCCTGCTTTGAAGATGATCAGCGTGATCAGCGGGCCAATCACGACATCCACGCCGATCAGGATGAACAGCAGATCGTTGCCTCCTTCGGCGGAAAAGAGGGGCGGCGGATACCATACTTTCAGCAATAAAATCAGCGTGACCACCGCCAGCGCGGCGCTGATCAGCAAATGTATGCCGGATGCGCGCCAGCGGCTCATGCCGGGGGTAGCAGTCGCTGTCATGCCGGGTGTTTCTCCGTGAACGTATTACAAGGTGGCGCGATGCCAGTGTATCAAGGTCAGCGCGGCTATTATATGAATTCCCATGGACGCGTAAAGTGGCGCGCGGCGGCGGAACAGGCGCCGGTGTAGAATGGCCGCACACAACGGAGGGTGTCTTATGAAACAGCAATGGCATTTTGCGTGGGTTGTGGTGTTTGCTTTGTGTACGCTGGCGGCCTGGCCGATGGCGGGCATGAGTGCCGAGATGGTTGATGCGCATGCGGAAGACCGCAAGCAGCTGTTGCAGATTTTTTCGGAAATCGAAAAAGGCATCAACGAGCAGAATATTGATCGCATGGTGGCGCAGATGGACGAAAACGCCACGGTGATCTGGCTCAATGCCGAGGCCTCGCGCGGTCACGCCGACATCAAGGCCTACTACCGGCGCATGGTTGGCACCGGCGACGCGATCCTCAAAAAATACACCACCAACGCCAAGGTGGCGGCGCCGGCGCGTTTCTTCGGTGATGTCGCGGTGGCGGATGGCACGATGGTGGACGAGTTTTTCCCGATTCGGCGTGATGCGTTCAAGCTGGATTCAAACTGGTCTGTTACCTGCGTCAAGCGCGATGGCAAATGGAAGGTCGTGCATCTGCACCTGTCCGCGAATGTGTTCAACAATAATCTGCTCGACGAAGTAAAGCAGATGGTGTGGTATGGGGCGGCCGGCGGATTGCTGGCGGGGCTGGTGCTTATGTTTTTGATCGGCAGGTTGACGCGCGGCAAAAAAAGCGCCGCGACCTGATTTTAGCCGGTGGCCCACCCGAACCTGACGAAGTAATAAAACAGCGGCGCCGACAGCCACAGCGAATCCAGCCGGTCGAGCATGCCGCCGTGCCCCTGAATCAGATTGCCCCAATCCTTGATGCCGCGGGTGCGTTTTTGCGCCGATAGAACGAGTCCGCTGGCGAATCCAAGCAAGGCAATCAGTAGTGACAGTCCCGCCGCCAGCGTCAATGAAAAAGGCGTTATCCACCACACCGCGGCGCCGGTTAGCGTGGCGGTCGCCATGCCACCGATAAAACCTTCCACGGTTTTGGAGGGCGAAATGGCCGGCGCGATGGGATGTTTACCGAACAATTTTCCCCACACATATTGCGATACGTCGCTTACCTGAGCGACGAGCACCAGGAATACCAGCAACAACACATTGCGGCCTTCGTAACCGGGAATATTCAGCGTCAGCAAGGCCGGGATGTGTGCGATGCCCGCCACGCAGATCGCGAGCCCCGCCGCCCAGCGGCGAACCGAGGCCGGTGGCGGCGATGCAAGGTATTCGCGCAACGCGATCAGCGACACGATGGCAAACAAGGTAACGGTCGCCAGCGTGCCCGCCCACAACACGCCGCCGATTACCGCGGCGATCACCCACCACGAGCGGATGCGGGCATTCAGATTATCGATCACCGCATGCGGGCGTCCGTGCGCCATGCGCTGTTTCAGTATCAGGCCGACCGCCGACGCCAGCAACAGCACGCCCGCGATGCCGGCGGCAATCCAGTATCCGTGTTCGCGCATCATCCGCCGCGCGGTTCACGCGCGAGACCATCCAGCACGTCACACTGCGCGCCGGTTAACACGGTCCATGGCCGAGCCACGCGTATTTGCGCCAGCGCCTCCCGCGAGCCGGGAGCGCGGCCGCTGACAATTAACCAGGCGGCCACCGCCGCCGCGCTGCGGGAATAACCGAGCGCGCAACAGACGTATACGGGGCCTTTCAACAACGCCTCGGCGATTTGCGCCGCGACGGCTTTGAGCTGGCGTGCGCCGATCGTCACCAGATCGAGCGCGGGCGCCGCCGCGTAACCGGGCGCGGGCGCGCGGCAGGGCAGTTCCGCACACAGATCGATGATATGGCCGACGCCGCGCGGTAATTCAGCGGCGTTGCGCGGCAGACGGCCCATCCACACGCCGGGCGTAATCGCGCTGTATGCGCCGGTGTGGCGCGTCCACCAGCGCGAATTGAGCCATGCGCCGAGCAGGTACGGCGCGAGCAACCAGCGGCTTGCCGCGCTCAGGTCGCCAGCAGCGTTTTTTTGAAACGCGGAGGCATCCAGGACTGCGTAGATCAGCGACACCAGCAGCAATGCGCCCGTGATCCATAGCAGCCACAGCGCCCAACCGCCCACGTATGTGGCCACCAGTCCGAAAAGTAACGCGCCGGCCAGGTAACGACTGGCGAGTTGCAACCGGCGTCCATCACGCGTGAGCCGCGCGGTGGCGGATACGGGCTTGGCATCAGTGGGAAACAACCACACACAAAACCAGCCGGTCCACAGCCCGGTGGGAATGTCGAAGAAATGGTGCTGGTACGTGGTGAGCACGGAGACGCCGATCAACGCAAACCAGCCGTGCAGCAGCCAGCGCCACGCGCCGGCGAGATGTTTGGCGTAATGCACCCACAGGATGACCAACAGCGAAATATGCAGCGCGGGCGCCTGATTAAAGGGCTTGTCGAAGAGCAGCAGCGCATCGAGCATCGTGCCAAACAGCCCGGTGGTTTCCGGGCGTACGAACGTGCAACGCAGCGGCGCGATGATAAAAATCGTGATCGAAATCAATTGCGCCGCAAGCAGCCGGCGCGAGTGCGTGTCGAGCTCGCGCCGGGTGGCGCAGACAAAAAGCGATACGGCGTAGAACACGTCGATTGACCAGTACGGCACGATTGTCCACGGCCAGTACGGCACCCACGATTCCCAGGCAAATACGATGGAAGGGACCTGCGCACGCTGGCTCGCCAGCCAGTTGGCCGCGTTGTAGCTCGAAAAAAACAACGCCCCCAGCAACAACAGCCATAGCGCCGCGCGCCGCCAGGGCCGCGGTTCCGCGGTGAGGTTATTGGTCATCGCGCGCGTGCCGGTGTCCGGGGACGCCAGGTGTACTCATGTGCGCACGGCGACGCTCACCGTGAAGATGCCCCAGTCGTCGATCCATTGTTCAATCTTGGTAAAGCCACTATGCCGCACCAGTTGATCAAGCTCTTGCTGCGTGCGCCGGCGCATTACCCACGCCTTGCCGTCGCGATGGCTGGTCAGCGTGCGCGCGATGAATTCGAGTTGCGGATGCCATGGTTGTCCGGTGTAAATCAGGTAACTGCCCTGCGACATGCCGCGCGCGAGTCCGCGCAGCGATGTCAATACTTTCGTGTTGTCAGGAAATAATTCGTAGATGCCGGAAGCAATGCCGATCGTGGGGGCGGGCGTCACGGCGGCAAGCGCATTTTCGTCGAAGGCATCGCCATTGGAAAATGTCGCGATGGCGGAAAGCCCCGCCTGTTCGAGCAAGGCCGTGCCGGCGCGCACATTGTCATCGCGGTAATCGCGCAAGGTAATGGTTTCGGGCTTTGGCGCAAGACGCGCGACAGCATCAACGACATAGCGGCCATGACCGGCAGCAATGTCGAGCAGATGCACGGGGCGGCCCGCCGCACGCAGCCGGCCCGCGGCAAACGCAATGGCCTGTTCCAGATGCGCCTTGCGCACGCGTATGCCGCGCCAGCCGATGGCGTCGAGATAATTGCGGTCAATCAAGCGGCCCAGCGGAGGCGTGCCGCGCGCTTCATTGCGGTAAACGTAATCCAGCGTGGCGCCGGAATCGAATCCGGTCTCGAGGCCCAGGCGGATGCCATCGGCGCTGCGCCCGAGCGTGCGCATCGACAGGCGCGTGAAGGCGTATTGAAGGTTTTTCAACGAGAGCGCCGGCAGTGGCTGGCTGTTGCGGACGGCTTCGTCGCGGACATGGCCCCGCTGGTCGGCATCCAGCAGCGCGGGGGGCGTCGCCGGCGTTGCATGGACGCGGGCGATAAACGCGCGAATGTTGGCGAACGCCAGATGACGGTCTATTTCGCCCAGCGTGTCATGCAGAAAGCCCGGCAGTTCGACCAGTTCCTTGGCGGTTGAACCCAGATTGTCGAAAAACCGGCGTTGCGGGCCTTGTTGCACCACCCAGTCGTTGCCCGAGATCAACACCTGCACCGGCAGCGTGATCGCTTGCGCGTCGGGCACCACGCGATCTGCCGCGTCGTAAAGGCCGAGCAGGATGCGCACGGAAATGTGGCGCGTGATCAGCGGGTCGGTGTTGTAAGACGCAATACGCTCTGCGTCGTGCGTGAGAAACTTGGCCTTGATATACGAGGTGACAAAAAAGTTGCCGCGCAGCTTGTACAGCAGGTTGAGCCCGGCGCGCGCGAACGGCACATACAGTTTTACCTGGAAGGCGGGGGCGGTCAGCACCAGGCAACGCACCGGTGGCGCGTAATCGTGTGCCCATGCTGTTACCAGCACCGCGCCAACACTCTGGCCGATGACGGAGATATTCTCCATCGCAATACCGTGAACCGCCGAGATATGGCGCACAAAAGTATCGACATCTTTCACGGATGCCGCGAAGCTCGGGCTGTCGCCTCGCGCGCCGGGCGAGCGGCCATGCCCGCGCGCGTCCCACGCGAACATCGCGCTGTCGTCGAGCTGAAGTTCATCCACCACGTGCTGCAAGCGGCCGGAATGCTCATGCCCGCGATGGAATATCACAACCGCCCTTTTTTCCGTGGCGTTCTCCGCGACGTTCCGTGCCGGCCAGTGGCGATAGAACAACTCGACGCCATCGTGGGTGGTAAAAACAAGTTCTTCGGCGGAGCGCATCAGTGTGATTTTCCGGGGTTTGCCGCGGCAAATACGCGGCGACCGCGATTGTATAGGGTTAGCAGCAGAAGGAACGCGATGCAAAGCCACAGCGGATTGATAACCGGCGCCAGCGGAACGCCGCAACCCGCCAGCAGCGCGATCACGCCGAACACCAGCGCCCGGTCGCTTTTGCCCATGGGGCCGTGGTTGGCGCGTTCCTGCGCGAGTGCGGTGCCCAGCAATCCGACGAACTCACCGAACACCGCGAGAAAAACAATCACCACCACCAGCCATGGCAGCGAGCCGGCAATCAACGCAAACGGCAGATACAGCGCGATGTCGGAAATCACATCGCCTGCTTCATTCAACACCGCCCCCAGCCGCGACGCCTGGCCAAACTCGCGCGCCAGCATGCCATCCATCGCGTTGGCGGCCATGCGCAACGGGCACCAGAGCGCAATCAGCAAAAACAGAACGGTGTGTTCCGAGTGGCGAACCACCAGCACACCCAGCGCTACCGAGATTAAACACGCACCGATGGTGATCTGGTTCGCGTTGATACCCGCGCGATGCAGCGCGCCCGCCGTGGGCCGCAACAGCGATTGAAAGCGCGATTTCAGTTGATAGGTGCTGATCGTCATTCGCGAGCCGGTCCGTGTTAGTCCGC
>DHVE01000115.1:0-23795 GCA_002412495.1 Betaproteobacteria bacterium UBA5216
CACGCCGGTGGCCACCGGCGTGGTGGTGCCTGCCTCGCTGCCGGTAAAGAACATGGCGGAACTGGTGGAGTATGCGAAAGCCAATCCCGGCAAGATTGCCTTCGCATCCAATGGCATCGGGTCCTCCGCGCATCTGGTGGGCGAACTGATCAAGATGGCCACCGGCCTCGACATGCTGCATGTGCCGTTTCGCGGCGAAGCGCTGGTCGCGCCCGAAATGGCGGCGGGCCGCATCCACCTGATGTTCATGGCCGGCGGCAAGCCCTTCATCGACGGCGGTCTGGTCGTCGGACTCGCCACCACCAATCGCGAAACCTGGCCGCCGATTCCGGCGCTGCCGCCGATCGGCAAAACCGCGGCGCTGCCGGGCTTTTCCTACAACGGCTGGAACGGCCTGCTGGCGCCGAAGGACACGCCCGACGATGTTGTCAGGCGCATCTCCGCTGCGCTGGTCAAGGCGCTCGCCAATGAAAACGTGCGCGCGACCATCCGCGCACTTGGCAACGAGCCGGGCGCGGGCACGCCGGAAGAACTCGCCGCGCAGGTGCGTTCTGACATCACCAACTTTCGCCGTATCATCGAACAGCGCAAATTGAACATCCCCGAGTAACGACTTAACTATCTGTTTTTAAAGGATATTTAATGAGTGATTTTGAGTTCAAAGTAAGCCGCGATGGAGCCAATGGCAACATCGCTCGCATCGATCTGAATCGCCCCGATGAAGGCAACGCACTGACGCGCGCGATGATGCTGCAACTCGCGGCCACGTTGCGCGAACTCGGCGCGAAGCCCGATGTGCATGTGGTGACGCTCGAAGGGCGCGGCAAACAATTTTGCCGGGGTCGCGACGGCAAGGGCGAATCGCGCGCCGGCATGACGCCGTACGAAGTGCGCCAGAAAATGATGGGGGCGGTGCTGGATGTGTATCAGGCGGTCGCGGACGTGCCGGTACCGGTGGTTGCGCTGGTGCATGCCGACGCGCTGGGCTTTGGTTGCGCGACGGCGGTGGGGTGCGACATCACGCTCGCATCGTCGAACGCACGTTTTGCGTTTCCTGAAATCGAACACGACATACCGCCGACCATGGCGATGTGCGCCGCGCTTGGCAAAGTACAAGCCAAGGCGCTGACGTATCTGATTTATTCCGCTGATTCGATCAGTGCCGACGAAGCGGTGACACTGGGATTGGCAAGCAAAGTGTTGCCGCAAGCCACCTTCGCCGCCGACAGTGCGGCGTTTCTGCAAAAGCTTGCCGGGCGTCCGAGGTTGATACTGGAGACCATCAAGAAGTATCAGGCGAAGGCTTCACAGCTTACGCCGGACATGGCGTCGGAGTATGCGGGAACGTTGCTGGCGTTGGTGCGTTCGTAAGGAAGGCCTTACGGATGCAACACATGATTTGGCAATTACCAGGATACTCTCCTTCCCCCTTGACGGGGGAAAGCTGGGATGGGGGAGAGAACTTGGCGCATCATGTTACTTCTCACCCCCACCCTAACCCTCCCCCGTCAAGGGGGAGGGGATGGAATTTCTTGGCGTCCGTGCTTTTGATTTGTTCACCCATCACTTACGCCCAGGAAAAATACCCTACCAAAGTCATCCGAATCCTCACCGCCACCCCCGGCAGCAACCACGACTGGGGCGCGCGCATCACAGCCCAAGAACTTTCGCCACGCATCGGCCAGCGCGTGATCGTCGAAAACCGCGGCAGCATCTCCACCGAGATCGTTGCCAAGGACACACCGCCCGACGGCTACACCATCCTGTTTTATGGCGCTTACACCTGGCTGCAACCACTGCTGTCCAAGGTGAATTGGGATCCTGTTGAAGATCTTGCGCCGATCACGCTGGCAATCAGCTCGCCCAATGTGCTGGTGGTGCATCCCTCGCTGCCGGTGAAATCCACACGCGATTTGATTACGCTGGCCAAGGCCAAGCCGGGCGCGCTCAATTACAGCGCGGGCGGCGGCGGTTCCACGCCGCACATCGCGGCGGAGTTGTTCAACTACATGGCAAAAACCAAAATCGTGCGCGTGAACTACAAAGGCTCCGGCCCGGCGATGATGGGTTTGTTTGTCGGAGAGGTGCAGTTGATGTTCGGCGCGCTGGGCCCGATGCTGCCGCATGTCAAAAGCGGCAAGGTGCGCGCGCTGGCGGTCACCACGCCCAAAAAATCACCACTGGCACCGGACTTACCGCCGGTAAGCGACGCGATTCCCGGTTATTTTTCCGAGGCCGCCATCGGTTTTTTTGCGCCGAAGAAAACGCCCTTGCCGATCATCAAAATCCTCAACAGCGGCATTCAACAGGCACTCAAGGGCCTGGACCCGCAACTGGTGTTCAACGCCGGCGTGGAAATCGTCGCCGGTTCACCTGACGAGTTTGCAAAATTTATTAAGGCCGACATGACCAAGATGGGCGAAGTCATCAAGAGCGGATCGTTCAGCAACTGACATGCAGATTGAAAATCACTTCGACATCCCCATCCCACCCGCCGCTGCGTGGCCGATCCTGATGGACGTGCCACAAACGGCCGCGTGTTTTCCGGGCGCGAGCCATATCGAGCAGACCGGCACCGATCAATACAAGGGCCGCGTCACGGTAAAGCTGGGGCCGCTGACGATGGTGTTCGCGGGCAATCTGCGCCTGGAAGACCGCGACGATGCCGCACACGGCGCCGTTATCAAGGCGAGCTGGGCCGAAGTAAAGGGCCGCGGCAATGCCAACACAGTAACGCGCTTTGCCCTCCATGAACACGAAGCGGGCACGCGCGTCACCCTGCACAGCGACCTGCAACTGGCCGGGCAGGTGGCACAGTACGGACGCGCCTCGGGCATGCTTTCGAATATATCCGCGCAACTCATCGCGGCGTTTGCAAAAAATCTGGGGGCCCGCATTCAGGCCGCCGGCGCAAATGCGCAAGACCCCGCCGCGGCCACTGCGTCTATTGCGCCTACGCCGGCGATTTCAGGCCTGACCCTGATCGCCAACGCGCTGGGTCAACGCCTGAAACAGTAGCCGCTATAATCATCTCGTTATAGACTTCGCGGCTGAAACGGGTAGGCGGGCGCGGTCTTCGTGTAAACCGCGCCCATGTCATCTGATCTGCGTGGGTGAATGCATGACCTCCAATCTGGATTTGTCGACCCGGATAACGAACAATGGTAAAGGGCTTCTGGTGCGCGGCACGCCTTCGCGCGGCCGCGCCTGCCTGATTCAATACAGCGGCGACGCGCTCGGTCGGCGCTATCTGCTCGATGCGCCTGAAATCACCGTGGGTCGTTCGTCCGTCAACGGTATCGTGATTCACGATGACAGCGTGTCGCGGGAGCACGCAAAAATCCTGTCGAAAGACGGCGCCGTGATCGTGTCCGATCTTGGCAGCTCCAACGGAACCTTCATTCAAGACGCGCCGGTGCGCGCCCCGACGGCGATGCAGAACGGCGACATCCTGCGGCTGGGCAATATCCTGTTCAAGTTTTTTGCCCACGACAATGTCGAGAACGTGTTTCACGACAACATCTACCGCATGGCGACCATCGACGCCGGCACGCAATTGTTCAACAAGAAATACCTGCTTGAAACCCTGGATTCGGAATTCAGGACCTGCCGGGTGTACGGGCGCCCGCTGTCGGTGATTTATTACGATCTTGATTTTTTCAAAAAAGTTAACGACACCCACGGCCACGGCTGCGGCGATTTTATCCTTCGCGAAAGCGCGCAGGTCGCCAAGGCCTGCATGCGCGCGGAGGATGTGCTCGCGCGTTTCGGTGGCGAGGAATTCGTGGCGATCCTGCCCGGCGCGGACAGCCGCACCGCCGCCGAACTGGCGGAACGGCTACGCAAATCGATGGAAGAGCACGCGTTCGTGTTCGAAGGCAAGAAACTGAAACAAACCATTTCGATCGGCGTCTCGCAAAATCAGCCGGCCTTCAAAAGCGCCACGGATTTATTGAACGACGCGGATCAAAAGCTGTATCAATCGAAGCACGGCGGGCGTAACCGGGTTACGGTGTAGCGGGTCCTGTTCAGCATGCCTGCTTGTGGACGGCATTCCATCGCCGGGCGGGCGCGGCACAGGGCGGTCATGAATCACCTGGTTGACCGCTTGGGCACACAGGACGTACCCACCCTACGCTCGCCGGCACCCTTACCGTTCAGCAATATCACCGAGTTAAAAGTATGCGCGCAGGCGCAGCGCGCGTCCAACGCGTTCAGCTTGCGTATTCAATCGTCTTCCTCGGCCCCCGCGCCCGCCGCCGCGCGCCCCAGCCGATCGCGCACCGCCGCCCATGCGATAGCCAGCGGTGGCTCTTCCACCAGCATCACGTCACACCCAGCGGCGTCGAGTTGGCGCAAGTTGGCGTAGAGGTCGTGCGCGTAGCCTGCCGCGGCGTCGGGCGCGGCAATCCACACGAGTTTGTCGATCAGCGGTTGACGTGTGTTGCGCGCGAGCACGGCGACGCACTTGCCCTGGCGCGCGAAGCTGCGCGCGAGTTCGTCGATCAGGTCGCCTTCGACCAGCATCACCGGGGTGCGCGGCGCGTAGTGTTTTTCGAGTGTGCCGGGGGCACGTGGCGAGGTCACGCCTGGCGCGGCCAGCGGTGCGTTGAGCGCGGCTTCGATCTGCGCGGCGGTGATGATGCCGGGGCGCAGCAGCGCGGGTTGGTCGCCGGATACATCGACGATGGTGGATTCGATGCCGACGTCGCAGGCGCCGCCGTCGAGAATGCAATCCACCGCGTCGCCAAATTCTTGCCGCACGTGTTCGGCGGTGGTGGCGGATACGCGCCCGAAGCGATTGGCGGAGGGGCCGACCACGCCCCCTCCGAAGCCTTGCAATAACGCTTGCGCCGCCGGATGCGCGGGCACGCGCAGCGCCACGGTGTTCTGTCCGCCGGTGATGAGGTCACTGACATGTGCCGCGCGCTTCAGAATCAATGTCAGCGGGCCGGGCCAGAATTTTTGGGCGAGCGCATATGCCGCAGGCGGGATGTCGCGCGCCCAGTCCGTGAGTTGCGCGGCGTTGGCGATGTGTACGATCAGCGGGTGATCCTGCGGGCGGCCCTTGGCGGCGAAAACTTTTTTGATGGCTTCGGGGTTGGACGCATCGGCACCAAGGCCGTAGACGGTTTCGGTCGGAAAAGCAACGAGGCCTCCGGCGCGCAGGGTCACTACGGCAGTCTGCATGAGTGGTGTATTCAACAAATTGGGCGTTACTTTTCAAAAACCAGCATCAGGTAGGCGAAAAACAGCAATAAATGTACCGCACCCAACAGCACATTAGTACGCGCACTGGCAAAAGTCAGCGTACTCAGCCCCAAAGTCAACGTCAGCAGAATGATATCCACCGGATCAAGTCCCAGAATCACGTGCTGTTCTGTGATAAATCCGATAACGAGGACAGCCGGTATGGTCAAGCTGATCGTAGCCAGCACCGAGCCGAGCAGTATATTGACCGACCGTTGCAGTTCGTTGGCCAGTGCCGCGCGCACCGCGCTCATCGATTCCGGCGACAGAATCAGGATGGCGACCAGCAGACCGCCCAGTGCCGGCGGCGCATGCAGCACGTGAATGCCGTGATTGATGGGAATGGCCAATTGTTTCGAAAGCACGGCCAACGGCAACAGATAGGCGCCGAGCAGACACAGATGGTAGGCAATCGAATGGAAACCGTGTGTTGGCAGGGGAATTGATCTTGCGGGGATGTCCAATGGATCGGGCACGGGCAGAATGAAATAATCCTTGTGTCGCAGATTCTGGATGGCGAGAAACACGCCGTATAACGCCACCGACATGACAATCAAAAACACCGATTGCGTCGACGACAGCGTGGGGCCCGGCGTCGATACTGTAAAGGTGGGCAGAATCAAACCGAGCACCGCCAACGGTACGATCACCGCCAGGAAAGCATTCGCACCCTGAAGATTGTAGGTCTGTTCATGGTAGCGCAACCCACCCAGCACCAGCGACAGGCCTACCATGCCGTTGAGCACAATCATTACCACTGCAAACATGGCGTCTCGCGCAAGCGCCACGTGGCCTTGCGCCGAATACATCACCGCCGCGATCATCATGACCTCGATACCGGTGACGGCAAGCGTAAGAATCAGCGTGCCCAGTGGTTCGCCCAGCTTCCAGGCCAGCGCCTCCGCATGACGAACGACAGCGAACGCCGAGACCAGCACCACCCCGAATAACCACACAAGCATAAAGGCAAACCAAATCGCGCCCGACAGGTCGTCCAGCCAGCGTGCGCCAAAGATGACAAACAGAATTGCAGTGAACGCACTGAGAAGCAGCGACCACTCCCGACGGAAATGACCCAATATGTCCACCTTTGCCTTGGGACAAGCAAAACCGGCCGACCGTTCCCCCGTTGCGCCAACCCTTCCGGACGGAAAGCCTACTCTGCCGATAAAAACCGCTTTCGCGGTGACTTAAGCCGCGTTCGGCGGCCTGAACTGTTTGCTCAGCTTTAACCCCTGCGCCTGATAATTCGAGCCGATGTTCACGCCGTACAGGCGCTCTGGTTTGCCGAGCAGGCGTTCGTAGATCAAGCGCCCGACGCCCTGCCCGTGTTCAATGAGAAACGGCACTTCGTGCGAGCGCACTTCAAGCACCGCGCGCGCGCCGTTAACGTCGTTGTTGCCATAGCCGAAACCCGGATCGAAAAACCCGGCGTAGTGTATGCGGAATTCGCCCACCGACGGATCGTATGGCACCATTGATGCCGCGAAACTCGGCGGGATACGAATGCGCTCGCGCGACATCAAAATGTAAAAATCATCGGGGTTCAACACCAAGCTGCTGTGGGCTTCGCTTTTCAGCGGCTCCCAAAAATCCGCCGGGTTGTAATGGTTGACGCGGCTCAAGTCGATCAGCGGCGCGTGCTGCTTGGCGCGATAACCGACAATGCCGTTGCCCGCGCTGCCGTTTTCGCCTTCGAGATCCACCGAGATCCACAGGCCGTCGTTCACAATGGCGGCCATCGGCGTATCCGCGTCGGAATACACGATGGCGTCGAGCGATTGCAATTCGTCGAGCTTCTGGTCGGACGGCGGCGGATTGCCGCGCACGAACCGCATCTGGTTGAGGCGCGCGCCCTGCTGCGCCAGTACACTGAAGGTGCGCGGCACGATTTCGAGATACAACTTGCCGCGATAGCCTTCGGGCACGCTCTCAAATTCGGTGCCGCCATCGGCGATCAGGCGCGTAAAAATATCCAGCCGGCCGGTGGAACTTTTCGGATTGGATTTGCCGGAAATATCCGCCGGCAAACGCAGCTCTTCCATGATCTCGGCGATGTAGACGCAGCCTTTCTCGAACACGGTGGGCTGCGTGAGATCGATCTGATGCATTTTCAGGCGCTCGATCTTGCTGCTGACCGGCGAATCCTTGCCCGGCAAAAAACTCGCGCGCACGCGCCACGCCGTGGCCCCCAATCGCAAATCGAGACTTGCCGGCTGAATCTGCCCGTCCTCGACAGGCACCGTGGCGCTGATGCGGCCGCCCTGCGCCAGCTTGACGATATCCTGATACGGCAATATGCCCGTGGTGAAATCGGCGGTGTAGGGCTTGAGATCTTTCTCAAGCTCCGGAAACAAAATGCCGATATCCCGTGTCATTCGCGCGCCATCAGACGGTGCGGCGGCTACTGCGTCAGCAGCCGTTGCACTTCACGATATTTATCGGCGGTTTTGGCGAGCACTTCCGGCGTGGGCGAAGGCGCCGGCGGTTTTTTGTTCCAGGTGGTTGTTTCCAGCCAGTCGCGAATGATTTGTTTGTCGAAGCTCGGCGGGCTGATGCCCACGCGGTATTCGGCGGCAGGCCAGAAGCGCGATGAATCCGGCGTGAGTATCTCGTCGATCAGCACCAGGTTGTTGTTGGCATCAACGCCAAACTCAAACTTGGTGTCGGCGATGATCACGCCGCGCGTGGCGGCAAAATCAGCCGCCTCCGAATACAAGCGGATCGACACGTCACGCACCTGCGCCGCGAGTTTTGCACCGACGATTTTTTCAACATCGGCGTAGGTGATGTTTTCATCGTGCTGCCCGGCGGGCGCCTTGCTCGACGGTGTGAACAATACCTGCGGCAGTTTTTGCGCCTGCTGCAAGCCCTCCGGCAGTTTGATGCCGCACACCGCGCCGGTTTTTTTGTAATCACTCCAGCCCGAACCGATCAGGTAACCGCGCACCACTGCTTCGACCATCAGCGGCTTTAATTTTTTGACCACCATCGAGCGATTGGCGACTTGTGCACGATCCGCTTCCGACACCACCGACTCGGGCGCGATGCCGGTGAGGTGATTCGGAATCACGTGGCCAAGTTTCTTGAACCAGAAATTCGACAACTCGGTGAGCACCTGGCCCTTGCCGGGAATCGGCGTCGGCAGAATCACATCGAACGCGGACAAGCGGTCGGTCTGAATCACCAGCAGTTTGTCATCGCCCACGGCGTACAGGTCACGTACCTTGCCGCGATGCAAGAAGGGCAGGCTGGTGAGTTTGGTTTCGAGAATGGCGTTGTCGGTTGGCATGATTCAATACAGCTCGGTTTAAAGTTCGGGCAATTTGGCGGCTTTTACCGCCTCGGTTTGTTTGGCGCGGAACGCGGTGAGTTTTTTCGCCAGCGCGGCATCCTGCAACGCGAGCAGCGAAACCGCGAACAAGCCAGCGTTCGCCGAGCCCGCGTCGCCAATCGCGAATGTCGCCACGGGAATGCCCTTCGGCATCTGCACCATCGAAAGCAGCGAATCGAGGCCGCCCAAATGCTTGGAAGGGATCGGCACCGCCAGCACCGGCAGGGTGGTTTTTGCCGCCACCACGCCCGCGAGATGCGCAGCGCCCCCGGCGCCCGCGATAAAACACTGCGCGCCGCCGGCGATCATTTGTTCCACCCACTCGAACACGAGATCAGGCGTGCGATGCGCCGACAAGGCGCGCGCTTCATACGCAACCCCGAAATCTTTCAGCTGCTGGGCGGCCTGTTTCATGATGTCCCAGTCACTGGTGCTGCCCATTACGATACCCACTAACGGCTTACTCATTACCGATGCTCCCTGCGATTGTGCAAGGGCGGTATTCTAGCCGACCGCCGAACGCGCTCCATGTGTTTTTTTAATCATTGCGATCACTACGTCGACCCCGCTTGAGGGCTTTGATTCCCGTCAAGTCGCGAGGCGCGGCGTGCTAGAATTTTGCCTCCTGCACGCTGAACCCCCCGCCGTCAGGAAACCCGCCTGAAATCAAGGATTTCCAGAGATGGCTCCGTCGTTACCGCCGCCGTGGTTGCCGTGTTCGACCTCCCGCAGGTCTGTCGGCAGGTATGCCACGCTGGCGCTGGGCGCGGTGGTCTGGGTAGCAGCGGCTCCCGCCTTTTCGCAAAGTGGTTACCCCACCAAATCGGTGCGCATCCTCGTGGGTTTTCCGCCGGGCGCCGGCTCGGACATCGTGACGCGCCTGATCACACCCGAACTCACCAAAGTGTTCGGCCAGCCGTTCGTGGTGGATAACCGTCCCGGCGCCGCGGGCAATATCGCGATGGAACTGGCTGCGCGCAACGTTCCCGACGGCTACACACTGGTCAACGTGCCGGCGTCGATCACGATCAGCCACAACCTGCAAAAGAAACTGTCGTTTGATCTGCTGAAGGATTTTGATGCGATCGCACCGAAAGCCTCGGTGCCGTTTACGCTAGTGATTCATCCGTCGTTGCCGGTTCAGTCGGTGAAAGGGTTGATTGCCTTCGCCAAGGCCCGGCCGGGGCAATTGACCTATGCCTCCACGGGCTCTGGCGGTTCTCCGCATCTCACCACGGAACTCTTCAAGCTGCAGACCGGGCTGGATATTCTGCATGTGCCTTACAAGGGCACACCGCAAGGCAACACGGACGTGATTGCGGGCCAGGTAACAATGCTGTTTTCCAATATGCTGTCGGTGATCCCGCATGTGCAAAGCGGGCGGCTACGTGCGCTCGCCATCACCAGTCTGAAGCGCAGCAGCGCGGCGCCCGCAGTGCCGACGATGGCCGAAGCGGGCGTCGCGGGCTTCGAGGCGGGCACGTGGTATACGCTCGGCGCGCCTGCCGGCGTGCCGCGCGATATCATCAACCGGCTCAACACCGAGTTCAACCGCATCGTACAACTTCCGGAAGTTCGCGCGAAACTGGCGGCGCTCGGCGCGGAACCCATGAGCGGCACGCCGGAACAGATCGGCGCATTTCTGCGCAGCGAAGTCGCCAAGTGGGCGCGGGTGATCAAGGCATCGGGAACCCGCGTGGAGTAGCGGATAGGCGGTTAGTACATAACCTATTGTTTATAAACAATTATTTTGGAGGTCATGATGGCTAAGAAATCCCCACCCGATATCTCCCCGGTGATGAAGACGCTGGCGACGTACATTGCGCAAGCCGGCAAAAAACCCCTCCCGGCCAATGTGGTCGAGCGTACCAAGCATCATTTGCTCGACACGCTCGCCGCGATGGTGTCGGGTTCGCGACTGCCGCCGGGACGCGCAGCGATTTCGTATATCAAAACGCTGGGCGGCACCCAACAATCGGTGGTGATCGGCAGCAAATTCGTCACCACCGCCGAACACGCGGCACTCGCCAACGGCATGCTCGCGCATGCGGATGAAACCGATGACTCGCACGCGCCCTCGCTTACGCACCCGGGTTGCGGCGTAGTGCCCGCGGCACTCGCCATGGCAGAACGTGAACGCAGCGCCGGCACGCAGTTGTTGCGTGCGGTGGCGCTGGGCTACGACGTAGGCAGCCGTTTGTCGCTGTCGTTGCATGCACATGATTTTCGCGAGGCTGGCCACTCCACCCACACCTTCGGCCCGATGTTCGGCGCTGCTGCCGCTGCCGGCTCGCTGGCAAAATTGAATTACGACCAGTGCCGGTGGTTGCTGTCGTACACCGTGCAGCAGGCGTCCGGCGTGTCGTGCTGGATGCGCGATGAAGAACACATCGAAAAGGCCTTTGATTTCGGCGGCATGCCCGCGCGCAACGGCACCGCGGCGGCGGCGATGGTGTCGCACGGCTTCACCGGCGTGGAAGACGCGCTGTCGGGCGAACGCAATTTTTTCCATGCGTACAACGAACAAGGCCGCATCGGCAAGCCGCCGATGCCGGAACGGCTGATCGAAGAACTCGGCTCGCGGTATGAAGTGATGCGCACCAACATCAAGCGCTGGTCGGTGGGTTCGCCGATTCAGGCGCCGCTGGATGGCCTGCTCGAATTGATCCGCGCCAACAACGTGAAGGCCGATCAGGTGGAAAGCCTCACCGTGCGCGTGGCGCATCAGGGGGCGAACACCACCGACAACCGCCACATGCCCGACATCTGCATGCAGCATATGTGCGCGGTGATGTTGCTCGACGGCATTGTCACGTTCGAGTCGGCGCACGACGAAAAACGCATGAAAAACCCGAAGGTGCTGGCGGTGCGGAAGCGCGTCACGCTGCTCGGCGACGACGAAATGGCCGCCGCCATGCCCGCGCGCCAGTGCCGGCTGTCGCTCAAACTCAAAGACGGCCGCGAGCTGAATATTCACGTCAAGGCCGTGCTAGGCACCGCACAAAATCCGATGACGCGCGCGCAGGTGGATGAAAAATGTTTTCACCTGATGGCGCCGATCACCGGCAAAACACGCGCACGCAAGCTGTGCGACGCGGTGTGGAATATCGAAAAGATCAAGGACGTGCGGCAATTGCGGCCGTTGCTGACAGCGTAATAGCCAAGAACGTGGCGTGCGGGAGCTTGCTCCCGCACGCCAAATTCGACCGCGCCAGGGATTGCGGGTATAAGCATTGCCACTCGATCATTCAGGGGACACCGTGTCCACACCACCCGCCACACTCGAAGCGCAGGACGAAAACGGCGCGCTGATCGCGCACCCTTTCGCGGCATTGCGCACGATCGACGGCCTTGGCGCCGTGGGCTGGCGCTCGGAGGCCGGTTTGCCGCCGCCCAAACGCGTGGTGCTGATCGACGACACCATGACGGCGGACACCGCCTATCGCCTGGCGTGCGAAGGCACGGCCATGTTGTGGCGCGGTGACTTTCAGAACGCGAAGCTTTTTTTGCAAGCGCTCGCGCGGCGCGTGGATCACGAAAAGCGCCGTCCCCGCAAGCCCAAGGTGGCGGCCGAGCCCTCGAAAGCCGATCTCTTTAACCGCTATCGGCTCGGCCGCTCGCAACGCGCCCGCACGCTGGGCATGCTGTTGATTCCGTTCGACGCCGGTCATGGCATACCGCTGCGGCGCGCGCCCGACGTGGCGGAAGCCTGCGAGGCGGCGTACGGCGCGGCAACCGAACCGTACGTGGCCTCGTTGCGCGAACTGCTGGGCATTATCGGCGCGTATGAGTGGCGCAAGAAAGGTATTGAAGTGCCCGCGCTCGGCGCGCGCATCTACCCGCACTACGGCGTGTTCGCGCCCGTGCGCAGCGAGTATGTGCAATTGGTGGCCGGGGCGCTGTTTGCCACGCGCGAGTTGCCGCCGCTGGCCTTTGACATCGGCACGGGTACCGGCGTGCTGTCCGCCGTGCTCGCAAAGCGTGGTGTCGCGCGCGTGATCGCCACCGAGAATGATCCGCGCGCACTGGCCTGCGCACGCGATAACGTACAGCGCTTGGGGCTCGCGGATCGCGTCGAGGTGGTGGAGGCTGATTTGTATCCAGCGGGCAAAGCGCCGCTGATCATCTGCAATCCGCCGTGGATCCCCGCGCGGCCTGCCACGCCACTGGAGCACGCGGTTTACGATTTTGAAAGCCGCATGCTGCGCGGTTTTCTCGATGGGCTGGCGGCGCATCTCGCGCCCGGCGGCGAGGGCTGGCTGATCCTGTCAGACATCGCCGAGCATCTGGGTCTGCGCACACGGGACGAACTGATGGCGTGGATCGAAAAGGCCGGATTGAAAGTGCTGGGTAAAACCGATATCAAACCGAAACACCCGCGTGTGTCCGATGCGAGCGATGCCCTGCACAAGGCGCGCGCGGCGGAGGTGACTTCGTTATGGCGGCTAAGCGCATAAGGCGTTGCACACGGGTGGTTGTTGCCGCAATGGTCACGACGGCCCCTGCGGCTACGGCAGGAGCCGCAGGGGCCGCGTTCGCGGCAACGGCTCCATCCGGTCCGGCGGGCGCGCTGGTTGCCTATCCCACCAAACCCATCCGCTTCATCATTCCATTTCCGCCGGGCGGCCCGCGTGATGTGCAGGCGCGCCTCGTCGGACGCCGGCTTACCGACGTATGGGGCCAGGCGGTGGTGATCGACAATCGCGCCGGTGCCAGCGGCATGATCGGCATTGAACTCGCAGCCAAGGCGCCGGCGGACGGGCACACGCTGGTGATGATTTCAGCGAGTTTTGCGTCGTCACCGAGTCTTTACGCGAAGCTGCCCTACGACACGCTGCGCGATTTTGTGCCGGTGGCGCCACTCACCTCCGGCCCCGGCATTCTGGTGGTCGCCAATGGCCTGCCGGTCAAATCGGTGAAGGAGTTGATCGCGTATGCGCGTACGCGGCCCGGCGAGTTGCATTACGGCTCGGCGGGCAACGGTGTGCCCAGTCATTTGTCGATGGAACTCTTCGGCACCATGACCGACACCCGCTACGCGCATGTGCCGTACAAAGGCATGGCGCCGGCGTTGAACGATGTGATCGGTGGGCAGATACAAATCAGCTTGCCCACGATCCCCGGCGGCCTGCCGCATGCGCAAGCCGGCCGCGTGCGCGCGCTGGGCGTAAGCAGCGTGAAACGCTCGACCGCCGCGCCCGAGGTGCCGACCATCGCAGAGGCTGGCGTGCCCGGATTCGAAGCCTCCAACTGGTATGGCATCGCGGCACCGGCCGGCACGCCGCAGGCCATCGTCGCAAAATTAAATCAGGAAATTACCCGCACCGTGACCCTGCCGGACATCCGTTCGAAGCTGGTCAATATGGGCATGGAGCCCGAAACCGGCACCCCCGAAGCGTTCGCGGATTACCTGAAGCAGGAAGTTGCCAAGTGGGCGCGCGTGGTGAAAGCCTCGGGCCTGCGGCTGGATCTGTGACTTATAACTGTATGTTTATAAACAATAAATTATGGTGCTCAGCGGGTTAGCCGGCACTCACTCTGGGCGTGCAATGAACGCGTAACCTCGTCCCAGGCCGGCAGGCTTCGCGCCTCGAACGGCTTGTCCCACGCCGCGCAATTGGCGCGATCCACGATTTCCACCGGCAACAAAATCTCGTGCGGCACGCGCTCGCCGCGCAGATGCCGCAGCGCCGCCTCGGCGGCCAGGCATGCCATTTTCATCGCGTCAAAACTGGCGGTGGCGAGCATCGTGCCGGCCTTGATGGCGTCGATGGCGGCCGGTACGGCATTCACGCCCACGATCGGACACAGCGGCATTTTCGCCGCCGTCATCGCCTCGATCACGCCCAGCGCCATGGCGTCGTTGGCGGCCAGCACGGCGTCAAACGGCACGCCCTTGGCGAGAAAGCCCGACATCTCGCGTACCGCAGCGCCTTGCAAAAATTCGCCCGGCAGATCGGCCACGCGGGTGATTTCCGGCGCGGCGGCAAACGCTTCGGCAAACCCTTTCAGCCGGTCACGACCGGAAATCGAGCCGTGCGTGCCCGCCAGCACCAGCACCCTGCCCCGTTGCTGGATATGCGTGAACAAATAGCTGGCGACGCGCACCGCCAGCGCGCGATCGTCCGAGCCGGCAAAACTCACCCACTCGCCGCCCTGCAAGCGATTCACGAACGCAAATACCGGGATGCCCGCCGCGTTGATTTTCTCAATCGACGGAATCATCGCCTCGGCATCGGTGGCCACGAACAGCACCGCATCCGGTCGCGCGGCCAGGGCTTGTTCGACCAAGGCCTGCTGCTGGCCGGCGTGATCCGGTATGTCGGGGACGTAATGCACCGTGCGCGCCCCCATGCGGGCGGCCACGCGGTCCGTCCCCATGCGTGCGGCGGCGTAGGCGGGATTCAGATGATTTTTGGTAAAAACGGCGATGGTAGGCGTGCTCATGCGGCGGAAAACCTTTCTTGCAGTTCCGTGAGACCGAGTTGTTCGAGCAAATCGTGCAGACGCCGCGCCGGACGCGCGCGCGGCAAATCCTTTTGGCTGGCGATAATCAGTTCGTTTTTCAGCGAGTGTTCCCAGCCCACCAGCTCGGTGACATTGACCTGGTAACCGTGCGCTTCGAGTTGCAGACAGCGCAACACATTGGTGATGTGGCTGCCGAATTCACGCGTGTGCAGCGGATGACGCCAGGCCTCGGTGAGCGCGCCAGTTCGTGGGTCGGCCAGTGCGGCACCCTTGTGTTTGCGCAGCACGGTGGCCACTTCCGCCTGACAGCATGGCGCCAGCACGATGTAACGCGCCTGTTTATGCAACGCAAAACGGATCGCATCATCGGTGGCGGTGTCGCACGCATGCAGCGCGGTCACCAGATCCAGCGTGGCGGGCAGCCGCGCTTCGGCCAGCGCGTCCGCCACCGGCACATCCAGAAACGACATGCGGGTAAATTGCAATTGTTGAGCCAACGCCACCGATTTCCGCACCAGATCGCTGCGCGCCTCGATACCAAAAATGTGCGATACATCGTCGCGCGACTTGAAAAACAAATCGTACAAAATAAAACCCAGATACGATTTTCCCGCGCCGATGTCCGCAACCTGCGCGCTGCCGTGATCCTGCGTGACTTGGGCAAGCAGCGGCTCGATAAACTGGTACAGGTGGTAGACCTGCTTCAGCTTGCGGCGGCTGTCCTGATTCATGCGCCCGTCGCGCGTAAGGATGTGCAACGCCTTCAGCAGCTCGATCGATTGACCGGGGCGGATTTCCGCGAGATCGGATGACGGCGTGGCGGTTTTGGTGGCGGAGCGGGACATGGGCACTCAAACAAATTGCGCTGCGCCGAGTGTAGCTGAATGCAGCGGAATGGGCAGCATGCAGGGTGCGAGATGGCCACCGAGGCAGTTTGTTGAATCACTCCACGGGAATCGTGTAGAGTCGTCGCCCGTTCCCTCCCGTTGGCAGAAGAGAAAATTGCCAGGCTTAGCGATTCAGAATTATCAGCGGTACAGGTGCTCATTCGACGGCAGTGAGGCTCTCTGTCACCCAACGCGACGCGTATGCCGGTGAACACTTCATTACGCGCCGTGCGGGAGTCCGATGCCGCTGCCCTGTGCGCCATCTATAACCCGTATGTGCTCGATACGGTGATTTCCTTCGAACAATCCGCCGTGTCCGACTCCGAGATGGCAAAACGCATTCGTGACTACACGGCCCTGTATCCGTGGCGGGTGGCGGAACTTGACGGGCGCGTGGTGGCCTACGCCTACGCCACGCACTGGCGCACGCGCGCCGCCTACGATCACACGCTCGAAAGCACGATTTACGTGGACAAGGCGTACACCGGCCGAGGCATCGCCAAACCGCTCTATCTGGAACTGTTGCGTGAGCTGAAAACGCGGGGCGTACACGCGGTGGTGGGCTGCATCGCGCTGCCCAACGAGGCCAGCGTGGCGATCCATGAAAAATGCGGCTTTGTGAAGGTGGCACATTTTCCGCAGGTGGGCCGCAAGTTTGACCGCTGGGTTGATGTGGGATTCTGGCAGGCGACGCTGTAACCGCAAGCCGCCAAGCCCTTACGTTACGTTGTAGTAACGTATGTCGAACTATCCGCCGCGAACCCTAGCGCAGGCGCTTGCTTTCCGGCAGGACCATCGACGGGAGAGTGTCCGGTTCGGGCGTCGCCACGTGGACGTCTTCCCGCCCCGGCAATTTGAATCGCGCCACCAGGGCTGCGAGGCGTTGTGATTCGCCGCGCAGATCCTCAGCCGAATTCGTCCAGGTGCCAACCATGCTGGTGTTGTCCTGCGTTAACCGGTCGAGCTCCTGTATGCTGTTCGCGAGGCGGTCGATTTCCTGGCTTTGCCGATGGGCCGCTTCCGATACGCCATTGATGACGGTGGACACCTGATCGATGGCAAGATTGACGTCATCGATTTTCCGGCGTGCGCCATCGGCGCTTTCCGCGCCCTTTTGCACGCGATCCACCGAGGCGCTGATGAGATTGCGTATTTCACCGGCGGCTTGTGACGAGCGCTGCGCCAGCGCGCGCACCTCTGCCGCCACCACCGCGAATCCGCGGCCCTGTTCGCCGGCGCGCGCGGCTTCGACTGCGGCATTCAAGGCCAGAATGTTGGTTTGAAACGCGATGCTGTCGATAAGGCCGATAATCTCGCCGATTTTTGCCGACGACTCGCGGATATCTTCCATGGTGTGCGTCAGTTCGCCGACGGCCGCGCTGCCCTGATGCGCGGCACGGGTGGCGGTGCCCGCGAGATCGGCGGCCTTGCGCGCGGCACTGGTGGAAGACTCCACCATCGCGAGCAATCCGTCCATCGAGGAAGCGGTCTGGCGCAGGCTGGCGGCCGCGTTGACGCTTTGATCGTTCAGCGTGTTTGCGCCCGCGGAAATATCCCTGGAGGTATGCGCGATGTGTTCGGTGGCGATGCCGATGTCACCGATGGCGGAGATCCACGCGCGGCGCACATGATCCGTCGCGGCGACCAGTTGGCCGATTTCGTCATCGCGCTGCAGGGTCGGCACCACGGTCAGGTCGCCCGCCGCCACCGCGCGCGCTACGTTGCCGGCCTGCCGTACGGCGGCCACGATACGCCGCGTGACAAAGCTCACCATCACGATGCCGGCCGCAATGGCGATGAGGCCCACGATACCGCTCACCCATAACGAGCGCTGCTGCTGCGCGATCACGGCGCTCATGATCTGTTCGCCCTCGGCATCCGCGGATTTCGCCAGGATCTCGATTTCTTTTGCGATGGCGCGCGAGAGCGGTTGCACTTCGCGCTCCAGCCGGCCGACGGTCACCATCTTGCTATCGTCGGTATGGTCGTTCTGGATGGTTTCCAGCAATGCCGCCAGTTGCTGAACGCGCTGCTGCAAATCACCCAGCGGCTTGGCGGCGCCGGGCATGGCTTCGCGGGTTTTGGCGAGCGCGGCGATGCAAGCGGCCTTGCCCTCGGCGTACTGCTTGCCTTGGGTCGCGCGCCGCGTGAGCGTCCATGCCACCGCGTTTTGCGTAAGGTCGCCGCATTGCACGCCGACGACGCCCAGCGCGTCACGCTGGGTTTGTGAAATACGCACCTGATCGAATATCTCGCGGCTCTGCCGGGTTTGCAGCAACTGCATACCCATGTTGAGCGCCACCAGCAAAAGCAGCCCGAGCGGCAGCAGCCGCAGCAGGCCTTTGAGGTTCATGTCGTTACTTCACCGGTACTTGCGCCACCAATGCGCCGCCAAATGCGCCTTCTTTTTGCTTCAATCCGTTTTGCGCGTGGCAGGCCACGCAAGCCGCCGCAAGTTTCATCGGGTAATACCCCATCACGGTGCTACCGCTGCGTTTCACCACCGGCTCCAGATCGCCGGTGGCCATCAGCTTGGTGACTTCCCCCGCCAGCGGTGACCCTTTCATTACTTTCGACACCGCCCAGTCGCCGTTGATCAATTCGCCGTCGCGGTTGGTCGCATAGGCTTGCAACTTGCCCTGCATCGATTTGTTGAAATCATTGAGCGATTGCGCCCTGAAAAACGCCGGCACGAACGCATCCTGTCCGCCCTTGGTGAGATTCGCCTGGAAACGTGTGACGACCGCGGTGAAAGCCTGCAGGTACGCGCGCCGTGTGTCGCCGATGAGGCCCGGCGCCTTGATATCCAGAGCCGCGCCCGCGGCTTTTTGATACCGCGCCTTGAATTGTTCGACCAGCGCGTCGGGCGCGACCTGATCCTTGGTGGTTTTTCCGCTGTTGATCGCCGGCTGCAAATCCCCAATTACGCCGGTGCCTTCGGTCACCAGCATGCGCAATTCCTGCGCGGCCTTGCGGGCGGTATCTTCGTCGGTCTGCGCTTGCGCCGCGACGCTCAAGCCGGCCAGGCAAATTCCCGCCAGACCCAGGCGCACCCAGCGAGTCATGCACAAGAACAAGGGATTAACCGTTGTGGAAAAAATCGATGGGTATTGCATGGTCTTCCTCTTTCATGGACTGATGATCAGTGCCCGATGCGCCCGGTAATGTTCCTATCCGCCACCCACTATCGCGCTGACCGTGTCGCGGCGAACATGCAATTCGCGCCATAATTCGATCATAAGGCTATCATGCGAAAACGTTAATTGCACGAATGGCGCATCGCGCGGCGCGGTCGTTGCGGATGTGTCGAAGCGTCCAGTTCCGACTGTGCGGTTGTTGCGCGTGAATCACTGCGGGTGTGGCGTTGCAAGGCCGCCTTACGGCAGGATCGCAAGGCGCATGATATTATAACGCATTGTTTTTATTGTGTTTTTTCCTATGGAGGTGTTTGATGCCCACGGAATCCCTAGCCGGCAGTTGCCTTTGCGGCAGCGTCCGGTTTGAAATCACACCGCCGTTTTCCGCGTTTCGCTATTGCCACTGCTCGCGCTGCCAGAAGGCCACCGGGAGCGCGCATGCGGCGAATGCTTTTGTGCCCGCCGCGCGCTTTGCCTGGCGCGCGGGCGAGTCTTTGTTGAAGCAATTTGATTTGCCGGGCGCGCAGCGGTTCGCGGTGAGTTTTTGCGCGCACTGTGGCACGCGCATGCCGCACCGGGTGCGTGGCCGCGATGATTTTCTGATTCCCGCCGGGGTGCTGGATCAGGCGCCGGCGCAGCGCCCCGAGAACAGCATATTCTGGGGATCGCGGGCGCCGTGGTATGTCGAGCCCGGCCAGATGCCATGTCTCAATGAATACTCATGATCGCCGTCATTTTTGAAGTGCAGCCCGCCGAGGGCAAGGCCGCCGACTACTTTGAACTCGCGGCCGCGTTGCGTCCCGAGCTTGCGAAGCTCGATGGTTTCATTTCCATCGAGCGCTTTGAAAGCGTCACCACGCGCGGCAAATTTCTCTCGATCTCATTCTGGCGCGACGAGACGGCGGTGACGGCGTGGCGCAATGTCGAAGGGCATCGCATGGCGCAGGCGAAGGGCCGCGACGGCATCTTCGCCGATTACCGCATTCGCGTGGCGAGCGTGATGCGCGATTACAGCATGAGCGCACGTGACGATGCCCCCGCCGACAGCCGTCAGGCGCACGGCTAACGGGAAGTCACGAAAAACCGTGTTTCGTATCGTGCTTTTTTTGCTGGGCTGGTTGCCTGCGCTGGTTCAGGCGCAATCGCTATCGATTAGCGAGATAATTCCGACTGCGGAACCGAATTGCGCCATCGAAATACCGCCTGCTGCTGCGGGCATCGCGGTCACGCCGGGCGGATTCATAATGGTATACCCGCGCAATGACGCGCTGCCGAAGCAGTACACCGGCTGCAAGACCCTGTGGGTAGTGGATGGCGAGCGATTCCGGCGCTTCGCCACACTGTATTTCAAGGGTGGAAATCTGGTGACGGCGGCGGCGCACAACACGCGTGATGCCGCGAGCAAGCTCGACGGCGCCTGCGCGTTTCCGGGAGGCAAATCCCTGCTGCCGGATGCCGGCCGCCAGATCAAGGATACCGGTTGCGGCGGTTTTGCCGGCGAACCCTTTTATCAATTGCACCTGCCGACCTGGCCGCGCGTTTGCATGGCCGATGCCAACGCGGCGATCTGCCGGCAGGACCCTCGGTAACGCGCGCATGACTTTCCGCCGCATGGTTTGACCAAGGCCTCGCAGCGCCCTACCATGCGGCCTCCCTGCATACGGCGGACAAAGCCCAACCCAACGGTGACAACATGATTTCACAATTTCTGATGCGCTGTGCCGTGCCGGTCGCACTGGTCATCGCGAGCGCGTGCACGCCGGTACTGGCGCAACCCACGCCTGCCGGCGCCGATCCTAAAATCAATGTACGGTTTTACGATACCCAGGCGGTTGAATGGTTGCCGCGCTTCGAAGGCGAAAGCCGCGAAATCTACGCACGCCGCCATGACATGGTGGCCGCCAGCGGCGTTAAACCGGGCATGACCGTGGCCGACGTGGGCGCGGGCACCGGCTTCATGGCCATGCTGTTCGCAAAGGAAGTAGGGCCAGCGGGACGCGTGATCGCCTCCGACATTTCCAAGGCGTTTGCATCCGCCATCGCGCAGCGCGCCAAATCCGAAGGCGTACAAAATCTCACCACGGTGATCGGCACGCAAAGTGAAACCGGGTTGCCGCCGGGCAGCGCCGACATTGTGTTTACCAGCGATGTCTATCATCACTTCGAACAAGTCGCGGCCACGCTGGCATCGATTAAACGCGCGCTGAAACCCGGCGGGCGTTTTATCGTGGTGGACTTTGAACGCATTCCCGGCGTGACGCCACAAAACACGCTCGACCACGTGCGCGCCGGCAAGGAGACCGTGATTGAAGAAGTCACCGCAGCGGGTTTTCGGCTGCGCGAAGCGGTCAAATCGCTGGGGCTGAAAACCAACTACTACCTGATATTCGAACGGCTTTAACAGGACACTTGGACAGGTGATTCATTATTCAACGGCAAATGCAGCGGAGGTTGATCTCATGAAATTGAAAATGGGGTACTCGCGCATCGCGAATTGGGCGGCGCGCCTTAGTGGCAGACCCGCGACATTTGTCCTTGCGGTGACGGTAATATTGCTTTGGCTCATTACCGGACCGCTGTTCCGCTTTAGCGACACCTGGCAGCTCGTCATCAACACCGCCACCACCATCATCACGTTTCTGATGGTTTTTCTGATCCAGAATACGCAAAATCGCGACACCGAGGCGATGCAGGTCAAGCTCGATGAGCTGATACGCGCGACACAGGGCGCGCACAATGTGCTGCTGGACCTGGAGCAACTGGAAGAAGCGCAACTGGATAAATTTCGCGCACGCTACGAAAAACTCGCGCGTGACGCGCGCGAAGAATTGTTGCAGGGCAAATCAGACACAGGCACCCCCGAGGCATGAACCACGTGACGCATCGATATGTTTTCTGGCTCGGCTTGATTGCCGCGCAGCCCAATTTTGCCCAGGCGGCCAACACCTACCCAGCTCGCCCCGTGCGCATCGTGGTGCCCACCGGCGCGGGCGGCGTCACCGATGTGGTGGCACGCGTCATCGCGCTGCGGCTGGGCGAGCGGCTGGGACAACAGGTGATTGTGGATAACCGGCCGGGCGCGGGCGGCGTCACCGGCACGCAAATCGTGGCAACCGCCGCGCCCGACGGACATACGCTGCTGATGGTGTTTCCGTCGCACGCGTTTAATCCGTCGCTGGTCGCCAAGCTGCCTTACGACAGCGTAAAAAGCTTCGCGCCGATTTCGCTGACCAGCTCCGTGGCGCCCGCCATCGTGGTGAGCGGCAATTCGCCGGCGCGCACGGTGCAGGATTTCATCAACCTCGCGAAAGAAAAACCGGGGTCGCTCAATTTCGGATCGGTCGGCAGCGGCAGCCTGGCGCATCTGTCAGGCGAGCTGTTTCGCGCCATGGCCGGCATCCGGGTAACACAGGTGTTCTACAAAGGCGCGCCACAGGTGATGACCGCGCTGGTAGGTGGTGAGATTCAGGTGTATTTCTCGGCATCCATGGGCACCGTGTTTCCACACCTGAAGACCGGCCGCGTGCGCGTGCTGGGAGTCGCCACGCGCGAACGGCTGCCATTCCTGCCCGACGTGCCGCCAATCGCCGACGCGGTGCCCGGCTACGAGGTGCAGGGATGGAACGGGTTGCTGGCCCCCGCCGGTACGCCGCGCGCCATCATCGATCAACTGAATCGCGAAGTAGTGCGCATTGTCAAAACCCCGCAGTTCGCGGAGCAGTTCGCGCCCGAGGGCATCGTGGGCGTGGGCAACACACCGGAGCAGTTCACGCAGGTCATGATCAACGATATCGCGAAGTGGGCAAAAGTCATTCGGTCCGCGGGCATACGCCCGGACTAGGCAAGCCGCGCCCGCCAGCCACTCAACCAGGAGAGCACCATGCCGACACTGCAAGTTACGCCCGATTGCACTATGTATTACGACGTCACGGATTTTGCCGAGCCGTGGCGCGAACACGAAACGATCCTGCTGCTGCACGGCAATGCCGAGAGCGGCGACGCCTATTACGGCTGGATGCCGGAACTCACGCGCAACTACCGCGTGGTGCGCCCCGACATGCGCGGCTTCGGACGCACCACGCCGATGCCGCGCGATCACGCATGGTCGCTAGACCGCATTGTTGATGATTTCATCGCCGTGATGGATCACCTGAAAATCGACCGGTTTTATCTCGTCGGCGCGAAGGTCGGCGGCACCATGGCGATGCATCTGGCGGCGCGGCATCCGTCGCGCGTGAAAACGGTGTCGGTGCTGTCTTCGCCCACGCGCGGCGAGGACGCCGGCGAACGCTATCGCGCCTGGGTGCAGCTCATCGAAAAAAGCGGTGTTGAAGGCTGGGCGCGCGAAACCATGGGCAAGCGCCTCGGCAGCAGCTTTTCCGCAGCGGGCATCGAGTGGTGGATTCGACTCATGGGCAAGACGGCTTCGTCGACGCAGCTGGGATTTATCGGTTCCGTGCCCAAGGTTGATGTCACGCAGGATTTGCCGAAAATTCGTTGCCCGGCACAAGTGATCACCACGCAAAACAATCCGATGTATCCGGTTGAAGTGATTCGCACCTGGCAGCAGAAAATCCCCAACTCGGAATTGCTGGTGCTGCCGGCAGACGGCTATCACGTGGCGGCGACCGCGCCGGTGGCGTGTGCCAGGGCGGTGCTGGATTTTATCGCACGAAATAAATCATAAACCCCTTATGACGCAGATCTACGCAGATGAAC
>DHVE01000115.1:24120-73516 GCA_002412495.1 Betaproteobacteria bacterium UBA5216
GTTCATCTGCGTAGATCTGCGTCTAAGGTTTCGACCCTAAAGCCAATGACACAACCACAAACCCCGGCATGGGCCAAAGGCCCGCATCGCGTGCTGCTGCTCAACCTGCGCGAGGGCGACGAACCCAAGGTGGATGCCGAAGCACTGGTGGCCGGCGCAAAGGACTATCGCGCCACCGCGTTTTGTTTGAGCGGCGGCGGCATCGTCGCGTTCTACCAGACCCAAATCGCAGGGCATCGCATCTCGAATGGATTGGGTGAACGTGATCTGCTGGCGGAAGTGATTCCGGTCGCGCACCGTGAGGGCATGCGCGTGCTGGCGCGCATTGATCCGAGCTGCGCACCGAAGGAACTCGCGGCTGAACACCCCGAGTGGTTCACGCGCGACCGCAACGGCAATTTCTGCGAAGTGAGCGAGCATTACGTCACCTGCCCCAATGCGGGTTATTACCGGGTGCGGATGGTCGAGGTGGTGCGTGAAATTTTGCAACGCTACGACGCAGACGGCATCTGGAACAATCAAGGCAAATTCGCCGCGTGGGAAACCGGGCTGTGTTATTGCAACACCTGCCAGTCAATGTTCAAGGCTGCGTCGGGCCATGCGATACCGCAAACTGAAAATTGGGACGATCCCGTTTGGCGGCAATACAACGAATGGCGTTACCGGCGCATCGCCGACTGGGTGGCGCTGATGCATCGAGAAATTCACGCGGTAAAACAAGACGCGGTGTTCATCGCCGCCGTGCAGTTGATGGAGTCGCTGGAAACCATACGCCCCGGCGGCTGGGACATCGATTACTGGCTCGAACATCAGGATATTCCCACGTTTGAATGCCAGCGCCGCCACACCGCGCCGTTCTGGCCGGGCATACAGGCCAAGTATCTCGCCACGCTCGCCCCCGATAAGCCGCGCTGGATGACCGCGAGTTATTTTTACCCCTGGTGGCGGCTCTACGCCGCGCCCGAAGCGGAGAACCGGCCGTGGATTGCGCAGCAGGTGGCGAACGGCGTGAGTCCGTGGTTGCATATCAACGGCGGCTATTCCGATTTGTTTGATCGCCGCGGCCTCGCGCCGATGAAAGAAGTGTTTCAGCGGCTCGAACGCTGGGAACAATATCTCGACGGCGCGCAATCGCAGGCGCGCGTGGTGCTGGTGCTGTCGCGCTATACGCAGGACAACCATGGCCGCGACAAGCCGCAGGCGCGGTATCTCGACTTCATACGCGGGTGGTATCTTGCCTTGCAGGAGGCGCACATCCCGTTTGATGTGATTTCGGATAAATGGATTTCGCCAGAGCGGCTCGCGCGTTATGGCGTGGTTGTGATTTCCAATCTGGCCTGTGTGTCGGATGCCACAGTGGCCACGCTGGAACAGTTTACGCTAGCCGGCGGCGGTTTGATCGCGGGCTTTGAAGCAGGTTTGTGTGACGCTGACGGCCAGCCGCGCGCGACACCCGCCTTTGATGCTCTGCTCGGCATCACGCGCACCGGAAAACGCGAGGGATTAAAATCGTCGTATGCCAAACTCGAATCACGCGATGACCCGTTGCTGGCGGGCATCGGCGACACCGATTTGATTCCGAACGAAGGTGCGTTGATCGAAGTGACCGCGCGCGCTGGACATGCCGTACCGCTCACGCTGATCCCGCCGGTGATCGCGCACGACGGCGCGACCATCAGCATTCCGGAATACAGCGCGATACGCGAAACCACCGATGTACCCGTGGTGACGCGCGGCGCGTACGGCTCAGGACGCGTCCTGTATATCGCCAACACGATGGAAGGCTTGTACTACCACTATGGTTTTCCCGATCTGGGCCGCGTGCTGGCGAACGCCGTGCGCTGGGCGCTCGGCGCACCCATGGCGCTGGAAGTGGATGCACCCGATTACGTCGATGTCACGCACATGGGCCAGATACGCCATGGGCACCAGGGGCACCAGGGGCACCAGGGGCACCATGGACACCATGGCGGCCGCGCGCTGGTGCATCTGATTAATCTGCCGCTCGACAAACCGCTCAATACGGGATGGCGTCATCCGGGACGCAATCTCGTGCCGGTGCGCGATATCGCCGTCCGATTGCGTCCGCCAGCGGGACAGCGAGTGAATTCCGTGCGGCTGGCGAGCAGCGAGACCGTGTTGCCAATGTCGATGAAGCACGGCGCCTGCGAAGTCACTGTCCCGCTACTTACCGATCACGAAATCGTCGTGTTTGAATGTTGTGCCTAATCCGGACGAATATCTTTAACCGCAATAGTCGATCTGTCATTTCCGCGAAAGCGGGAATTCATAATACTGCCCGGCATCAAACCATCGCACCAAGGAAAAACCATGCATCGCTCAGCACTCGCCACACTACTCGCCGCCACCGTCATCCCCACGGTGCACGCCCAACAAACGCCCTATCCGACGAAAACCGTACGCCTCGTTGTGCCGCTGGTCGCCGGCGGTCCCACCGACATCCTCGCGCGTCTGATCGCGCAACCGCTGGGCGAGCGTCTCGGCCATTCGGTGGTGGTCGATAACCGGCCCGGCGCGGGCGGCAATATCGGCGCGGAAATGGTGGCCAAGTCACCGCCCGATGGACACACTTTGTTCATGGGCACTTCAGGCCCGATGTCGATCAATATCAGTCTCTACCCGAAACTCGGCTACGATCCAGTGCGCGATTTCGCACCCATCATCCTGGCCGCCTCCGCACCGTTTGCCGTGGTAGTGCATCCCGCGCTGCCGGCGAACAACATCAAACAGTTGATTGCGCTGGTAAAGGGCAAACCGAATCAACTGAACTACGGTGCGGTACCGGGCAACGCCGCACATCTTGCAACGGAGTTATTCAAGAGCATGGCCGGTCTCGACATGGTGTTCGTGCCGTACAAAGGCGCCGCGCCCGCCAACACCGATCTGGTCGCGGGGCAGATACAGTTGTCGTTTGCGTCAACGCCGGGCGCGATGCCGCTGGTCAAGGGCGGACGCCTGAAAGCACTGGCGATTTCGAGCGCCAAGCGCATCGGCAAGCTGCCGGATCTGCCGACCATCGCCGAATCCGGCGTACCGGGTTATGAAGCGAGCGTGTGGTATGGCATTGCCGCGCCGGCAAAAACCGCGCCGGAAATCATCGCACGGCTATACAAGGAAAGCGCCGCGATTTTGCAGGATCGGGTAAGCCGCGAAAAAATGGATACCAATGATTTCGAGGCCACGGTGTTGAATCCGGAGCAATTCGGCGCGTTCATCCGCACGGAAATTGCGAAGTGGGGAAAGGTGGTCAAGTCCACGGGAGCGCGGGCGGAGTAATTGCCCGCTCTGTCGTGGTCTATAGCAGGTCTGATTACTTGAACGCCGTCCCATAGTTGTCGCGGTAGGTAAACTCCGGAATCGCCTTGCGCGTGCGTGGCTTCAAATCCTTGACGCGCACTTCTTCGGCCAAATCTTCCACGCGACCGCGATACCCCGCCGCCATCACCGCCACCGGCTTGGCATTGGCGGGAATATTGAAGCCCTTGCAAATCTTGTCGTAATCAAAACCTGCCATCGCGTGGATGGTCAGCCCCATGGCGTAGCCCTGCACCATCATGTTCTGCATCGCCATGCCCATGTCGAGCATGAAATTTTGCAGGCCGTTGCGTTCAGGTTGCTCTTCGGGCACGCCGATGATCACCATTTTCAGCGCGGCGGGCGGCGCCCATTGCTTGTTGCCCGCCGACAGCGCATCGTCAAAAATGCGTACCGCTTCGGGACTGGATGCAATCAGCACGCGCCACGGCTGCCGGTTGTTGGACGACGGCGCCCAGCGGAAGGCGTCGAGCAGTGCCTCCACCGTTTCGGCCTCCAGCGGCTTGTTGGAAAAATGGCGGTCGCTGCGGCGGTCGCGGATAACATCCAGTAATTTGCTCATGGGGTTCCCGGTGGTAGGTATAAAAAGTGCGATGGGGTAAGGGAAGTCGCGCTAAATCCGCGCGAAACCGGCATTTTGGGCAGTTTCGTGCGCTTGTCAACGTGCTGACCCGTTCGCGGGCCAAAATCCTCGTTGGCTCTATTTAACGCGAGATGTGATTTTCTTCACAGACAAGGCGCGCGGACGGGCGGATACTTCAACTCAGCAATCACCCCTCAACTCCTCCTTTGTTGATTGCTTTCACCGCGACGGGCTTTCCCGGCGCGGTTTTTCTTTGTGGGTTCTCCGCTCGTTCTTTGCAATACGTGCCGCGCCGTGTTTCCATGGCGACCAAAATCGACAGCTTGAAATTGTTATGATGCCGGGCATTGTTTCAACACCGACGCCGGGAGCATCACATGCCGTTCGAAGCCTTGATCCGCGACTACGAAGCACGCACGCTGCGCGCGCTGGCCATGGGGGGCGCCGAGAAACTCGCGGCGCGCAAGGCCACCGGCGTGTTGAACGCGCGTGAACGCGTCGATCATCTGCTGGATAAAGGCAGCTTCATCGAATCGGGACTTTACGCCACGTCGGCGCGCGCGGAGGTGCGCCACAAGACGCCGGGCGACGGCAAGGTGGTGGGCTTTGGCCGCATTCAGGGCCGCGAAGTCGGCGTGATCTCGAATGATTTCACCGTGCTCGGCGCGTCCAGCGCGGTGATCAATCAGAAAAAAGTAAAGCACGTGAAGAACGTCGCCACCAAACGGGGTTTTCCGATGGTGTTTCTCGGCGAGACCAGCGGCGCGCGCATGCCCGATCGCATGGGCGCGACGGGACGCTCGATCGTCGGTCAGGACGGCGCGGAATATCAGCGCCTGCGCAAATCGCCGTGGGCTTCGGCGCTGCTGGGCAGTTGCTTCGGACACTCGGCGTGGTATGCGAGCCTGTCGGATTTCACGGTGATGCGCAAGGGCGCGGTAATGGCGGTGGCGAGCCACCGTGTCGCGGAAAAAGCCATCGGCCGGCCCATCACGCCCGAAGAACTCGGCGGCTGGCGCATGCATACGCGCACCTCGGGTCTGGTGGATGTCGCGGTGGATACCGACGAACAGGCGCTCGATGCGATCAAAACATTTTTGTCGTATCTGCCGAGCCATTGCAACGAAGCGCCGCCGGTGGCGCCAGTCCCCGAGGGTTCTGACGATGCCATGCAGCGCGTGCTCGACATCATGCCGGAGGGGCGTTCGCAGGTGTACGACGTGCGAAAGATCATCGACGCCATTGCCGACAAGGGCTCGCGCTTTGATCTCAAGCCTGATTTTGGCAAATCCGTGGTCACCGCGTTAACGCGCATCAACGGTCACACCACCGGCGTCATCGCCAATAACCCGCTGTTCAAGGGCGGTGCGCTCGATGTTGATGCCTGCGCCAAGGTGACGAGTTTTCTGGTGTTGTGCGATTCGTTCAACATTCCCATCGTGTTTCTGGTCGATGTGCCGGGCTTTCTGATCGGGCTGGAAGGCGAGCAACGCGGCGCGCCCGGACGCATCATCAATTGGGTCAACGCGTTGTCGCTGGTAACGGTGCCGAAAATTTCCATCATCCTGCGCAAAAGTTACGGCAAGGCGTATCTCAACATGGGCGGCGGCAAAAATTCCGATGAAGTCGCTTGCTGGCCGACGGCGGACCTGGGTTTTGTCGACCCATCGGTCGGCGTGAATATTCTGCATGGCCTCAAACAGGAAGACGATCCCGAACGCTTCAAAAAACTCGCCGCCGAAATCGAGCAGGACAACTCGGTGTGGGGACTCGCCGCGTTATACGAAACGCAATCGGTGATCGATCCGCGCGACACGCGCGACTATTTGATCCGCACGCTGGAGGTCCACCGCCTGCGCCTGACGGGCGGTGTCGGCGACCATCTGATCAGCAACTGGCCGACGACATTTTGATGTAAATATTTGTTTTTATTGATATTTTAGGCATTCAGAACGACTTCCAGTTGCCGTCGTCGGAATTTGTCACCGGCGCGGGCGCGGCCAGCCGCTGTGCGGATTCGGGCAGCGCCGCACTGCGCGGCTTGATGGCCGATTGCGTCGCGGTGGCTCCTGCCGCGCGCGCGTCGTTACGATCCATGCGTTCAATCCGATGCGCGCGCGCGGTTTCGTCGCGATCCTTCAGCACCATTTTGCCGAGATTAAACGCGCCCAAGGCTTGCATCAGTTCGCGTGATTGCGCGGTCATGGTCTCCGCCGTGGCCGACACCTGTTCGACCAGCGCCGCGTTTTGCTGTGTCGTCTGATCCATTTGCAGCACCGCCGCGTTGACCTGATCGATGCCGGACGCCTGCTCACGCGAGGCGCTGCTGATCTGGTTTACCACGTCACGCACCCGCGCCACCGAGCCGACGATTTCATTCATGGTGCTGCCGGCGTTTTGCACCTGCTTCGCACCCGTGCTGATTTTCAGCACCGAATCGCCGATCAGCGCCTTTATTTCCTTGGCGGCATCGGCGCTGCGTTGCGCGAGGCTGCGCACCTCCGAGGCCACCACGGCGAATCCGCGTCCCTGCTCGCCGGCGCGCGCGGCCTCCACCGCGGCATTGAGCGCCAGAATATTGGTTTGAAACGCGATGCCGTCGATGACGCCGATGATGTCCGCGATTTTTTTCGAGGCATCCGAAATGCCGTTCATGGTTTGCACCGCGTCGGCAACCATGCGCCCGCCTTCGGTGGCAATTTCAGCCGCGCCGGCGGCAAGCGCCTTGGCCTGGTTCGCGTTTTCGGCATTGGCCTTGACCGAAGCCGTGAATTCTTCCATCGAGGCCGCGGTTTGTTCCAGCGTGGAAGCCTGCGACTCGGTGCGCGCCGACAGCGACGCATTGCCGCGCGCGATTTCGTCGGTGCCGTTCTGCACCGATTGCGCCTTGTCGCGCACGCCTTCCACCAACCCGCGTAATCGCAACACGGTATTTTGCAGCGACAGCAACAACTGGCCGAGTTCGCCGCCGTGATGATTGACGTCGATCTGCTGCGTGAGATCACCCCGCGCAATGCCCTCGGACACCGACACTGCGCGATTGATCGGACGCGTGATCATGCGTCCGACGCGCCATGAAAAAAATACCGCCACCAGGGCGGCCAAAATTCCCGTAATGAGAATGGCGGCGCGCAGTGTTTCATACAGTTGCGTGCTGGCGGCGGCCATGCCCGCCGCCTTTGCCTGCTGGCTCAGTTGTTCATTAATGTGATGCAGCTCACCCAGCCCATACAGCGCCACCACCGTGAGCACCAACATCAGCACCAACACAACGCCAAAGCCGGTTGCCAGTCGCTGCGCGACCCGCATGCGACGCAGAATTCGGATTATCACGTGTTTGTCTCCCCGGAGTTACACACGACTTTTGTGGGCTCGACCCGGCCTGGACAAAGCCTGACTCGGACACCAAGACAATGGCAGATGCCGCGCCCAGGGTCAACCGGCGGCACGGCTACGCACCGGGTGGGGCTTCATTGTATTCGCCCAGGTGTCGCGCTACGATGAAGCCCGCAACGCTTCTACTTCCCTTCCCCCTTCCCCATCAACACGAGACCGCCATGGACAAGGTAACTACCCGGCTGAAAAAACTGATCAACGGCAGCGAACTGGTGATTCAACCCGGCATTTTCGACGGCTATAGCGCGCGCCTGGTGCAACAGGCGGGATTCCCCTCCGGTTTCATTTCCGGCGCGGGCATTGCGGAGGCCTTGCTCGGCCAACCCGACATCGGCCTGATGGGATTTGAACTGAACCTGAACACCGTGCGCATGCTGGCGGCGTGTGTGGACATTCCACTGCTGGCCGACGCGGACACCGGCTACGGCAACGCCATCAACGTGTTTCATCTGGTGCGCGCGTTCGAGCAGGCCGGGCTCGCCGGCGTGATGATCGAAGACCAATCGTGGCCCAAGCGGTGCGGGCACATGGCCGGCAAGGCGGTAATCTCCGCCGAGGAAATGGTGGAAAAAATTCATGGCGCCGTGGCGGCACGGCGCGACACGGATTTTGTCATCAAATCGCGCACCGATTCGCTCGCCACGCACGGCATCGCCGAAGTGGTGCGGCGGCTGAATCTGTATGCCGAGGCCGGCGCGGATTTGCTGTTTGCCGATGCGCTGTTGTCGGAGCAGGACATCGCCACCGTGATCAAGAACGTGTCGAAACCGCTGTGCGTCAACATGGGCTTCGGCATCCGCCGCCGTGCCACCACGCCACTGATATCGCCGGCGCGCCTCGCCGAACTGGGCGTGCGCGTGGTGATTTATCCGCGGCTGCTCACGTCCTGCGCCATCAAGGGCATGCAGAACGGGCTGGATGCCTTGCAGCAAGCCATGCGCAGCAAAGAACCCATCGAGCGGCCCGAACTGTTGCTGTCATTCGAGGAGCTCAACACGGTGGTGGGCTTTGATGAATTCCAGGCGCTGGAGCGCCAACTGGTGCACCGATAACGCCCGCGCCGCCCCGTCCACGCGAAACATCAGGGAGGATCATTCGATGCACATCGCTTTACTGCTCGCCGGCATGATGCTGCTCGCGCCCGCGCTGGCGCTGTCACAAACGGAGCCTGCCTATCCGGTAAAACCGGTGCGCATTGTGGTGCCTGTGTCACCCGGCGGCAGCACGGATATTCTGGCGCGTCTGGTCGCGCAACGCCTCACCGAGGTGTGGCGCGCGCAAGTGCTGGTCGAAAACCGGCCGGGCGGCGCCGGCGGTATTGTCGGCGTTGATTATGTCGCCAAGAGTCCGCCCGACGGCTACACGCTGATCATGGGATACATCGGCACCTTTTCGTTTCTGCCATCAGTGATTCCCAAGATGCCCTACGATCCGGTGCGCGATTTCACGCCGGTATCGCTGGTTGCGCTGGTGCCCAACATGCTGTGCATTCATCCCTCGGTACCGGCGAAAACCGTCAAGGAACTGGTGGCGCTCGCCAAGCGCCGGCCGGGACAACTCAATTACGGTTCGGCCGGCAACGGCAGCAACTCCCACGTGTCCGTGGAATACTTCAAGCAACTGACGGGCACTGACATCCAGCAGATTTCCTACAAGGGCGCCGGACAAACCATGATCGATCTGCTCGGCGGCCACATTACGCTCACCATCGTCGGCGTACCGCCACTGATCCCGCATGTGCGCACCAACCGGCTGCGCGCGCTGGGCGTGGCCACCAACCAGCGGCTCGACGTACTGCCGAATGTGCCCACCATCGCGGAAGCCGGTGTGCCGGGCTATGAAATCACGCAGTGGTACGGCCTGCTCGCGCCCGCGGGTACGCCACGCGATATCGTGCGCAAACTGAACGGCGAAATCGTGCGATATCTGCAATTGCCGGATACCGCCGCCAAAATGTCCAGCGAAGGCGCCATTCCGACCGGCAACACGCCGGAACAATTTCACGAGCTGATCAAGTCCGAGATCCCGCGCTGGGCCAAAGTGCTCAGGAAGGCGGGACTGTAGTTTTCGCGATAGAAGCACGCGATCCTTGCGCCCGGCTTGATGGGAGACGCCGGTAAACCCCGCGCCGGGCATTGCACTTTGACCGGCGTTTGCTAAGCTCGCCCACACCTTGAAAAACCCAGAGTCAAACCCTCCCGGCGGCGTCACCGACGAATCCGCGCGCTTTCCCTACTGGCGCCGCAATCTGCAAACCCTGCCGATGGCGACGCTGATGACTTCCATGGGGTTTGCGATTTCGTTTCCGTTTCTGCCGCTGATGGTACGCAATCTTGGCGTCCACGAAAATCTGGAAACCTGGATCGGCAACATGATGCTGGTTTTCTACATCATCAGTTTTTTGTGTGGACCGATCTGGGGCAGCATCGCCGATTATTTCGGCCGAAAAATCATGGTGTTGCGCGCTATGCTTGGCATGGGCTTTTTCATGTCGCTGGTTCCTTTTGCCCCCACGCCGCTGTGGTTTGCCTGCCTGTTCTCGCTGGTGGGGTTTTTCAATGGAGGCACCATGTCCGCGCAGGCGCTGATCGTGGCGAACACCCCACCCAACCGCATCGGCGGCGCGCTGTCTCGCCTGCAGGCGTCGAACCTGATCGGACAAACCACCGGGCCCGCGGTAGGCACGATGCTGGTGGCGCTGGTCGACAAACCACACTGGCTGTTCTGGTTCAGCGGCGGCGTGCTGATCAGCGCCGGCATGCTGGTGCTCGCCACGGTGCGCGAGACCAAGCAACTCGCGGCGGGGCGCTGGCGCCCGCAATGGATCGGCAACCTTCGCGAGCTGCTCGCGGTGCCGCGCATCGGACTGCTGTTTTTTCTGGGCTTTGTGTTTGCAATGCTGGCGCCCGGCAACGTCACCATCCTAAGCGTGTTCGTGATGAATCTGAACGGCGGCGCGTCGGCGGATGCCGGGTCGCACGCCTTCTGGGCCGGCGCGGTGGCCATCGGCTTTGCGCTTTCCAGCGCCATCTCCCTGACCGTGTGGGGCCGTTTGCTGGATCGCTACGATCCCCGGCGGGTGCTGTTGTTCTCCGCCGCCGCAGCCGGGGTGACGCAACTTCCAATGTTGTTCCTGCAAACGCCGCTGCAACTCACGCTGACACGCATCGCGTTTGGTCTGGCAGCGTCACTGATGTTGCCCGCCATCGTGCGCCTGCTGCGCACGCACGCGCCGCAGGGCATGGATGCGCGCGCGATTTCCTATGCCGCGTCGTTTCAGTTTATCGCCATGGGCATCGCGCCCTTTACCGCCGGCCTGATTGGTCCGCTGCTGGGGCTGCGCGCCTATTTCGCGCTGACTGCCGCGCTGACGTTTCTCGCATTCGGGCTGTGGTTGCGCAGCGAGCGTCGCGCATAATCCCGCATCAGTCCACCGTCGCGCCGGACTCCCGCACCACCTTCGCCCAGCGCTGAACCTCCTGCTTCACGAACGCCTCGAGTTCCTGCGGCGTGCTGCTGGCGGGTTCCACACCGACGGCCGTAAACCGCTCGACCACTTCCGGGTCATGCACCAGCTTCACGATTTCAGCGTTGAGACGGGTAATGATCGCGGCGGGTGTTTTCGCGGGCGCAAACAAGGCGTTCCAGGTGGTCACGACCACGTCCTTGAACCCCTGCTCCACCAGGGTGGGCAGTTCGGCGGCGGCTTTCGTGCGCTGCGCGCTGGTGATGCCCAGCGCCCTGAGCCGTTTGGTGTTCACGAGTTGCAACACCGAACTCACGCTCGCGAAACCTATTTGCACCCGGCCGCCGACCAGATCGGTCAAAGCTTCCGAAGCGCCCTTGTACGGGACGTGAATCATCTTGATGCCCGCCGACATTTTAAAAACTTCCGCCGTCAGGTGCGGACTGGAACCATTGCCCGACGACGAATGCATCAGCTCTCCGGGATTTTTCTTCGCCAGCGCCACCAGTTGTTTCACGTTGGATATCGGCAGCGACGGATGCACCACCAGCACATACGGAAACGAACTCAGCATGCCGACCGCGCCGAATTCGCGCGGAAAATCATATTGCAGTTTTTTATACAGGCTGACATTCACCGCGTGCGTGTTGGTGGCGATCATCAGCGTATGGCCATCCGGCGCCGCGCGCGCCACCAGCGCCGCGCCGAGATTGCCGGAAGAACCCGCGCGGTTATCCACAATCACCTGCTCCTGCAACGCGCGCGCCAGCCGCTGGCTGATGATTCGGCCCACGATATCCGCCCCGCCGCCCGGTCCGTAGGGAACGATCAACGTCACCGGACGGGACGGGTAATTTTGCGCGAGTGCGGCGCTGCTCGCGAGGAGTACACCGACCGCGAAAGTCGCCTTGCCACGAAACTTCAGCCATTCAAACATCGCTCACCCTTACGTCTTGATTCACCGAGATTCACCCAGATTCACGCATGGGCACGGTATCGCCGGATCACGAGATCGTCAACCGCCGCCGCCTCGGTCGCTTTGGCTATAATTTGCTCCCTTTTGTTTTTTGTTCAACCTAGTTCAGCCTCACAGGGAACGCCATGACCGATCCTTCTTCGCGCACCACCGCCATCGACTCCACCGCGTTGCCGCAACTCAAAATTGATGGCGTGGAAATTATCGGGCTGGACATCGTCCCTTCGCATCGGCGGCGCATGTCCACCGGCGCTTATGTCTACGGCGCCAAAGGCGGTTGGGCGGGTCGCCCCGTCATGGTGGGCATACGCGCGGGCGGCATCACTGGCTGGGGCGAGGCGCGCCCGATCAATCCGTTCGTGGGAGAAACCGCGGCGGGGATGTTCAGCAATCTGCGAGATTACTACGCGCCCCTGCTGATCGGGCGCAATGCCCTGCAAATCGAGGCCGCGATACGCGCCTGCGAAGGCACCCTGCCCAACAACCCGGCGACGCTGGCAACGATCGACATGGCCTTGCACGATCTGGTCGGACGCGCGCTGGGCGTGCCGGTGCACACTTTGCTGGGCGGTGCTTGCCGAAATGAAATTCCGCTTGAGTGGTCGGTCAGTCTCGACGACGAGAAGGTGATGGTGTCCGAGGCCATGGCCGCGGTGGAAAAATTTTCGGTGCAGTATGTGTGCATCAAGATCGGTCCGCTGGATCGCCGGGAAGTCGATATCCGCGTGGCCAAGGCCATACAAAAAGAACTCGGCGCTCAAGTGCCGTTGGGCGTGGATGCCAACACCTGCTACGACGTGCCCAGCGCGATTCGATTCGCGAATCAATTCAACGACATGGGGCTCGCTTACTTCGAGCAACCCGTGCCCACCGGCTCGCTCACGGCCATGCGCCGCATCCGCGACCGCGTGACCGTGCCCATCATGGCCGACGAATCCGTATACACGCGCGATGACGCCATGCGCGTAATCGAGCACGAGGCCGCTGATGTGCTGGCCGTCAAATGGTACAAATGCGGGGGACTGCGCCGCTGCAAAGAGATCGCGGTGGTGGCGGAGGCCGCCGGGTTAAAGGCCAATTGTGCTGGAACGGCGAACGGCAGTTACATCGAAGCCATCGCGGCGGCGCATTTGTGTTCGACCATACCGAACCACGCGTTCGGCGCGGAATTCATTCTCGGACTGCCATCGGTGAACGAAAGCGAGACCATCCTCAATCGCCCCATCGATGTGCGCAATGGGTTTTGTAATCTGCCGCCCGGTCCGGGATTCGGCTTTGAGGTCAATCGCAAGGGCCTCGCAAAACATGCGCTCGCGCACATACGGGTGGACGCCTCGGGCCAGCACAACGTCGCCAACGGTGGCTTGTGATGCACACGGACGGATTACATCGGCGAAGCATCGTGGCGCTTTGCCTGAACGCGGCGTTGTTGGCGGGACTCGCAGCCAATGTCGCGGATGCGCAGGAATATCCCGTAAAACCCATCCGCATGATCGTGCCCTTTGCGCCCGGCGGACCCAACGATGTGCTGGGCCGCATCGTCGCGCAAAAAATGAGCGAACAAATGGGGCAGCAGCTCATCATCGACAATCGCAGCGGCGCGGGCGGCGGCACCGGCACGGTGGCGGTCAGCGTAGCACCACCGGATGGCTACACCTTGCTGTTCTCGGGTACGTCATCCCTGGCGATCAATCCGAGCCTCTACAAGGTACCCTACGATCCGCTCAAAGATTTTGCGCCGATCGGTCTTGCGGGTACGGCGCCGAGTCTGCTCGCGACGCATCCCTCGGTGCCCGCCAAATCCATCAGCGATTTGATCGTTCTCGCCAAGGCCAAATCCGCGCGACTGAATTACGCCTCGGGCGGCATCGGCGGAACGCCCCATCTGGCGGCCGAGCTATTCAAGACGATTTCGCAGATCCAAATGGAGCACGTGCCGTTCCGCGGCGCCGCGCCGGCGTTAACCGCACTCGCCTCCGGTGAAGTGGATGTCTATATCGGCGGTATAACCTCGGTATTACAACTCGCCAACGCCGGCAGAATACGCGCGATCGCGGTCACCAGCGCGCGCCGCACGCCGCTGATGCCGCAGATGCCGACGTTTATGGAGTCCGGCGTGCCGGGATACGAAATCGTCAATTGGTACGCCATGGTCGCACCGGCGGCGACCTCGGCATCCATCATCAAGCGGCTCAACGCTGAATTGGTCAAGGCGCTGGCGACACCCGATGTCACCCGGCGGTTTGCGGACCTGGGAACGGACGCCATCAGCGGCACGCCGGAACAGCTCGCGGCCTATCATCGCCAGGAATTGGCGAAGTGGACGAAGCTGATCAAGGCCACCGGCATCAAAGTCAGCGGGGTGTAACCTCGCCCGATGGGTTCACGGCGCGCGAACTTTCGGCAGACCCATCTACCCTTTGTTGCCGAGTACCGCCATGAACTCCCGCGCCGACAGCGATTCGACGCCGAGAATGGCATCGCGCACCTGCTCGACACGCCGTGACGGCAACACCATGGCGGCGTTGTCGCGGTACTTCGCCGAAATTTCGTCGCCGGTGAGCGCGCGTTCGCCCGTGCCGCGATTGATCGGTTCATGATGACGCAGGGTTTTGCCGTTGCGCAATTTGATGACCACACCGCCGGAAAAATATTTCGGATACGTCGTATCGGGATCGGCGGCGTAACTCACGCGCGAGGCCAGATCAAGAATCGTGGTGTTGCTCAGCGTGTCCTGCTCCAATTCCGCCAGACCAAAGCGGCCCAGCACCAGACTCGCGGCCGTCACAAATTGCACGCTGAATTTGGCGTCGTAATCGTTCGCCGGTTTGACTTTGCTCGCTTCCGGCTGCGCGATGATGTGGATGGTGGGCTCGGGTATCAGCGCCTGCACGGACTCGATATCTTCCGGCTTGAGTTTGTGTTTTTCGCGCAGCACCAAAGCCGCATCGGCGCAGGCGTGGATGAGGTGGCAAACCGGATACGGCTTGATGGCAACTTCGCTGGTTTCCCAGCGCGTGCCCAAGCCGTCGGTGACGTACCCGTAGTCCACCTCGTCCTTCAACGTCTGCAAATGGCTTTGATACAGGCCAAAGCGGCCTTCGTACGTTTTGCTCGGCCCCACATACCCATTGCGCGCGAGGTGCGCGGCAGTGATGCCAGCGACGCCGGCCCAACCCGGATGCAGGCGTTTGTTCCATGCGCCTTCTTCGAGAAATTCCTGACTGGCGGCGGCGGTGCTGCCGACGAAACCCTGCGCCATGGTCAACTGGCGGGCATTCAAACCATATAACCAGCCGGCCTGCAGCGCGCATGAAAAATGCGCCGTGATGCCGGTCGGATGAAAACCAAAATGGTGAAACCCGCCCTTGGCCGCGCCGCACACGCGCACCACGGTTTCGACGCCAAGGATGTACGCCGCGAGCAGATCGCGCCCGCTGGCATCGATGGCTTCCGCCACGCCCATTGCGCACGGCAGCGCGCTCGCGGTCGGATGCACGATCGCGCCCACGTGCGTGTCGTCGTAATCGAGTCCATGCACCAGCGCGCCGTTCATCAGCACCGCATCGCGCAACGGCAGTTTGTCCGATAGCCCGATCAGGCCGCTGGCGCCGCTGCCCGCAATGCTGCGTATGCCCGACAGGATGTGATGCGCAAACGCGTAGTGCGTAGAGGCATAGGCGATGCCGATGGCGTCGAGCATCAGGTATTTCGCACGTTCGCGCACGGCCGGCGGTATCGCCTCATAACGGTAGCCCGCGACGTAATCGCTGAGTGACTGCGAAACCGTAGGTGACTTCACCGGCTGCGCGGTGGTGATGGCTTTTGTTTCGGGTGCGTTCATGGTGGCTTCCTTGGTTCCTGGGTTCCTGGGTTAATTGCTACGTATGCCGGCTTCCTGAATCAGCTTGCGCCAGCGCGCGATTTCCTCGGTCAAAAACCGGCCTAGGTCCTGCGGTGTGCCGCCACCTGGAATCAAACCGTGGCCGGCTAACCGCTCGCGGGTTTCGGGCGCCTTCAGTGTTTTAACGATTTCACTATTGAGTTTTTGCACCACGGCATTGGGCGTGCCCGCAGGCGCAAACAGACCAAACCAGCCGATCACCTGAAAGCCCGGCAAGCCTGCTTCGGCAACGGTAGGCATTTCGGGAATTTCCGCCACGCGCGTGGTGCTGGTTACGGCGAGGGCGCGCAACTTGCCCGCCTTGACCTGCTGCAAGGCGGCCGGAATCGTCGAAAAATAAATCTGCACATTGCCCGCGATCAAATCGATCACCGCCGGCCCGCCGCCTTTGTAGGCAATGCTGACGATTTGCACCCCGGCCATGCGTTTGAACAATTCGCCCGCCAGATGCGCCGTGGTGCCGCTGCCCGAGTTGGCATAATTAAGCTGGCCCGCGCGCGCCTTGGCAAGCGTGATCAGCTCGCCCACGGATTTGGCGGGTACTGACGGATTAACCACCAATAACAACGGCGCCGAGGCCACCAGAATAATCGGCGCGAAATCTTTTTCGGTGTTAAACGGCATCCGGGCAAAGAGCCCCGGGTTCACCGGGAACGATGTGATCGGCATCACCAGCGTGTGGCCATCGGGCACGGCTTTCGCCGCCAGTTCGGCGCCGATATTGCCGGACGCGCCCGCGCGATTGTCGATCACCACCGTTTGTCCCCAAGCCTCGGTCAGTTTCGCGCCGATCAGTCGTGCAGAGAAATCCGTGCCGCCGCCCGGCGCGGCCGGCACGATCAGGCGGATAGGCTTGGTGGGGTAACCTTGTCCGGCGGGAGGCGCGGGGGATTGCGCGCCAGCGCTCAGAGTCGCTGTTGCGAACAGCGCAGCGGAAATCAGAGTCCTGCGTCGTACGGTCATGAGAGCCATGAAAAAAGTGATGGGCAAGGAGGCTGCTGGAACCGGCAAACTGGTTTTGGGGTTTGCTGGATTTGCCGAAGGGCCAAACCCTAGCATACCCATACCCGCCGCGCCTGTGAAGACACGCATTTTGAACACGCCCGGCGGGGCGTGACGGTCGCGGTGGGCTCGCGCTGCTATCATTGCCCAACGACCGGGCAAATGGCCTTCGAGGCACCGTGCAAACTCATATGATGGACAAGAGAGGCGGCGGCGCCAGCGCACATCGCTGTAAATATCCCCACGCCTTTGGCGGCGGCAATCCACTCGCCGAGCGCAACACCCTGCGCGTTGTGGTGCTCACCGCCGTGATGATGGTTGTAGAAATCGTCTGCGGCGTGCTGTTCAACTCGATGGCGCTGCTGGCCGACGGGTGGCACATGGGCACACATGCGATCGCGCTCGGCATTTCGGTGCTGGCTTATGTGTATGCGCGACGCTTTGCACACGATGCACGTTTTGCGTTCGGCACCTGGAAGATCGAAGTGCTGGGCGGCTACACCAGCGCCGTACTGCTCGCGGTGGTCGGGTTCATGATGGGCTACGAATCGGTATCGCGATTACTGAATCCGTCCCGCATTCACTTTGACAATGCAATCATGGTTGCCGTCGTCGGCTTGATCGTTAATTGGGTGTGCGCGTGGATGCTCAAGAGCGGGCGTTCTCATGATGCCGCGCATGGCCATCACCCGCACGGGCATGACCACGAGCATCATGACGATCTTAACCTACGGTCAGCCTATGTACACGTGATTGCCGACGCCGCCACCTCGGTGCTGGCGATTTTTGCGCTGCTGGGCGGCAAATACTGGGGGGCGGCCTGGCTCGATCCGGTAATGGGTATCGCCGGCTCGATCCTGGTGTCGGTGTGGGCCTACGGGCTGCTGCGGGATTCGGCTCGCGTGCTGCTCGACGCCGAGATGAACGCGCCGGTGGTCGGGGAGATTTACGACATTATCCGGCAAAGCGGCTGGCAGGCGGAGATCAGCGACCTGCATGTATGGCGCGTCGGCGGCGGCAAATACGCGTGCATACTTGCCATCAGCACATCTCAAGACGTCAGTGCCGATGACGTCCGACGACAACTGCACACCCATGCGGCATTAGTACATATCTCGGTGGAAGTTGCCCGGCTCGCGCCTGTGTGATTACGCATGAACGGCACACAGTGGGTACAGGGTGGCGAGCGCGCCGGATACTGGGTATTTTGATCCGCGCCGCTATGCCTACCGCCCCTTGAACACCGGTTTGCGTTTTTCGGCAAACGCGCGCTGCGCTTCGAGCGCATCTTCGGTGTGCGACAACTGCTCAGTAATGTTCTGCTCGAAGCGGTAGCCGTCGCGCTCCGGCATGTTTTCGATCACGTTATACGCCTGCTTCGCGAGCTTCATGGCGAGCGGGCTTTTGGCGGCGATGCTGCGCGCGATTTTCATCGCCTCTTCCATCAACTGCTCGCGCGGCCCGCACCACTCGATGACGCCCAGGCGATACAACTCCGCCGCGCTAAACCGCTCGCCGGTGAACACAATGCGCCGCCCGCGTGATTTGCTGAACAGCCGCGAAATAAAGGCACAGCCGCCCGCCAGGCCCACGTCGATTTCCGGCATGCCGAACACCGCGTTATCCGAGGCGAGCATGATGTCGCACGCGGCCATCACGCCGAAACCCGCGCCGAGCGCCGCGCCATTCACCGCCGCGATCACCGGCTTTTTGCATTCGCGGATCGCGTTGGCGTACTCGCGCGCGCCACGATTGTGCCGCCAGTAATCACCCGGTTGTTTCGCGATACCGATGCGCTCCTTGATATCCGCGCCCGCGCAGAACACCTTGCCCGCGCCCGTGAGGATGGCCACGCGCACGTCGTCACGGTCGGTGAAGGCATCAAAGACCTGCATGATCTCATCGCGAAACTGCGCGTTTTGCGCGTTGACCGGCGGCCGGTCCATGGTGACCACGGCGATAGTGTCGTTGACTTCAACCTTGATGCATTGATACGGCATGGCGGTGCCCCTGACGAGTTGAACGGAATCATTATGCCGGACAATGTGCTGCCTTCGTACCTTGCGGGCAGCGCGTACGCGTCAACGCTTTGGTCCTGTTTGATCTATATTTGGCGTGCGGGCGCTTGCTCCCGCTGCGGGAAGGCGAGGGGATCGCCACTCGCCTGATGATCTGCCCTGCGTCCGCGCCAGTGCGTTAACCCGTTGTGTTGCTGCATTCCGTAAAAGGAGTCGCCATGTCAATGCCGAAAATCGCGCTTCTGTTGGGATGGTTTTTATCGGTATCCGCTTTTGCGCAGAATTTTCCCAGCCGGCCGGTGCGCATAATCATGCCCTTCCCTGCGGGCACCAGCGTGAACGATGTGCTGGGCCGCGCGCTGGCGCAGCGACTGTCGGAGCCGCTGGGCCAGCAGGTAATTTTCGACAACCGCTCCGGCGCGGCAGGCACGGTGGGCTCGGAAATGGTGGCTAAATCCCCGCCCGATGGATACACCCTGTTGCTCGCGGTAACCGGCCCGATGACCATCGCGCCGTTTGTATATGCCAAGTTGGGCTACGACACGATGCGCGATTTTGCGCCGGTGGCGATGGTAGCGCTGGCGCCCTACATGATCATTGCGCATCCATCGGTGCCGGCGAAAAACCTGAAAGAACTGATCGCGCTCGCCAAAGCGCGCCCCGGCCAACTGCGTTTTGCCTCGGCGGGCACCGGCAGCACGCCGCATCTGTGCACCGAGTTGTTCATGAGCCTGGCCGACATCAAAATGCAGCACATCCCCTACAAAGGTGGCGCACCCGCGATGATCGACACGGTGGCCGGCCACACCGACCTGTATTGCACCAGCGTCACCAACGCCGCGCTGCTGCTCCAGCAGGGCCGCATCCGCCCGATCGGTGTTACGTCGATAAAGCGCTCGCCGGTGCTGCCCAACGTGGCGACCCTCGACGAGCAGGGCTTGAAGGGCTTCGACGTATCACAGTGGATGGGCATCACGGCGCCCGCAAAAACACCGCCAGCCATCGTGCAGCGCCTGCATCAGGACATCGCGCGCGTGGTCAACAGCGCGGAGTATTCGAAATTCATCCAGCAGCAAGGCGCGGAACCGGCGTTGATGGGGCCGGAGGAATTTGGCGCGTTGATGCGCGCGGAACTGGAGCGGTGGGGGAAGTTGGTGCGGGCGATTAAGGTGACGGCGGATTAGGCGTTGTAAATCTGGAGTGCGGCGGCTTGTCGCCGCTGTCGGCACACTGGCCAATATCGAAGCACTAAAGTGGGAGCAATCTCCGGCACACCAAGTGCCGTCTTGATTTGATTCTGGATCGGGTCACATGCGGACTATGCCAAGATCGTTGGCTAAAAGCCGATGAGAAGAATTTGACTCCGGTACCTTTCATGGAATAGCACATCATTTGGGTTCTACGCCGATATCCCGCAATGCGCCGGCGACGGCGGTTCGCGTCAATTGAGCAAAGCGCTCCTTGAAGCCGGCACCGTCGTTTGACCATAGGTCCTCGCGTCCAATTCTGTCGTAATGTTCGAATTGCCGCGCTCGCCCCAGAAACTTGCCGGATTGGGGTTCGAACACTTTGAGAAGCACACGAATATAGAACGTACCAACGCCTATGCCGTAGTTGCCCAGACCAACCTCCATGACAGCGGTCGACGAATTGATCCCGGACGACCGGTAACGATCGGTAGCATCGGTATCGGCATACCATGCATTAGCGCGACGCAATCCGGCGGTGTTCGAGGTGCCGAAATCCTGCAACGGAGGCAACGAACGAGTCTGTTCAGATACGGTGGCATTGAGCCCAACCGCGGAAAGCTGTTTCGCCACCTCTTTGGCCAATTCAACATTAGGCGACCACAAGCCTTTTCCCTTTAGAATCTCCTCTGCTTGCGCCGAAGCGGCCGATTCCCTTTCCTGCCGTTCCGGCGAATTGGCCTCCGCCAACATCATGAGCGTTCCCACCACGAGCCAGCCGCGCTGCTTCGAAATATCTGAACGCGGTATCAGTCCGAGGTTTGCGACCTTCGATCCCATGAAGGCCGTGTGATCTTCGAGCAGCAATGCGTGCGACTCGAGCGGGATGACCTGAATACTTTGGAATTTTTTGAGGGTTTCCAGGGAAGCCGCGCGCGCCGACGAATAGTCATCCGGTACCAGCATGGTGACCGCCATTAACACCAAGCCAAGAAAGGAATTGCGTCCGATCATGTAAGCTCCTCAACGTCGATCAGCGAGAAGTTGCCAACTACGCCTGCGGCGTTCCTTAATTATCGCGGCACTCGTCCGGTCCGGGAGCGCTATGTATATCGGAATTCTACTTCCCGTATTTGTCCAGCATCAAGGGGGGGTCGGCGTCATGTTTGTTTAAGTTGTCGGTCTGTTTTGGGCGTCAGAACCACGTTTCTTAACGCCCGAGCCTGCACCAGCGACAACCACACATACCCCAGCATAATCGCCGCCCCACCCGCAAGCGCCAAACGCGGCCCCGCCCATTCCCCGGCGGCGTTGAGCAAAAATCCGCTCAGGAACATCAGGCTCCACACCAACGCGAAGACGCTCATCACGCGGCCGCGGTAATGGTCCTCGACCAGGGTTTGCAGCATTACCTGCGCGCAGGTCAGAAAATACGCGTGGCACAGGCCAGAGATCAAAATCATGCCAAACGAAAACCAGTACCACTCGCTGAAGGCAAGGCCGATCAGCGAGAGGTTGTAAAACGTGAGCGCGCCCACGACGAGGTTGCGCCACGAGATGCGCGCCTGCAATTTGCTGTAGGACATGAAGCCGATCAGCGCACCGATGCCGGCCGCGGAGGCAAGGATGCCCAGGCCGCGCGAATCCACCTGCAACAGCTTGGCGAACACCGGCAGCACGTGGATGAAACCCATCGCCAGCGTGGCGTGCAGCAGCGCCACGGTGATCACCCTGAAAAACACTTCGTTGGCGCGGATATAACGCAGGTTGTCGGTAAAGCTGTCGAGCAGGCTGCCGTGTGCGCGCGTTTCGCCGCTGGCGGGGCGCAGCAGCATCAGCACGGCAATCATGGTGCTGACCGCCGCCGCACTGATCAGAAAGGTGACCGGCGCACCCATGGCCGCGATCAGAAAGCCCGCGAAGGAAGGCGCGATCACGCGGCTGCTGCCGAATGCCATGGAGATCAGCGGCACGGCGGAGCGCAGCAGCGGGCGCGGCAGCAGGCGCGGAAAAAACGACGCGCGCGCGGGTTCGTCGATGGCGGCGGAAAATCCCCACAAAAAAGCGCCGAGCGCGAGATGCCACAACTGCGCCACGCCCAGCAGCGCGGTGACGCCCACCAAAGTCATGGCGAGCGCGGCGTTGATCTGCGCCACGCCGATCAGCTTGCGCGCGTCGATGCGGTCGGCCAGCACGCCGCCCAGCAACGTCAGGGCGAACTGCGGCACGAAGCCGCACAGGTGAATAAACCCGAGCTGCGCCTGCGAGCCGGTGATTTCAAACGCCAGCCAGCCCAGCGTGAACGCGAACATCTGCTGGCCGATCACCTGCGTGATCAGGGCCAGCCAATACAGGCGAAAGTCGCGCACGCGGAGCGCGAGCAGCGGGCTGGTGTCGTCTTGCACGGCGGGCGCGGGTTTTGAAGTCATGGAGGGAGCTTACCGCACGGTGGCCGGTGATAACGGTCGGTTCGGGGGTTTGGGTTGTGAGCTGTTTGGATCACGACCTCGGCGCCGTTTGCTTGGCTACCGCGTCAGGGCTTGGGGTGGCCTCGTCATTCCGGCCTGCGCCGGAATGACGGGAATGTGATTGGCCTGCGGCAAACTTAGATGACTTGCCTATGGATGTCCCAGCCAGCCATTCACCACATCGACAAACCCGCCGGGATTATCCAGCGTGACGTGATGATCCGCGCCGGGCACTTCAACGAGATCAACGTGCGGGCAGCGCGCTTTTGCGTCGGCTATGATTTCGGGCGTGATGCGGTCGCTGCGGCCGCCTTTGACCAGCAACGCGGGGATGGTGATGCGGTTCCAGTGCGGCGGGATGTCGAGCAGCACGCGCTTTGAATACACGTTGCGGTCGAACTTGTGCCGCCACACGCCATCCGGCCCCTGCCGCCCGCTGCGCTCGGCGAGATAACGCAGGATTTCCGGTGCGGCGGTGGTGCCCGCGGGGCGCACTTTAAAGTTGCTCACGAAATCGTCGTGGGTTGCGTAGCTTTTGCCTTCGCGTCCGCCCACCTGATGCAGCGCCTGCACGCGGTCGGGCGTGGCAACCAGCGTGGAGTCGATGATGACGATTTTTTTCACGCGGCCGGGATAGGTGGCCGCGTAGACCAGCGACACCAGCCCGCCCATCGAATGGCCCACCAATACAAAATCGCGCAGATCGAGTTTTTCGACGACTTGGGCCACGTCCGCCGCGTAGCGCGCGTAGCTGTAATCCGGCGGCTGGGCATGGGCGCTGTCGCCGTGGCCGCGTTGATCGAGCGCGCGCACGTGGTAGTTGCCGGTGAATCCGGCGGCGACAAAATCGAACCAGTGCGCGTTCACCGCGCCACCGTGCAGGCACAGCATGGGCGTGCGGCCGGCGGCGCCATAGTCGAGGTAATTGAGCCGGACACCGTTGGCTTCGATGACGTGGTTGGTAAACGGCGCGGGGCGGTGGATGGAATTCGGCGTGGCGGTCATGGAGAAGTCTGGCAGAGTGGACGCAAAACCCGAAGGATGAAAGCAAACGCTCAAAACTGCAATCCTTAGTCCACTACGAGTTCACTGCCGGTTAATGCCCGCGCCGCCCGATTGATTTTGCGGTGAAGGGCCGGTTACATTCGGAGACTCCACCAAAAGGATACCGTCATGCCCGCCAGCAAATTTGTTCGCCCCACGCATTCGATGCCGCCGCCGATTCCGCCGCTGCTGCAACCGCAGTTGCCGTTGGCACCCTTGCTGCCGCCGGTGCATGTGGTCGATTTGATGACGGACGCGGGTTCGGCGGCATTCGGCGCGGTGTGGCGCGCAAAAGAAGCAAAGCTGGTGGAATGCCCGGCGCTCACCGACGCGCGCCCGCAATTCAAATCCACCTACGACATCGAGCCGCATGCCGAACTGGCGGGTTTTGATGATTCGGGCTGGGAAGTGGTGCCCCCCGCCGATCTCGAGGGAAAACGCGGCGGCGGTATGGTGTCGTTTCACTGGTTTCGCACCACGTTAACGATGCCGGCGAACGCCACGGGTTTTGACACCGCCGGCGCAAAAGCCGTGTTACGGGTCAATGTCGATGACTACGCCGAAGTGTGGGTCAACGGCGTGCTGCCGCGCACGGCGGGCCGGCCCAGCCCGGCCGCCATTCAGGGCTTCAACATGCCCAACCGTCTGATACTCGGCGACAACCTGGTGACGCCCGGCGACAAATTCGAGATCGCCGTGTTCGCGATCAACGGGCCGATCTCGGCGGTGCCGGCGAATTTTCTGTGGTTCCGCGAGGCGAAGGTCGAGTTTTTCCGCTGAGTTTTTTCGCCGCGGCTCCCTTGTTTTACCGGGCGGGTGCTTTACGCGGTTGCGCGCACGCTGCCCCGCTGAATTTCAAATTCGGCCGTCGGTGCCTTGTCCAGCGCCCACAGTTGCGCCAGCAGATGCTTGGCACCCGCGTCTCCCAGCACCGGCTCGGCGAGCTCCATGAATTTGGCGTTGAGTTCGTCGTCGGTGAGCGGCAGTTCCGGATCGCCCTTGCGATAAGGCTGAAAGTGCGACAGCTTGCGGCCGTCCGTGGTTTCGATATCGACCTGCGACGCGCGCTGATTGGGATACCCTTTTGAAAACACCGGGTCGGCGACGCACACCACTTTTTTCATCATGTCGCGCAACTCGGCGTCTTTCATGCGTTCGCTGGTGAACGCATTCAGCCGCACGCTGCCGAAGATCGCCGCGTGGGCCACGGTGTATTGCAGACTGAATTTCGCCTGATACTCGCCTTCGGGCGTGGCGTTGTCGATGATGTCGAGGCCGGCCTTGTAGGTGGCGAGGGTTATTTTTTTAATGTCTTGCGGTTTGAGTTTGTGTTGCATCACCAGATGCAGCACGCCATCGATCGACGGAAACGTGTGGCCGCAGCAACCGTGCGCCTTGAACGTCATGTGATTGATGTGGTAATCCGTGCCGAGGCCTTTGGTCACTTTTGACCAATCCGGATTCACGCTCATCGCGTTGCCGAAACCCTTTTTGCCTTCGATGATGTCCAGCGCGCCGGTCACGCCCTTCGATGCCGCCAGCGCGGCGAGCACACCCGCGTCCGCGGCATGGCCGCCATGCAGTGGTTTACTCATCGCTTGCGACAAAAACGCCTGCTGCAAGCCCGCCGCGAACGTGCCCACCGTCGCCACGGCATGCATGAACTGATCGTGATTCAGCCGCATCGCGGTGGCCGCCGACGCCGCCGCGCCAAAGCTGCCCACCGTGCCGGTGGTGTGCCAGAAGTTGTAATGCGAGGGCATCACCGCCTCGCCAATGCGCGTGGAGGTTTCGTAGCCCACGATTACCGCGCGCAGGAATTGCTCGCCGGTTGCGCCGCTGGATTGCGCCGCCGCGAGCGCAGCGGAAATCGTGGGGCTGCCGGGGTGATAACCGGAATCGCGATGAATGTCGTCGAACTCGACCGTGTGCGAGGCCGCGCCGTTGATCAGCGCGGCGGTGCGTGTGGTGGCGCGTCGCCCGGTAGCCAGCCGCGCGCGACCGCGATCGAGGTCTTCGGCAAAGGCCTGTTCCAGCAGCGTAGCGGGCGGGCACAAGCTGCCCGGCAGCAGCGCGGCATACCAGTCGATGACGGCGCGCTTGGCGTGGTGGATGACGTCGGCGGGCAGCTTTGCGGTTTGTTCTTTAATCGCGTAATCGGCGAGTTGTTGCATCAGCATGGCGGGGCTCCTGTATCAAGACCGCAATGATAGCAGGCGGTAAATGTCGCCCGTTCGCGGAATGGGGTGGACCGGCAACGCAATACCGGCTGCGTTTCCTATGCTGGAACGGGTTCGGTTGGTGTTGTGGAGGCTGTGGATGTTTGGGCTTCGCGCAACCGCCACTCGCTAAAGGCTGGCCGGGTGCGGCCAGCCCGTACGCGCCCCATCGATGAGATTGCGTCGGCAGCTCAACCGCTCATCGGCACAGGCGATGCGTCATGGCTTGCGTTCGGTTTACTTTTTCTCAAGCCATCCTTGAAAAGACCGATGTGCTGCGTCGCAGCAAATGCATTATAATGAATCCATAGTATTGTATATAAAGATGTTTATTTAAATTGGCAAGCGGCACTTTGGCCATAAATAGTGCCTCGCACTATAGGGTTACTGGCCACGGATGGTTCGCTTTCTTAACCTTGAATGGAGTGTGTCACTATGTTTACAGCCAGGCTTGACGCTTCGAACCGACCCGCGCTGCTGGCGCACTTTCTGGCGCTGAACCGCGAAGACCGCCGCATGCGGTTTGGTTTTATCGCGCGCGATACATCCGTCGAACGCTACGTCAAGGACATCGATTTCGAGCAGGATGCCGTGTTCGGTGTGCAGAGCGGCGAGACCGGACGTCAATTCGACGGCATCGCACATCTGGCATTCGCAAGACATCACGTGGAAATCGGTGTGTCGGTATTGGAACAAGCGCGTGGCCAGGGCATTGGTAGTGCACTGGTGTCACGCGCGGTGGTGCATGCACGCAATCTCGGCATTGAAAAATTGTTCATGCATGGCCTGAGCGAAAACGACGTCGTTATGCGTATCGCGCGCTCGCTCGGCATATCCGTCGTGACCATCGGCTGCGACAGCGAGGCGAGTCTGGCATTTCCGGCAACCGGCGCGCGCTCGGCGTTGCGCGAAACAGCGGCAAATGCCATCACTTTGTACGATGCCGAGTTGCGCCTGGAAATGTCGCCGCCAGCCAGCCGCGCGCGCAACCAATTGCAGGCCATTCGGGAAGAGCGGCCTATTTTTGTTTAAAATTAATTACTTGCGGATATCCTGCCGAGCCGATTCCGGCAAACCGGTGTGATCCCGGCTTCTTTAGGCTGGGCGCAGTGTACCGTTAGCGCTGCGCAATTAAACCATCCACCGCCACCACGCCCTCGCCTTTCTTTTTCACAATCAGCGGATTGATCTCCGCTTCGACGATGCTGTCGATGAAGGCGAGTTGTGAAAACGCGCTGACGGTTTTGGCCAGCGCCGCGCAGTCACCCTTGGGCATGCCGCGATAGCCGCGGATGATGGCGAGGCCTTTTACTTGTTCGATCATGGCGGCGGCCGCTTCCTCGCTCACCGGCGCGAGGCGGGACGCGAAGTCTTTGTAGATTTCGGCCAGCACGCCGCCGATGCCGAGTACCACCACCGGACCGACCTGCGGATCGCGCTTGAAGCCCAGGATGATTTCGGCGAGGCCCTTCTCCATTTTTTGCACAAGGATGCCGTTGATCTTCGCACTGGGGTGCTTGGCGCTCACGCGCGCGAGGATGTCTTTCGCGGCTTGTTTTAGCGCGGCGGCATCCTGGATGTTAAGCGCAACGCCGCCGGCATCGGTCTTGTGCGCGATGTCGGGCGAGAGAATTTTCGCCACCACCGGATACGCTATGTTCGCCGCGTCGTCGGGCGTTTTGATGACCGCGGTTTGCGCCGCGCCCACGCCCAGCGCGCCGAAGACGCGGCAGGCGTCGAGTTCGTTGAGTTGCTTGGTGCCGGCCGCCGCGAGCAGTTTTTTTGCTTCACTGACGCGCGCGGTGTCCTGCGCGGGTTGCGTGACCGGCGCGGTCCAGTCGCGCCACGCGCGGATGGCGTCCGCGCACGATTCCGGCGTACGAAAGCCCGCGATGCCGGCTTCGCTCAGCAGGTTCAGCGATTTCTCGGCGTGAGGTGCCAAAAACGCCGCGATGATTTTGTCACGCGGATCGGCTTCGACCATTGGGGACACGGCAATCTGCGGATGAAACTGCGCGCTGCTGCCGGCGATGGGGATCACCAGATCGCAGTGGTCGGATGCCAGCAATTCATTCAGCACCGCGCTGTAGATTTCTTTTTTCGCGCCAGCGAGGGTGAGGTCGGTAACGCGCGCGCTGCTGATGCTGATGTTGTGATTTTTCTTGAGATTGTCGATAACTTGCGGCGTCGGGCCGACGACATCGATGCCCAGCGTACCCAGGCGATCCGCCACGGTGGCGGCGCCGCCGCCGGTCGTACTCATGATTGCCACGCGATGCGTCTTGCGCGGCTTTTTGCCCATGATCATCGGCGGCAGCTCGAACAGCGTTTCGAGGTGATCCACGCGCAAAATGCCATGCGCCTTCAGGAAGGTGTCGCAGAGTTCATCCGATCCCGCCATGGCGCCCGTGTGCGAAGCCGCGCAATCCTGACCGATTTCCGAGCGGCCGAGCTTGAACGCGACGATGGGCTTGCCGATTTCGTAGGCACGCCGGCCCGCGCGCGCGAGATGCTCCGCGTCGCGCAGCGTTTCCATGAACAGCAAAATCGCCTTGGTGTGCGGATCATCCACCAGCATGTCGGTAAATTCGCCCAGCGCGATGTCGGCCTCGTTGCCCACCGACACCAGTTTGGAAAAGCCCACGCCGCGCCCCAGTCCACGTGACAACAGTCCGCCGGTCATGCTGCCGCTTTGCGACACCACGGCGATGGGGCCGGGCTTGATGTCGAGGTTTTCCAGCACGGCATTTACCGATAGCGCGAGGTGGGTCTGGCTGCTGAAAAGACCGATGCAGTTCGGCCCCACCAGCCGCACGCCACCGGCCTTGGCAATGCGTTGCAACTCTTCCTGCATCGCGCGGCCCTCGGCGCCGACTTCGGCGAAGCCATCGGTGTAAATCGTTACCACCGGAATTTTTTTCTGCACGCATTGCGTGAGCGCTTTCGCAACGTGTTTCGCCGGCACCATGATCAGCGCGTGATCAATTTCATCAGGCACGGCAGTGACATCGGGATAGGCCTTCTCACCCAGAATCTCAGCGCGGCCCGGATTGATCGGAAACAATTTTCCCGCGTAACCATACTTGCGCATGTAGCGCTGCGGGCGAGAGGTATTTTTGGTTTCGTCACCCGACGCGCCGATCAGCGCGACCGCGCGCGGGGAGAAAATCTGTTGCCGGAGGAGATCGAGAGGGGCGTTCATAACTATTTGTTTATAAATGGTATTTTACTGACTTCCCGAGCCGATATTTCGCCACCGTCATTCCCGCGCAGGCGGGAATCTATACGATGATGGCAATAGCGACTGTGTTATGGATTCCCGCTTTCGCGGGAATGACGGGGTTTATATTTTGTTGCTTTGCTTCAATGAGTCGAATGTTGAGTTACTTGGCTTTCGGTGAGCGTTGCGAAAACGACCGCTCAAAAATACTTTCCGCGATGCGGTTTTTCAGAATCTCGATCGAGCCGCCGGCGATCATCCAGCCGCGGCATTTGCGGAAACAATATTCCACCAGTGTCTCGGTGGTGTAGCCCATGCCGCCCATGATCTGCATTGCTTCGTTGCAGATATCAAACCCAGCCTGATTGCAATAGGCCTTGGCGATAGCGGTGTCTTCCGCCGACGGGATGCCGTTCGCCGCGTTTGCCGCCGCGCGGTAAATCAGCAATTGCCCGGCGTCGAGTTTCATTTTCATGTCGGCGAATTTCCACTGGATGCCCTGAAACTCGCACAGCAGGCGTCCGAATTGTTTGCGCGTCATGGCCCATTCGCGCGCCACGTTGTAGGCATAACGGCCGAACGCCAGCGAGCGCACGGTGTTGCCGATGCGCTCCACGTTGAAGCCCGCGATCTGTTTCTTGAAGCCACCTTCCTTGAGCAGCACGTTCTCGGGACCGACGTATACATTATCCAGATACGTCTGCACCCATTCTTCGCCGTTAAAAAACTTCGCTGCCTTGCCTTGTTTGAAGCCCTCGGCGGTGCGCGGGATCAGCACCGAACCGATGCCGCCCACGCCGGGGCCGAAGCGTACATAGGTCAGCATCACTTCGGCGCTGGTGGCGTGCGTTTGAAACACTTTCACGCCGTTGACGCGATAACCTTCGCCGTCGGGTGTGGCGCTGGTGGTGAGATCGGTGACCGCGCTGCCAGCCTCGGGCTCGGTCATGCCAACGCAGATTACCGATTCACCGCGCAGTATTTTGTCGAGATAACGTTTCTTCTGATCCGGCGTGCCGTACTCCGCAAGCACGCGCACCGGGCCAAAGTTGCCGGCCTGAATAACGTCGGCGCTACGCGGGCAGGCCTCGGTCACGGCCTCTATGGCAAGTATGGCGTCCATCAGCGAGCCGCCCTGGCCGCCGTCGGATTCGGGGAAGGCGATGCCCATCAAACCTTGTTCGGCCATGAGCTTTGCCACGTCCCACGGATGCTCGGCCTCGTGCGCCCGCGCCAGTGCGCCGGCCTTGAGATGTTTTTGTGCAAATCCGCTGACGGAATCGCGAAATTGCTGCTGCTCGGAAGTGAGTTTGAAATCCATGGATTCGACGCAAGAGGGGATCGGAAGCCCGCGAAACGCGGCCGTCGGGAATTATAACTTACAGCCTCTGCGAGACCGGCGGGCTTCGCCCAACGCCGAGGGCGGAAAACGACGGCGAACGGTGGCGTTAGCACCGGTTATTTGCTATTTTTAGACGCCCATTTTCGCACCGTGCCACTGCGGTACCGTTCAGTTTCCAGCTGCGCTGAACACCCGACCAATTTGCCGAACCGGAGGACCGAAGCATGTTTGCCATCATCAGCAAGACTGACGGCTACCCCGTCAGCCGCCAGGTTAGCAGCGACAAACCGGCGCTGATTGTCACATGGACCTCGGACGCCTCGGCAAAATCCTTTATTTCGGCCAAGGGCATCGAGGCCGACTATCAGGTGGTGGCGCTCACCGATGACTCGCTCAATCGCATGGCCCAGGCGCTGAGCTGCCCGGCCGATGCGGTTGAATTCGACGCATATCCTGGTTAGGCAAACACCGCCCGCGCAATTCTGGAAGGCGCTGAACGTCTACCGGGGCAGCGCGCGCCCGGTGCCGCGAAACGCCTCGACGCCGGTCAGTTCGCGTCCGTGGATCAGCGCGAGAATTTCATTGGTGCCATCCGGCACCGGCAGCATGCGAATGTCCCGATACAGCGCCTCGATTCGCGCTTCGGTCGATAGCCCCATCGCGCCGAGTATATTCATCGCTTGCCACGCCGCTTCCTGACAAGCATTCTGCGCAAAGCGCTTGGCCATTGCCGAGGTGCCGTCCGCCGCGCCGCCGCTGTCCACCTGCGCGAGCGCGTGGTAACACATCAGGCGGCTCGCGGTGATGGCGGTGGAGATATCCGACAGATTTTTTTGTATCAGTTGATGTCCCGCGATTGTTTTCCCGAACTGCCTGCGTGTTTTGGCAAAATCCAGCGCGATGTCAAAAGCCTGTTGCGCGAGTTGCACGGCCAGCAAGCCGAGCAGCGGTCGATTGACCATCCAGGTGGCTTGCAGCATCTCGGTGCCGCCGGCTTCTGACTGAATCAGGTTCTTGAGTGGCACACGACAATTATCGAATACCGCTTCGCCCAGCATGCCCTGCCGCAAGCCGATGGTGTCGATTTCCCTGGCTTCAAACGGCGATTGTTCGCGCTCGATCACCACCTTGATGACCTTGCCGCGGGTTTTCCCTTCCCGCTGATCCACACCGGTGACGATGATCAAATCGCAGGCCGACACATTGGTGATCCACATCTTTCGGCCATTGATAATCAGCATGTCACCCTGCTGCGTGATTTTTGTTTTGACACCGCGCGGATCGGACCCGGTATCCGGCTCGGTGGCGCCAGTGCAGCCGATCTTGCTTCCCGCGACCAGCGCGGGCAGAAACCGCCGGCGTTGCGCATCGTCGCATTCGGCGTGCAGGCGCGCGATGCAGCTTTCATGCGAAATCAACGACAGGGCAATGGGTGCGGGCACTTGCTCGAACAATAGGCCATACTCCAGCATGCTGATGCCGGCGCCGCCAGCAGTGGCTGGAATGCGCGGCGTGGTCAGGCCCAATGCCGCGAGCTTTGTCAGAATGGCTACAAATACCGGCTTGGGCAGCGGCGCGTTGCGATCATGTTTGGCGAGCACCGGCGTGATGTCTTGCGCGGCAAGACGCCGTATCGACTCACGCATTAATTCTTGCTCGGGCGTTAACCGGAACTCCATGCTGCTGCTCCCTGGATAGTCAGTCAGGACGGGGCCTGGCCCGCGACATTATACGAATACGGGGCCGATGAACAAAAATGAGCGGATCGCGTATTATGGTGATTCATTGTAACCGCCACGCTGCCCGTGTCCGTTTCCGCCACTTACCGCAACGCACTCCCCATTGGCACCATGCTGCTCGAATACCGCATCGAGTCGATACTCGGCGCGGGCGGATTCGGCATGACGTATCTGTGCACGGACACCCATCTCGACAAGCAGGTGGCGATCAAGGAATATTTTCCGTCTGATCTCGCATTACGCGCACTGGATGGCGGCGTGGTGGCGGTCAACACCGATGCCGATCTGAATTATCAATGGGGCCTTGAACGTTTCATCCAAGAGGCGCGCACACTGGCGAAATTCAGCCACGCTCACATCGTGCGGGTGAATCGTTATTTCGAGGCCAACGCCACCGGCTACATGGTGATGGACTACGAAAACGGTGAATCGCTGACGCAACTGCTGAAACGCGATCCGCAACCCGGCGAAACCCGCGTCAAGGAAATCGTGCTTCCACTGCTCGAAGGATTGCAGGCGGTGCATGAGACCGGATTTCTGCATCGCGACATCAAGCCGGCAAACATTTATATCCGCACCAATGGCAGCCCGGTGCTGCTCGATTTCGGTGCGGCGCGCCAGGCGGTGAATGGTTCCACCAAGAGCCTTACCGCGGTTTTGACACCCGGCTACGCACCGCTGGAACAGTATTCCGGTGACGGCAATCAGGGCCCATGGTCGGATATATACGCCATGGGCGGCGTGCTGTTTCGCGTGTTTACCAATGAAAATCCGCCCGATGCGGTGAGCCGCCTGCGCAACGACACGGTGCCCAGCCGGCTTGCGCAGCTTAAGGGCCGCGTCAGCGAATCGGCCTTGCGTTCGGTGGATTGGGCGCTCGCGCTCGATGAAAAACAACGTCCGGCCAGCGTCGAGCTGTGGAAGCGAGCGCTGCAAGGCAAGGCCACGGTACCGGTCATCCCCCGCGCGACAGCCACGCCGGACAGCTCGCTGCCCACGGTGGTGCCGGGCGGTATGCCGACGGGTTTGCCTGGAAATGCAACCGCGAATGGGGCGTCTTCGGTGCCGACCTCCGTTTCCACGTCCGGGCACGCTACAGCGCCCACACCCGCGACGCGGCGCACTACTTCGTATCCGACAGTGTCGCGCGAACCCCTCTCTAATTGGCACTGGGTGGGGTTGGCGCTGGTGGTGCTGGTGGTGTTTCTCGGCGGACGATCGTGGTACACGCAACGCGAGGCAAAGGCACTCGAAAAACAAGCAGCCGACGCACGCCTTGACGCGGAACGCCGTGCGGAGCAGCAACGTCTTCTCGAAGAACGCGAAGCGCTGCTGCACGCCAAGGAACGCAGCGTAGCGGATCGGGATGAAGCCGCGCGCCGCATCGCCGAACGCGAGGCGGCACTGCGCAAGCTGGAAGACGAACGAGCCGCGCGGGAGCGCCAGGCCAGCGCTGGCGACGCCAGGCGCGCGCCCGCGGTTGCCATGGCACCGGTGCCAGCTCCGCCGACATCTGCTCCCGCTCCCACGCCACCCAAGGCGCCGGAGCGCGAGGGCCGCCCGCCCCTCGCACCCGACCCAAGTGGTGCCGGCGGTTTTGAACACCAGATGGCTCAGGCGTTTTCCCGTATCGATGCCAACGGCGACGGTTTTGTGACGCCCGACGAGGCGCGCGGGCATGGCCCCGTGGAACACGAATTTGGCCGCATCGACCGCAACGGTGACGGGCGGATTTCATTACAGGAATTCATTCAGGGCCGATTGAACAAACCACAGCCCAGGTTTTAGCGCTCGCACCTGATAATCCGATGGGGCGGGAAAATACATGATCAAATGGTCGTATAGCCACAAAGCGCGCTTCGCACACAACACTTAATCGCAAACTGAAAGGAAACAACATGTCGTGGAAATTTGAACTGCTGATGCGCTCGGAAGGCGAGCTCATCACCGAAGGCCCCGTGTGGACAGGCGAAGAGATTCTCTTTACCCACATCCGCAAAAGCCGCATCCTGCGTTATGACCTGAAAACCAACGCCATCAACGTGTGGCGCGAGGGCACCAATCGCACCAATGGTTTGTGTTTCGACGCGCACGGCAAGCTGTTCGGCTGCTGTTCGGGGGGGCGCAGTATTGTTCGCTTCGATCCCGACGGCAAAAACACCGTGATCGCCGACCGGCTCGACGGCAAAAAACTCAGCACGCCGAATGATCTGGCGGTGGACCGCAAAGGCCGCATCTGGTTCACCAACCCGGTAAACGACGGTAATTGGGACAAAACCGAAAAAGAAGAACTCGACCACCGCTCGGTGTTGCGCGCCGATCCGCAGGCCGATGGCAGCTATACCGTGACGCGCGTGACCTTCGACACCACGCAGCCGAACGGCATTCTGGTATCACGCGATCAGCGCACACTGTATGTGGCCGAGAGCAGTTACACGCGCGGCATCGACCGTGAGTTGCGCGCCTATCCGATCAAGGAAGACGGCAGCCTCGGCACCTACGATGTGCTGTTCACCTGGGGCGAAGACGCGCGCGGCCTGCATCGCGGCATCGACGGCATGTGCCTTGATGCCGAAGGCAACATCATCGCCACCGCCGGCTGGGAAGTCAGCGGCCCCGGACCGATGCTGTATGTGTTTTCACCACAAGGCCGCGTGCTCGAAACCCATCCGGTCAACGCCAACCGTCCGACCAATGTGTGCTTCGGCGGCCCGGACATGACCACGGTGTTTGTAACCAGCACCAATGGACATTTCTTCAAGGCGCAGACCAATCGCGTGGGTTGGGCGATGTTTCCTTGATGGCTGGCTGCAAAAAATCTTTGACACAGATTTGCGCAGATGAACTCAGATTAAACTCTCTGCGGATGAAACATAACCTGTTGTTTTAAATAATAATTTTACTCCGTAGTTTGTTTAGACCCCTGTTCCAATCTGCGTAAATCCGCAAAATTTGCGTCAAAAGTCTTGGACGTTTAACGTTACCCACCAGGAGCCGCTTATGGCCAAACTCAGACACATCGCCATGCTCGTCGATGACATCGAAAAATCCGCCGCGTTTTACGAAAAGGCGTTCGGCATGAAGCGCGTTCGCGAACACAAGACCGCCATTGCCATGACGGACGGCGTGGTGAGCCTGGTCGTGATTCACCCGGACAATCCGAACATGAAGGGCGAAACCGTGCGCGGCCTGCATCACATCGGCTTTCTGATCGACGACATGAAAGAGGTCACCGACAAAGTCGAAGCCGCTGGCGCCACTTTTCAGGGCGGTATTCTTGGCACCGGCAGCGGGCTGGAAACCGAACGCAAATATTCAGACCCGAACGGCGTGAATTTTGACATTACCATGCCGGAATACGCGCGGGATTTCTGGAAAATCAAGGTGGACGCGTAGCGCGAATTCGCTTTGCGCGTGCCAGGCGCTTACTGCTCGTGGCACGCCACACCATCGTACGTGGCAGCAAAATGCAACAAATGCGTGGCGCAGGCGCGCGGGAACATCAGTTGTATCTTGTGGAAGGTTGAGGGCAACTGTATCAACGTGAAGTTGCGGATGTTGTCTTTGAGCATGGCCATTTGTTCATTGCTGGTGATCGGCCCGGCCGACGGGTACAGCCCCAGCACGGGCGCTTCGATCTTCGGCAGATAGGGCAGCGCGCTGGCGGCGTGCAGCGCGCGGCTCATCGCGGCCTGCACATCGGGGTTGTTGCGCGCGAACTCCTGTTCGTACCAGTCGAGCAGCGCCGGATCGGCATTCGCCGGAAATCGCGTGGTGCGATTGGTCGCCGCCACCCATGCTTTCATGCCCATTTCTTTTTGCGCGTCGGCTTCCGATTTGTGACCCAGCGCGTAAGTGGTCTTAGTGGTGTCGTTAAGGTTCACCGGCGAGGACACCAGCGTGAGCGTGCGCACGCGCTTGGGATGCGTGGCCGCAAGCACCATGCCGAGGATGCCGCCCATCGATTCGCCACAGTAATGCACGGACTCGGCACCGAGGTGATCGATGATCGCCGCCAGATCGCCCACGCAATTATCGACCGTAAAATCGCGCTGCAAATCAAAATCGGCGGGCGATTGCCCCAGTCCGCGCACATCAGGCCGCACCACCTTGAACCAGCGCGCGAGATACGGCACCCAGCTATGCCAGAATTTGCCGGAGCGCCCGAAGCCGTGCTGCAAAATCAGATACGGCGCGTTCTTCCACGGGTCGGTGAAATCATCGACGGTGTAGTGAATGTCAGGATGACTGCTGCGTTTGACGATAGGCATGGTGGTTACGATTTTATGATGTGAGCTGCCGCACGAGTTGATCGACGTATTTTAAAGTCACGATGCGCATTTCATCGTGCGTGAGGTTGCTGATCGGATGCGGCAATTCAATCAGCGGATGGCCTTCCATGCCTCGGCTCTTGAACTGATGCAGCGCCGCGTTCTTGAAAATCTGCGTGAGGATCACCGTCGCGGGGATGCCGCGTTTTTCGAATTCCACTGCGTCGTGCACACTGCACAACGTGCAAGAGCCTCACCCGCCGACGGCGGCGGCCGCGACATCGACTTCGCTCGCCAGTTCGTTGATGAGTTCCTGCGGCGCAGGTTTGGAGTAATACGGCTTGCGGCGAATGATCACCTTCGCCACGCCGTATTTCTCGCGCAAGCCCTCGGCCATGGCCTCGGCAATCACGTCGGCCTGTTCCTTGGTATTGTCGATAAAGCCTACCACCTTGCCGCGTAAATCCATTGGGCGCGGCGCGAGTTGGATTTTGGCGCCGCTGCCGCCAGCACTGGGATCGATGATGCGTGTGGTCATAAATACTCCAGAGTAAAGATCTCACCGCAAAGCCGCAAAGCACACGCAAAGAACCTCAACCAGTATTTCAATGGAGTCTTCGCTTTTCTTTGCGGTACCTTGGCCGTGAAGCTTTTTGGTTTACGGGTTTATACGTCGTACCGCCCATGCACCGCCCGGCTCGAATCATTCCAGCCGTGGCACACCGCCGTCACCGGCCCCAACCCACCCGCCACAATCAGATGCACGCGCTTCACGTCTTTCACGGCTTTGAACACGGCCGCGTCATCCTCCGGATCAATGCCCAGCGCCTGCGCCCGTTCAGCGCGCCAGTTGCCGCCGCGCCGTAAATCCACCTGCTTGCGCACGGCCAGTTCCCACAAGCGCTGCTGCACCTGCGCGCGCGCAAGCCCGGCATTCGCGCACAACCGTGCGTGTTGCGGGCCCATCGCCACCACTACGTCGGAACTGAACCACATATTCCATGAGCCACACGATGTCATTGCATCGCCGATGCCGCGCAACAGGCGTTCGGGTTCGGTGCTGACATCATCAAAATGCAGGCGCGGGCTCTCCACCATGGCGCAGGTGATTACGTTGTCGCCTTTACCATAACCGTTCGATTCGGCGATGGTCTCCCACGGCGAGAGCACGGTGTTTTCGGTCAGGCACGCGGTATAGCGTATGGGTGAGGCAAACACGGTCGCCGATGCCAACCCTGCCAGCCCGCCGCCGAGATTCATCAACAGCAGACGAATCGCGCGGCCGATGCTCGCATTGGCGCGAAAGCCCGGCCCGAAGCAGCCGTTGCCACCGTGGATGCCGATTTGCTGCGCGTAGGGTCCGTTGACGATCATCAGCGGCGCCACGCCGTGCATGGTGCATTGCACGCCGCCCATATTGAATTCATCGCGCAGAATAATCGGCAGCGCGCCCAGCACCACCGGCAAATACTCGGGCCTGCATCCCGCCATCAGCGCGTGCAGCGCGACATCGTGCACCGTCGCGGTTTCGCCAGCGGGCGGGATGACGCCTATCACTTCCTCGGGATTACGCTTTGTGCCGGCAAGCATCCACGCCAGTCGCTTCTCCGTGGGCGCAACCACCGGAAAGCCGTCAGACCAATCCTTTTCGAGAAAGTACTGGCACTCGTCGACGCTGTCGGCTAGTTCTATCGTTCGTGACGGCATGGCGGCAATCTTTGGCCCGATTCGCAGTAAGCCGTAACTGTCTCACGATTTTAGGCGCTTTTCCAACACGGCGGGCATCTATCGAGCCATCGGCTTGACCAAGAGCAACTGCACATCCCCGATAACGCGCTCGATAAAGCCCGCTTCACAATAGCAAAGATAAAACTCCCACATGCGAATAAAGGATTCCGGGTAGCCCAGCGCGCGGACCTGCTCCAGATTGGCGAAAAAGTTTTCGCGCCAGCGCCTGAGCGTAACGGCGTAGTCGGGGCCAATGTCCTTCAAATCAATCAAGCGCATGTCGGTGACCCGCGCCACGGCGCCGGTCATCACGGCGACGGAAGGGATACAACTGCCCGGAAATATATGTCGCTGGATGAAATCCACGGATTTTTTTGCCGCTTCATATCGCTGATCGGCGATAGTAATGGCCTGCAACAACATGGCTCCACTTGGCTTTAGCAAATCGCTGCATTTGCGGAAGTAGGTATCATAGTACTGATGCCCGACGGCCTCGATCATTTCAATCGACACCAGCTTATCGTATTGTCCTGTTAAATCGCGATAATCCTGTTGCAACAGCGTAATGCGTTCATTCAGACCCGCCGCCGCCACACGCTCACGCGCCAGTTCGTGCTGGCTGGGCGAGATGGTGGTGGTGGTAACGTGGCAGCCGTAATGCCGCGCCGCATGAAGAGCAAAGCCGCCCCAGCCGGTGCCGATTTCTATGACGCGATCACCGGACTTGAGATCAAGTTTGCGGCAGATACGCTCGAGCTTGGCAATCGATGCGGCTTCCAGAGACATGCCCTCTTGCTCGAAAATCCCGCTGGAGTACATCAGCGTGGGGTCGAGGAAAAGCTGGAAGAAATCGTTGCCCAGGTCGTAGTGCGCGTGTATGTTGCGGCGGCTGCCGCCGCGGGTATTGCGCGCCGCCCAGTGCAGCGCGCGGCGCACGGGCGCCGTGAGGCGCGCCCAGCCGGTTTCCATGCCGTCCAACACGTCACGATTTTGCAGGATGATGCGCATTACGGCGGTGAGGTCATCGGTGCTCCAGTAGCCCTGCATGTAGGCCTCGCCCGCGCCGATGGAGCCGCCAAAGGCCATTTCGCTGTAGAAACGCGAATCATGCACGCGCACGGTTTCATTCAGCGGATATTGCTTGCTCGCCGTGCCGTAACGATCGTTGACGGGTCCGTCGCTGATCACCAGCGAACCACGCTCGATGGCGGTCAGTCGCTGGCGCACCGCCCGCTGCGCGACTGCCTCCAGAAACGCGGGCTTGGCCACCACGCGCGGCATCTTGAGACGGTGGTTAAGGATGGCTTCTTTCATGTGGGGTTCTCCGGTGCAGCAAGGGGCTTGGTATCCGGCAACGGGTGTTGCCGCGCGGGCAGCTTGGCCGGATGGGTATGGACCGGCACGCGCTTGAGCCAAAGGCGCAGCGCCTGCCAGTGGATGGCGGCGACGACCTGCAAGGTCATTAACGGGTAACGCAACAACGCTGCCGCTAACTGCATGGCCGTCACTGGTGCGCGGTTGAGTTGCATGGAGGCATCAAACACCTTGGACTGTGCCGTGCCGCCCTCATTCGAGGCGGGCTGCAATGCCATGTGCACGTTCAGCGTATCGCCGGGCGGGGAAAACACCCAGTGATACTCGAGGTCCATCGGCATGAAGGGCGAAACGTGGAATACTTTTTCGCTGCGGTAAGACTGGTGGCGGCCCTGCCCCGGGCGCGGCTGATTGAGCACATAACAGTGGCGCTCACCCCATGGCGTGTTATTAACCTCGGCCACCACGCACACCACGCGCGCGTCCGCCGCATCGAAGCAGTAATAGAAACTCACCGGGTTAAAGCAGTGGCCGAAGTAACGCAAATGCGTGAGCAGCCGTATAGGGCCATCCGGACGTGCGCCGGTTTGCAGCGCCACCAGATCGCGTACGGCCTGATCCAGCGGCACGCCGGGGTCGCCCAAATGATCTGCGCGGTCAAAACGCGCGAGTGCCGTGCGCCGCGTGGACCACAGCCAACGGCCGCGAAACACCTGATCGAGTTCCGCCAGATCGAGGTACATCAGAAACAGCGGGTAGCGAAAGTCATGCCGCTTCGGCGCAAAGCGCCGGTGCCTAAGCCACCCGTGATAAATGGCGCTGTGCATGGAGGATGTGTTCAAAGTGTTCGAGGGCGTCAAGGGCACTTACCACGCCGTCTTCATGAAAACCGTTGTGCCAGTAGGCACCACAGTAGAAGGTGCGGTTCACGCCATTAACGTCTTGTTGGCGCTGCTGCGCGGCTACGCCGGCGGGTGTGTAGAGCGGATGGTCGTAGTTCAGGCGCTTGATGATTTTGTCTGGCGCAATGTCGGCGCTGCGGTTGAGCGTGACACAGAAGGTGTGGCGCGAGGTCAGGTTCTGCAGGATGTTCATGTTATAGGTCAGCGTGGCGGCGCCTTGCCCAGCACCGACGTGATAATTCCACGCCGCCCACGCCAGCTTTTTGCGCGGCAGCAACGAGGTGTCGGTGTGCAACACGGCTTCATTCGGATGATAGGGTATGGCGCCGATCACCTCGCGTTCCTGCGTGCTGGGATCGGCCAGCATGCGCAACGCCTGATCCGAATGACAGGCAAGGAATGCGTAGTCGAAACGCTCGGCCTCTGCGTCGCGCACCTTGATCATCACACGATCTGGCATGCGCCACACCCGTTCTACCGGCGTGTTGACGCGGATGCGGTGCTTGAAGGGCGCGATAAGTTTGTCTACATAACGCGCCGAGCCGCCACGGATGGCGCGCCACTGCGGGCGCTGATCGACCGATAACATTCCGTGATTGTGAAAAAAGCGCACAAAAAACCGCGCGGGGAACGACATCATGCGCGCCGGGTCGGTGGACCAGATCGCAGCGCCCATGGGAAGCAAGTAATTGTCGATGAAAGTGCGCGAGTAGCCTTCGCGGGCGAGATACTCTCCCAGAAGAAATTCCTCTTTTGATGCAAGAACTCGAGGCGCCATCCGATTAAAGCGCAGGATGTCGCGGATCATGCGGTGAAACGACGGCCGCAACAGGTTCCGGCGTTGCGCGAACAGGCGGTTAAGGCTGGTGCCGTTGTATTCGAGCCCGGAGATTTCATTTCGCAAGCTGAAGCTCATCGCCGACGGCTGCGATTCGACGCCCAGCTCATCCAGCAGCGCGATGAAGTTCGGATAGGTCCAGTCGTTGAAGACAATGAAGCCGGTGTCGATCTGATGACATTCACCATCGAGTTCGACGTTGTGGGTGTGCGTGTGTCCGCCAATGTGCGCCGCGCTTTCGAACACGGTTATATCGTGCGCGCGATGCAGATGGTGCGCGATAACGTTGCCGGCTATGCCGCTGCCGATGATGGCGATTTTCATGACGCGCGCCCGGTGTGCCTGCGCGCGTTGCGCATCGCTGCGGGCACTTCCTTGAGATCCCAGATGATGCCCAGCGCCGCCAGCACGCGCAGGCCGTAATAGGTGAGATCGATCTCCCACCAGTAAAAACCCTGACGCGCTGCGCCCGGGAAATGGTGATGATTGTTATGCCAGCCCTCGCCGAAAGTCAGCAGCGCCAGCCACAGATTGTTGCGCGAATCATCGCGCGTGGCATAACGCCGGCTTCCATAACCATGCGCCATCGAGTTGATGGTAAAGGTGGCGTGATACAGCACCACGGTGGAAATGCAAAAGCCCCACACCACCAGTTGCAGCCCGCTGGTTTGCAGGCTGGGTGCAAACAGCGCCAGCGCCTCACCCGTGCCATACAGTGTTAGCCCCAGGAGCAATGGCACCAGCCCGTCGTAGCGATCCAAAAACCGCAGCTCGGGAAAGCGCCACAGGTTTTCAATTAATTCGCGGCGCGTGGCGAAATTTTCGCGCGCCATGAACCAGCCCATATGGCTCCAGAAAAATCCGTGCTGCAACGCCGAATGCGCATCAGCCGCTTGATCGGAGTGCGTATGGTGATGCCGGTGCTGACTCGCCCACCACAAAGGGCCGCGCTGCACGCCAGTGGCCCCGAGCACGGCAAATACAAACTGCGCTGCGCGCGAGGTATGAAACGCGCAATGCGAGAAGTAGCGATGATAAAAGCCGGTGATGGCAAACATGCGCAAGGCGTACAGCGTCACCGCCACCAGCACTGCGGTCGGGCTCACACCCACCCAGATCACGCCCAGGCAGCCCAAATGCATGGCCACGAAAGGCAGCAGGCGCGGCCAGTCGATGCGTCGCGCGCGCTTGTGGCCTGTTATGTCGGTAACGGCACGCTCGTTGTCGAACCAGCTTATTATGCCGGCCCAGTGGCGGGTCTTGCGCACGGCGCTGGCGTTCACTTCCATTGCTGCGGCACCCGTTGTACTTGTTTTATGTCGTAGCCCTGCTCAGCCACGATCTTCAAAAGCCGCTGATAGTCCGCATCGGCCATGGTCGGCGTGCGAGCCATGATCCATACGTAGTCGCGCTGCTGGCGGCTGATGATGGTTTGGCTGTAGTCCGCCGCCAGATAGGTGATGCGAAAATCAGCCTTGATGGGCCAGATGAATTGCATGCCCCACAGCGCGTTGCTGGTGGTATCACGCAAAAAGCCGCGCGGCGTGTAGCGCTTTTCCTTGCCGTCGAATGCGCCGTCACGAAACGTGAACGTCACAGCGATGGTGCCATCGCTGTCGAGGCGATAGGACTCAATCGCGTTATGCGCGCCCTTTTCGATGAAAGTCGGGATGTTCGCAATCACATACCAGTCGCCCATGAAACGCGGCAAATCCACCTTGGGAACGGTGGCGAGCGGTGCCTGCGTGCTTTGGCAGGCACCGAGCATCGCGACCGATACCAGCAGCGCCGATACAAGTGTTTGATTTTTTGACATTTTATTTCAGCGTGTAGCGCAGCCGGCGGCCGCCTTCCAAGGTTGATTGCAGGGCCAGCCAGTGGTTGTCGGCGCCATACCAAACATCAATCGGATTCTTGGGCCCGGTGATGCGGTAACGTTTAGCTTGCACCAGCACACCGCGTGCGGTGATTTTGTCCTCGCCGATGGCAACAATCTTGACGGACTCGTACTGGCCGGTCTGCGAATTGAGCAGGCGCGTCTGACGCAGGATTTCCGGATTCCAGTACGCGAAGCTCATGACGCAGCCGTCGAGCGCTTCGCGTCCACGCGGCGAGACCACGCTCGTGCTTTCGCCCTGCTGATCCGCCTGAACAACGCTTGGTTTGCCGTTGTCGTCGGTGCGCGCATTGAGACTGGTAAGGCAATTGCCGCGCCAGCGCTCGCTGGCATCATGCGCGTAGCGATAGGCACTGATGAACAAAACCTTCACATCGAAGCGCGCGTTGGTGACGAGTTCGCGTTCGGCACCTTTATCGTTCACCATAAAATGATGATGGCCGATGGCGGTGTCATCGAGAAACACCTGAAACTCCCACTTCGTGGGGTTTGCGAGAGCGTTGGCACAACCCGCCCCGAGCAACGCCCAGAGAGCCGACCGGACGAACCGGTGAAATGGATTTATTTTCACCGCGGCATCCCCGGGAAAAACGCATTGGTGCGCGCGATATAGTGGCGGTAGGCCGGCCGGCGCTCGCCGATGTCTTTTTCGAGCAAGGTCACGCCCGACACTTTCATCAACAACACCGACATCAACAGCGGCGAAAAAAGCGCCCACCAGCCGCCCGCCGCCAGCGCCATCAGGTAAAAGCCCCACCACACGCAGAATTCGCCGAAGTAATTGGGGTGACGCGTGTAGCGCCACAGACCGCGGTCCATCACCTTGCCGCGGTTTTCAGAACGCGCCTTGAATGACGCGAGCTGCGCGTCGCCCACGGCTTCAAACACGATGCCGAAAACGACCACGACGACACCCAGCGTATCCAGCCAGCCCCAAGGCCGCTCACTGCCGATGGCTGCCAGCACCGACAGGGAAACTATCCACGCCAGCACCGCCTGAAGCACAAACACCAGATACAGACTTTTCCATTCGAAATTCGGCTGATTGCGCGCGCGTATCGCCTGATAGCGGTGGTCTTCGCTTTCGCCCCAGTTGCGCCAGGTGATGTAACCACAGAGGCGCAGCGCCCACACCGCCGTCAGGGCGAGCGCCCACCACGCGCGCTCGGCGAGTTCGAGTTGCACCGCGGCATACACGCCTCCTGCCAGCAGAATCATCAAGGACCAAACGCTATCGACGATGCTGACATCGCGTTTGGCGAGGCTCACCACCCACGTGCAGAAAGCCATCGCCAGCAATGCCACGAGGCTGCTCAGCATGCTGAGCAGTAGCGGTCGGCTGGCCAGCGCGTCCATCACGATATGCCCTCGCTGCGTGTACCAAATCCATCGTACCGCTGTGACAGCAGCATCAACATCGGCATGATCAGGAACCAACCCAGTGACAACGCCACTATCGCGCTGGTCGGTCGCACCAGATCCACCGCGCCCAGCCGCACCGCCGCCCAGTAGGACAGGGGCCCGCATACCATGCCCAGCAATGCCGCGAGGGCAAGGCGGCCTTTGAGCCAACGCATCGACACGTTCAGCGACGTGGCGAACAAGGCCCACAGCGCGACGATCCAGTGCGGCGCGGCGCCTGAAAGCAGCGTTCCCGACGGGTAGCTGATCCAACCGAGGGCCACCAGCAGACTGTCCCAAACCGCGCCGATGACCACCACCAGCGCCAGCAAATGGAATTCTTCTGACGGCTGTGCAGCCGACCGTATATGCCACGCCACGATTACCATGGCCACGCCGGTGCCGATCCACGGATAGCCTTGCGCCGCGCTGATCACGCACGCAAACCAGCCCAGTTGAAACAGGGCAAAGTTGGCGAATACGATTCCCTTGTGGATCACGACCGTGGCTCGAACAAGTAATGACTGACCCACCATTGCTGGCCCTGTTCATAACCAAACAGCTCGGCGCAGGACATGAAGAAAATGCGCCAGCGCATACGCCACAAGTCGGCCTGCGCCGCACCGTAGGTGGCTGTAAGGATGGGGTCCACTTCCGCGCGGCGCGCATCCAAGTTAGCGAGCCAGGCGTTGGCGGTGCGTTCATAATGGGTGCCATCCCAGCGCCAGCGTCGCAGAAAACGCAAATCGTCCTGAAAATGCAACGCGAGTTCGTCGCTGGGCATCATGCCGCCCGCAAAAAAATGGCGGCTCATCCAGTCGCTGGTATCGCGCTCTTCGAATAGATAAGGCGTCGAGCGATGCACGAAAATATGCATAAAAAAACGCCCGCCGGGACTCAGCCAACCGCGCACCCGCCGGAAAAGTTCCCGCCAGTTGCGCATATGCTCGAACATCTCCACCGAAACGACGCGATCATATCGTTCGTCGGCACTGAACTGATTCATGTCGCAGGTGATCACGCGCAGGTTGGACAAGCCGCGTAGTTGCGCCTGAGACTGGATATAGTTGCGCTGCGACTTTGAATTCGACACTGCGGTAATGCGGCTGTGCGGAAACTGCCGCGCCATCCACAACGACAATGAGCCCCAGCCGCACCCGAGCTCCAGTATGCGCATGCCGTCGGCCAGTTCCGCACGCTGAGCCGTAATATGCAGTGCGGCTTCTTCCGCTTCGTCAAGCGTGGAAGTGTGTGGCGCCCAGTAACACGAGCTGTACTTGCGATGACTGCCCAGCACCGTGCTGAAGAAGGCCGCCGGGACTTCGTAGTGCTGTTCATTCGCCCTGCCAGGAAGTTCCGCCACGGCAGCGGTATTCATGTGCGCAATGAAATCAGCGGCAAGCCTCGCGGATGCTTCGGTATCCGCCTGATGAATCTCTGTTAGACGGCGCGTGAGTAGCCGGCGTATGCCGGCCCGTATGGCCGCGTCCGGGATCAGACCCTGTTCTGCCCAACCGATGGCTCTTCCTGCTGAGTTACTCATGCGAATTCTCTCTATGAAATAGGGGCTTGCAGTGGACGCGCTGTTCGAGTCATTGGGCGGCGCTGCATGCCGAATGTTCCCGGCGCCATGTCGCAAGCGCAGCGGGTATCTCCGCCAAGGTGGCTATCGCTTTGACGCCAGGCACGGTCCTGCGCGCGGTTTGCCAGAAGCTGCCGCCACACCACAGTTCTACGGCAGCATCCAGTTCACCACGCAAATTGGCAAGGTTGGCGCAAACCGTGTTGAACGGCGTCGCCTGGCTGTATGACAAAGCCACAATGTCTGCGTGATGCGCGCGGGCCGCCTGTACGATGTCCCAGACGGGTGTTTGCACACCGAGCGAGATGCAGTGCGCTGCTTCGACGGAAAGGCAGGCTTCTGCCATCAACAAACCCAGCTTGTGTTGTTCGCCTGGTAACGTCGTCAGCAAAATGCGCGGGCCAGACCCGTCGCCAGGCATCGTGCCGATGGCGTGCCGCAACAATTGCTGAATTTGCTCGGCGTATAGATGCTCTTCGAAGATCTCGATGCGCCCTTCGATCCAGCCGTTGCCGACCAACTCGTTCAATGGCGCCACCACGTCGAGCACAAATCGCTGCAAACCCAGGCGCATGAGCGAATGCGACAGCAGCTGCCGCAACTCCACCAGCCGATGCAACTTGAGCAGCCGAAATGCATCGTCTGCCGCAGTGAACTCGCCTTCCGTGCGCGGTACGCTGGAGGGTAGCGTCTGCATTCGTGCATACAGGACATCGAGCGGTTCGGAAACAACGTTTCCGGGGCGCAGACCGCTATCGATCAACCGCCGGATGATCCGCAGTTTCTCCAACTGCTCGGCCGGATAGACTCGCTCACCGTTGCTGTCACGCGACGGGTTCGGGAAACCATAACGACGCTCCCACGCCCGCAACGTGTCTTTCGACAGGCCGGTATCCCGTTCCACGGCGCTAATGTTGACGCAAGAAGTGCTGATACCGGGCGAAGATGCAGTCATATTGTCTATGTCAAACATAGTAAATAAGGTGTATTTATTCCATATATTAGTATATAATCCATTTTTGTCCAAGACAAATTTAATTCAATATCGGAATAGCACCATGCCGGCACCACACGCCAGCGCGCTACTTTGGATGCGCCGTGATCTGCGCCTCAATGACAACCACGCACTGTTCCAGGCCTTAACCCAGGCCCGGCAGGTGTATTGCGTTTTCGTGTTCGACACCGCCATCCTTGATGCGCTGGAAAATCGGGCCGACCGCCGCGTGTGGTTTATCTGGCAAAGCCTTGTGCAGCTGCACGAGGCAATGACACGGCGAGGTTCCGGATTGATCGTGCTGCACGGTCGCGCCACCGAGGTTATTCCCGCGCTCGCCGCAAAACTGCAAGTTCAGGCGGTATACGTCAACCGCGACTATGAACCCGCCGCAGTGAGCAGGGACGAAACGGTGGCTGCTGCACTCGCCAGGCAAGGCATGTCTTTCGTCACCTTTAAGGATCAGGTGATTTTCGAGAAAAGCGAAGTGTTGACCCAGACCGGGCAGCCGTTTTCAGTTTTCACCGCCTACAAGAATGCCTGGCTCAAGCGACTGGCCACGGAGGATCTGGCGGCATATCCATCGCAGCAGCACCTAGACAATCTCGCGCGGACTGGATCACACACGCCGCCCAGTCTTGAGAGCATCGGATTTCAGCGGCCTGTATCAGCCGCAACTGAGATAGCCCCCGGCATGAAGGGGGCTGCAAAACTGTTCGATGACTTCCTCGAGCGGATCGAGCATTACCACGAAACCCGCGACTACCCTTCGCTAAAAGGCCCCTCCTATCTCTCTTTGCATCTGCGCTTTGGCACCCTGTCCATACGCGGGCCAGCGCGGGCCGCTTGGGAACGTTCCCAATACGGTTCGCGCGGTGCGCAAACGTGGCTTAACGAGCTTATATGGCGCGATTTTTACTTCATGATTCTGCATCACCACCCGCAGGTCGCTGAGCATGCGTTCCGGCCCGAGTTCGATAGCCTGCCATTTGATAACAATGCGGAGCGCTACAACGCTTGGTGCGAAGGAAAAACCGGCTATCCCTTGGTGGATGCAGCCATGCGACAACTGAACACTTCCGGCTACATGCACAACCGGCTGCGCATGGTTACGGCTTCGTTTCTGGTGAAAGACCTGCACATCGACTGGCGCTGGGGTGAACGCTACTTTGCGAAACAGTTGAATGATTTTGATCTGGCAGCAAACAACGGTGGCTGGCAATGGGCTGCTTCGACCGGCTGCGATGCGCAGCCGTATTTCCGCATCTTTAATCCCGTTACACAATCGGAGCGCTTTGACCGCGACGGGAAATTCATCCGAAAGTATCTTCCCGAGTTGGCGTCCTGCGACAAGAAATTCATTCACGCGCCTTGGAGAATGGACGTAACTACACAGAAGCGAACCGGGATCATCATCGGGCGCGATTATCCTGCACCCATAGTCGATCATGCCGCGGCGCGGCAGGTGACGCTCGCCAGATACGCTGACGCGAGACAATCCCATCAACCCAGGCAAACCACAGGTGGTATACCGAATGAAAATTTACGACTTGCCTAATCTGGAAGGACACTTCGGGCCGTATGGTGGCACGTTCGTGGCCGAGACGCTGATCGACGCGCTCGACGAACTGCGCGCGGCGTATGAAAAGTATCAGCACGACGCCGAATTCAAACGCGAATTTGCCTACGAACTCAAGCACTACGTCGGCCGGCCGAGCCCGGTGTATCACGCCAAACGCTGGTCCGAGCACTTCGGTGGCGCGCAGGTTTACCTGAAACGCGAAGACCTAAATCACACCGGCGCGCACAAGATCAACAACGTCATCGGCCAAGCCATGCTCGCCAAGCGCATGGGCAAGCCACGGGTGATCGCCGAAACCGGTGCCGGGCAGCATGGCGTGGCCACCGCAACCATCGCGGCACGCTACGGCATGGAATGCGTGGTCTACATGGGGTCCGAAGACGTCAAGCGCCAGGCCCAAAACGTCTATCGCATGAAATTGCTGGGCGCGACCGTGGTGCCGGTGGAAAGCGGCTCCAAAACACTCAAGGATGCCCTAAACGAAGCCATGCGCGATTGGGTGACCAACATCGAGAACACCTATTACATCATCGGCACCGTGGCCGGCCCGCACCCGTATCCCATGATGGTGCGCGATTTTCAATCGGTGATTGGCATCGAAGCGCTGGAACAAATGCCCGAGATGACGGGGCGCCAACCGGATGCCATCATCGCCTGCGTCGGCGGCGGCTCAAACGCGATGGGGATTTTTTATCCCTACATCAACGAAAAAGATGTGCGGCTGATCGGTGTTGAAGCGGCCGGGCACGGACTGGAAAGCGGCAAACACTCGGCCACCCTGACGGCGGGCAGGCCCGGCGTGCTGCACGGCAATCGCACGTATTTGCTGCAGGACGAAAACGGCCAGATTATCGAAACCCATTCGATTTCGGCGGGGCTTGATTATCCGGGCGTCGGTCCGGAGCATGCGTATTTGAAAGACAGCGGCCGGGCGGAGTATGTTTCCATTACCGACGAAGAGGCGTTACAGGCGTTCCATGATTTGTG
>DHVE01000116.1:0-16252 GCA_002412495.1 Betaproteobacteria bacterium UBA5216
CGGTAATCGTATCCAGCGGACTGGGCTGCGGCTGCAACGACAACACCTGCGCATGTACGCGGCGCGCGGGGCCGGCGTAACTCACCAGCGCGTCGAGCACGTGTATGCCAGAACCCGTCAGCCCCGCCGCGGGCGCCTCGTCGGGATTGGTGCGCCACGACGAAAAATGTTTGCCGGTGTTTTCGTTGCTGTAATGGCCTTCGATATGCAGCATGCGGCCAAGCACGCCGCTATCGACCACGCGCCGCAGTTCGCGCATGCACGGCCAAAAACGTTTGTTGGTACCAATGCCGAGCAGCACGCCCGCATGTTGGCACGCCTCGACGGAACGCCGCGCGTCGGCTTCTTTCAGGGCCAGCGGCTTTTCACAAAACACCGCCTTGCCCGCCTTGGCGCAGGCGACAATTTGTTCGGTATGCAACGAATGTGGCGTGGCGAGCACCACCGCCTGCACGCGTGGATCCGCGAGCACGTCTTTGATTTCCGTCGATAATTCGATGCCGTGACGCGTGGCGAATGCGCGCACCTCGTCCGGCTCCTTGCTCACGCCCCGAATAAAATGCATGCGGGTACTTTTGCCCTGCACGGCGGTGACGATTTTCTGTCCCCACCAACCGATGCCGACGATGGCCGCGTTAATCATGTATTGCCTTTCAACAGGTCAAACAAGCGTGCATCGAGTTTTCCGCGATAGCGCTCCAGAATCGGTTCCATCGCAGAGACAAACGCCGCGCGCTCGGCCGCCGACAGTTCAATCAATTCGTTCTCGCGCGGATCGAATTTGGCGCGGATCACCGCGTCTTCTTCGGCCGCCAGTTGATGCTGGTATTGCGTGGCCAGCGCCGCCGCTTCATCCACCGCCGCGCGTACCGCCGCCGACCACGCCGCATAATGCGCCGCGTTGCAAATCATCGCGGAGGCGCCGAAAAAATGACCGCTCAGAGTGATGTGGCGATGGTATTTGTGCACACCGAAGTTGTAGATGTTGGTGAGCGGATTGTCCTGCGCATCGAAACGGTCCCCACCGATTTCCTCGACAAACTCTTTCACGTCGGCCGGTATCGGCACAAAACTCAGTGCGCCCAGCGCCTCGCCATGCGAGGCGCTCATCTGCGTGCGGATTTTGAGTCCTGCGCAATCCGCGGGCGTGTGAATCGGACGCACCTTGTTGGTCAGATGCCGAAACCCGTTGTCCCACAAACCGAGCAAACGAAACGGCGAACTTTCCGCGAAACGCCTTTTGAAGAAAGCGCCGAGTTCTTCATTAAGCGCCCGCTGCACGCTCGCGCGATCCCGCACCACAAATGGAAGATCGATCACCGCCAGTTCCGGCACCCATTTGGTGAAACGCACGGTGGAAATGTAGCAGCATGAAAGTTCACCGTTTTCCACCATCGACGGCAGATCGCCGGATTTACGCCCTAGCGCCAGCACGTCACCGATCAGCTCGAACGTGAGCTGCGCGCCCGAATCGCCCATCCGCTCGCGCAGCAGGTCACCGAAACGCGCCGCCGCCTGATTGTGGATGGACGCAGGCTTTTGATAGCCGCCAAATTTAATTAGCAAGTTGATTCACTCCGCACGGATGCCCGCGTCCCTGATGACCTTTCCCCAGCGCGCGATGTCGTCGCGCACGATGACGCCAAAACCTTCCGGCGTGCTTGATGCAGATTCCGCCCCCGAGCGCGCCAGACGCTCTTTCACGTCGGGCCGCGCGAGCGCGCCCACGACTTCCTTGTTCAACAAGTTGATCACGGCGGCACTGGTTTTCGCCGGCGCGAACAAGCCATAGATGGTGAGCGCCTCGTATCCCGGCAAGCCCGATGCCGCCACTGTCGGCAAACCGGGAAACAGCACACTGGGGCTAGCGGTAGTGACCGCCACTGCGCGCAACCGGCCCGAGTCGATATGTGGCTTGACCGATGCCGCCGTGGCAAACATGAGTTGCGTCTGGCCGCCAATCAAGCCCAGCACCGCCGGCCCGCCGCCTTTGTAGCCGATGCGCACCATGTTGATCCTGGCCATGCTGTTGAACAATTCCGCCGCCAAATGATTGGAGGCGCCCGGCGAACCCGCGCCGTAATTCAATTCACCGGGCCGCGCCTTGGCCAGCGCGATCAAATCTTTCACGTTTTTCACCGGCAACGAAGGATGCACCGTCAGCACGTTCGGCAGCGTGGTGGCGAGCGACACGGGCGCCAGATCACGCAGCGGATCCCACGGCAGATTGGCGCGCATGAACTGCATCAGCCACACGGGGCTGCCGTGCAGCAACAGCGTGTAGCCATCGGGCACGGACCTCGCCACGGTTTCGATGGAGGTGATCGAACCCGCGCCGGGACGATTGTCGATGATCACCTGCTGGCCGAGGTTAGCGGTCAGTGTGGGCGCGATCAGGCGCGCGGCGATATCGGCCGCACCCGCCGGGTCGGTGGTAATAATACGGATGGGTTTGGCAGGATACGGTTGCGCCTGTGCGATGGCGGCGCCGTTCCACGGCACCATCACGGCACAGACGAACAACGGCCAGGAAACAGCGATTTTCTCAAGTGTCGGCATGGTATGATTTTCTCACGAAACCAAGAGCACCAAGCCCACTCCGAGGAGAACCAATTGTCCCCATTTACTTTGTCCGCCCTCGCCACCTCGCTTGCCATTATCGGCGGCAGCGCCGTTGCGCAATCATTCCCCACGCGCCCGATCCGCGTGGTGGTGCCCTTCCCCGCCGGCGGCAATGTCGATACCTATATCCGCCAACTTGCGCGGCAAATGGAAAACACCATGGGCCAGCCGCTGGTGATCGACAACCGCGGCGGCGCCAACGGCATCGTCGGCTGCGATATCGTCGCCAAGGGCACGCCCGATGGCTACACCATACTCGCCACCTCGATTGCGTTCGCGGTGAATCCGGCGATGTATAAAAAGCTGCCCTACGACACCGAAAAAGATTTCACCCCCATCACCAACTACGCCAATGGCCTGGGTTATGTGATGGCCGTGCATCCGTCGGTACCAGCGAACAACACCAAGGAACTGATCGCGCTGGCAAAAAAACAGCCGCTGCGTTACGGCTCGGCCGGCATCGGCAATGGCCAGCATCTCGCCGGCGTACTGTTCTCGCAAAAAGCCGGTGTCGAAATGCTGCACGTACCGTATAAGGGCGGCGGCCCGGTGCTGACCGCCGTACTCGGCGGCGAAGTGCATATCAACTTCCCCGGCGCGAGTGTCGCCGTGCCGCACATCAAGTCCGGCAAGCTGCGCGGCATCGGCTTCACCGGCGACAAACGCATTTCATCGCTGCCCGATTTGCCGACGATTGCGGAAAGCGGCCTGCCCGGCTTTAATTTCGATACCGGCTGGCACGCCATGTTCGGTCCGCCCAAATTGCCGGCGGCACTGGTCAATCAATTTCAGGCGGCGGTACGCAAGGCGTTCGACAATGCACAACTGCGCGAAACCTTCACCAGCACCGGCTACGACCCGGCCGGCGCGCCGCCGGCTGAATTCGACAAACTGTTCAGAGCCGATCTCAAACGCTTCGCTGAAATCGTACGCGCGGCGAAGATTGAGTTGCAATAAAATATTGTTTTAAAACAAATGCTTACAATATTTTTCCACAAAGAGATCAGAGTGCACAGATAACCCTAACCTGTCATTCCCGCGCAGGCGGGAATGACGGTGGTGGTGGTGGTGGTTTGGTTTTCTCTGTGGTCTTGGCAAAAAAGCTTTGAGGGTTAATCCATGTCCGCCAAATCACCCGTAGGCGTCATCGGCCTCGGCCTCATCGGCACCTCACTCGCGCAACGACTGTTGCAAGCCGGTTTTCCGGTAGCCGGTTTCGACATCGCCGCCGAGCGCCGCGACAATCTCGCGCGCCTTGGCGGCACGGCGTGCGCATCGGCACGCGAAGTCGGCGAACGCTGCAAGGAAATTGTACTCGCGGTCTTCAACACCGATCAGGTGGAATCGATCGTCGAATCACCCGACGGCGCGAACTTGAACAAAGACCACCTCGTCGTCTGCACCAGCACCTGCGACCCGGATCGCATCGAAGCCTTGGCCAAGCGCGCGGCAAAACGCGGCATCCGCTTTGTAGAGTCCCCCCTTTCCGGCAACAGCGACCAAATCGCCAAGGGCAACGGCGTAGCCTTGATCGGTGGCACACGCGCCGACATGGATGCCGCAGCGCCGATACTCAATGCGCTGTGCAAACAAAGTTTTTATCTCGGCCCGGCAGGCTCCGGCGGTCGCGCAAAACTCGCGGTCAACCTCGTCGGCGGCCTCAATCGCGCGGTGATGGCCGAAGGCCTGGCGTTCGCGGAATCGATGGGCCTCGAACTTGCGCCCTTCCTTGAAGTGATGAAAGGCTCGGCCGTATATTCACGCGCCATGGACACCCGCGGCATGAAAATGGTCGAAAGCGACTTCACCCCACACGCCTGGCTTACCCAATCGCTGAAAGATTTCAAACTCATGCACGAAGTCGCCGCCCGTGTGGGCCAGGAACTCCCGCTCGCCACGGAATACGTGAAACTCGTCGAAAGCTGCATCGCGCATGGCGAGGGGCAGTTGGATAACTCCGTTGTGATGCAGGAGATGCGGCGGCGTAGAAAAGCACGCTAATCAATCCAGCCTCACCCCCGCCTCCCGCGCAATCCGGCTATACCGCGCCCCATCGGACTTCAGTAGCGCCGCAAATTGTTCCACCGAACCCGGCGCGGCGATCATGCCCTGGCTGCGCAGGAGTTCGCGCACATCAGGGGTATTGAGCACGCGGTTGATCTCTGCATTCAGGCGCGAGATCACCGCCGGAGGCGTGGCGGCATGCACCACGTAGCCGTTCCAGTTGATCGCTTCGATTTCCGGCACGCCGGCTTCGCGCGCGGTGGGCACGTCGGGCACCAGCGTGTCGCGATCGGCACTGGTGACCACCAGCGCGCGCAGCCGGCCGCCCTTGATGAATGGCGCGGTGGAAAACAGATTCACCAGCACGCCGGTGATGTGGCCGCCCACCGCCGCGGTTACCGCGGGCACTTCGCCCTGATACGGCGTGTGCACGATGTTAACCTTGTGCGCGAGCTTTAAGGCCTCGCCCAGCATGTTGTGGCTGGTGCCGGGGCCGGAGGTGCCGTAGCTGATTTCACCGGGCCTTGCCTTGGCCAACGCGAGGTATTCCTTCATGGTTTTCACAGGCAGCGACGGGTTGACCGCAATCGCCATGTTCAGTCCCATGGCCTGCGCCACCGCCTTGAAGTCCTTCTCGGTGTCGAACGGCACTTTGCTGCGCACCGCGTGATGCATGGTGAAGCTCGGCCCGATCGACAAGATGGTGTAGCCGTCGCCCGGCTGGCGCGCGACATACTCGGTGCCTATCACCGTGCCGCCGCCGGGCCGGTTTTCCACCAGCACGTTTTGCCCCAACTGCATGCGCTGCGCGACGATGCGCGCGGTCACATCAAACGAGCCGCCTGCCGGGAAGGGCACGACGATGCGCACCGGCTTTGAAGGATACTGCTGCGCTGGGGCTTGGGCGCAGGCGAGCGCCGCGAGTACGCCGATTGTGAACAGATTGGCGGTTGGTTTCATTGGCAGTCTCCCTTTGGCCTGGCAAGTTTAATCGCTTGGCAGAATGATGCGCTATGGAACAACACTACACCACTTACCGCCCCCTTCCCCGCTTTCAGGGACAGGAGGACAGTTGGACAGTGGGCGATGCCATCAATCCGCCCGCAACCCTGTCGCCCTGACGATTTTCGCAAACCGCGCCATCTGCGTTGTAATGTAGGCGTCCAGTTCCTGCGGCGTGCTGCCCACCAGTTCCAGTCCCTGTACGGCGGCCTGATCGCGATATTCCGCGATTTTCGGCATTTTTGCGATTTCCGCGCTCAACCGCGTCAGGATCGCTGGCGGCGTCTGCGCTGGCGCGAGCACGCCGTGCCAGGTGCCGATGTCGTAGCCCGGCAGCGTCTCCGCCAGCGTGGGTACCGCGGGCAAACGCGCGACACGTCGCGGCCCGCCCACGGCCAACACACGCACCCGGCCGCCATTGACGTGCGGCAGGATCGCGGGCAACGTGACAAAACTCACCTGTACTTCGCCCGACAGCAGCGCGTTGAGATTTTCGGCGGTGCCCTTGTACGGCACGCGCACGATGTTGATGCCCGCCATCAGTTTGAGCAACTCCGCGCCCAGATGCGCCGACGAACCGTTCGTGCCCGAGGCGTAATTGAGTTTACCCGGCTGCGCCTTGGCGAGATCAATCAGTTCCTTCACGGTTTTCACGGGCACCGAGGCATGCGTCATCAACAAGCTGTGCGTCAGCGCCACCAGGCTCACCGCGGCAAAATCCTTGTACGGATCAAACGGCAATTTCGCGTGCAGACTGGGTTGCACCGCGTGACTGGTATTGGTCATCAGCAGCGTGTAGCCATCGGGGCGCGCCTTGGCCGTCATCTCCGCTGCGATCACCCCGCCGCCGCCCGGACGATTATCGATCACCACGGTCTGGCCGAGACCGTCGCCCACGGCGCGTGCGACGCTGCGCGCCACCATGTCAGTGCTGCCCGAGGCGGATGACACCACGATCATGCGGATGGGTTTTTCAGGGTACTGCGCGCCAACGGCAACAGCGGATACGGCCACACACGCCGCACACGACACGGCAACGACTACAACGTTTTTCATATCAACACGATTCCTTTGACTTCGTGCGCCATTGTAACGGCACGTTGCTGCTAGAATCAAAAACTCGCACGCCAATTCACTTTCAAAAACTTTTTCATTCCAGACCCCCATGCTGATCCTCTCCAACGAAGACGCCGAATCGCTGCTCACCATGTCCGATTGCGTCACGGCGCTGGAAGAGGCCTATCGGGAGTTGGCGCACGGTCGTGCCGCCAATGCGCCGCGATCGGATGCGATTTCCACCACGGCGCATCCCGATGCCGTGTATTCGCTCAAGCTGATGGGCGCGGTGATTCCCAGTCTCAACGTCAGCGTGGTGCGGTTGAACTCCGACATCATTTCCTTTGGCAAGCAGCGACAAGTCAAATTGCCGCTGGCGCCGGGCGAACGTTACACCGGGCTGGTGCTGCTGTTCAGCGTGAACACCGGCGAACCACTGGCAATATTCCCCGACGGCGTGCTGCAATGCATGCGCGTGGGCGCCACCTCGGCCCTCGCCACCAAATACATGGCGCGCAAGAACCCACGCACCGCCGCCATCATCGGCGCGGGCTGGCAGGCCGACGGGCACGTCAAGGCCCTCACCGCTGTGCATGCCTTGAGCGAAATTCGCTGTTACAGCCCGACCCGCGCGAAGCTGGAAACGTTCTGCCGCGCCATGAGCGAACAAACCGGTGTGGCGGTAGTTCCATCGCCGTCGCCGGAAGCCGCCGTCAAGGGCGCGGACATCGTGCTGTGCGCGACCAATGCCACCCAGCATGTGTTCATGCCGCAGTGGCTGGAACCCGGCATGCACGTTTGCAGCATACGCGGCCCGGAACTGGATCCCGGCGTGGTGGCACAGTCGGATTTGGTTGTGGTAAACGACCGGGTGGCGCACGAAAACATGAGCATCACCCAAGGCGTAACCGTACCGAAGAATCGCCACAGCATCGCCGGCCTTGACCCCAAGACCACGCCAACGCTGGGCGATCTGATCGCGGGGCTGGCACCCGGACGTGTGTCCGACCGGCAAAAATCCTGTTTTGTGAATCTGCCGGGAATCGGCTTACAGTTTGCCGCCGTGGGCGCGGCCTTGTATCAAAAAGCGCTGGCGGCGAAACGCGGGCATGAATTGCCGACGGAGTGGTTCACCGAGGATGTGGTGCCGTAGTCGCAAGTGATTGTCCTGCAACCTCGTAATCCGTGGATGGGTGAAACCCATCACAATGGCACCGATGCCGCGGAAGCGCACGTATGGGTGATGGGTTTCACCCATCCTACGGAATTTGTTTCAGGTCTTCACGATTTTTTGAGTTTCGCAAACGCCAACGCCATTGCGCTGGGCGCTTCCTGCGACGGACGTCCGCCATCACGCCCCGAATTTCCGCGACCTTCATTACCGCGCCGCGCGCCGGCATGTTGCCCGCCGCGATCCTTGCTCAGCGCCCCCGTCGCTCCCGCCATTGCCATCGTTTGACGAGGTTGTGCGCGTGATTCCGCAGTGTCGTCCAGCCGCATCGTCAGCGCGATGCGTTGGCGCTTTACATCCACTTCCAGCACTTTGACTTTGACGATCTGGCCGGGCTTAACCACATCGTGCGGGTCTTTCACGAACTTGTGCGCCAGCGCAGACACATGCACGAGGCCATCCTGATGCACGCCGATATCAACAAACGCGCCAAAGGCCGCGACGTTGGTGACCACGCCTTCGAGAATCATGTCGGCGCGCAAGTCGTTCAGTGACTCGACGCCTTCCTGAAACGTCGCGGTTTTAAATTCCGGACGCGGATCGCGGCCGGGCTTTTCCAGCTCCATCAGGATATCGCGCACCGTCGGCACACCGAATTTTTCATCAACAAAATCAATGGCCTGCAATCCTTTTAAGGTTTCAGGATGGCCCATCACCTCGGTGATACTTTTGCCAATGCGCGCAAGGATGCGCTCGACCACTGGATACGCCTCGGGATGCACCGACGAACGATCCAGCGGGTTCGCCTTTTTGTTGTCGCCCGCGTTATTGATGCGCAGGAATCCCGCCGCCTGCTCAAAGGTTTTATCACCCAGGCGCGGCACTTTGCGCACGCTCGTGCGATTCACAAACGGCCCGTTGGCATCGCGATATTCGACGATGTTTTTCGCCAGCACCGCGTTAAGGCCCGACACGCGCGCCAGCAGCGGTGCCGACGCGGTGTTCAAATCAACACCCACCGCGTTGACGCAATCTTCCACCGTGGCGTCGAGCGAACGCGCGAGCGCGCGCTGATTCACGTCGTGCTGATACTGGCCGACGCCGATGGCCTTGGGATCGATCTTCACCAGTTCCGCCAACGGATCCTGCAGGCGGCGCGCAATCGATACCGCGCCGCGCAGGCTCACGTCCAGCTCGGGAAACTCCGCCGCCGCGAACGCAGATGCCGAATAGACCGACGCGCCCGCTTCGCTCACCACGATTTTGCTGACCTTTTGCTCCGGCTTGTGGGTAGCCACGAGTTTTATCAGCTCCCCGGCCAGCTTGTCGGTTTCGCGGCTGGCCGTGCCGTTGCCGATGGAAATCAACTCCACGCCGTGCTGCACTACCAAACGTGCCAGCACCGCCAGCGACCCTTGCCAATCGTTGCGCGGCTGATGCGGATACACCGTGGCGGTTTCCAGCAGTTTGCCGGTGGCGTCCACCACCGCCACTTTGCAACCCGTGCGTATGCCGGGGTCGAGCCCCATCACGGCCTTCGGGCCGGCGGGCGCGGTCAGCAGCAGCTCATGCAAGTTGCGGCCGAAAATTTTGATCGCCTCGGCTTCGGCGGCCTCGCGCAGTTGCAGCATCAACTCGCTGCTGATGTGCAATTGCGCCTTCACGCGCCAGGTCCAGCGGCACACATCCGCGAGCCATTTGTCTGCGGGCCGGCCACGATCCTCAATACCGAAATGCGCGGCAACCATGGCTTCGCACGGATGCGGCACCAGCGCATCCGGTTCCGCGCCCAGGCCGAGCGTCACCGTGAGCACACCGAGCGACCGCCCGCGAAACAGCGCCAGCGCGCGGTGCGAGGGTATCGTGCGCAAGGTTTCGGAATACGCATAGTAGTCACGGAATTTCTCTTCCTCGGCCATCTCCTTGCCCGCCACCACGGTGGAGGTCAGTATGCCTTGCGACTGCATGCGCGTGCGCAGCTTGGCCAGCAGTTCCGCGGTTTCGGCGAAGCGCTCGGACAGAATATCGCGCGCCCCTTCCAGCGCGGCTTTGGCGTCGGGGATGTTGATGGCCTCGGCGGATGCAGTCGCCGGTTTGACGTTGAGATATTTCGCCGCTTCAATTTGCGGGTCCAGCGTCGGATCGGCAAACAGCGCATCCGCCAGTGGCTCCAGTCCGGCTTCGCGCGCGATTTGAGCCTTGGTGCGGCGCTTGGGCTTGTACGGCAGGTAAAGGTCTTCGAGCGCCTGCTTGGTGGTGGCGGATTCCACCGAGAGTTTCAGCGCGTCGGTGAGCTTGCCTTGCTCGGCAATCGAGGCAATGATCGCCGCGCGGCGCTCTTCGAGTTCACGCAGATAAATCAACCGCTCTTCAAGATTGCGCAAGTGCGTGTCGTCGAGATTGCCGGTGACCTCTTTGCGGTAGCGCGCGATAAATGGCACGGTGGCGCCTTCGTCGAGCAGCGCAACCGCCGCCGCCACCTGATTGGCGGCCACGCCCAGTTCCTTGGCTATGAGTTGAACAATCTTGATTTGCGCGGCTTCTGTTACGGTGGCGGGCATTGAGCGTTTCTTGAAAATGAAAGAATAAAATTTGCAGGCGCGGCATTTTGCCACAGTTCCTTCGCGCTACAATCATTGAAACAGGGTTGCACCGCCAACATATTTTGCTTGAAATATTTTTTCTTTTTTTGTAATCATGCCGCCTGCTCCCGTCACGTGCAGTACCTGCCGCGCCAACTGCTGCAAACTCGAAGTCATCCTCATGGGTGAAGACAACATTCCCGCGCGTTACACGCAGACCGACCGCTGGGGCGGTCAGGTCATGACGCGTTTGGACGACGGCTGGTGCGCCGCGCTTGATCGCGACACGATGCTGTGCCGCATCTACGAGCAACGCCCCGGCGTGTGCCGCGACTATGAAATGGGCGGCGACGATTGCCTGATTGAACGACGTTCGTTAATTTAAACCCTCTGCTCCAACTCCCTGAAAAAAATGACACCCCTGAAAAGTGAAATCCGCGACGACATGCACATTGATTGGGATGCCCCGATCCCCATGGAAGACGGCATCGTGCTGCGCGCGGATGTATTTCGTCCGCCCAATGATGGCCAGTACCCGGTGATACTGGCGTACGGCCCCTACGCCAAGGGACTCGATTTCAAAGAGGGCTACAAAAGCCAATGGGCGCGGCTCATCAAGGCCGTCCCCGAAACACTCGAAGGCTCCACCAATAAATATCAAAACTGGGAGCTGGTCGATCCTGAAAAATGGGTGCCCGACGGCTACGTGTGCGTGCGCGTCGATTCGCGCGGCGCGGGCCGTTCGCCCGGCGTGCTCGATAGCTGGTCGGCGCGCGAGGCCGAAGATTTTCGCCAATGCATTGAGTGGGCCGGCACGCAGCCGTGGAGCAACGGCAAGGTGGGCATCAACGGCATTTCGTATTACGCGATGAACCAATGGCAGGTGGGCGCGCTGCAACCCAAGCACCTCGCCGCGCTGTGCATCTGGGAAGGCGCGTCGGATTACTACCGCGATCTGTCGCGTCACGGCGGCATTCTGTGTGATTTTTTAAATTCCTGGTACAACCGCCAGGTGTTGAGCGTGCAAAACGGCGTGGGTGACCGCGGTGCGCGCAATCCGGTCACCGGCGACACCATCGCTGGGCCGGACACGCTCACCGATGAACAGCTGAAGTCGAATCGCGCCGATGTCGATGGCGAGGCGCTGCGCCGCCCGTTCATCGACGACTACTACCGCGCGCGCATGCCGGATTTCTCCAAGATTAAAACGCCGCTGCTGTCGGCGGGCAACTGGGGCGGGCAAGGCCTGCACCCCCGCGGCAACTTTGAAGGTTATCTGCGCGCCGCCTCCGGACAAAAATGGCTTGAGGTTCACGGCGACACGCACTTCACGCATTTCTACAGCGGCTATGGCGTGGCACTGCAAAAAAAATTCTTCGGCCACTTTCTCAAAGGCGAGAACACCGGCTGGAACCAGCAGCCACGCGTGTCACTCAACGTGCGCTGGCCCGGCGAAAAATTCGTGCTGCGCGCCGAAAACGAATGGCCGCTGGCGCGCACACAATGGACAAAATACTATTTGCAGCCGGATGATTTCAATCTGGGCACGGAACTAAAAACATCCACAAAAACAATACGTTATGTAACATCTGGGGATGGCGTTACCTTCACCACGCCGCCGCTGACGCACGATCTTGAAATCACCGGGCCGGTGGCGGCCAAGCTGTGGTTGTCGTCCGACACCACTGACGCGGATGTGTTTGTCGCGCTGCGCGTGTACGACCCGGCAGGCAAGGAAGTCACCTTCATCGGCTCCAACGATCCACGCACCCCGGTGGGCCTGGGCTGGCTGCGCGCCTCGCAACGCAAACTCGATCTCGTCGAGAGCAAGCCGTACCGCCCCTGGCACACGCACGACGAAGCGCTGCCGCTCACACCCGGCGAGCCGGTGGAACTCGATGTGGAAATCTGGCCGACATCCATCGTTGTGCCCGTGGGCTACCGCGTCGCATTCACCGTGCGCGGCAAGGATTATGAATTCGACGGCACCGATGCGGGCGTCGCACACGCCCCGTATCCGATGAAAGGCGTGGGACCGTTCACACACACACATCCGGTGGATCGGCCGGCGGATATTTTCGGCGGCAAGAATACGCTACATTTCGCGCCAGGGAAAATGCCGTATGTGTTGCTGCCGGTGATACCGGGATAAATCGGTACCCCGAATACTTCGCGTTCTGCACGACAGACAAAATACGAACGTGTTGCGCCCTATGGCACGGTGTTATGGATTCCCGCTTTCGCGGGAATGACAGGTTGGGGTTAGCGTAGCCCGGAAAAGTCTGCGGGACGCCTTCCGAGGGAAGCACCGTGCAACCGAAAGTGCGCAGTTGCCCCACCAGTCATTCCAAAATGAAAGTGGCGGGGTCTGGCTAAGTAGCAAGTGTTACTTATCTGGGTCTTTGTGTGTAAGTGCTGGATATCGAATCGGCGCGGGCGTCACTTTGCAGGCCGAAGCACCGCATGCGAGAATGGGGTCACGTCTTCCATTTTGCAAGGGGCCTTAGGTAAACCTTATTCATGGTCCAACCGCTACGAATCGAATTTCCTGGCACTGTCTACCATGTAACATCGCGCGGCGACCGTCGTGAGTCGGTCTTTGAGGACGATACAGATAGAGAGGCGCAGCTGTGCGTCGTCGCGCAGGGTGTTGAGCGCTTCGATGTAAGCGCTCTTATTCGTCAATGTGCAAACAGCAAAGCGATGCAAAACGGGAGACGTGACCGCTGTTTGAGAGAGCAAAAAATTGGACATGCCGCATCTATTCTTTAAAGTCTATGATCTGCTCAAATGCGCTTAACGGCCTTAGATCGTCTTAGAATTATCGCTCTGCTAATCGGGGTGGTAGGATTGTTAGCGTTGCAATTGTTTGCGCCACTATTTTCAGAAGGTTCAGAACGCGAAAGTGTCAAGCTGGGCTTGAGCTTGTGTTGGTTTGCTGCAGTTTATGTGGCTGCTTGGCGGTGGCATTTTTTTCGTTGCCCAAGTTGTGGCGAACGTTTTTTAAAAGCTTCCTCTGGAAGTGAAACGGCAAAAGGTGTTTTCAGAAGTGTTTTTTCCAATAGATGTATTTGCTGTGGCTATGATCTTCCATTGACATAAATAAATGACGTCACGTGAATTTCAAGCCAAGTGCACCACTATTTTTTCCGCACCGGAAAAATTTTCCGCGTTCATCATAGCCGAGGCGGATAGCTTCAGCCGCTTGATCAATGCGGGTATCGTGAAGGGTGAATAAGACGAACGGTACGCACCGAATCTACAACGCCTGCCCCATCGGCGTAATCAATATGTCCTGTACCTGCACATGCGACGGCGTTGATAACATGTAAAGCACTGCTTCGGCGATATCCGAAGGCAACAAGGGCTGGTATTTCTCGAAATACGATTCGTAGGTAAATGCGCCGTGGGTAGCGCGCTCGCGAAATTCGGTCGCCACTAAGCCCGGCGAGATCATGCCCACGCGAATTTTTGTCCCCTTCATTGCCAGTTCCGCGCGCAACGTGTCGGTCATCGCGCGCACGGCGAATTTCGACGCCTGATAAAACGAGAAATTCGGCACCTGATTACGATGGCCGTAAATCGACGACAAGTTGATGATCTGCGCTTCGTCTTTGGCGTGCATGCCGCGCAGCGCTTCGCGCACGCACAGCGCGGGGGCCGCGACATTGATGTTGAGCGTGTCGCACCAATCCTCCCACTTACCGTTTTCGAGCGTGCTCATCATGCCGGTACCGGCGTTATTCACCAGCACATCCACGTCGTCCCAGTGGCGTTTGATCGCGGCAAACATCGCCAGCACGTCCGTCTCTTTGCCGACATCGCCCGCGCACACCAGCATCTGCGCGCCGCTTTGGCCGAGTTCCGCCGCCAGCGCATCCAACCGCTCGCGCCGCCGCGCGGCTATCGCCACTTTCATGCCGATACCCGCCAGCGCGCGGGCAATGCCCTCGCCTATGCCGCCAGACGCGCCCGTCACCAGCGCGATACGCCCCGCCCACCGTTTGCATCCCTGCATGCCTGTTCTCCTGTTGAATGTCTATAATAAGCGAACACCCCGACCTTCGAGGAGATTGGATATGAACGCCCCCGCGATGAAATTTGCTGTCAGCATGGCCAAGGACGCAAAGTTTGAATCCGGTCTGCGGCCGTTTCTGGAATACCGGGAACTCGGCATCAAACACGCGACCAACGGACAGTTCAAGGCGCAGGTAATCCGTGTCAAGAAGGGCGAGGATCACACCTCGCTGCACACCACCGGTTTGCACCAGCACCGCGTCAATTTCCAGATGATTTTTATCCTCAAGGGCTGGATCAAATTCACCTATGACGGGCATGGCGAACACACCTTCGGTCCTGGCGACTGCTGCCTGCAACCGCCCGGCATCGTTCACAATGAACTCGATTGCTCCGACGATCTCGAACTGCTTGAAATTCTTTCCCCGGCCGATTACGAAACCGTGGCATTAAAGAAATAAGCGACCGCCCAGTCCCTTTGATAACATTCACCGCAAAGGCGCAAAGACGCAGAGAACCCCCGCAAAGAAAAGCGGTTCTTTGCGTTTCCTTTGCGACTTTGCGCCTTTGCGGTAAGGTTTTTTTGAATTCAAGACTGAGTAGTTGCGAAATAATCACCCTCCGGAGACACCATGCACACCGACGTACCGTTTCTCGCGATTAACACCAACAATCTGGAATGGGACGATAACGTCACCCTGTTTCAGTTGCCCACGGGCGCGCACAAGATTCACCCCAATCTGAAAATCAAGGTGCTGATGCGCGATGACCAGCAGGGACAAGTCGCGGCGCTGGTGAAATTTCCGCCCGGATACGTCGAGCCGGTGCATGAACATGTGACTTCGCACTGCGTGACGGTGATCGAAGGCGAGCAGCACGTTGCCGGCAAAGTGCTGAAAAAAGGCGACTTTCACTACGCGCCGCCCAACACGAAGCACGGCCCGTTCTCCTATCCGGTCGGCGGCATTGTGTTTGCGGTTTATCGCTTTCCGCCGTCCTCACCCGCCGCGCCGTCGCCTGCCGCCCGGTAATCGGGCCGCTACTCCGTCCGGATGTTCGCGGCTTTAACGACGGTCATCCATTTGGCGATTTCCACCTTCACCCATTGCGCGAACGCCTCGGGCGAATTTCCAACCGGTTCACCGCCTTCGGCGGAGAGCTGCTTCTTCACCTCGGGCAGTTGAACCAGAGCCGCGACTTCGCGGTTGAGCAGCTGTATCAGCCGTTGCGGCGTCGCTTTCGGTGCGAGCAGTCCCTGCCATCCCACCATTTCGTAACCGGGCACGCCGTTCTCCGCGACGGTCGGCAGATCGGGAACTTGCGCGGAACGCTTCAGGCTGGTCACGGCGACCGCGCGCAATTTGCCCGAACGCACATGCGTCAAGGCCGACGGCATGCTCGCAAACGACAGATCAATGCGGCCGCCCATTAGATCAACCAGCATCGCTGGCGCGCCCTTGTAGGGAATCATCGTCATCTTTACCTTGGCCGTCAGATTGAACAGCTCCGCCGCAAGCTGCGTGGCGCCGCCGATGCTCGAGGTCCCATAATTGAGCGCACCGGGCTTGGCCTGCGCCAGCGCAACAAGCTCCTTCACCGATTGAACCCGCAGCGAAGGGCTGACTACCAGGATCATCGGCGCATAGGAAATGTGCGTGATCGGCGCCAGATCGTTGATCGAGTCATACGGCAGTTTTTTGTAGAGCGCGGGATTCACGCCGAAACTGGTGGTGACGAGCACCAGCGTATGCCCGTCGGGCGGCGCCGACACGGCAATTTCACTGGCGATGATGCCGCT
>DHVE01000116.1:16556-17022 GCA_002412495.1 Betaproteobacteria bacterium UBA5216
CGATTGTCCACCACAAACTGCTGCCCGAGGTGTTTTCCCAGTGCGTCCGCGATGATGCGTCCGACAAAATCGGCGCTGCCGCCCGGCGTTTGCGCAACGATGAAACGAACCGGACGATTGGGGTATGAATCCCGCGTCTGCGCTGCTGCGCCGGCGGCGGCAACCGCGCATGCCAAACCGCAAGCGGCAAGGTGTGAGCCAGTCATCAAAGTCCCCTCCCGAAGCATCAATGCGGCATCATCGCGGCCACATCGCGGCATCATCAAATTGCGGTTGTCCGTGCAGGCAATCTGCGATAGTTTAGCGCCACTCAAGGAGAAATAAACATGCCCGGCGTTCTGGAAGGAATTCGTGTCATCGATTTTGGACAATACATCGCGGGCCCCATGGCCGCCATGCTGCTCGGCGACCAGGGCGCGGACGTCATCCGCGTTGATCCGCCCGGCGGGCCACGCTGGAATACGCC